>WGMA01000075.1 GCA_016125285.1 Phycisphaera sp.
GTTGAATCGTTCGTCGTCCATGACGGTGCTCCTTGTAAAAGGGATGAAGCAACACCATCATGCCGGCGAACGTTTTTACGCGCAACCCACCCTAACTGCTCCGCCGGCGCGAACCTATAGCCGTGGCGCAATATCCTGCTTGAGGGAGAGGGCCGGGGTGAGGGTGAATCCCCCGAACGCTTCGCATGTTTCCCGCAAGATGCGCGGCATTCGACGAATCGACCCCCTCACCCAACCTTTCCCCCACCCGGGGGAGAGGCGTTTCAAGGTGTCCAAATCCCAAGCATTAAGCTCTCAATCCTCAACAAGTCCCAAGCTCTAAATCCGAATGTTCCAAACGCCGCGATCGCACGAGCGATACGTTTTGAACATCTGGGCTTCGTGCTTTGAATTTGTTTAGGATTTAGGGTTTAGGATTCAGGGTTTCCCCAAATGAGCACCGCCCCACCCGCCGCGCGCCGCGCCCGACTGAATTCGCTGTGCCTGCGCGCCTACCGCATGGGCGTGGTTATCGCGATCGCGCTGATGGTGTACGCGCTGCACGCGGAGATGCGCATCCAGGGCGATCGGCCGATCGACGTGCAGGAGGTGCAGCAGTTCCTGCCGAAGGCCTTTGCGCTGGAGCTCGACGACTCGCCCCGCCAGGGCGTGCACGTGCTGGACGTCGACGGCAACCGCATCGGCTACGCGCTGAAGACGATGCCGGAGTGTCGCAGGATCATCGGCTACAGCGGGCCGAGCGACACGCTGGTGGTGCTCGACCCGGCCGACAAGGTGCTGGGCATCCGCGTGCGGTCCAGCGCCGACACGAACGAGCACGTGCAGGTCGTGTCGCACAACGACTACTTCCTGCGCTCGTTCAACGGCATGGACTGGAAGAAGGTCGCGTCGATCCGCGACCTGTGGGACGTGCCGATCGAGGGCGTGAGCGGCGCGACGCTGACGTCGACGGCGGTGGCGCAGGGCGTGGTGTACCGCTTCCGTCACGCCGACGAGAAGGAAGCGGCGATGCCCGCCATGCAGGTGCGGCTGCGCGACGTGGGGCTGACGCTGGTGATCGTCACGGCGCTGCTGATGGCGTTCACGCACCTGCGCGGGCGGACGTGGATGCGGCGGACGTTTCAGGTCGTGGTGATCGGGTACGTGGGGTTCATCAACGGCGACCTGCTGGCGCAGTCGCTGATCCACGGGTGGGCGGCGTCGGGGGTGGCGTGGCGTCAGGCGCCGGGGCTGGTGCTGCTGCTGGCGACGGCGGTGCTCGTGCCGTGGACGACGCGGCGGCAGGTGTACTGCTCGCACATCTGCCCGCACGGCGCGGCGCAGGAACTGCTCGGGCGGGTGTTCAAACGCAAGTTCAGCGTGCCGCGCCCGCTGCACCGGGCGTTGCGGTGGCTGCCCGGTCTGCTGCTGGGGCTGTGCGTGATCGTGACGATGCTGGGGGCGAGCTACGGGCTGGCGGGGATCGAGTGGGTGAACCTTGCGGCGGTCGAGCCGTTCGACGCGTACGTGGTCAGCGCGGCGGGGTGGGCGACGATCACGATCGCGATAGTGGGGCTGGTCGCGTCCTTGTTTGTTCCGCAAGCCTATTGTAAGTACGGTTGCCCGACCGGGCAGTTGCTGGAGTTTGTGCGCTCGCACGGGGCGCCGCAATGGGGTCGGCGCGACACCGCCGGACTTGTATTACTGGCGGTGGTGACGGTGATCTACACGCAGTATGGTGTGATTCATGTATGGCTCGTTGGATGAACACGAACCGGTAGTGCGTCGCGGTCCGGCGGGCGGGGGCTACGGCGGTCGCCGCTGGAAGCGTGCGATCGTGCCGGCCATCGCCCTCGTGGTGATCGCGATCGCGGCGATCGACGCGATGGTGCGTCAGCGCGACAACGAAGACCTGCGGGTGTCGCGCGTCATGGCGTTGCACGGGCAGACGATGGGCACGACGTGGACGATCACGCTGGCCGGGAACCCCGACCACGACGCCGACACCGACGCCAAGCCGGCGCTGCCGCCGGGCGTCACCCTCGACGACGTGCGCGACCAGATCCAGACCCGGCTCGACGAGATCGACGGCGCGATGTCGACGTGGATCAACAGCTCCGAGGTCAGCGCGTTCAACGCGTACACCGGCGACGACTGGTTCGACGTGTCCAACGACACCGCCACGGTCGTGGCCGAGGCGCTGCGCGTCAGCGAGGCGACGGACGGCGCGTTCGACGTGACGGTCGCGCCGCTGGTCGACCTCTGGGGGTTCGGCCCGGGCGGACGACCGGCCGCAACCCCCGACGCCAAGCCGAAGCCCCCGAGCGACGACGCCATCGAGGCCGCCCGCGCCAACGTCGGCTACCGGCGCCTGCACGTCCGCCTCGATCCCCCGGCGCTGAAGAAGGACGCGCCGGGCGTCCGCATCGACCTGTCCGGCCTGGCCAAGGGCTACGCGGTCGATCAGGTCGCGGCGGTGCTCGACGAGATCGGCATCCCGTCGTTCCTGATCGACATCGGCGGCGAGATGCGCGCCAGCGGACGCGGGCCGCACCTCGGCGGGGCGCCGTCGCAGAACGGATGGATCGTCGGCGTGCTGACGCCGATCCTGAGCGTCGAGACCCAGGCCGAGAGCTCGATCGACGACCTGATGACGCTGAGCGACAACGCCGCGGCGACGTCGGGCGACTACTTCAGCTTCGTCGAGTTCGGCGACGGGCGGCGGGCCCACATCATCGATCCCCGCACGGGTCGCCCGGCGGTCGGCGCCGCGGCCTCGGCCACGGTCATCGACACGTCGTGCATGACCGCCGACGCGTGGGCCACCGCCCTGCTCGCGATCGACGCCGACGCCGCGCACGATCTGGCCGAGCGGCAGAACGTCGCCGCGATGCTGATCGTTCACACCGCCGACGGCGGCCTCGCGCACACCAACACCACCGCGTGGGCGCCCTGAGCCAGCCCCCCCAACCGCCTCACGCCTCACGCAGCACGCCTGTCGCACGCTCGGGCAGGTTGTGAGCTTTTGCGAAATCGAAAAACAGATCTTTGCAAACTCTGGCGAACGCCGACAAGCGTTCGTGTAGAGTTCTTCGCTTACGACCTTGGTGCCCAGCGACGGGCGGGCGTTGCGAGGCCGGCCGCCGTGACTCACCTTTCTTTTGAGTCGCGTCGACCGAGCTGCCCCCCGTCGTTTTTTATGCGCCGATCCCACCCCGAACCCCCGTTACTGGACCCTCAGAGCGGTTCTGTACAAATACCGGAAGTATGTACTTGTTGAAAACGAACATAACCGACAGTCCGAATAACATTTTGCTTGACCTCGCCACCACATTGTTTACGTTGCCGCGATGCGCAACCAAAAGACCATGGCGATTGTGCGGCTGTGGTCAACGCGTATTGGCCGTAGCCTTGCGGTGGCCGCTATTATGATGGCGGCATCGCTAAAAACAGATACAACCAAGTGGCCTGATGCTTTGGGGCCTGCTGTTGCAACGGTGAATTTTTTACAGAATTACGCGTTTTTGGTGCTTCCGTCTGTTATAATTTTGAGCGGTATTTGTAGGGAGATTGAGAGGTGGGCCGGTGACACCACTATCTGGTCAGCATTGAAGGCTATCTTGGATGATTACCAAGACGAGGTATTCAAGAAGGAGGCCGGAGACCCCCCAGATTACCACCGCGTTACGCTCTTTCAATATCGTCCAAGGCCGCCAATATGTTTTTGGTTTCGATGGTCTGGAACCTTAGTTCCGGTTGAACGATCTGGACATATGACGCGTAAAAGCAAGAGCCGATTTCGCGTGTCCACGGATGCTGATTGGGTTGAAGGCGTGGCGGGCTTAGCGTTTCGCACAAAACAAATCATCGTGGTTGATAAGCTACCAGCCGTGAACAATGGCATGGCAACAGACGAACAAATTGAGGAGTATGCGCTGCGAACATCCGTGTCCACAGAATGGGTACGCGAAAGACAGCCTGCGGCTCGGTCCTACTGGGCGGTTGCAGTAGAGGCCAATGGAGAAATATGGGGCGTGGTGGTCATAGATAGTCGTGCAGAAGAGATTAACGAAAAAAAGACAAAACTGTTTGACACTTATTATGGACGAATGCTCAGCAAATTACTTAAGGGGGCGTAGCATGGACGAAAAACGCCACATTACACCATGGATCAAAACTCGTCTGCGCGAGTTCCGGGATGCAAAAACCAAGGAGACCATTGCGGGCGTGGTCGTTGACGTGTACGTGTCGCCATACGATGTGCCAGAACGGATGCGGGGGTTTTTTGACGACGAAAACAAGCGATTCGTACTCGAATTTAAATACATGGCCGACGAGCCAACTGAGCGGGTAAAAGAGAACGACCACGTAGAATTGTGTGTTGGCGTGAAGACGGGTCGAATTTATTCTGTTGAAATCGACGTTGGGGCAGTTGGTGCCCACGCTGTCGCCGTAAGCGTTGGCGAGAAAAAACCGTCTGAGAAATTGGAGCAAGCCGTAATCGAAGCAATGCGGCGGTATGTTGACGAACACCCCAAGGTGTCAAAGGCAAATTATCGCGCAGCCGCGAGGGCGTTTGAAAAGCAGGGTGGACAAGTCTTGGACTTATTAGCGTTCTAACCCGAAGAGTTGTTCTTGTCTGGCCATCCCTCTTTCGGTCTGCGCACATTCATCGCCTTTTGAATCGCGTCCTCAAAATCCATATCGATCTTGAGGCGTTCCGGATCGGGCCCGGGCTGATGAGCGGCATCGTCGTCTCGCTCTTTGTCGTGTTTCTCGCCGTCTTTGCTCTTTGCCATTGCCGCTTCCTTGACCAACTAGCCAATCAACATTGTACGGGCCGAAGCGTTACGCAGCATCCTCCATGTTGGCGGACTTGCGGTAGACGAGCCGCTTGCCCTCGCCAGCCTTGATCGCGGCGACGACGCGCTCGCCATCTTCCAGGTGCCGATGGTTGTAGCGGAACTCTGTCGCGGCAAGATAGCGGTGAAGGTGCTTGCGGCTGACATTGTGCCATATCCCATACACGCCGCGTTTCACGAGTGAGAAGTAACCTTCAACTGTGTTGGTGTAGATGTCGCCGTTGACGTATTGGTGCTTCTTGTGATTGACGGTCTTGTGCCCGCCATCGTATTCCTTGCCGATGGCCTTGTAGCACCAGTTTTCATCGGTCATGATCGTGGATGCTTTATCCACAACCTCGCGGATCGCTCCCTTGAGAATTTTGCCAGTCACGTTCGCGATGACGCGAGTATGAACGCGCCCGTTCCGCTCGACCATCGCCATGATCGGTTGCTTTGTCTTGAGCCCGCGATTCTCTGTAGCCTTGTGGCGTGGCTTTCCGCCGATGAATGCCTCATCGCACTCAACCACGCCCGAGAGTTTTTTTCCAACGAGCCCATCCGCCATCGCAAACCGGATGCGGTGCATCAGGAACAGGGCCGACTTGTAACTGACGCCAGTGTGACGTTGAATCTCTTTGGCGCTCACGCCCTTCTTGGATGTGGTGGCGCGCCAGAAGGCGTAGACCCAGTGGCGGAGAGGGATGCGGCTTTCCTCCATCACCGTTCCCGTGCGGACGCTGTAGAGCTTGCCGCAGCCACGGCAACGCCAGCGGCCGTTCTTCTCCCGCTCGTCGCTGCAACGCATGGTGATGGTGTACACGTCCGTGTCGCCGCATTCGGGGCAACATGGCGCATCCTTCCAGCGGTGCTTCTCAAGGAACTCAACCGCCGCCTTCTCGTCGGCACAGGCCAGCGGGATGTCGCTGACGATCTCGCTCTTGGCGGTTCCGACCTTCTTCTGATTCTTGGCCATCGTCGTTCCCTTTCTGCCTATCATTATACTTTATGAAAATTCAAAGTCAACCCTTGTCGGCGATTTTCTGCAAACGCGCTACGGCAAACGAGTTGGCGCAAGTACCGATAATTCTTGATTTTGCGCCGCGCGCGCGATACGATTACCGGTGGCTATCCACATACCGATAGGAGAGTCTGGTGTGTTGTGGACAGACTTGCCGATGAAGGATAACCTTGTCCCTCAATGGAGGCGGCGGGAATCGAACCCGCAGCTAGACAGGTGCAGAGCCGCTAGCGATCACCAGATCGCGCCCCCGAATGCCCCCGGTGAGACTCGAACTCACAAATCCTGCCAGGATGGCGGTTTTAAAGACCGCTGCGTTTGCCAGTTTCGCCACGGAGGCTAAAGGGAAGCGGAATCAGGGGCTGGGTCGGGTACAGACCGATACCAGCCCTTTTTGCGCGCGAGGGTTGACGGAATCCAGATTGTTGTTAAGATTGGTGCTGTTCTAGCAAGTCCTCCGTTACTGGGGGCAAGCCGCGTTCCATGCGGCCCCGAACTTTGAAACGACCCGCTGTTAGCGCAGCGGGTTTTTCATTGGATTTTGTACAAGCATATTAACCCGGCGCGGTTGCGCGCGCCAAGCCAAATCAAGAGAATTGCGACACCCCTGTTTCCAACCGCGTTTTTTACATCAAAACAAACCTAACGTGGTAAGAACAACACAAAATTGTGGAGAAATTGTGACCAAGCTGTCGGTAACTTCGGGCAGTTCCGCCGCCGATAGCGCCGGGCGTTTTCAACAAGTACATACTTCCGACAAATACTGTTGAACAGAACCCGAAAATCCGATACCCTTCCATAACCCGAATGCCACGGAACGGCTCGGGCGAGGGTATCTGCGATGCTCAGGGAACTGCACATCTCCAATCTGGCGGTGATCGAAGACGCGGCCATCGAGCTGCGCGAGGGGCTCAACTGCTTTACAGGCCAGACCGGCGCCGGCAAGAGCCTGGTCATCGGCGCGTTTGAGCTGCTGCTGGGGCTGCGGTCGGCGGCGGACCTGCTGCGTGCCGGGGCTGAGGAGGGACGGGTCAGCGGCGTGTTCGAGCTGACCGACGCGAGCGTCGTCCGGGCGATCAACGCGCTGGCGGACCTCGACCTCGACGAGGCCGGGCGGTGCGAGCAGCTGCTGATCACGCGGAAGCTGTTCGCGTCGGGCCGCACGTCGGTGTCGATCAACGGCAGGCCCGCGACGCAGGCGATGCTGCGCGAGATCGGCACGCTGCTGGTCGACGTGCACGGGCAGCACGACCACCAGTACCTGCTGCGGCCGGGCAATCAGCTGACGCTGCTGGACCGCTTCGGCGAGACCGAGCCGCTGCGCGAGCGATTCGGCGAGCTGCACGCGACGCTGCGCGAGCTGCACGAGCGGCGTGACGCGCTGACGGCGTCGCAGACGCTGCGTCGGCAGCAGCTGGAGCTGTACGAGTTTCAGGCGCGCGAGATCGACGACGCCGAGCCGATCGAGGGCGAGTACGAGGAGACCGCGGCGCGTGAGCGGCTGCTGAGCAACCTCGCTACGGTGCAGCGGGACGCGCACGCGGTGTACGGCGCGCTGTACGAATCCGACGCGTCGGTCGTCGAGCGGCTCACCGCGATCGTCGCCCTGCTGCGCGAGCTGGCGGACACCGACGAGCAGCTCAAAGACGTGTCGAGCGCCGCGGACGGCGCGGTCGCGACGCTGCAGGACGTGGCGTTCGACCTGTCGCGTTACCTCAACCGCCTCGAGCTCGACCCCGCGGAACTGGCCGAGCTCACCGACCGCATCAACACGCTCAACCGGCTGATCCACAAGTACGGCTCGAGCACCCCCGCGGCGGGCGGCAGCCTCGACGACGTGCTGGCGTACCGCGCGCAGATCGGCGCGGAGATCGACCGGCTGCGCGGCGAGTCGCAGGACCTGTCGTCGATTGATCAACAGATCGCGCCCGTGCACGCGGAGCTGACGCGGGTGGGCTCGGAGCTGAGCGACCGGCGACGCGCCGCGGCGGCGCGCCTGGCGCCGCTCGTCGAGCGGCAGCTCGCGGAGCTGGGCATGGCCGAGGCGCGGTTCGAGGTAAGCTTCGGGTACGGGGAGAGCGAGAGCGAAAGCGAAAGCGCCGCCGACGGGGCCCCGCTCCCAACCTCTCCCCAGCGGGGAGAGCGGTTGGATGCCGACGATCCGACCGCCCTGCCGCGCTCGTCGACGGGGTTCGACCGCGTTGAGATGCTGGTGCAGGCGAACCCCGGCCAGCCGGCGCGGCCGCTGCGGAAGGTGGCCAGCGGCGGCGAGCTGTCGCGGCTGATGCTGGCGATCAAGTCGATCGCGGCGGACGCCGATCGCGTGTGCGTGCTGGTGTTCGACGAGATCGACGCGAACATCGGCGGGCGGCTCGGCGGGGTGATCGGCGACAAGCTGCGGCGGCTGGCGTCGCACCATCAGGTGCTGTGCATCACGCACCTGCCGCAGATCGCCGCCTGGGCGGACCACCACTGCCGCATCGTCAAGCATGTCGACCGCGGGCAGACCCACACGCGCGTCGAGCCGCTGACCGATCGCGACCGCCGCATCGACGAACTCGCCGAGATGCTCACGGGCCAGCACGCCACCGCGACGACACGCAGTCAGGCGACGGAGCTGCTGCTCGCGGCAGAATCGACCGCTCCAACGGCGCGACGCGACGCATCGCCCGGCGCGTCGGCGACGGCCTCGGATCAGCCGAAATCCAAGCCGCGGAAGGCGGGCCGCGCGACGCGCGCCACGGGCCGCACAAGGCCCGCCCGCCGCAAGTCCGAAAAGAGCGCGGCGTGACCGTCGCTCGTGCGCGTGTCGGGCCCGGGCAGGCACATTGACCGAACGGTCGGCTAGCGGTACTTTCCGGATTGTGATTCACAAGGTATTTGGCAAATCCGACACCGGACTCAAGCGCACGACCAATCAAGACGCACTCCTGATCGACCAGAAGCTCGGTCTGTATATCGTCTGTGATGGTGTGGGTGGTCGCGCGGCTGGGCAACACGCCAGCAACAGCGCCGGGCTGATCGTCCAGTCGTTTCTCCAGAACAACGAGAACGTGCTCAAGGCATACCGTGATCACCCCGCGCCGGAGACGCAGCGCATGGTGACCCGGCTCGTCGAGGCCGCGATCACCGACGCCAACAACGCGATCTACTCCGAGTCGCGCAACAACCCCCAGCGCGCGGGCATGGCCACGACGATCGTGATGCTGCTGGTGCTGGGCGACCGCGCGGTGATCGCCCACGTCGGCGACAGCCGCTGCTACCTGATGCGGCACAAAGAGCTGTTCCTCATGACCGAGGACCACTCGCACCTCGTCGAGCAGCTCGTGCAGGGACGCATCACACGCAAGCAGGCCGAGGCGAGCTCCGCGGGATCGCTGATCACGCGTGCGATCGGCTTCCGCCCCTACGTCGTGCCCGAGGTGCTGGCGATCGAGCTGATGAGCGGCGACCGCTTCCTGCTCTGCTCCGACGGGCTGACCAGCTACATGGACCCGGCCACGATGGCCGATTACCTCAAGGTTCCGGCGTCGAAGGGGCTGATCAAGTCGCTGATCAAGTTCGCGTACGCCAAGGGCGGCGGCGACAACGTCACGGTCCTGGTTGCGGAGATGGAGTCCGGCAACATGGCCGCGGACATCAACGTCAACCGCAAGCACTCGGCCCTGCGCCGCAGCCGACTCTTCGAGCACGTGCGCTACACCGAGTTCGTCAAGCTCATGGCGATGTTCCCCGTCGAGGACTACCCGTCCAACCACGCGATCCTCACCGAGGGGCGCGACAACGACAAGCTCTACGCGATGGTCAACGGCCACGTCGAGGTCCGCAAGGACAACAAGATGATCGCCGAGTTCGGGCCCGGCTCGTTCTTCGGCGAGGCCGGGGCGATCAACCCCGGACCGGCCTCCGCCAGTGTCATCACCACGCAGCCCACGCAGGCGATGGTGATCGGGCGTGATCGCCTGCTGGCGCTGACCCGCTCCGACCCGCGCACCGCGGTGAAGATGATGTGGTCGATGTCCTCGACGCTCACCCAGCGTCTGCTCCGCGGCCAGCCCGAGCTGGCGTGGTCCGACGCGCCGCTGCCGGCCAAGAGCCGCGAGACCCACCTCTTCGACGAGCTGGCGTAACGCGCGACGCGGGCCTCGGCCGCGTCCGGCGGGGCGCCGAACCGACCGCCGGTTTGCAAATCGCACCGATTCGGGTTCTCATATCTGGCAATGCGGAGCGCGACACGTGGGGTCGCGATGGCTCCGACGACCGCGCCGCAACTCAACCACCAGGGGACAGCCATGATCTGCAAGACGCTGCAGAAGGTCATCGACGAAAACCTCACCACCGCCCGCGAGATCGGTGACCTGACCGGCAAGGCGCCGTCGACGGTGTATCGCTGGATCCGAGGCCAGTCCGAGCCGGACTTCAACACGGTGCGCCTGCTCGTGCGTCACCTGCCCAACCGCCGCGCCGCCGAGTCGATCCTCTCGGCGTTCACCGCGGGCACGACCTGGCGTTTCTACAACCTCGAGGCCGAGCTCGATGTCAACGCCGACGGCGTGATCGACGTCAACGACGCGCTCGACACCTCCATCGAAGCGGTGCGCGGGGCCGGCAAGGCGCTGGGCAAGGTCCGCGAGGCGAGCAAGGACAACATCATCGACAAGGACGAGTGCATCGAGCTCATCGGCCTGCTCAACGACGTGATCCGTCAGTGCTCGGTCACGCAGCAGATCCTCGTGCACATGTCCGAGGAACGCCGCAAGCGCAAGATCCGCCTGCCCAAGTAATCCGGATGTCAATCGGTCGCCATCACTTCGCGGGCGCATCGCTCGGCGCGGGCGTCGCGGCGGCGTCGTTGGCCTGCGCCGGCTGATCGGGCGTCGCGCCCGGCGCGGCGTCGGCGGCGGCCTGCGGGGCGGGCTCCGGCTTGGGCGGCTCGGGGCGCGCCACGAACCGCCACGCGCCCTGGTGCTCGCGCGTCACGTACTGCACCCACGCCAGGCTCTTCTCGTTGTCGTTGAAGAACTGCACGACGTTGACGCGTGTCTCGTCCTGCGGCGGCAGCTGCGTGAGGTACTGCCCCGGCAGCGTGCGCTTCAGGTCGCCGGTCAGGATGAACAGGTGATGCGGGTGGTACCAGCGGCAGAGCTCCAGCGCCTGGGTCGGCTCGATCGCCAGCGGCTCGGGCACGTTGCCCGCCGCGGGGTCCAGCCACGCGTGCATCTTCGCCTTCACGTCGTCCGTCGCGAACTTCAGCCCGTGCGGCTCGATCTCCAACGCCTCGTTGCCCTGGAGGAAGATCACGGTGAACGCCTGCGTCGGCTCCAGCAGGTCGATACGCTCGAGCAGCCGCTGCGTCAGCATCGCCGTCACGCCGTCCGGCTTGTTGGTCGCGTCGACGAGGTAGACCACGCGTAACGCGTCGTTGCGTCGGATCGGCGGCGCGGCGCCGTCGGTCTCCGCCCACTTCGCCCGGCTGCGCTGCGCCGCCGACATCCGCTTGCCGGTGCCCGCGCAGCCCGCCGTCATCGCCACGACCGCCAGCAACACCGTGATCATCCCTCGCCGCGTCGTCATCGCACTGCTCCGTCTTCGTGTCTCGGCGGCGTGTGATCGCCGCACCGATCAGCGCTTCGGCACGAACGCCCCACGCAGGGCCGCCTCGTCCAGCACCTCGGGCACCGACCGGCCCGTTGCATAGTTGTACAACAATGCCTTGAAGACCACATCCGCCGCGCTCGTCATCGCCGAGACCACCACCAGCACCACCACCGCCAGCGCGACCGCCACCGCGATGCCCAGCACGTTGTGGTTCGTCGCCGCGAAGACCCCGATCGCCCCGAACAGCAGCAGCGCCGGCAGCGTCACCAGGAACGACAGGAAGCCCAGCGAGAAGTTGCCCACCAGCGCCTCACCCCACGTTTCCTTGAGGATCTTCGTTGACCGCTTGAACGCCTCGATCGGCCCCACGCCGTCCATCACGATGATCGGCACGACGAAGTACGTCAGCGCCGTCCACGCCATGCCCAGCAGGCCCGCCACGATCCGCCCCGCCTTCTCGTTGGAGTTCTCGATCGCCTTGATCAGCGTGCCGATCAACGCGGCGAACGCCGCCCACCCGGCGATCGATCCGATCCGCTTGAACGCCATGCTCATGCCGTACCCGACGCTCGGCTCCTCGCCCTGCCCGTCGATCACGCGCATCGCGCACGCGGTCAGCGCCGAGTTGAAGAACACGATCGTGAAGTAGCTGGCGAAGTAGAACGCGAACGTGAGGATCCAGAACACCGGGTCGTGCGTGAAGTCGTTCGTGGCGGCGCCCGTCGAGTTGGCCGTGTGCTCCACCTCGATCCACCGCTCGTAGAGCCCGCTCTGCCAGATCGGCAACGCGAAGCTCAGCATGACGACGAACGCCGCGACGCTCGACATGAAGGGGAACACCATCAGCTGCTTGTTCTCCCAGACGATGCCGTACGAGATCTTGGCGAATTGCCAGCTGCGTGAGATGCGGTCGAACATGTCGTGGCCCCCTGTGTGAGTGTGTCGGCGACAGTCCGGGCCGCGCGGCACGGAACTGATCCATCGTATTGTCGCACGGCGGCCGGTTTCAATCACGGGAAAGTCGCGGCCGGGAGTGGCAGAAGTCGCTGAGGCCTCAGACGTCCTCGCCGACGCTGACGTTCACGTCCACGATCTGTTCGGTGTCCCGCTCGCTCTCGCCGCCGCCGAACGCGCTGTGCGCCGGGCGGAGTTCCGCCCAGTCGGTCACCGCGTTGTCCGGCGCATCGGGCGTGTCGGGGTGCGTGTTGATGATCCGGTAGGCGTTGTCGCGCTGGGCCGGGGTGAACCCCGCGTCGCGGATCAGTCGACAGATCGTCGCTTCGTTGAGGCAGTAGGTCGTGCCGGCGGCGCTGACGACATTCTCCTCCATCATCACGCTGCCCATGTCGTTGGCGCCGTGGAACAGGCCGAGCTGCCCGATCTTCGGGCCCATCGTCACCCACGACGAGCCGATGCTGTGGATGTTGTCGAAGAACAGCCGCGACAGCGCCTGCGTGCGGAGGTAGTCGGTCGCGCCGCTGAGCCGCAGGCGTCGCCCGGCCTCGGGCGCGGCGGCCTTGCACGCGGCCTTGTCCGACGGGTCGACCTCGCCGGCGAACACCGCATCGGCCAGCACGTCGCCCGGGAACGGCTCGCCGCTCTCGGCGTCGTGCATCGTCAGCCGACCCAGCGCCGTGTTGTCCGGCTGGAACGGCCAGCTGATGAAGCTCAGGTAGCGACCCGGCCAGCCGCCGTTGATCGCCTCGTCCTGCGCGTCGCGGATCATCTGCATGTGCATGACGCGGTCGGCGGCGCCCTCGATGTGGCCGAACATCATCGTCGAGGACGTGTTCATACCGAGCCGGTGCGCGGCGCGCATCACGTCGAGCCACTGCCGGCCGGTCGCCTTGCCGATGCCGATGCGCCGGCGGACGTGGTCGGGGAAGATCTCTCCGCCGCCGCCCGGCAGCGACCGCAGCCCCGCGTCCATCAGGCGACGCATGATCGCCTCGAGCTTGGCGACCCACACGTCGTGCGGCAGCGTGTGCGATGCGCCGGGCGCGGTGACGGGGAAGTCGTCGATCTTCAGCACCGCGACGAACTCGACGAACTCCGGCGGGCTGAACGCGTGCAGATGGATCTGCGGGAACTCGTCGCTCATCCACCCGAGCATGTCGGTGTAGAACTCCAGCGACAGGTCGGGGTGCATGCCGCCCTGCAGCAGCACCTGCGTGCCGCCGATGTCGGCCAGATCGCGCAGCTTGGCGCGGAGCGTGTCCTTGTCGAGCACGTAAGCGTCGCCGTCGCCGACCTTGCGGTAGAACGCGCAGAAGGTGCACGACGCGCTGCACACGTTGGAGTAGTTGATGTTGCGGTCGATGACGTAGGTGCGGTGCTCGTCGCCGTGGATGCGGCGGCACACGGCGTCGGCCCACTCACCCAGGTCGCCCAGCGGCGCGTGGCGGTACAACCACAACACCTGCTCCGCGGCGAGGCGTGCGGTCCCGGCGACGACGGCATCCATGTCGAACGAAGGCTTCATAAGGCGGGCATTGTAGCATCCTATGCGATCCGGTCGATGCGGACCTTGATCGATTCGAGCAGGTCGTTGCAGTTACGCTTGTTCTTGCCCCAGTCGATGACCTGAAGCGGCCAAGCACATCGCGACTCAACCTGAACCGATCCCGCCTCGGAGATCGTCGCCTTCACAATCTCGCCGAACGACCAGAAACTGAGCGGCACGCGTGCTTCGACCCGCACGTCACCGTGCGTCCACCGCAGGTGTCGCGCGCCGATGTCGCGCATCGCCCATTCGATCGCGTCCCGCAACACCTCGGTCGATGCGCCGAACGCCCGTGATTTCGAATACCTTGCCGCCAACGTGTCACCCCCGTGTGTGCGGTCTGTGGACCTGCAAGATTGTAATACTACAATGACCGACTTGCCCCGTTCCGGGAAACGATGGAGCCTTACATGGACTGGTTCGCCTACCGAGACGACGGACAACTGTACTGCGAAGACGTGAACCTCGACGCGCTGGCCGCGGAGGTCGGCACGCCGGTGTACATCTACTCGCGCAAGACGTTCGAGCATCACTACGACAGCATCGCCGGCGCGTTCGCCGAGCTCGACCCGCTGATCTGCTACTCGATCAAGAGCTGCGGCAACATCCACATCATCAGGCTCCTGGCCGAGCGCGGCGCGGGGATGGACGTGGTGAGCGGCGGCGAGCTGCACCGCGCGAAACTCGCGGGCGTCGACACGTCGAAGATCGTGTACGCGGGCGTGGGCAAGACCGACGCCGAGATCCGGGCCGGGATCGAGGCGGGCATCGGCTACTTCAACATCGAGTCCGAGGCGGAGTTCGAGAACATCAGCCACATCGCCGCGGAGATGGGCACGCCGTGCCACGGCGCGCTGCGCGTCAACCCCGACGTCGCCGACCCCAAGACGCACGCGAAGACGACGACCGGCAAGAAGGAAACGAAGTTCGGCGTCGACATCGAACGCGCCCGCCAGTTCTTCGAGGCGTACGGGCACAACGAGCACTGCAGGCTGACCGCGATCCACCTGCACATCGGCTCGCCGATCTACTCGCCCGATCCCTACGTGCTGGCGATCAACAAGGCGCTGGACCTCATCGAAGAGCTGCGCGGCAAGGGCTACACGATCGACGCGCTGGATATCGGCGGCGGGTACGCGGCGGACTACGAGACCGGCAAGAGCCCCGCGTACACCGACTACGCCGACGCGATCGTCCCGCTGCTGCGCGGCAAGGGGCTGAAGGTGATCCTCGAGCCCGGCCGGACCATCGCCGCGAACGCCGGCGTGCTGCTGACGCGGGTGCAGTACGTGAAAACCGGCGGGTCGAAGAAGTTCGTCATCGTCGACTCCGGCATGCACCACCTCGTGCGCCCGGCGATGTACGACGCGTTCCACTTCATCTGGCCGACGCACCTCGAGCCGAACTACCTGCCCGAGCACCGCGCGATGGAGATGACGCACGAGGGGCTGGAGACGACGGACGTGGTCGGGCCGATCTGTGAGACGGGCGATGTGCTGGCGAAGGCGCGCATGATGCCGCCGGTGAATCGCGGCGACCTGCTGTGCGTGTTCACCGCGGGCGCGTACGGCATGGTGATGGCGAGCAATTACAACGCGATGCCGCGCCCCGCGGAGGTGCTCGTCGACGGCGCGACCGCGACGATCATCCGCCGCCGCGAGACCTACGCGGACCTGACCGACGCCGAGACCAAGATCGAAACCGTTCGGGTGTAAGCGGCATCGAAACTCCTCTTTCCCGCGTGGGGGAGAGGCTGGGTGAGGGGGTCGATCCAGCGAACACGACGCCTCGTGAATTGCGTGACGTGTTCGAGCGATTCACCCTCACCCCGACCCTCTCCCTCATCGGGAGAGGGAGTCAAACACCCATGCAAATGCCCCGCATCAGTCCCGCCTCGGTCAAGCACACGCTGCGGGCGCTGCGCCACCGCAACTATCGGCTGTTCTACTTCGGGCAGGGCATCTCGCTGGTCGGCACGTGGCTGCAGCAGGTCGCGCTCGCGTGGCTGACGTACCGGCTGACCAACTCCGCGATGATGCTCGGCGTCGTCGGCTTCCTCGGACAGATCCCCGTCATGCTGCTCGGCCCGGTCGCGGGCGTCGTGGCGGACCACGTCAACCGTCGCCGGCTCATCATGACCACGCAGGCGCTGGCGATGATCCAGGCGCTGATCCTCGCGTGGCTGACGATGTCGGGGCTCGTCGAGGTGTGGATGATCATCGCGCTGAGCCTCGGCCTCGGCTGCGTCTACGCCTTCGACATCCCCACGCGGCAGGCGTTCATGTTTCAGCTCGTCGACAACCGCGCCGACCTCGGCAACGCGATCGCGCTGAACAGCTCGCTGGTCAACCTCGCGCGTATGGTCGGCCCGGCGATCGCGGGCGTGATGATCGGCCTGGCCGGCGAAGGCCCCTGCTTCCTGCTCAACGGCGTCAGCTACATCGCCGTGCTCGCGTCGCTGGCGATGATCCAGCTGCCGCCGGTCGGCGAGCGACCGCCGCGGCCGTCGATGTTCCGCAGCATGGTCGAGGGCTTCGGCCACACGTTCGGGTTCATGCCGATCCGCTCGCTGATCCTGCTGCTGTCGGTCTCCAGCGTCACGGGCATGGCGTTCACCGTGCTGATGCCGGTGTTCGCGAAGGACGTGCTGCACGGCGATTCGCAGACACTCGGCCTGCTGATGGCCGCGTCGGGCCTCGGCGCGCTGATGGGCGCGCTGCACCTGGCCGCACGCCCCAACGTGCTCGGCCTCGGCAAGTTCATCCCCGCCGGAGCCGCGCTGCTCGGCGCGAGCATCCTCGGCTTCGCGGTCTCCGGCAACGTCTGGCTCTCGGCGGCGCTGCGCCTCACCGCCAGCGTCGGCATCGTCATCCAGATGGCGTCGACCAGCACGATCCTGCACACGATCACCGACGACGAACGCCGCGGACGCGTCATGGCCTTCTACACGATGGGCTTCATCGGCATGGCGCCCGTCGGCAGCCTGCTCGGCGGCACGCTCGCCACGCACGTCGGGCCGCGCATCACCCTGCTGATCGTCGGCACGTGCACGCTCATCGGCGCCGCGCTGTTCGCCGTCGCCCTGCCGCGCATCCGACAGGCCGTCCGACCCATCTATATCGAGCGCGGCGTCCTCGAGCCCGACTCCGACACCGCCGAACACGACGCGTGAAAACTATCTAAAATGCGTTCCTCCGCATGGCCAAACAACGCGTCATCTCCGCCGACTCGACCACGCCCGAAGAGGAGCGGACAGGCTATGTGGTGTACGTTGACATGGATGACGTTCTCTGTGATTACCGAGGCGCATACCGCTCGGCAAAACGTGAACATCCTGAAGTTGATTTCCCACAGAGTATTCCGGGATTCTTTGAGAACCTTCGGCCGATTAACGGGGCCGTGGAAGCCGTTCGGTCCCTGCAGCAGTCATTCGACGTTTACGTGCTCACCGCACCGTCAACTCGCAATCCTCGTTCATACATGGAAAAGCGCATCTGGATCGAAGAGCACTTCGACTACCAGTTCACCAAGAAGCTGATTCTCTGTGCGAACAAGGGACTCCTCAAAGGGCGCTGGCTGATCGACGACAACGTCACGGGAAAGGGGCAGGACACATTCGAAGGCGAAGTGATACACTTCGGGTCGACACAGTATCCGGATTGGCTCGCGGTACTCGATTACATCGCACCCCAAAGACACGGTCAGGATGACCGCTGATGGCCAAGCAACGCATCATCTCCGCCGACACCACGACGCCCGAAGAGGAGCGGCTGAACCTCTCGCTCCGCCCCACCACGCTAGACGCCTACGTCGGCCAGCCCAAGCTCACCGAGAAACTCAGCATCGCGCTGCAGGCGGTCAGGGAACGCGGCGAGCCGATGGAGCACGTGCTGCTGCACGGGCCGCCCGGCCTCGGCAAGACCACGCTCGCGCACGTCGTGGCCAACGAGCGCGGCACGCACCTGACCGTCACGTCCGGCCCGGCGCTGACCAAGGGCTCCGACCTCGTCGGCACGCTGACCAAGATGCAGAAGCACGACGTGCTGTTCATCGACGAGATCCACCGCCTGCCCATGGCGCTCGAGGAGTACCTTTATTCCGCGATGGAGGATTTCAAGATCGACTTCGTCGTCGACTCCGGCATGCACGCCAAGACGATCACGCTGCCGCTGCAGCCGTTCACGCTGATCGGCGCCACGACGCGCGCGGGCCTGATCAGCGGGCCGATGCGGTCGCGCTTCGGCATTACGGGGCACATGGAGTTCTACGGCGAGGGCGAGCTGCTGAACATCCTCCGCCGCAGCGCGGGGCTGCTGGGTGTGGGTGACGTGGCCGAGTCGACGCTGCAGATGATCGCCAACCGCAGCCGGGGCACGCCGCGCATCGCCAACCGTCTGTTGAGGCGCGTGCGCGACTACGCGCAGATCAAGCGCAAGGGCGTGTTCGACGCCACGACCGTCGACAAGGCGCTCGAGCTCGAGGGCGTCGACACGCTCGGCCTCGACGAACTCGACCGCACGTACCTCCGCACGATCGCCGAGATCTACAGCGGCGGCCCCGTCGGCCTCGAAGCCGTCGCCGCGACGCTCAATGAAGACTCCGGCACGCTGGAGGACATGGTCGAGCCGTACCTGCTGCAGCTCGGCTTCCTCGCCCGCACCCGCCGCGGCCGGGCCCTGACCAAGCGCGCCGCCGAGCACCTGGGCGTGACGATCACCGTCGACACGAGCGACCCGTCGCTGTTCGAAGCCGACGGGGAGTGAGCCGTACATATCCCCGGTGCGACCCGCTTCAGCGGGTCGCACCATGAATGAGACATCAACCCCTTGGTTTGCCGCGTTCGCAAATGCGCCCGCCGGTACTATGAGTGCGAGGATGGCGTGATCCGCATCGTCTGTGCGGATTGACCGCGCGATCGGACTCATCGGTTATAATGCGGCGGTTCCGTCGGCAAACCCGCACGTCCGCCCCGAGCGAGGAGATACATCATGGGACTCTGGGACAAGATCAAAGGCGAGTTCATTGACATCATCCAGTGGACGGACCCGTCCAGTGACACGATGGTGTACCGCTTTGAACGCTACGGCAACGAGATCAAGTACGGCGCGAAGCTGACCGTCCGCGAAGGCCAGGCGGCGGTGTTCATCAACGAAGGCCAAATCGCCGACGTGTTCGCGCCCGGCATGTACGAGCTGAAGACCGAGAACATGCCGATCCTCACGACGCTCAAGGGCTGGAAGTACGGCTTCAACAGCCCGTTCAAGGCCGAGGTCTACTTCGTCTCCACGCGCCGGTTCACCGACCAGAAGTGGGGCACGAAGAACCCGATCATGCTGCGTGATCCGGAGTTCGGCCCGATCCGCCTGCGTGCGTTCGGCACGTACGTGCTCCGCGTCATCAAGCCCGACGTGTTCATAAAAGAGATCGTCGGCACCGACGGGCACTTCACGACCAACGAGATCACCGATCAGCTGCGCAACATCGTGGTGACCCGCTTCGCCGACGCACTGGCGGAGTCGAAGATCCCCGCGCTCGACCTCGCGGCGAACTACAACGAGATCGGCGACCAGCTGCTGGACAAGATCCAGAGCGAGATGGCGGAGTACGGCCTGGAGTTGAGCAAGCTGCTGGTCGAGAACATCTCGCTGCCCCCGGCCGTGGAGGAGGCGCTGGACAAGCGCACGAGCATGGGCGTGATCGGGAACATGCAGCAGTACCAGCAGTATCAGATGGGCACGGCGATCGGCGACGCGGCGAAGAACGAGGGCATGGGCGGACTGGCCGCCGGTGGCCTGGGCGCGGGCATGGGCATCGGCATGGCGAGCCAGATGGCCGGCGCCATCCAGCCGCAGCAGCCCGGCGCCGCCCCGCCGCCGATGCCCGGCGCGATGCCTCCCCCGCCGCCCGCCGCGGCGCAGTACTTCGTAGCGATCAACGGCCAGCAGGTCGGGCCGTTCTCGATGGACGTGCTGCGGCAGCAGATCCAGTCGGGCAACGTTCGGCCGGACTATCACGTGTGGAAGCAGGGCATGGCGTCGTGGCTGCCCGCGGGGCAGGTGCCGGAGATCGCGTCGCTGTTCAGCGCGACGCCGCCCCCGCCGCCGGGACCGGGCACGCCGCCGCCCCCGCCGGGCGCGTAAATCTTCACTGGCGAAGCCGTCGCCCCCTTTTGTAGAATGCGCACCGAACGGGTGCACCACATTCTCGCAAGGGGGTCTACATGGAGTTCTGCCAGGTCTGTGGCGTTGAGGCGCCGACAAAGAAGGTGTCGTTCCACCAGAACATCGGCGCGCTGATCATGCGGTTCAGCAAGTCGGTCGAGGGCAATCTGTGCAAGCGTTGCATCAACGAGACATTCTGGTCGTTCACCGGCACGAACCTCGTGCTCGGGTGGTGGGGCCTGGTCTCGCTGATCGTCAACCCGATCTTCATCATCAACAACACCGTGTACTACCTCATGTGCATCGGCCTCGAGGCGCCGCCGCAGGGCGCGGGCAAGCCCGAGCTGACCGACGACGTGATCGACCGCATGGGACCCTACGCCGGGGAGCTGATCGACCGACTCAACGCCGGCGAGGAGATCGACACGATCCTCCGCGACCTGTCGGCGCGGACGGGGCTGACGACCGGCGAGCTGATGCTCTACACGCGGGCGCTGGTCAAGGCGTCACGCGAGGGGTAAGCCACGGGCGCCGGGATGACAGGCAACAAGCCGCGACGCAGCGCAGCGCCGTCGCGGGTGATCGGGTTTGGGGTCACACCCGGGACGCCGCTGCGCTTTGTCCCGGCTTCGCATCAGGGGAATCACCGTGACCGACTCACCTCCTCCACCGCCGCTGCCCGCCGACGCCGAGCAGGCGCCGCCTACCGATCCCTCCGGCGCCGGGCCGAAGAAGTTCCCGTGCGGCCAGTGCGGCGCGAAGCTCGAATACACCGTCGGCCAGGACACGCTGTCGTGCCCCTACTGCGGACACGAGACACGCATCCCGCAGTCGAGCGACGAGATCGTCGAGATCGACTTCCAGGCGATGCTCGCCGAGCTGGCGGACCAGCAGGACGTCGAGGAGTTCACGTCGTTCCACTGCGAGGGCTGCGGCGCGAACGTCGAGAAGCCGGAGAACGTCACGTCGATGGAGTGCCCGTTCTGCGGGTCGAACGTGGTGTCGACGGAGCGGTCGACGAAGCTGATCAAGCCGAAGTCGCTGCTGCCGTTCAAGATCACGCGTGACGAGGGCCGCCGGTCGTTCCGCGACTGGATCACGTCGCTGTGGTTCGCGCCCAACAAGCTCAAGAGCTACGCCCGGCTCGACGACCGTCTCAACGGCATGTATGTGCCGTACTGGACGTACGACTCGGCGACGGTCAGCTACTACACGGGCCAGCGCGGCATCAACCGCACCGAGTGGTACACCGACTCGCAGGGCAACCGCCAGTCGCGGACCGTCACCGACTGGTACCCGGCGAGCGGCACGGTCTGGCGTGACTTCGACGACGTGCTGGTGGTCGCGAGCCGGTCGCTGCCGCGCAAGTACGCCGACGAGCTCGAGCCGTGGGACCTGGACAACCTCGTGCCCTACGCCGACGACTACCTCGCGGGCTTCCGCGCCGAGAGCTACCAGGTCGAGCTGGCCGAGGGGTTCGGCATGGCGCGGGAGAAGATGGCGAAGGTGATCGAGGGCGACGTGCGGCGGGACATCGGCGGCGACCAGCAACGCATCACCTCGGTCAACACGCAGCACAGCAGCGTGACGTTCAAGCACATCCTGCTGCCGGTGTGGATCTGCGCGTACCGCTACAACGACAAGGTCTACCGGTTCCTGGTCAACGCGCGTACCGGCGAGGTGCAGGGCGAGCGGCCGTGGAGCTGGGTGAAGATCACGCTGGCCGTGCTCGCGGGACTCGCGGTGGTCGGCACGGTGATCTACTTCATCGCGCAGGGTCAGCACTGACGCGTCACCTGGGCCGCGAATCAATCACACGTATCACTTCCGCGCCAGCGCCTCGCGCATCGCGGCCTTGTGTCGGTCGTCGAGCTTCGCGATCGCCTCGCGCAGCACGTCAACCTGGCCGCTGCGCTCCAGCCCGTAGACGATGTCCCGCAGGCGCTTGTCGCGGTCGCGGAGGAATCGGGCGAAGGCGCGGTCGAGTTCCTCGCGGCCGTAGTGGGCGATCGGATCGACGAGCCCGGACTGCGCGACCGACCAGTCGATCATGCCGCGCGGCGTGTTGTCGAAGCGGAACTGGTCCAGCGTGGCCAGCAGGTGCGACCGGGGCGTGCCGAGCTTGTCGGTGGTCGACTCGGGCAGCGTGGCCAGTTCGTCGATCGTGGGCGGCGCGGCGTCCGCGCCCGACGGGGCCGCCCCGTCTTCGTCCGCCGGGACGTGACGCGGCGCGATCGGCGTGTCGGCGTCGACGACCTGAGCGAACGCCGTGTTGATCGTCTTGCGACCGGCGTTCTGGAACATGATCGTCAGGCGGTGCGCCGCCCGGCCGTCCTGCGTGATGGCCACCGCGGCGTCGATCACGCCGACGCCCCATTCGGGCCGACCCGCGTGTCGCACCTTGTCACCCTTATTGAACGGCGTCCGTGTCATGCGTACGTACTTCGATACTTCGTAAACAAAAAACCCCGCCGCGAGGCGAGGTTCATCGTCGGCGACCTGAATGCGGGCGAGAGGAGTCGAACCTCCACGGGATTTTACTCCCACTAGGACCTGAACCTAGCGCGTCTGCCAATTCCGCCACGCCCGCGGGCTACGAACAGATGCAACAGGGTAGTCGTCTGGCGATTCAAGTCAAGGGCCCCCGGTCCGCGGGGTCAGTTGGTGATCAGCCAGTCGTTGGACCGCCGGTCCGTGCCGCGGTTCCGCTGGGCCTCGATCGGCTGCGGTTTAGCGCCGGGGATCCGCACCAGGAAGCTGGGCAGATCGCGCTTCTGGCCGTCCTGCATCGTCTCCCGCATCGTCAGGCCGTTGGCCGTGTTGTACGGGAACTCCTTGCGGAGCTTCTCGACCTGCGGGCTGTAGATCGGCGCGCCGCTGCGGTCGAGCTTGACCTCGATGTCGTTCTCACGGAACACGCCCAGCGTCACCATCGACCGCGTCGGGCCGTGGTAGTAGTACGCCTCGTGCCCTTCCTTACGCAGCGCGGCCACGGCGTCCTCGCAGACCTGGCGGAACGTCGTGCCCTTGAAACGCGGGTCCTTCTCGAGGGTTTCGTCGTAGTAGCCGATCTGCAGCGTGTAGGCGCCGCGATTCGCGGTGTTACGCAGGTCGAACTGCGCCACGTCGCCGCTGGCGTTGGCGCCGGGCGACACGGGCGTGAGCATCAGCACCGGCAGCTTCACCTTCCCGGACGCGACCAGCTTCTGCCACCGTGTCATGTCCGCCTGGGCCCGCGGGTCCTGCGGCGACTCATATCGGCCGAAGTAGACCATGCTCACCGCGCCCTCGTCCTGCGTCCACACGTCGGTCATGCCCGTGGCGTTGACCAGCCGGGCCTTCTGCGTCTCGGCGATCTGACGGTGCTGCTCGCCGGAGATCCGCCCCAGCGCGATCGCCCACGACGCGTCAGCCACGTCACCCGCCCAGCGCGGGTTGCCGTCCTTGTCCTTGGGGTCCTCACGCTCGCCGAACGGGCCGTACGTGTTGCTGACCACGCGCTCCTCCATGCACCCGGTCAGCCCCGTCAGCCCGACGAGCCCGACGATCGCGAGCGCGGCGCACAGCGCGACGCGAGCGACCGGCGAGCGGCCGCAGCGTGTCGGTGTCGGCGTGCGTGGCGTGCTGTTCATACCCGTAACGACTCTCATGGCGAACGGATCATCCTACTCTATCACGTCGGTCCGCCTCAATGATGCGCTGAAATCCAACGAATGCCGACGCGCCGCACGCGCTGCGATTCAAGCTTTTTCACGTCGATCCGCGTTCACCAGTATCGAAAATCCCTGCAAAACAAGGCCAAAATGCACACCTGACACGCTGCGAACAGCACGACTCGTATTGGACGTAAGTGAACAACGTTGAGTTCCGATAAGCGCTTTACACGCAGTCGCTTCTGCAATCCTTCAAAAATGCGGGACCTGCGCGCTTCGACACCCGGTGAACGCGCATCGCTTATCAGACCCGAGCGTGTTAATTTAGGTAAACTTGTAAAGATACATCAACCCAGACTGGACACTTTGTCCAAATCCGCAGGGCGCACGCGTCGCCCCCGTACCCCACCAAAATCGTATATCACTTATGACAAGATAGTTACGCGGTTCATTATTCCGGACCCTCCATTCAAGTCGCACCGATGCTGCGCCCGATGTAAGGAGTGGTAAAGGGGAGTGTCCCCGAAAAAGTGAAGAGAGAGGCTCAAGCGAGTGGTGGAGTGGACCGATGATCAAGACAGAACCCATGATGAACGCAACGAACAACAACGACCTGTCCGCCGAACACAACGGCAACACCGCGACGCTCGCGGACGTGCCGGCCGCCTTGGCCGAACGCCTGGGCTGCGACGAGACGGTGCTCGCGGACCTGTCTGACGTGCGTTGGGAACTGGTGGTCCGCATCCAGGACCAGATCGAGGACGAGACCTACGAGACCGCCGAGAAGCTCGACATCGCCGCCAGCCGCCTGCTCGACTACCTGATGGTCTGAGCCCGCTGGCACGCGTCGCAACCGCATCCCTATCCCACGATCGCCGGCCACCCCGCACCCGGGTGTCTGGCGTTCCCTTTGCTCCCTCTCCCGCCGGGAGAGGGCCGGGGTGAGGGATAGACCCACCAGCACCTCAGCGCCCGTCGCAGCCTCATTCATCACCGTCGTGCTTCAACCCGCCCCACCGCTGCGAAGCCCGCGTGGCGATCCCGCCGTCCGTGTCGATGTACGTCACGAACGCCGCGGTGTCCGGCAGCGAGTCGATCAACGCGATGCCCTTGTCCGGCCCCAGCACGCTCACCGTCGACGCCAGCGCGTCCGCCGTCGCGCCGTCCGGCGCCACCACCGTCACCGTCATCGGCGTCGTCAGCCCGATGCCCGTCTTCGGGTTGACGATGTGCGAGTACCGCACGCCGTCGATCACCACGTGCTGGTACACGTCGCCCGACGTCGCCACCGCGCCGTTCCGCAGCAGCACGTAACGCATCGGCGTGTCCTTCGTGATGACCGGCGGCGTCGCGCTCGCCCCGCCGCTGTCGCCCGGCTCCAACAGCTGAGGCAGCGCGATCCGCCACGTGTCGCGGTCCGGCGGAGGATCGCTGAACGCCAGGTCACCACCCGCGTCGATCAACGCCCGCGTCACGCCATACCTCCGCAACACCGCCAGCATCGCGTCGCACGCGTAGCCCTTGGCGATGCCGCCTACATCGAGCCGCATGCCCGGCTGCGTCAGCGTGATCGCCTGATGCGCCGAGTCGAACACGATGTGCTTATACCCCACCGCCTGGACCGCCTTGTCGAGGCTGTCCTTCGGAGGCATCTCGTTGTGCCGCCGCGCCCACCTCCACAGCCGAATCACCGGCCCGACCGACACGTCGAACGCCCCGTCGCTCATCTCCGACACCTCCACCGACCGCTTGAGCACGCGGTAAAGATCCTCACTGACCGGCACCGCGCGCCCGCTGCCCGACGTGTCCGACAACCGCCGGATCTCGCTCGTCGCGTGGTAGTCGCTGAGAATGTCGTTGAGCTGCTCGACCCGCTTGTAGGCGTCGACGGAGGCGACGTCGGCGGTCACGTCATCGGGCGCATAGAGCACGACCTTGAACATCGTGCCCATGTGCTGTTCCGTAAACTCATAGCGGTGCAGCGACCGCGACGTCGAACACGCCGAGAGCGTCGCGAGCAGCAGCAACCCACACACAATGAATGAGGTTCGCCTAATCATCCGTAAAGCGTAGGCGACGCAGGGCGTGCGGGAAACCGGCGGCGATCGAGTCACGGGGTGCAGTGACACCCGGCCTCGCAACCGACTTCTCAATCCTGCTTGAGTAGCGGGATTTGATCCTTCAAAAACCTAAGAACTCGCTCGTCCGATCGCCTTACGGCATCCCACTCCACTTTGATGCCGTACGTCTTCTCTACGGTGCCCCTTAGAGCGTTGTCATAAATCGCGCGACGCTCGAAGACGCCCACGTTCGCTGCTTCATAAAACTCCGCTCGGACGGTGCCTTCTTTGAAGACTGTTTGGGGCAGCATGCTCAACATTTTTCGCAACTCATCCTCGGACAAGGGTAGACGTGGCTTCTCTTCATTAATCACAATCGAGGTCAAATCCATCCACGGCTTCGCGTCGCCTTGAGCCGTGCATTTCAACGTCCGAACATGCCCTTCCTTATCTACCGATAACGTCACTCGCGATCCCTCTGCCATCTTCAGTTGGACAACTCTCGAATCTTGCTGCTGATCGACTTGAGTGGCAGTAGCCATTTTGACTAGTGACGGGAAATCAAGGAGGAATCTTAACCGGCGCTCTAGATTGTCTGCGGGAGAATACCCGAACGCATACACGGCCTTCCCATCACGACTATAAGCAGAGAACGTCGCGCCTGAACACTTTGCCCTTGCAAACCCGTCATAGGGAGAGTTAATGATCATCTCCGTTCCAACTGCGATGATCATCGGCATCCGATCCTGAGCGTCATACACCAACAACGATGCCTTATCTGGTGCGATATACCGATACTCGAAACCAACTCTTACCTCGACACCTTCGATATTGCCTGTAATGGTCGTCCCCCGTATGCAAAGTGATCTCAACGCCGAATCGGTATCTTTGTAGACCGGCAAGTCCTGAACGTCCGCTGCTTCGGCTGAACGCTCCTTTGATTGCTCTACTTCTTCGGCAAATACCGTGGTGTTAATGGTGGCGTATCCCACTGAAGCTTGCAGTGCCATAAACACCCATATGTATGAGCAAGTACGCGTCTCAACCATCTGCCTTGACACCTCTCAAGGATCGAATCTCGAATCGCGCCGGGTGCCCCGGTCTAGGTGCCACAGATTGTCCCGCTTGCGGGCTAGCCGTGCGCTTTTGGTTGGACCACCCGATCAATCACGGCATTCTACCGCGAACGAGCGGTCCGTCGGAAGGCGGCGCGACGGGACATCCTCCGGCACGCCTTGCCCGCTGCGCGGGACAAACCATGGCACCCATCATGAAACCGGAAGGACCATATTTGTTAGGTTTTTGATTGGACTTTCTCCGCTCCACCGGATACAATGGCACGCGTGAGATTCCGACGGCTTTTGCCGGGCTGAAACGATCGGGCGCGGGGCGCTGCGGTCGGTGTCTTGTTGCGCGGGGAGGTGGGATTTGTGTGGGATGAGGGCGAGGAGAGAGGCGAGCGGAGGGTACCCCCCTCCCCCCCAAGACGAGAATGCGCGCGGCAAAGACCCGGGCCTGCGCTGCGCTTCGACCCGGCTTCGTGGGGACGGACCGGGCTCTGATAATGAAAAGTGGTAACTGGAAAATGACAAATGAAAAATGCCACCCCCTCCCCCCCAAGACGAGAATGCGCGCGGGTGTCACCCGGGCCTGCGCTGCGCTTCGGCCCGGCTTCGCGGGGCGGGACCGGGTTCTGAAATGAAAAATGGAAACTGGAAAATGAAAAATGGAAAATGCCCCCCCTCCCCCCAAGACAAAGCGCGCGGGAGATACCCGGGCCTGCGCTGCGCTTCGGCCCGGCTTGTGGGGAAACGGGGGTGCGGCTGCGGTGGAACGGGCGTGCGGATGCGGGTGGATCGGGGTTCGGTGGCGACACGGTGGGTGTGGGCCTACAATACGCCCTGAATCCGGCGTCCGCATCGCAGCCCCGGGGGTGAAAACCGGGGCTGATTGATGTCCGGACGGCGAACCCTGCGGGGTTTGGCCGGGTATCAACGTTAACGTGTGAGTGTTGTTTACTAACCCCAACGAATGTGGATGAGTCACCGATGAGCAGTCATGCAGTACGTGCGCCGCGTGCGGTGCGATGGGTCGTAGCGGCAGTGATCACGGCGGTGGCCGGCGCCAGCGCCTTCGCCGGCACGCCGGGCCTCGTGAAGGAAAAGCCCGCCGAGGGGCGCTACGTCGAGACCGACCAGGGCTTCATGGTGCCTTACAAGCACAAGATTCCCGGCACGGAGATCGTGCTGACGATGGTGCCGATCCCGGGCGGCACGTTCAAGATGGGCTCGCCGGACAGCGAGGCGGGCCACACCGACGCGGAGGGTCCGCAGGTGGAGATCGTCGTCGAGCCGTTCTGGATGAGCGCGTACGAGATCACCTGGGACCAGTGGGACCAGTACATCGCGCTGTACGACGTGGCGAAGAACGGCGAGCTGAAGACGGTGCCCTACAACGACGCCGACGGCGTGTCGATCCCGACGCCGATCTTCCCGCAGGAGGCGATCCCGATCATCAACCGCATGGGCCGCGAGGGCGGGTTCCCGGTCGGTCACGTCGGCCAGCTGGCGTGCAAGCAGTTCACCAAGTACATCAGCCGCAAGAGCGGCGACTTCTTCCGCCTGCCGTCGGAGGCCGAGTGGGAGTACGCGGCCCGCGCGGGCACGACCACGGCGTACTTCTGGGGCGACGATCCGGCGAAGGCCGGCGACTACGCGTGGTACTTCGACAACAGCGAGTGGAAGGACGGCGAGCACGGTCACCCGGACTGGGGCGACGCGGGCTGGCGTAAGGTCGGCGAGAAGAAGCCCAACCCGTGGGGCCTGTACGACATCTACGGCAACCAGGCGGAGTGGGTGCTGGATCAGTGGGACGCCGATCACTACAAGAAGCTGGCCGCGAAGGGCGGGCCGGTGAAGGCGATGGACGCGATCCGCTGGCCGGACGCTTATTACGGCCGGTCGCTGCGTGGCGGGTCGTGGGACTCCGACGCGGTCAAGCTCCGCTCGGCGTCGCGCGGCAAGAGCCTCAAGGAGTGGAAGGAGCTGGACCCGCAGCTGCCGCAGAGCGTGTGGTACTACACGGAGTTCTGGTTCGGCTTCCGCCCGATCCGTCCGCTGAACGTCCCGGCGACGGACAAGGAAAAGCTGAAGTTCTGGGAGCCGGACACCGAGGACTACATCGACGTGCTGCGTGAGAACACCAAGCAGGTGCGCGTGCACATCGACAAGGTTTCGGAGTAAACCGCCGACACGACACTCAACGCCGCGCGTCATACGCGTGACGCGCGGCCCCGGATCGCGGCGTGATTTCCGCTACAATGCCCGGCTCGCTGCGACTCACACAACGACACACTGATTCCCCACACCTGGAGGCACGTTCGTCATGACCGATCACACCAAGCCGTCCCGCCGGGACTTCGTGAAGCAGAGCGGCGCGTTGGCCGTTTCCGCTGCCGCGATGAGCCAGTTCGCCGCCCACACCTACGCCGCGTCTAATGACAAGCTCAAGCTCGGGCTCGTCGGCTGCGGCGGTCGCGGTTCGGGCGCCTGCGGCCAGGCCCTCGAGGCCGATTCCAACATCGAGCTCTACGCGATGGGCGACATCTTCCCCGAGCGCCTGGAGACCAGCTACCGCAACCTCGAGAAGTCCGGCAAGACGAACGTCCCCGACGAGCGTAAGCACATCGGTTTCGACGCGTACATGAAGGTCATCGACTCGGTCGACGTCGTGATCCTCACCACGCCGCCCGGCTTCCGCCCGCTGCACTTCGAATACGCCGTGAACGCCGGCAAGAACATCTTCATGGAGAAGCCGGTCGCGACCGACCCGCACGGCATCCGCCGCGTGCTCGCCGCCGCGCAGATCGCCAAGGACAAGAACCTCAAGGTCGGCGTCGGCCTGCAGCGCCACCACGACATCCGCTACATCGAGACCATCAAGCGCATCCAGGACGGCCTCATCGGCGACATCACCTCGCTGCGCTGCTACTGGAACGGCTCGACGCCGTGGACCCGCAACCGCAAGCCCGACATGACCGAGATGGAGTACCAGCTCTACAACTGGTACTACTTCACCTGGATGTGCGGCGACCACATCGTCGAGCAGCACATCCACAACATCGACGTGTGCAACTGGGTCATGGGTCACTACGACTGGACCCACGGCGACGAGACGACCGGCGCCCACCCGACGCTCGCGCAGGGCATGGGCGGCTGCCAGGTCCGCAACGGCAAGGACACCGGCCAGACCTTCGACCACCACTTCGTCGAGTTCTGCTACACCGACAAGTGGGACCCGGGCGTGCACTCCTACAGCCAGGCCCGTCACATCCCCGACTGCTACAACACCGTCTCCGAGCACGCGCAGGGCACCAAGGGCTACTCGCTGCTCAGCGGCGCGGTGATCTACGACGAGAAGGGCGAGGTGGCGTGGAAGTACGACGGACGTGACGCGCAGGGCAACCGCCTGCCGCGCACCAACCCCTACCAGGTCGAGCACGACGACCTGTTCCACGCGATCCGCAACAACCTGCCCTACAACGAGGTCGAGCGCGGCGCCACCGCCACGATGTCCGCGATCTTCGGACGCATGGCGACCTACTCCGGCCAGATGGTCCGCTGGGACGACGCCCTCAACGCCGAGGTCGACTACTTCCCGCACGACGTCGCCCAGAAGGACTGGTCGTTCAACACCCCGGCGCCGGTCCAGCCGATCGGCCCCGACCAGTACCAGCGCCCGCTGCCCGGCATCACCAAGGTGATCAACGACAAGCGCTGAGCACCGCGGCGACGGCATACAGAACAAGAGCCCGGCGATCCGCATCGCCGGGCTCTTTGATTTTCGAGGGAAACATCATGGGAGAAAGGTCACGGCATCTCTTCCGCGACGGCGGCTTCCGCGTCGGCAACCGCTTCGTCGACGCCGTTCGAAGCGGCATCGTAGTTGGACATCTTGTCCCAGAACGCGACAAAGAAGATCACCGCGATCACCGCGGCCATGCCCGCGGGCAACCACCAGTAGGTCTGCCACTGGTGCATCGTGTCAGACAGCAACGTTCCGTCGACCGTCAGGTCGCGCACCGAGAACATGCTCTTCATGGACTCAACGAAAGACTGCGTCTGCTCGGGCTTGGTCGCCTGGATCGCCGAGGTCAGTTCGTCGTACTTCGTAACGGTTCCGCCGAGCTGGCCGAAGGCGACCTTGTAGCCGAAGTACATGCCTACGCCCTGCGTGAAGAAGACGAGCATGCTTTGCGCCTGACCGCGAATGTCCTTGCTCGCGACCTTATCGGTGTACATGAAGCCGGTGACGAAGAAGAAGTCGTAGCACACGCCGTGCAGGGCGACGGACAGGAAGATCATCCAGATGACCTGATCGGGAGCGGCCATCGCGTAGAGGGCGTAGCGTGCGACCCACGCCAGCATGCCCAGCAGGATCATGTACTTCACGCCGAGGCGTCGGAAGAAGAACGGGATCAGCAGCATGAAGAAGATCTCGGACATCTGCCCGATGGTCATCGTCGACGCGGGGGCGACGAAGCCGGTGTTGTCGAGGTAGTTCGACGTGACGCCGTAGTAGTACGCCAGCGGGATGCAGATGAGCGTCGAGCAGACGATGAATACGAGGAACGGCACGCGCATCATCAGCTTGAACGCGTCGAGCATCAGCATCGCACGCACGTCGAAGGGCTTGCCTTTGGCCGGCGGCGGCGTGTGCGGCAGCGAGAAGCTGTAGAGGCCCATCACGACGGACGAGATGCCCGCGACCCAGAGGATCTTGAAGTCGGCGCTCCAGTTCATGAAGCCGATGAACAGGCCGGCGACGATCCAGCCGATCGTGCCCCAGACGCGGATCTTGGGGAAGTCGTTCTGGTCGTCGATGTTCGAGAAGGCGATCGTGTTGCTGAGCCCGAGCGTCGGCATGTAGCAGAGCATGTGGCCGACGAACAGCCAGACCATCGTGTGACCGTCACCCGCCTCGGCGTAATGCGGCGCCATGCACAGCAGGATGCCGCCGATGACGAACAGGACGCCCATGACGCGCTCCGAAGCGAAGAAGCGGTCGGCGATCAGACCGAGAAACAGCGGCGCGATGATCGCGGCGATCGGGGCGCTGCCGTAAGAGTCACCGCCGAAGTTCGTCAGCTGGTGAGCGCCCAACGCCTGACCGAGCGTCGCGAACCACGCCCCCCAGACGAAGAACTGAATGAACATCATGACCGACAGACGGACGTTGATCTGCTTACTCATGTAGCGGAACCCCTTTCCCTAAAGCTCCTGAAATTGACGGGCTGCGTGTGTCGCAGAGAAGGAAGATTGTAGCGGTTCCGGCGAGGCGTGCCACGGTTCGGCGGCCCGAGTCGCCGGGATCCCGGCGGCGCGATCGTCCAACGGGCGAGGATCGTATAACCTATACGGCTTGATCCGCAGAACCCCTTTGATGTCAGGCGACAGGAAGAAACGATGACCCGATCCACGACCGAGACGAAGACCCGCGCGGGCGCCGCCGCACGCGTGTTAAGCACGCTGTGCGCCGCCGGGGTGATGTGCATGTCGAGCGCCGTCGCGACGGCGCAGAACGGCGACGCCGCCGCGCCCGCCGCGAAGGTGCCCCCGCCGCTGTTCGACGTGACCGTCGAGCACGACCTGCCCGACGCCAAGGCCACGTTCGAAGAGGTCCGCAAGCTGATGCTCGATAACTACTACACCTCGACGCTCACGGAGGACGCGCTGTACTGGGCGGCGATCAAGGGCATGCTGCGACACGTCAGCCCGCCGGACAACCCCGAGCTCGGCGCGATCTGGACCCCCGAGCAGTGGGCGCGCATCAGCCAGAGCCTGCAGGGCGTGCAGATCTCGCTGGGGTTCAAGAGCCAGTACAACCCCGGCGACGGCAGCCTCACGATCGCCGAGATCCTCGAGGGCTCGCCGAGCGAGGGCCTGCTCCAGCCGCTCGACCGCGTGCTCCGCATCGACGGCAAGCCGCTCAAGGGACTCAACGGCGAGGAGATCAACAAGCTGATCCTCGGCGAGCCGGGCTCCGAAGCGACGCTGACGATCGTGCGCGACATCAAGGTGTTCGAGATCAAGATCAAGCGTCAGCCGTTCAAGATCTCCAGCGTCGAGTCGTTCATCTTCGGCGCTCAGCCGGGCAACCAGATCGGCTACATCCGCCTGAAGACCGAGACGCAGGGCATCGCCGAGGAGGTCAAGGCGGAGCTGCAGCGTTTGGCCGATCGCAAGGTCGACCGGCTCGTGCTGGATTTCCGCGAGAACGGCGGCGGCGTGTTCGGCGAGGCGCTGAAGCTCGCGGAGCTGTTCCTGCCGAAGAACAGCATCATCCTCCGCACCGTGCAGCACGGCGACAAGCTGCAGAACGTCGCGTCGAACAACGAAACGCCGTTCGTGTTCAAGGTCGCCGTGCTGATCAACGAGCACACCGCCTCGTCGAGCGAGATCGTCACCGCCGCGCTTCAGGACCACGCCCCCGGCATGCGGCAGCGCAGCGGCGGCGCGGCCAACGCGATCGTCGTCGGCTCCAAATCGTTCGGCAAGGGCGTGTTCGAGAAGACGTTCGAGCTGCCCAACAAGTACCACGTCAAGTTCATCATCGGCGCGATGTACTCGCCGTCCGGACGCAGCTGGCAGAGCCACGGCCTGACCCCCGACATCAACGTCGACCAGGACTCCAAGATCATGCCCGCCCTGTTCAATCTCCCGCCCGATCAGCGGCTGACCAAGGACGCCGTGCTGCTTACCGCGGTGCGCTGGCTGACCAGCATGGACTGACGCCCGCGATCACGATTTGGATGATCAAGGCGCGCACGGGCGCGGTCACAGCAGGCCGTGCATCGCCGTGTGCGCCAGGATCTGTGCCGCCGGATCGTTGTTGGAGTCGATCTGCACGGCCTTCCAGTCGTGATGGATCGCCGCTTCGACGTTTTCTTTGACGTCGTCGAAGAACAGGATCTGATCGGGATCGACGTTGAGCTTGAACTCCACGTGCTCGAACGCCTCGAAGTCCGGCTTGCGGACGCCGATGATGTGACTGGCGAAGATGTCCGGGATGAACTTCGGGATTGCCGCGAACCGCTCGTCCTCGTTGAGGATGTCGAAGTGCACGTCGTTCGTGTTGGTCAGCGCGGCCAGACGGATGCCCGCCTCGGACAGCTCCTGCAGCAATTCATCGACGCCGGGATACAGCTCGATGAACCACGACGAGACGATCTGGAAGATCTCCTGCGGCTGATACCCCGTGACCAGCGCCAGCACCTGCATGAACTTCCGCGCCGACACCTTGCCCTCTTCCATCATGTTGTTCGCGTCGGCGACGCCCTGATGGCCCTTCAGCGCCAACAGGCCCTCTTCTCGGATCGGCACGCCGGCGCGCTTGCACGCCGAGCCCCAACCGTTCACGCAGCGGATCAACACGCCGCCGAGGTCGAAACAGACTACCTGGATGTCACTGTCACCCATACGCCGCTAGTCCCGCGTCCATCTTCTCAGACGAATAAGAGAAATTGAATAAGCGAATATTGTAGTACAAACCACGCGTCGCAACACCCGCGAACGCCCCATTGAGACGTTGTCACGGCGGCGTCGGTTCGCGCGGAAACGCTTGAAAAACTCGGGTTGGATCGGGATCGCGAGCGCTCGATCAGTGGGCCTGCGGCGTCGCCGCGGGCGCCACCGCCACCCGCTGGGCGTTGATCAGCCCGTAGTTCGTCAGGTGCAGCGCGATCTGCTTGGCGGGGTTCCGCCCGAAGACGATCTGCTCGGCCTTCCAGTACTGGTACTTCGCCGCGTCGACGCTGGACGCGTCGTAGTCGAAGTACAGGATCTGCTCCGGGTCGACGTGCACGTTGTCCTCGACATACTCGAACGCCTCGAGCGACGGCTTGCACGCGCCCATCTTCGGGCTCACGAAGATGTGGTCCAGCCGCATCAGCGGCGCGAACCGATCGTCCGTCGAGAGGATCGACCACTGCATCGGGTTCACGTTCGCCACCAGCGCCGTCGGGATCGACTTCTTCTTGAGATAGTCGATCAGCTTCTCCGCCCCGGGCGTCATCTCCACGTACCACACCTCGAAAATCCGCCCCAGCTGCTCCGGCGTGTACCCCGTGACCAGCGCCATCATGTCGAGGAGCGTCTCCATCGGCTCGAGGCCGGACTCCACCTGTGTGTTCGTGTCCGTGATCATCGGGTTGTTGGCGAGGTTCGCGATCTCCGCACGCACCGGCAGCCCCGCGCGACGGCACGCGTCGGCCCATCCCGCCGCGGACTGCACCAACACCCCATTGAGATCGAACGCCACGAGTTTGATGTCACTACTCATGCTACAACCCGTCCGTGAAGACGTGACCCGAAACGGAACAGCTGTTCAAACCGGGCATGACTGCCCACCCTCGGACGCGAGCGGGAACCGCTGCATCCACGATCATTCTAGGCGCGAAAGATTATCCCGTCACTTGTACGTACTGCGACAATCGGTTGTCCGCGCCGCGTGTCTCTGACACAATTGCCACTCACGTAGGCCCACACGCACGCACCGACACACGGAGTCACCCGATGACCACGCCCGCCATCCGCACCACCGTCGTCGGATCGTACCCCGTGCCCGCGTGGCTCGCCGCGATGCCGTCCGGCCCGGCGCTGCGCGACGCGATCATGGTCGTCCTCAAGACGCAGGAGCTCGCGGGCCTCGACGTCATCGCCGACGGCGAGCTCTCGCGCTTCGACGTCAACCATCCCGAAACCAACGGCATGATCGAGTATTTCATCCGGCCGATGGGCGGCGTCCACAAAGACCTGACCCACGAAGAGCTCGTCGCGTTCCGCGCGCAACAGGGCATGGGCTTCCGCAGCAAACCCGCGGGTGTCGTGCGCGACGCGCTGAACCCCGGCACGCTCGACCTCGTGGCCGACTGGCAGAGCGTCAAGGCGCTGAGCCCGTCGCCGATGAAGTTCACCGTCACCGCGCCGTACATGCTGGCCAAGACGCTGCTCGACATGCACTACGGCAACCTGCGCGACCTGACGATGGGCCTGGCGGAGGTGCTCGCCGAGCAGGTCCGCGCGATCGACGCCGCGGTCGTGCAGGTCGACGAGGCGAACCTCACCGGTCATCCGGAAGACGCCGAGTGGGCCCACGAGCCGATCAACGTCGTGCTCGACGCCGTGCAGAACGAGAAAGGCCTGCACCTGTGCTTCGGGAACTACGGCGGGTCGTCGATCCAGAAGGGATTCTGGCGCGACCTGATGCCGTTCCTCAACGCGCTGCACGTCGACCACCTCGTGCTGGAGTTCGCCCGCCGGGGCTACGACGAGTTGGATCACTTCAAGGACCTGCGCGACGACATCGCGCTGGGTGTGGGTGTGATCGACATCAAGGACAACGAGGTAGAGAGCGTCGACGAGGTGGCGCGACGGATCGAGCTGGCGGTCAAGACGCTCGGCGTCGATCGCATCAGGTGGGTGCACCCGGACTGCGGCTTCTGGATGCTGCACCGCTCCGTCGCGGACCGCAAGATGCGCGCGCTGGTCGACGGGCGTGACCGGTTTCTTGGGATTCGGAGTTAGTTGCCGCCCTGCAGCTCGCGGAGCAGCTCGTCGTTGCCGTTCTCTTTGAGGACCTCGAGCACGGTCTTGCGTTTGTCCTCGGGCAGTTCGTTGAACTTCTGGCGGATGCCGTTGAGGATGAACGGCTTCTGTTGCGGCCCGGCGTTGCGATACGCGTTGCCGATCCCCTCGACGAACTTCCGCTCGAAGGCGTTTCGGATCGCTTCGCCCACGTCGGGCTGCCCGCCGTTCGCGGGGCCGGCGCCGCGATTCGGTCCACCGGGGCCGCCGGGACCGCCGGGGCCAAAGCCGGGATTGACGCGGAAGATGTAGATGCGGTCGACCCACACCGGCCGGGCGTTCTGCCAGACGCGCGCGGTGCTCTGCGTCGGCTTGTCGAGCTTGAAGCGGAAGCCGACGGTGCTCCACGCGCCCGAGGGCGCGTCGTCGAAGGTCACCGTCTCGTCGGCGAACTTGGTCGCGCCGTCGGTCAGCTCGATCGTGCACAGCGTGTTCGCGCCGCCGCCCGACGCGGCGTGACGCACGCGGTACACGGCCAGGTAGTCGCCCGGCGGGATGCTGCTGAACCGCCCGTTGATCACGAAGTCCTTCACGCTCGGCGCGCCCTTCCACACGTTCGGCGCATACGAGCCATCGACGTCGACGCGCTCGCCCATGCCGCTCACGCCCAGGTCTCCGGCGTCGATCGCCGCGTGCGCCTGCAACCGCCGCACGCCGTCGAACAGCTGCGGGCGCCGCTGCTTCATGTCCGTGAGCATCGGCTGGAGTTCGGGCAGCTTCGGGTTCGGCACGACGACGAGCGAACCGGCGGGTCCACCGGGACCGCCGCCGCGGACCGGCGTCGCCGACCCGCTGATCATCGTCAGCGTCAGGTCACTGAAACGCCAGGCTCCCTGGTACACGCCGAGACCGACCGCCTTGTTGTAAGGCAGCCGCCAGTAAGCGCCGCGTCGCGCGTCGCCGATCGGCCCTTTCCACGTCGGCAGGGCCTCGCCATCGATCGTCGCCGAGACGTGCGCCGCGTCACCGCTGATCCGTACGACGAATTCCACGTCATACGCCCGGTCGTTCTCGATCGCGCCCTGCTTCGCCATCCCGCTGACCTTCAGCGTGTTCGCGTCGTTGGGTTGAAACCCGCTGAGCGTGTTCTCGAACCCACCGAGGATGAATTGACACGACGCGTCGCCCACGGGCAGGAACACGTTGGCCGACTCGTTGCCGTGCAGCCGCGTCGCCTTCATCCGCAGTTTGTACTCACCGTCGATGGCCACGGGCAGCGCGATCGACACCAACTGCGATCCCTCATTCACGAGAGCGCGACCGTCCAGCCGCCACCGGCCGTTGCCCGCGTCACGCATCACGTCGACGCCTTGCAGCAGGTCGATCGGGGCGCCAACGCCAACCGGTCCGTTGCCGGCCGCGCCCGGCTCCGCACCCGGCGACGCCTCCGCGACCGGCGCCTTGAGGCCCGACCGCACCTTGATCGGCTTGATCTTCGTCGGATCGACCCCGTCGTTTTTCAGCGAAGCATCGACCGCGGACAGCCCGAGCGTCGCCTTGAGCTTGTCGGCGCCCTCGAGCTCGCGCGACGTGGCGAACACGTAGTACTGGTGCGCCCGGGTGTACATCGCGGCGCGGTTCGGCGCGCCGCTCGGGCCGCCCGCGAGCGTCCGGTACCAGTTGCCCAGCGTCAGCGCCTCGCCCGCTTCGAGCGTCTCGGGGCTCTTCGCCGCGAGCGCCACGTTGGTCTTCCACGCCTCGTCCTCGACCAGGAACGTGTACTTGCGCGCCTCTTCCGGATCGTCCAGCTCGATCACGTACAGCTCGAGCAGGTCCTGCGCCGCGGCCTTGTCGCCGTTCTTGATCTTCGTCTTGAGGATGTCGATGCGTCCGGCCAGACGCTGTTCGTTCACCATCCGGTCGATCGTCTCCTGGATCTTGTCCTGACGATCCGAGTTGATGCGTGTCGCGACCGCGGACGCGCGACGCATGTACGCGATCGCGCTGTCCTTGTCGTCGCCGGCGAACTTCATAAAGGCGATCATGAAGTAGGCGTTGATCAGCTTCTCGCCCGCGTCGGCGCGGTCGTCGCCGCGCGCCGACAGGAACTGACGGTTGCGCAGCACGCCCAGCTTCTCGTACGTGTCCTCCGCCTTCGACTTGTCGAGCTTGGCGGTCAGCAGCAGCGCCTCGGCCGCGGCGTCGAACCCCGACGTGTCACGAGACGCCAGCTTGTACGCCTCGTCGGCCAGCAGCAGCGCCAGGTCGCCCGGCGTCGACTTCTCCTTCGCGACCGTCAGCATCTCCTGCGCCACGGCCACGTCGTCCGCCTTGTCCGGCGTGCGGATCGCGTCCTTCACCTTCGGCGCGAACAGCGAGTCGTACAACTCCTGCGCCTCGTTCGCGGCACGGGTCTCCGCGACGCACACGCACAGCGCGGCGCAGCACCAGAACGTCATATTTCGCAGCATTTCCACACCCCTTCTTACGCCCGGACGTGCACCTGCATCGTACGCGGACACGCCGCTCCGGACAACGAAGATTCACCCTCACTTCGACGCTGACACAACGCCAACCCAAGCCCACGGGTTCCGCCCCGTGGGTCCAGCACGATAAGATGCCCCAACGCGTCACCCACACCGGAACGACCCAGGAACAACCCCGGAATAAGCCGAATGAGCCAGATCGCCCTACTCGTCGCCATCTCCGCCCTCGTCGCTCTGGCTTTCGCCGCGTCCGGCGCGTGCGCCGCCGACGCCGCGGCGAAAGCCCCGCGCGTGCCGCTCATCGTCGGTCACCGCGGCGCCTCCCACGACGCCCCCGAGAACACCCTCGCCTCGTTCAGGCTCGCCTTCGAGCGCGGCGCCGACGCCGTCGAGGGCGACTACTACCTCACCGCCGACGGACACGTCGTCTGCATCCACGACAAGTCCACCAAGCGCACCGCCGGCGGCGTCGACCTCGACGTGGCCCACTCGACGCTCGAAGAACTCCGCAAGCTCGACGTCGGCGCGTGGAAGGACCCGAAATACGCCGGGCAGCGCATCCCCACGCTCGACGAGGTGCTCGCGGTCATCCCGCCCGGCAAGCGGATCGTCATCGAGATCAAGGTCGGCCCGGAGATCGTCCCGGCGATGCAGCGCGCGATCGCCGCATCGAGCGTGACGCCCGACCGCGTGATATTCATCGCGTTCGACCCCGAGGCGATCGCCGCGTGTCGCGAGCTGATGCCGCAGGCCGCCGCGTGCTGGATCACGTCGTTCAAGCAGGACAAGAAGTCCGGCGCGTGGTCGCCCACCGCCGATGATGTGCTCAAGACGCTGCGGCGCATCGACGCCACGGGACTCGACTGCCAGGCCGCGGACTGCGTCGACGCGACGATGGTGAAGAAGCTGCGCGACGCCGGGATGGCGCTGCACTGCTGGACCGTCGACGACCCCGCGGTCGCCCGACGCTTCACCGCGCTCGGCTTCGACTCGCTGACGACCAACCGCCCCGCCGCGACCCGCGCCGCGCTGTCGACCACCGAGTGATCGCGCGGCCAAGCCGGGGTAAACTACGCCCATGAACCGGGAAGCCCAATCACCGTCATCCGACGCCGCGAAGCGCATCGACAAGCTGCGTCGCGAGATCGACCGCCACAACCGCCTGTACTACGTCGAGGCGCAGCCGGAGATCAGCGACTACGACTTCGACCAGCTGCTCAAGCAGCTCGAAGCGCTTGAGGCCGAGCATCCGGTGCTGATCACGCCGGACAGCCCGACGCAGCGTGTCGGCGGCGAGCCGGTCGAGGGCTGGGAGACCGTCGAGCACGCCATGCCGATGCGGTCGATCGACAACACCTACAACGAAGACGACCTGCGCAAATGGGGCGAGCGCGTCGTCAAGGGCCTCGGCGATGACGCGTCGATCCACTACGTGTGCGAGCCGAAGATCGACGGCGTGGCGATCAGCCTGACCTACGCGTCCGGCAAACTCACCCGTGCGGTAACACGCGGCGACGGGCAGCGCGGCGACGACGTGACGTCCAACGTGCGCACCATCCGTGCGATCCCGCTGAGCCTCGACACCGACAAGGGCCCCGCCGCGCCCGACCGCATCGAGGTGCGCGGCGAGGTGTTCATGCGGTTCGACACGTTCGACAGGATCAACACGCAGCGCGAGGACGAGGGCCTGCCGCTGTTCGCCAACCCGCGGAACTTCACCGCGGGCACGCTCAAGCAGCTCGACCCCAAGGTCGCCGCGGAACGCGACCTGCGGTTCTACGCGCACAGCGTCGGCGTCATCGAGCCCGACGGCGCGTTCGAGTCGTTCCACGACTACCTCGACACGCTCAGGAAATGGGGCGTGCCCGTCGAGCCGCACACGAAGCGCGTCGGCGACATCGACGCCGTGTGGAAGTTCATCACGGACTTCGACACGGCGCGGCGCGACATCGGCTACCCGACCGACGGCGTCGTGGTGAAGGTCGATCGCTTCGATCAGCAGGACGAGCTGGGCGTCACGACCAAGGCGCCGCGGTGGTGCATCGCGTACAAGTACGCGCCGGATCAGGCGGAGACGAAGCTGCTGCAGGTGGACTGGCAGGTCGGCAAGATCGGCAAGCTGACGCCGCGGGCGACGATGGAGCCGGTGCTGCTGGCGGGCACGACCGTGTCGCACGCCACGCTGCACAACTTCGGCAACATCACGAAGCTCGACGCGCGGCTCGGCGACACGGTCGTGATCGAAAAGGCGGGCGAGATCATCCCGCAGGTCGTTTCGGTCATGAAGGACGCGCGGACCGGCAAGGAGAAGAAGATCGCCGCGCCGGACACGTGCCCGAACTGCGGCGGGCCGGTCGAGATCGTGCACGACCCGAAGCGCGTCAAGGAGGTCGAGAAGGCGAACAGCGACGACGCCGAGGACAAAACGGAGGTCGAGCCGCTCGGCCCGACCGACGAGACCGGGCGGTTTTGCATCAACCCCGAGTGCTCGGCGCAGTTCCGCGAGAAGCTGATCCACTTCGCCAGCCGCGGGCAGATGGACATCGACGGCCTCGGCGAGAAGCTCGTCGACCAGCTGCTCGAGGCCGACCTCGTGGACCACTTCGCCAAGCTGTACACGCTGACCGCCGAGCAGTTCGCGTCGCTGGAGCGGATGGGTGAGAAGTCGGCGCAGAACGTGGTCGAGGCGATCGCGGGATCAAAGGATCGCGGCCTGGCTCGCGTGCTGGGATCGCTGGGGATCCGGCACATCGGCCCGTCGACGGCGCGGGCGCTGTGCGAGCACTTCGCGGACATCGACGCGATGAGCGACGCATCGGTCGAGCAGTTGGAGGAGGTGCCGGACGTCGGTCCGATCGTCGCGGCGTCGACGCACCACTGGCTGCACAGCGACGCGGGCAAGACGACGATCGAATCGCTCCGGAAGGTCGGCGTCGATCTGACCAGCCGCGAGTACGGCGCCAAGCCGGAGCCGGGCGACAACCCGTTCGCGGGCAAGACCGTCGTGCTGACCGGCACGCTGGAGCACTTCAAGCGCAACGAGCTGAAGGACAAGCTGCAGGACCTGGGCGCGAAGGTGTCGGGTAGCGTGTCGAAGAAGACGGACCTGGTGATCGCCGGGACCGAGGCGGGCAGCAAGCTCGACAAGGCGCATCAGCTGGGCGTGGAGGTGTGGGACGAGGCGAGGCTGATGCGGGAGCTGCCGGGGTGAACGGAAATGAGATTGGCGCATGAACAAGGCCCGGTCGCTTGAGCAACCGGGCCCTGGTGTTGATCGCGTATAGCCGACCTCAGCGAACGGTCGCGGAGGTGAACGGCAGCAGGCCCATGTAGCGGGCGCGCTTGATGGCCTGAGCGACGAGACGCTGCTCGTAGGCGTTGAGGCCGGTGCGTTTGCGGGAGTTGATCTTGCCGTTGGGGCTCATGAGCTTGCGCAGGATCTCGACGTTCTTGTAGTCGACGTACTGCTGGCCGGTCGAGCTCTTGGCGGTGATGTCGGACGCCTTGGGGCGGAAACGGTCGAACTTCTGCGGTGCGGTGGACATAGCGGTTGCTCCGTCTTGGTTTGATCAGCCCCGGGTCACGGCCTGGGGCGACGGTGATAAGCGGGACATTGTATGCGGGGCCGGCCGCGTGTCAAACCGCCCGGCGGGCGATCAGGGCGTGTTTCGGTTGAACAGGGTCGACCGTGCAGGCCCGACCGGGCTGACCGCGAAACGGTCCGCGTCGTTGCCGGTGTGCAGGTGATAGGTCTCGCCGAGCCGCCGCACGACGTCGTCGACCACGTCGGCGCGGCAGAGCGTGACGGTACAGCCGCCGAAGCCGCTGCCGGTCATGCGGGCGCCGTACACGCCGGGGATCTCGCGGGCGAGCCGCACGAGCATGTCGAGCTCGGCGCAGCTGACCTCGAAGTCGTCGCGGAGGGAGCGGTGCGACTCGTACATCAGGAACCCGGCGGTCTCGTAGTACGCGCTGTCGAGGGCGTCGGCGGTCATCTGGACACGCTGGTTCTCGAGCACGATGTGACGGGCGCGACGGAAGGCGATCGGGTCGATCGTGTCGCGCACGGCGATCAGCTCGTTGAGCTTCGCGTCGCGCAGCGATCGGATGTGCGAGAAGCGATCGCGCAGCGCGGCGGTCGCGGCGTCGCACTGATCGCGTCGCAGCACGTGCTCGCCGATCACCAGGTCGTGTCGCACGCCGGTGTCGGCGACGACGAACGCGATGGCCTGCTCGTCGATGCGGACGGCCCGCGTGGCCAGCGTGCGGCAGTCGATCATCAGCGCCCCGCCGCGCGGGTTCTGCGACGCGGAGATCTGCCCCATCAACCGGCGCGGCGTGCCGACGAACTCGCGCTCGGCCTCGCGGCACCACTCCGCCTTGCGGCCCGGCGCCAGGCGGATGCCCAGCAGCGACTCGATCAGCGTCGCCGTCGCCACCTCCACCGCCGCGCTGCTGCCGAGCCCCACGCTCATCGGGATGCCCGACGCGATCGCCGCGTCGAACGGCGGCACCGACTGCCCATGGCTCAGGAACTGCGCCACGACGCCCTTGACGTAGTTCGCCCACACCGTTCGACCGGCCGCGAGGTGCGCGTCGACGATGAACGTCGACATCTCGCCGCCGTCGACGTCCGCCGCGATCACGCGGCAGCGGTGCGATCGGTTCACGCGACCGGTGACCACCGTGTAGCGATCGATCGCCATCGACAGCACCAGGCCGTCGTTGTAGTCCGTGTGCTCCCCCATCAGGCTCACGCGCCCCGGCGCGACGGCCGCGTGCGTCGGCTCGGCGTCGAACTGGTCCGCGAACGCGCGCACGGCGCGGTCCGCCACCGACTTCATGTCGCTGCCCGTCGGCTCACTGCCCATGATCGCCGCGCCCCTTCAGTGTGAGAAAGTCCCGCAGGATCGCCGTCGCCGCCAGCGCGTCGCGCCGCGCCTTCTTCTGCTTGTGCGTCAGACCCGACTGCCGCATCAGGTCGTCCGCCTCGTAGCTCGTCAGCGTCTCGTCGTGCGCGAACACCTCGAGCCCCGTCGCCTCGCGCAGCAGCGTCGCCAGCGCCAGCGACTTCTTGGCGCGCGGCCCGACGAACCCGTCCGCCCCGTACGGCACGCCCACGACCAGCGCGTCCGGGCCGTGCTCGTCGATCGCGTCGCGTATCCCGCGCAGCAGCGTCGCGTCGTCCGACGAGTCGATCACGCCCACGGGTCCCGCCTGATCGGTCTCGTCGTCGCCGACGGCCAGGCCGGTTCGCTTGTCTCCGGGATCGATCGCGAGGTAACGCATGGCGGCTCAACGACGGCGTGTCAGAGGTACTCCTCGCCGAACAGCTCGCCGACGCGGGCGTGCAGTTCCTTGATGCGCTGCGCCTCGTCCGCGGGGCAGATCAGCGTGGCGCGCTCCGTGTGGATGATCACGAGGTTGTCGACGCCGATCGTCGCGATCAGATGACGCGGGTTGTCGCTGACGACGAGGTTGTCGCGGCTGTCGAGCAGCGCGGCCAGCACGCCGTCAACGCGGTTGCCGTCAGCGTCGGCGTCGAGCGTCTGCCCGAACGCCGGCCAGCTGCCGACGTCCAACCATTTCACCGGCATCCGCACGGTCGCGACGCGCACGCGGTCGTCGCGGCACGCGGGCTCCATCACGCCGTAGTCGACGCTGATCTTCTTCAATGTCGGATAGACCTCGTTCAGCACCGCGTCGCGTTGCGGCGTCGACCACGCCTCGGCGATCCGCGTCACGGCCGCGTGAACCTCCGGCTCGTACCGCTCGACGCAACCCAGCAGCGTCGACGCACGCCAGACGAACATGCCGCTGTTCCACAGGTATCGCCCGCTGTCGATGTAACGCTGCGCGGTCGCCGCGTCGGGCTTCTCCTTGAACTCGGCCGTGCGGTGCGCGTCGTCGAAGCCATCGATCGGGTCGCCCAGTTCAACGTAGCCGAAGCCCGTCGCCGCGTGCGTCGGCTCGATGCCGAACGTCACGAGCGTGTCGGCGTAACGCTCGGCGACGCGGTACGCCGCGTCGACACGCTGCTGAAACACGTCGACCGGCTCGATGAGATGGTCCGCGGTGAACACGGCGATCACGGCGTCGGGATCGTCGCGTGCGATCACCGCCGCGGGAAACGCCACGGCGCCGAGCGTGTCGCGTCCCTCGGGCTCGCCGAGGATGTGCGCATCATCGAAACGCGGCAGCGCGGCGCGGATCTGCTGGCGGTACGACTCGCCGGTGCAGATGAACACGCGGTCGGCGTCGATCAGACCCTCGAGTCGATCGGCGGCGATCTCCAGCAGGCTCTTGCCACGCACGAACGGGATGAGCTGCTTGGGCTGATCGGCGCGCGACATCGGCCAGAGCCTCGTGCCGCTTCCGCCCGCCATAATCACCGCGTACCGCATAAGAGAGAGTTTCGAGGTTCGTGCCGGAAGTTGCAAGCGACGCGATTGGGCGATGTTTCAGAGCGCTTTAGCCCGCAACACTTCGGCGATGAGTTCCTGCGCGTCATCGATCTCGGGGGATTTGACGAGCACATCGTCGATGAGGCGGATCGCCACGGCGCGGTTTTCGCCGAGCTGGAGCAGCACCTCGAGCGCCTCGCGCGCCACGCCGCGTGCGGGCGCCGCGGGCGACGCGTCGCCGTCGCCGCCGGCCGTGGAGCGTCCGTACGCAGCGGCGCTGACGAACGCGTCAACCTTGCCGTGCAGCGACGCGACGATCGTCTCGGCCATACGCTTGCCGATCTCCGGCAGCGACTGCAGCGTCTTGGCGTCGCGGTCGGCGATCGCGGCGGCGATCTGCGACGGGTTGAGCGTCATCGCCCGCAATGCCTTGCGCGGGCCGATGCCCTTGACGGTGCGGAACAGCTCGTAGAACTCCCGATCGGCGGCGTTGACGAAGCCCGCGAGGCGCGGCGTGAACGTCGTGCCCTGCGACGTGCCCTCCAGGTAGTGCACCGTGTGCAGCGTCACCGCCTGACCGATCGACGGCCCGAGCCGCGCCGCGACGAACGCCGGGACCAGCACGTCGTACGACAGCCCGCCGTCCGGCGTGATCAGCGCCACGCCGTCGTCGACCGACTCCAGGATGCCGTGGATGCGGGAGATCATGGATTACAGCCAGCCGCGTCGCCGGAAGAACACCAGCATGCCGCCGGCGATGGAGAACGTCACGACCCAGAACATCGCGTAGGACCACTTCCAGTGCAGCTCCGGCAGGACGTCGAAGTTCATGCCGTAGATGCCGGCGAGGAACGTGATGGGGATGAAGATCGTGGCGATGATCGTCAGCACCTTCATCACTTCGTTCATGCGGTTGGACACGGCGGACATGTACAGGTCGGTCAGGCCGCCGGCCATCTCGCGGTAGGTCTCGATGATGTCGATGACCTGCACCGCGTGGTCGTACACGTCGCGCATGTAGGTCTGCACCGTTTTCGACATCCGTTCCGATTCGTCGCGGTGAAGCGTGTCGACCACGTCACGCAGCGGCCACATCACGCGGCGCAGCGTGGCGAGCTGACGCTTGATGCCGTGCAGGTGCGACAGCATCTCGGGCGAGGGGTCTTCGAGGATGTCGTCCTCCATCGACTGCATGAGGTCGCCGTAGTGCTCGAGGATCGGGAAGCAGTGGTCCACCACCGCGTCGAGCAGCGCGTAGAGCAGGTAGTCGGCGCCGGAGCTGCGGATACGCGTCCCGGTGGTCTCGAGGCGGTTGCGGATCGGCTGCCAGATGTCGCCGTGAAACTCCTGGAAGCTGACGAGCAGGCCGGGGCGATAGAAGAAGCTGATCTGCTCGGCGACGAGGCGTTCCTCGGTGAGCATGAGCATGCGCGCGACGATGAAGAACAGGTCGTCGTCGTAGGGCTCGATCTTCGGGCGCTGGGGCACGCGGACGACGTCCTCGGCGGCCAGCGTGTGGATGCCGTAGGTCTCGGTCACACGCTTCACGACGTAGGGGTGCAGCCCGTCAACGTTGACCCAGCGGACAGTCGCCCAGTCGGGCTTGTGGGCATGGGCGAGGAACGCGTCGAGGTCGTCGACGTCGATCATCTCGACGCGGTCGGGGCTGTAGTCGATCACGCGCACGACGACGTCGCCCGGCTCGGGCGGCGTGGCGGCCTCGGCGACGGACTCGATCCCGGGACGCGAGCCCGGCGAGGCGGCGACCGGGTGAGGGATCGACGGATGGCGATGCTTGCGCAGCCCCGGCAGGCGCAGCGCCGAGCCGAGCAATCGCCCGGCCGCGCCGACCGCGCCGCTCGCGGCGCCGACCGCGTTGTCGATCGCCGAGCCAACCGACCTGCGACCGCCACGCGCATCGCGCGTCGCCGTCGGTTCCGCGCCGGTCTGTCTATCGTCACTCATCGCGTGCCTGCCTTTGCTGCGCTGTCTGTAGCATACCGACCAATCGCGTGTCGGACGATCCCGTTTCGCAATACGTGTCGATACAAAAAACGAGAGACGAGCGTGTTGCCCGTCTCTCGTGGGGTGTCGCGGCGTTGTTGCGGCGTCTTACCGCAGGTGGTTGAGCAGGTCGATGCCGTCGCCGGGGATGATCAGGTCGGCGCCGGGTTTGCCCTTGATGATGTCGTTGTCGTCGACGCCGGCGAGGATGTTGAAGCCGCGGCCGCCGACCAGCAGGTCCA
>WGMA01000083.1 GCA_016125285.1 Phycisphaera sp.
GCCACCGAAGCAACAGACTCACCGCGTTCGATCGCTTCGAGCATCTTCTGACGGGTCTGAACCGGAATAGGCATGACGCGACCTCCTTGTCGATGCCGTATCATCGCATGTGCAACACGATCGCGCAAGATGCTCTAGTGGCTTAGCCGAACTTCGCCAGGGAGTCGCGCGCGGTGATCTTCGGCGCGACGATCAGGCCGTCGGCGTTCTTCTCGCCGGTCGGATCGATGTAGACGCGCCCGCCGGTCTTGAACTCGTCGGACTCCAGGTTCAGCACGTGGATGTTGAAGATGTAGCCCACCTCGCTGGTGGCGGTGAACCAGTGCACGTTATCGCGGTGATCGGAGATCGTGGAGAACTGGCCGGGCTTGAACTGCCCGTCGATCGTCGGGCGGATGATCATATGATCCTTGTGATCCTCGACGCGGTCGTAGTGCCGGCCGCGGAACTCGCCCGACAGCACGATAAACGACGTGGCCATCCGCTGGTGCCCGTGCGGCGTGACCGAGTGGCCCTTGCTCATGCCGAACACCTGGTTGCCGAACACCAGGTCCGTCGGCAGGCCCTCGACCTTCGGCAGCGGCGGGTGGAATGCCGTCTCTCCCCGCTCGCGGAACTTCGCGGCCTTCGACAGCTTGTCGTAGTCGATCAGCTTCAGCACGTTGTCGAGGTCGACGGTCTTGTACAGCTCCTCGACCTTGTCCTGCCACTGCGTCTGCGTGATCTTGTTGCCGCGCAGGTCCTTCGACATGTCGTTGACCTGCTTGAGCCAGGCGACCGCCTCGGGCTTCAGCTCGTCGGCGAACAGGTTCTGCACGAACATCGTGTGCAGCAGCGAGTAGGTCATCAGCGACCCGAGCGTCGCGTCGTTGAGAAACGCCCGGCGGGACATCGATGCGTCATTCGACATGTGCGTGCTCCGTGAGAGGTGTGCAGACATTATACCGCGCACCGCGGCGTCAAACGCTCGTGTGCCACTGGCGGCTTGACCGCCAGTGCGGTTGTGCATTGGTTGCGTCGGGTAGAGCACTGGCGGTCAAGCCGCCAGTGGCACCCAGCGAAGCCGCGAGCGGTGTTAGATGAGCTTGGCGAGGATGTCGAGGTACCGCGGGATGGCGTCGCGGGGCTCTTCGTTCGCCTCGTACTCCAGCACGACGTAGCCGCTGTAGCCCGCGTCCTTGAGGATGTTGACCACGCGGGCGAAATCGGTCGGCTGCTTCTTGCCGTTGACGGGGATCTCGACCTTGATCTGCGCGTTCAGCGCGTACGGCGCCATGCGTGCGAGGTCCGCGTAGGGGTCGGCGGTCTCGCGGAGGTTGCCGGAGTCGAGGTTGACGCCGAACCACGGCGAGTCGACGGCCTCGACGATCTTCATGAAGCGCGGGATGTCGGTGGTGAAGTCGTGGTTCTCCATCGCGAGGATCACGCCGCGCGTCGCCGCGTATTCACACGCGGCGCGGAGGTTGACGATGATGTTCTCCACCGCCTGGTTCTCGTCCTCGCCCTTGGCGGGATGCCCGGCGAACACGCGGATGACCGGCACGCCCATCGCGGCGTAATGATCGATCCACATGTGCGTGTACTGCATCTGCTGCTTGAGCGTGTCGGAGTCCGGCGCGTAGGCGAAGTTGTTGCCGATGGCGCCGCCGGACAGGTCGATGCCCTGCACGTGGGCGTGCTGCTTGATCTTGTTGATGTAGGCGGCGTCGAGCGGATTGGGAAAGAAGTACGACGTGAGCTCCGCGGCGCCGAGGCCGAGGTCGGAGCAGTAGTCGAGGAAGCCGAGCATGTCCATCTCGCCGGTCGCGTCGGGCTTGGACTTGGTGTTGGGCAGGTACTTCCGCATGGAGTACGCGGCGAGCGAGAGCTTGCGGACGGCCTTGCCGGTGCGGACGAGGGGCTTCATGGCGTGCGCGGGCAGCGGCGTGACGAGGCCGGCGGCGCTCGCGGCGGCGACGCCGGCGGTGGTGCTGAGGAACGAACGCCGGGAGAGAGTGGTCATGCTGCGTCCTCGTATCGGTGCGAATTGTTGGGGATGATCAAAACTGGATCGCGAGGTCGGGCCGGGCCTTCTGCAGCGACTCGTAGCCCTTCTGGCTGATCTGCGTGCGCGTGATCTGCAGGCCCTTGAGCGTGGAGATCTGCTCAAGGGCGGGCAGGCACTCGTCGGTGATCTGGGTGTTGTCGAGGGCGAGGCTGTCGAGCTTGGGCATGCCGACGAGATTGGCGATGCCGGCGTCGGTGACGTGCGTCTCGCTGAGGTTGAGCCACGTCACCTGCGGCAGCGTGGCGACGATGGCCAGCTGCTGGTCGGTGACGTTCGACCCGCCGAGGTCGAGGTAGGTCTTGTCGGGCTGATCCTTGATCGCCTTGAGCGCTTCGTCGGTGACCTGGTTGCCCTGAAGGATCACCGAGTCGGTCGGCGCGTCGCCGCATCCGGGCAGGTGCAGACAGCAGGCCAACAGAAACAACAGCATCGCAGTCGGTTTCGACATGATGGATTCGTGCCTCACGATGTAACAGGTTAGCGTGGCGGATGCCGAGGGCAAGCGGCCGCGGATTACTGGATCGGCTCGATGGTTTTCACACGCTCGGTGGCGGTGCTGACGTTGCCCTCGTACTCGCCGACGGCGCCCTGGCCGCCGAGGCACAGCTGGTCGATTTCCTCGTCCGTCAGGCCGCGCTTGTAGAAGTAGACGTCCTTGATCCAGCCCTTGAATCGCCGGTTGCCGCAACACTCGTCTCTGCCGATCTTCAGGTCGTTGAACCGGGCGCTGGGGTGGTTGTAGGCGTTGCGCGCCTTGACGATCTCGGGGCTGCCGATCGCCCGTGCGAAGAGGATCGCCTCGTCGGCCTGCGCGAGGCTCGGCTTGGATTTCCGCACGGCGACGCCCACCACGTACCACGTGTCGAGTTCGAGCGATGGGCCTCCCGTGAACCCCCACGTCGAGCTGCTGTCGCGCCAGTGGTACCCGAGCTTGCTGTCCGAGCCGCCACCACGCAGGTTCAGGCCCTGCACCTGCCCGCCGCCCTCGCGGCTGAACACGATGCCGCCGAAGCCGACCCAACTCTCGATCTTGATCGTCGCGGCGTACGTCGCCTCGGTGACGGTGTAGTCGAAGGTCGGGATGTCCAGCTCGGAGTTGACGCCGTCGAAGTACGCGACCTCCGAATTCAACGCCGGCAGATCGATGACGTGGACGTAGGGCTTGCCGGTGGTCGCGTCCTTGGGCACTTCGACCTCGTGCGACCCGTCGTACTCCTGGTCCATCTTCCACGTGCCGACCATGTCTTTCACGGGGATGCCCTGGCCGACGAGTTCTTTGACCTTGAACTTCGCCTGGCTCAGCGCGGGCAGCAGGATGCCGATGAGGACGACGATGATCGCGAGGGTCACGAGGATCTCGATGAGCGTGAAACCGCGTGTGTCGTTGTTGGATCGACTGTGCATGGACGGTCTCCTCGAGGCGTGTTCACCTCGCGGCGGGTGTCGGCGGCCGCAGGCCGGTCGGCGGCGCCGGCCGGCACGGCAGCGGGCGTGCGGTGGTGCAGTGTTCGAGGAACGCGGTCATGACCCGCGCCCCCTCGGGCGACGACGCGGCCAGCCAGGCCACGCCGTTGTCCGACACCAGCCGCTGCTGATTCAGATTTTCGTCGGCCATCAGCGCGTCCTCATACGTGCCGTACTGCTGGACGACAGCTTGGCCCGATGACGTGTACTTCTCATAGTAGGCTACGAAGCGTTGCTTTTCTCCACAACCGCCACACCCGTACATCACCGCCCGGACGCACTCGTGACCGGCGGCGTTCTCGAACGGCGGGATGTGGCGTCCGGAGTCGACGAACACCTCCTGCGTCTCGACGTCGAAGAACCACTGGGGCCCGGGGTCGAAATCCGGCGGCGCCTCGATCACGGCGTTGCCCCCGCGCGACAGCAGCGTTGCCAGGCACATGCCGATGATGATCACCAGAACGATCGTGAACGCGCCCGCATGGGTATTCACCCGGTCGCGCAGCTGATAGAGAATCGCCTTCACCACTGAACTACCTCAAGTCCTGCCCCGGAACCTGGGCCGTCGACGCAGCGTCACCGTTCAACGGCCGTTGTCGGTGTTCGGCACGTTCCAGAGACGGGTCTTGTTGTTCGTCACGCCAGACCCCGCCAGCCAGTCGGTGTAGACCTCGGCGTAGTAGTCCTTGATCGACAGCCACTCGCAGGAACCGTCGGCGTTGATCGCGCTGGTGTAGCCGTAGTTGTACTGCGCCTCGGCGTTCGTCGCGGCCCCGTCCTTGTCGTTCTTGATGTAGATGTGACGTCGGGTCACGCCTTCCCAAGGGAAGTTCGACCCGTCGTGCCACCATCCACCAGATTTCAACTCGTCGGCCTCCCAGTAAAGGATGTCGTTCTCCTTGAACTGCGACACCTTGTACGTCTTCCAATAGCCGTCGTACTTGCCGGGCTCAACTTCGATGTCCTGATAGACAACCTCATCATAGCCGGACATGTTGCGGATGAGCTTGCGAGGATAGGTCGGCGGGTTCGGGTCCCACGTGCCCTGCCCCCACTTGATCCACGACCCGTTGGAGCAGTAGCTCGTCATCATGCGCGAGTTGTTGGGACGGCCCGGAACCGTGTCGGGCTTCGTGCGATCGGCGGGACACCTGTACACAGACGCGTCCAGCAGGTATTCCCAGAGTTGCCCCGTCTGGCAGTCCTCAGGCTTGTCCATCTGCAAATCGTAATAGAGCCAGCCGTGGGCTTTGTCGAGTCGCCAGTTCGGTCCCGGCAAGCGCAGCTGATTCTCCAACGTGTAGCTCATCGTCGCCAGACCAATATTCTTACAATTGAACTGGCAGTAGACCATGCGCTGCATGTCGATGCCGCGTTCGAGCTCCGGAGTAAGGATGGTGATCAGCAACAACATGATCGCCACCACCACCAGCATCTCGACGAGCGTGAAGCCGGACTGTTTGTTGTGTCGTGCCATAGTGCGTGCCCTGCGTGAATGTGGTTAGTGCCCAAGCAATTCGAGGACCGGGTCGATCAGCACCGCCCAGTCGAACGCCATGTCACCGTCGCCGTCGGTGACGATCAGCGTGAGGAACCGTTGATTCGCGTCGATCGGCACGTCGACGGACATGCCATTCGGCGACCCGGCGTGCAGGCCGGAGGAGTACATGATTTGGCCGTCGAGCAGCACGAAGAACTCCACCGAGCCGCGTGCGTTGCCGATGACGGACTTGAAGCGTTCGATGTGCATGCCGGGCCTGGCGCGGCGCACCGCGTCGAGGTCGATGGTCAGGCCCTTGTTGGCGTGCATGCCCAGCACGGCGTGGCCGGGCTTGTCGACCGACAGGCCGTTGGGCAACTCGAAAACGGTGCGGTTCACGCCGAGCCAGAGGTTGTCGAAGCTCACGCCGCAGGTGTCCGGCAGGCCGTGGGCGACGAGCCCGGTGCTGGCGATCTGCACGGGCACGGGCTGGCCGTCGGCGACGCCGTCCGGGATGAACACGCCGTCGATGTACGGGTTGTGCGGGACGGTGACGAAGAAGTTGGAATTGCCGCTGATGCCGTCGGCGTGCGTGTTGGTGGGCGTGCCGTCGATCATGCTGATGCCGCCGGGCTTGTCGGGGCCGCGTCCCTCGGCCATCGCGTCGAGCAGCCTGAACGTGTGTAGCGCCGGTTCGACGTCCAGGAACCGCTTAGTGTCAATCGCCACCTCGGCGAGCGTCGGCTCACCGGAGCGATCGAGCCGCACCGCGTGCCCCTGCGACAGACGCGACTGCTGCACGACCTTCCCGGACCCGCCGATGACCTGCGCCTCGACCTGACCGCGGAACACGTGCACCTCGCTGGGCACGCCGTCGTTAACCTCGATGCCGAACTGCGTGCCGAGGTCGACGACCGTCAGGCCCGGCGAGACCACCGTGAACCCGTGGGCCTTCTCCGGGACGTACGTGACCAGCCGGCCGCGCTGGAGCCGACACCCGTTGCGGCTTGTCAGACTGAAGTCCGCCGGGCCCTGGATGTTGACCACCGCCCCGCTGGCGAACACGAACTGCACGCGCCCGGCGAGGAGGTGGAGGTCGCTGGCGTCCATGTCGGCGCCGATCACCGGCGAGCCCTCGGGCCCGACCTCCCACTTCGCGTTGGTCAAATCCGACAGCACGGCGATCGGCGCGGGCGCCGGGGCCGACTGACGCTTCGGTTCGGGCTTCGGCATCGACGAGACGATCATCGCGCCAACGCCGACGAACAGCACCAGCACCGCGGCGATACGCATCGCGATCATGCGGCGCGGCGTGCCGACCCGTTCGATCACGTGACTGGTCTCGGGCAAGCACACGTCGACGTCGCACGCCGACTCGCGGCGGTTGAGTTCCTGCGCGATCGGCACCGCCTCCCAGACCAACGCCGTGTGCAGCGCCACGCGACGCTGGTAGTACGCGCGGGCCTCCGCGTCGTTGGCCAGACGGTCACGCAGCCGCGGCCAGTCCGCGTCGTCGAGCGTCTCGTCGATCAGCCGATCAACGAGCACGCGCCAGTCATCGTTCTTGGTGTAATCGTTGGACATCGCTTATCGAACCTCCCCGGCAACCCTCTTCTCCACACAATCCTGCAGGGCGTTCCGCAGCCGATACAGCGTCTGCGACACCGCCCCGACCGAACGCCCCAGCGTGCGGGCGATCGCCTTGACCGACCCGCCCGGGGCGTATCGCCGCTGAACCAGATCGCGGTTCTCCGGCGACAGCTTCTGCATGCAGTCCCGCAACGCCTGTCGCTGGCCCTCGATCGCCCCCGACGCGGCCGGAGCCTCCTCGGCCATGATGTCCACGAGTTCCGGCGCGAACCGCAGCTTCTCTCGCTTGGCTTTCTTCAGGTAGGTCAGCACCTCGTAACGGGCGACCTCGCGGACCCAGCCGTCAAAATTCCGGATTTCTTCCGCCTGATTCACCTTCCGCCACAACGCCAGATTCGTCTCCTGCATGACATCCGACGCGGCCTGATGATTGGGCACCATCGCGTAAATATATGCGTAAATATCCGGCTGACAGGTTGTTAGCCTTCTAACAAACGCATCTTGGGCCGCGGATTCGGGCATAGACGGGTTAGCTCCTCTACCTATATGGGGCGCAGACGTGCCAAATCTCACTACTTGATAACGAAATTTTCTCCTACGCATCGCCTGAATACAAGTTCAAATTTCCGGCGGGTCGTTCCGCGACGCCGGATCGGTATAATCAGTCCCCGAAATCGATCGAACCGGCCGGTCGGACTGACGTATTGTCAGGCGAATCAAGCCAACAAAAGGAGACTGGTTATGCAGTTCACCCGCTCGATCCACCGCGTCGGCCTCGCCGCGGTGGCGACGCTCGGCCTGACCGCCGCCGTCATGGCCGCCAGCGAACCCTTCAACGGCAAGGACCTCACCGGCTGGACCGTCAAAGACACCGACAAGCCCCACACCTGGAAGGTTGGCGAGGCCAAGCTCGACCCCGCCGACCCCCGCATGCTCGTCGTCATCCCCGGCGGCAAGCAGCTGGTCAACGCCACCACCGGGCACGGCAAGAGCCAGGACCTGTTCACCACCAACGTCAAGCACGGCGACGCGATCGTCGAGGTCGAGCTGATGGTGCCCAAGGGATCCAACTCCGGCATCTACCTCCAGGGCGAGTACGAGGTGCAGGTCCTCGATTCGTTCGGCAAGGACAAGCCCGGCCCCGGCGACATGGGCGCGATCTACGGCGCTCAGCCGCCCAAGGTCAACGCGTGCAAGGCGCCCGGCGAGTGGCAGAAGTACGAGATCCACTTCCAGGCCCCGCGCTTCAACGACAAGGGCGAGAAGACCGCCAACGCCAAGTTCGTCAAGGTCATCCTCAACGGCACGGTCATCCACGAGAACGTCGAGATGAAGGGCCCCACGCCCGGCGGCGTCACCGGACAGGAGCACGCCGAGGGACCGCTGATGTTCCAGGGCAACCACGGCGCGGTCGCGTATCGCAACATCAAGATCTCGCCGCTGAAGTAGATCTCGTCATAACGCGATCGTCCGCAAGAAAGTGCAAAATGGTCAATGGTCATTGCAAAATGCAAAATGCCCATCTGAATCGCATGCGCCGCGTATGATGAATTTGCATTTTGCAATGACCATTTTGCATTTTGCATTTCCTCGTTGATTCACAAGGGCACACCATGACACGCACACGTCAACGCTTCTTCCTCGCAACATTCATCTTCCTCAGCCTCGCCGCGTCACTCACCGCCACCCGCGCCGCTGCCCCGCCGCTGCCGACCAGCACGCCCGAGGCGCAGGGCGTCGAGTCGCAGGCCATCGTCAACTTCGTCAACGCCTTCGAGAAAGAGGTCGACGCGCCGCACGGCGTGGTGATCCTCCGCCACGGCAACGTCATCGCCAAGGGCTGGTGGGCGCCCTACCAGGCGCACCGCAACCACATCCTCTACTCGCTGTCGAAGAGCTTCACGTCGACCGCGATCGGCATGCTCTACGACGACGGCAAGCTCGACATCGACGCGCCCGTCCTGTCGTTCTTCCCCGACGAGGCGCCCGAGAATCCGTCCGACAACCTCAAGGCCATGCGCGTCCGCGACCTGCTGTCGATGAACTCCGGCCACGACAAGGACACGCTCGGCCGCGTGACGCTCGCCGACGAACGCAACTGGGTCAAGACGTTCCTCTCGCTGCCCGTCGAGCATCAGCCCGGCACGTTCTTCCGCTACAACACCGGCGCGACGTACATGTGTTCGGCGATCGTGCAGAAGATCACCGGCAAGAGCGTGCTGGAGTTCCTCACGCCGCGCCTCTTCGAGCCGCTGGGCATCGAGCACCCCACGTGGGAAACCGACCCGCGCGGCATCAACACCGGCGGGTGGGGCCTGAGCATCACCACCGAAGACATCGCACGCTTCGGCCAGCTCTACCTGCAGCGCGGCGTGTGGAACGGCAAGCGGCTGATCTCCGACGCGTGGGTCACGCTGGCCTCCGCGCCGCAGACGCCCAACGGCTCCAACCCCGAAAGCGACTGGAACCAGGGCTACGGGTTCCAGTTCTGGCGCTGCCGGCACAACGCGTTCCGCGGCGACGGCGCGTTCGGCCAGTTCTGCGTCGTCATGCCCGACCTCGACATGGTCGTCGCCATCAACGCCGGTCAGGGCGACATGCAGAAGACGCTGAACCTGCTCTACGACAACGTGCTGCCCGGCGTGCACGACGCCCCGCTGCCCGCCAACGACGCCGCGGCCAGGGCGATGACCGACCGCCTCGCGTCGCTGGCGCACCCCACCGTCGAAGGCGACGCCACGTCGCCCACCGCCGCGACCGTCAACGGCAAGACCTACAAGCTCGACGACAACAACGCCGACGTCCGCTCCGTCACCTTCACCTACGAAGGCACCACCCGGCGTGTCACGCTGCACACGAAGCACGGCGACCAGCCCTACGACCTCGGCTCCGGCGCGTGGGTCACGCAGACCATCGACTACCACAAGCTCGGCATCCCCGCCGCCGCGACCACCGCACCCCAGGCCGTCGCCGCGAGCGGCGCGTGGACCAAACCCAACGAACTGACCGCCCGCTGCTGGCTCATCGAAACCCCCTTCCGACTCGAGATGACCTTCACCTTCTCCGACGACGCGAAGACGCTGACGATGACCACCCGCCTGCACCCCCTCAACGGCAAACCCACCACCATCAAGGGCGCCGTCGAAGACTAATCCACCGCCCCCTCATTCAAACCCTAAAGCCTGGGGCAGGCCTGCCCCGGGTCCCGCCCCCGCGCGCCACCCGCGCCTCCCCCGCGCCCCCTCACTCCCCGCCCATCCCGATCACCGCGCCGCCCGTCGTGCACATGTACAGCCGGCCGTCCGCGACGATCATCCCGTCGAACGCCGGCATCTCCTTCAGCTCGTGCCGCCCGACGATCTCGCCCGTCTCCGCCGACAGCTCCCACAGCCGGCTGCCGAGCCGCCCCTCGAACGCAGCGTTGGGATCGCCCTCCTTCACCTCGTCCGGTGCGCCGCACACGATCAGCTTGTCGCCGCCGAGCACCATCGCGTTCACACGCACCGGGATCCAATGGTGCCAGATCGGAGGAGCGCCGCGCGAGAAGCCCATGCCCTTGTCCTTGCCCCAGGCACGCGGGTCCAGCGTCGGCTCGTTGTGGTTGTCGTCGGCGATGATCAGGTAACCCTTCGTGCCCGGCGTGTACGTCGGCGTCAGCGGGTAACGCGACGTGTACGCCTTCAGCGCGTACGTCTTCTTCGGCCCCACCACCACCAGCTGCCCGCTCTTCGGAGCCAGGATCGACATGTTGAACCCCATCCACGTCGCCGAGTAAGACCAGAACGTGCGGTTGAAGAACGACGTGTCCAGGAACCCGCTCGTCGTGAACATGTGCAGGCCCAGATCGCGCTCGCCCTCGCTGTCCTTCTCGTCGACCAGGATCCCCGCCAGCTTGTCGTAGTTGCTGTACGTGGTGTTACGCCACTTGACCTTGAAGATGTCGTCGTTGACGTAGTCCTTGTTGTCGAGGTTCATCGAAGGACGCTTCGTGACCTCCTCCTTCGTCAGGTACTTCGCGGGCTGGAGCTTGAGGTCCGGCGAGAACTTGAACTGGTCGAGGAAGATGAAGCCGCCCTCCGCCACGAGCAGGTCCGACTGCGCCCCCTCGATGTTGTACGACGCCATGAACGTGTTGCGCTTGATGTCCTCGCGCTCGTTCGACCCGGTGTACAGGTTCGTGCGGTGCTTGATCTCGCCGGTCTTCACGTCGATCGCCGTGAGGAACAGCCCGCCGTCCACGAAGCTCGACCGCCCCGCGATGCAGTACGCCAGCCCGTCGACGACCGGCGCGCTGCCGTGCACGCGCCACACCGACTCCAGCTGACCGTGATCCGCCATCCACCGCACCTGCGGCGCGAGCCGACGCCGCCACGCCAGCTGCCCGTCCGTCGCACGCACGCAATACGCGTACCCGTCGGCGCAACCAAACACCAGCAGCCCCCGCCAGATCGTCGGCGGTGAATCCACCTGCGCCCCGGCGGTGAACGTCCACACAGCCTTGCCCGTCGCGCCGTCCAGCGCGTGCAGCGTGTGATGCGCCTTGGCCACCACGTACACCCGCCCGTCCGCCGCGACCGGCGGCGTCACGTCCGTGCCCAGGTCCACCTTCCACCGACGCGTCAGCTCACCGGTCACTCCATCCGTCGTCCCGCCCGTCCGCCGCTCGTCATGCCGATATGCAGGCCACCCCTTCGTATCGCTTGCCTCTTCGCCGACATATCCATACGCCGCGCCCTTCTCGATCGCACCCGGCTCGTCGGCCACCGGCGTGTGATCCGGCTGACCCGCCGGCGGTCCCGCGTACGCGTTGAAGCCCTTCTGCAGCGCCGCCGCGTAACAGAAGCAACCGTGCGGCGGCTGATACAAAAACCCGTTCGCCGGCATCACGCCGTACGTGCACGACCCGCGCAGCCAGTCGTTCTGGCTGCTCTGCTCCTGGCTGCTGAGCCCCACGAACTCCACGCCGCGGTACTGCGTGATCAGGAACTTCTCCGTCGCCTTCGCCCGGTAGCAACGCAGGTGGTGCCCCTCGCTCTGCACGTTCGTCGGATCGATCCGCGTGGTCGGCTTGCCGGTCTTCAGGTCGTAGCCCGCGATCAGGTTGCCCGACGACGCGTTGGCGAACACCTGCCCGTCCGCCACGAACATGTCCCCGCCGCGCATCGAGCTGCCCTTCGTGCCCGGCGCCGTCCACACCGTCTTGCCGTCCGCCAGCGACACCGCCGTGATCCCCTTGCCCGTCGCGATCAGCAGCTTGCCGTCCGCCACGAGCATCATGCCCGAGTTGTAGTTGATGTTCTCCTTGCTATCGAACGTCCACCGCCGCTTGCCGTCCGCCCGGTTCAGGCACACCACCTCCTTGCGGTTGTGATACACCACCGCGTCATCGCTCACGCTCGTCATCTGCGGCACGTACCGCGCATCCTCCGCCTGCCAGACGAGCTTCTCGGCCTTCAGGTCGTAACGCGTGAACACCACGCGCGCGTCCGGCCGACGCGGGTCGAACTCGCTGACCGCGAACAGGTCGTCCCCGTCCACCAGGATCTCCTTCACGCCGTCCGTCTTCGGCACCGTCCCCAGCGTCTTGCCCGTCGCCGCGTCGAGGACCTCCACGCCCTTGCCGTAGTCGAACGTCACGAACAGCTTGTCGCCGCTCGCCACCAGCCGACGCGCCATGTCGCCGTTGAAGAACCGCAACGCGTGGTTGCCCCACACCTCGCTGCCCCACGTCGACATCGGACGCTCCCACAGCAACGCCCCGTTGAACGCGTCACGCGCCACCAGCGTCCACTTCTCCGGCAGTCGCTGGTCCTCCATCCCCGTCACGCCCTCGTCAAACACGTAGAACAGCCGGCCCCGCGCCGACACCATCGCCGGCATGCTGTTGTTCACCTCGTGACCGCGCGTCCACATCTCGCCGCCCGTCCACTGCAACCGACGCGGCGGGCCGATCGAATCGTCCTCCGACACCGCGTTGCCGCTCGCGTCGTGCAGGAAGTGCGTCCACTCGTCCATCCCCTTCGGCCAAGGCTTCACCGTCGACTCCCACCCGCCGTCCGCCCCCGCCGTCCACAGCACGCCCAGCGGCTCGAGCACACGCAGCATCTCGTCCTTCGACACGCCCGAAGCGTCGTCCACCACCAGCACGTTGATCAGGTTGTCGCGGTACGGCAGCGTCGCCCCCTCTAGCACGTTCGCCGACACCGGCCCGTACTTCCCCGCCGTCGCGATCCCCCGCCGCGCCGCCGCGACGCGACCCGCGTCACGATCCAGCGCCTGCACCACGAACCGCCCGTCCGCGCTCAGCGCCACGCTCCGCGACCCGTCGCCGCAACCCAGCTGCACCAGCATGCCCGGCCGCGTCGCCGGATCGTCCAGCACCGCCTTCACCGGCGGCAGCCCCGCCCGCACCGCCACGCCGCTCAACAAAACTACCAACATGCAAACAACGATCCGGAACCGATCGGGCACGTGCGACATAACGGTTAGCCTCAGTTGGAGAAACTCGATTGAGTGCAGCTTAGGCCCCCAGACACTCACGCCCGCGGGCCTCGCAATATAACGCCCAACACCACCCACCTATTGCCCCCTGCGCGCCGTTCCCCTCTCCCCCGGGAGAGGGCGAGGGTGAGGGAACACCGCACATCCCCAACCCCAAACCCCCATCCCCCAACCCCTGTTATAATCGCGACACACATTCGACCACTCATCCGGGAGGCCCGCATGTCCATCACGATGACGATCCGCGACGAGACCACCGCCGGGGACAAGACCGACGCGCTCACGCTCGATTTCCTCAACGAACGCATCACCGTCCGCGAGCTGATCCGCAGCCGCGTCTACCAGGAAGTTCAGGACTACAACACCAAACAGCCCGAACACTTCCGCGGCCTGATCCAACCCACCGACGCCGAGAAAACCCTCAACGGCTACAAACTCCGCCAAGGCCGCCAGATCAGGTTCGATACGCAGTACCAAAAAGCCCTCGCCGCGTTCGAGTCCAACGGCTTCCTCATCCTCGTCGGTGACAAACAGGTCGACGACCTCGACGAAGAGATCGTCATCGGCCCGACGACCAACGAGGCGACGTTCCTCAAGCTCGTTCCCCTCGTCGGCGGCTGACCCCTCCCACGACCACTAAAGCCCCGGGGCGACTTCCCCCGGGCGCTCTCTTCAAATCCGTCCGGCAGTTGGGAGCTTTAACGATGGCCCTGGAACAACTCGACGCGTTTCTTGGCGGGCGCCGCATGACCGAACTCGGACCAACGACCACCATCGGCCCGGACAACTTCCCGCTGCTCGAATCCTCCGAATTGGCCGACACGCATGCGCTGCTGAGCGAGGCCCTGATGGAGTTCAACGCCGACTATAACCGCGAGCGACGTTTGTCGGATCTGAAGGCCGGCGTGGCGCTGCTGTCTGGTGACGACGACGCAAGATCGGCTGCCTTTCTGGCGATCCTTGAACGCGAATTCGCTTACACGGCCAAGCTTGGCGAGCGGGCCCCATATCCTCAGACCCGGTGGTTCGGGTACGGCACCGCACAGCGAGCGTTGATCGAACTGATGGACGAAGGGGTGGTTCTTGATCGAGTGCTTCTGCCCGCGCTGCGTTACCTCGCCGCGCACTTCAACTTCTACTACATGACCGCCATCACCGCCCGATTGATCGCCGAAGTGCGTCAACGATACGGCCCGTCGATGCCTGAAGAGATTCGCGATGTGCTGACGCTGATCCGTGGTCAACTCACGGGCGGTGGCGGGCTCGGCGGCGACCGAGTCGCGTTGAGCAGCCTCGATGAACTGCTCGGCGACGGTCTGTGGAAGCTGATCGATCCCTGCGAAGTCTGGACACACCACGCCACCGAGCAGATCAACACAATGACTGACGAGCAACGCGACGCATGGGTCGCGATACTGACCCACTGCCGCACCGCCAAGAGCGCTAAGCCCGCCGCAAAGTGGACGAACGCCGCATTGCCCCTCATCGAGCGCATCGGCGCCGCGACGTTTCAGTCACACCTGCTGGAATGGTTCAGTCTCGTCGACAAGGCGCGACGCCACCGGACCATCGGCTCCGCATGGGACAACACCGACGACACGCAGCGCATGCACGACACCAATGCCGACGTGCTGCGCGGCCTAATCTGGGCCTGTCTGCAAATCCCTTCGAGAGACATCTGCCGCTCGATCACAACAGTCGCGCTTTCCGCCTATCGCAAGGCACGAGGCATCGGCCCCCGCGCCGTCAAAGTCGGCAACGCCTGCGTCTGGGCGCTCGGGGAGATGCCCGGCCTCGAAGGCGTCGCGCAGCTGGCGCTCGTCAACGTGCGCGTGAAGTACAAGCCCGCGCAGAAAGGCATCGAGAAGGCGCTGGAGAAGACCGCAGAGCGGCTCGGCATCGGGCCCGACGAGGTCGAGGAGATGTGCGTGCCCGAGTACGGGATGACCGAAGTCGGCCTCCGCCGCGAGCAGCTCGGCGACTTCACGGCGGAGGTCGCGGTGACGGCGACGAACAAGGCGGAGCTGCGGTGGTTCAAGCCGGATGGCAAGCCGCAGAAGTCCATGCCCAAGGCGGTGAAGGACGAGCACGGCGAAGAGGTGAAGGAGCTGAAGCAGGCGGCGAAGGACATCGAAAAGATGCTGCCTGCGCAGCGTGATCGCATCGATCGCATGTTTCTCCAGCCGCGCTCGTGGCCGATGCCGAGGTGGCGCGAGCGGTACCTCGATCACCCGCTCGTCGGCGTGATCGCGCGGAAGCTGATCTGGCGCTTCACACGCGGCGGGCAGACCGCCGACGCGATCTGGCGCGACGGTCGTTTCGTCACCGTCGACGACCAGCCCGTCGACTGGCTCGACGGGGCGGGCGACGACGTGACGGTGGCGCTGTGGCACCCGATCGAGCACGATCCCGATGTCATCACCGCGTGGCGCGACTGGCTCGACCGGCACGAGGTGCGCCAGCCGATCAAGCAGGCGTACCGCGAGGTGTACCTGCTGACCGACGCCGAGCGGAACACCGGCGTGTACTCCAACCGCTACGCGGCGCACGTCATCAAGCAGCACCAGTTCAACGCGCTGTGCGCGATCCGCGGCTGGCGCAACACGCTGCGGCTCATGGTCGATGACAGTTACCCGCCGACGTCCCGCGCGCTGCCCGAGTGGAACCTCCGGGCCGAGTTCTGGGTCGAGGGCGCCGGTGACGAGTACGGCCGCGACACCAACGAGACCGGCACGTACCTCTACCTCGCCACCGACCAGGTGCGCTTCTACCGCATCGACGCCGCCGAGCGCTACGCCCACGCCAGCGGAGGCCAGTACACCACCAACGCCGAGGGGCCGGGAACGGACAACGTCAACGAACCCCTGCCGCTGACCGACATCCCGCCGCTCGTGTTCTCTGAGGTCATGCGCGACGTCGACCTGTTCGTCGGCGTGTGCAGCGTCGGCAACGACCCGACGTGGAACGACGGCGGGCCCGAGGGACGCTACCACGACTACTGGCAGAACTTCAGCTTCGGCGAGTTGGCCGAGACGGCGCAGACGCGCAAGGCGGTGCTCGAGCGGATCGTGCCGCGGCTGAAGATCGCCGGGCGGTGCTCGTTCAGCGATCGCTTCCTCGTGGTCAAGGGCGACGTCCGCACGTACAAGATCCACCTCGGCTCGGGCAACATCCTCATGGAGCCCAACGATCAGTACCTGTGCATCGTGCCCAACCAGACCGTGGCCGACCGTTCGACGGAAAGCGTCTTCCTCCCTTTCGAGGGCGACCGGACCCTCGCGGTGATCCTCAGCAAGGCCCTGCTGCTCGCCGACGACAAGAAGATCAAGGACAAGACGATCCTCAGCCAGATCGGGCGGTGAGCGAGATGACGTCGCGCCGGTGCGCACCGCGTGACCGTCCTAATGAGGCCTGTTGACGCCCGGTTCGACGCAAAACGCGACACCCCGGTGACCCCGATCCGCACTCAAATCGCCCGTTAGCGCCCCATGCGCGCCCCGTTGGCGCCCCATGTTTTTAGGGGTGATCGGGTCGGCGGCGCGCTGTAAGTCGTGGAATCCCGTCGCGGCGGGGTCGCGCGGTGATGTAAGTCGTGATCTCACGTCGAGGCCGCACGCGAATCGCCGATCCCGCGGGGCGCACGCCGTTCGCGACACGGTCGTGCGCACGCGGTGACCGCGCCAACACCGCGACGTCGCAGCGCACGCGCGGACAAGCGGACCCGAACTCGCTATCCTTTCCCGCCATGGCTTTGCTATCGATCTCCAACCTGACGCACGCGTTCGGGGATGACCTGATCCTCGACGGTGTCAATCTCACGCTCGAGTCCGGCGAACACGTCGGGCTCGTGGGGCGCAACGGGTGCGGCAAGTCGACGCTGATGAAGATCATCGCGGGGATCGGCAACATCAAGGCCGACGGCGGGCAGGTGCAGCTGGCGCGCGGCGCACGCGCGGGGTACCTGCGGCAGGACCCGGACCTCGACCTGTCGCGCACGCTGCGGCAGGAGGCGTCCGCGGCGTTCGACGGCCTGTGGGAGCTGCACGAGAAGCTCGAGAAGCTCGAGCACCTGATGGCCACCGCGGAGGGCGATTCGCTCGACAAGCTGCTCAGCCAGTACGAAAAGGCGCAGGGGCGCATGGAGGCGATGGGCGGTTACGTCGTGGATCACAAGATCGACGCGACGCTGCACGGGCTGGGCGTGACCGACGAGTTCTTCGACGTGCTGGTCGCGGACCTCAGCGGCGGGCAGCGCGCACGGCTGGCGCTGGCGAAGCTGCTGCTCAGCGAGCCGGACCTGCTGCTGCTCGACGAGCCGACGAACCACCTCGACATCGAGGGCCGGCGTTGGCTCGAGGAGTACCTCGCGTCGTACAACGGCGCGGTGATCGTCATCAGCCACGACCGCTGGCTGCTCGACCGCAGCGTGTCGAAGATCTACGAACTGAGCGAGGGCCGGATGGAGGAATACCCCGGCAACTACGTCAAATACCGCGAGCTGCGCAAGGAGCGTATCGAGTTCCGCCTGCGTGAGTACGAGAAGCAGAAGGACAAGATCAAGCGCGAGCAGGCGTTCATCGACCGCTACCGGGCCGGGCAGCGCGCCAAGCAGGCGCAGGGTCGCGAGAAGCGGCTGGAGCGTTACAAGCGCGACGAGCGCATCGAGCGTCCGCTGCAGCTCGACGCGATGAACCTGCGGCTGTCGACCACGACGCGCGCCGGTGACGTGGTGCTGTCGCTGGAGAACCTGACGAAGGGCTACGACGGCAAGCCGCTGTTCGAGCCGTTCACGGTGACGATCAACCGCGGCGACCGCATCGGCGTCGTGGGGCCGAACGGCGCGGGCAAGTCGACGCTGATCCGCTGCATGCTCGGCGAGCAGGAGGCGGACTCGGGCACGGCGCGCATCGGCTCGCAGGTCGACGTCGGCCACTTCCGGCAGACGCACGAGCACCTGAACCTCGACGACACGCCCGTCGAATACCTCCGTCGGATCACCGAGGCCGAGCAGGTCGCGCGCGACCTCGCGGGCGCGTTCATGTTCAGCGACACCGACCAGGACAAGCAGCTGCGTGTGATGAGCGGCGGCGAGCGCGCACGCGTGGTGCTCGCGGGGCTCGTAGCCGGCGGGCACAACCTGCTCGTGCTCGACGAGCCGACCAACCACCTCGACATCCCCTCGGCCGAGCGGCTCGAAGAGTCGCTGCTCGCGTACACCGCCGAGCGCAAGGGCTGGGGCGAGTCGACCACCGGCGGCGGCACGCTGCTGCTGATCACGCACGACCGCATGCTGCTCGAAAACCTCTGCAACCAGCTGATCGTGCTCGACGGCCACGGCGGTATCCGCCACTTCTACGGCTCGTGGAGCGACTGGCTTTATCAGCAGAAGGACCAGCAGCCGACCTCGAAATCGGCCGCGCCCGCCGCGACGCCCGCGCCGAAGCCCAAGGCGGAGAAGCCCACACCGACCGAGTCGAAGCCCGCCCCCGCGCCAAAGCCCGCGTCACCCGCGCCGACACAGGCAAACCAGTCGAGCGACGCCAACAAGTACGCCGGGATGAAGAACGCGAAGAAGAATCCGCACGCGCTGCTGAATCAGAAGAAGCTCGAAACGAAGCTCGCCGAGACCGAACTGGCGATCGCGAAGATCGACGAGCAGCTCGCCGACCCCGACACGTACCGCGACGTCGCGAAGGCCAAGCGGCTGACCGCCCAACGCGACGAGCTGCAGGAACAGCTCGCCCCGCTCGAGGAAGAGTGGATCCGCCGAGCCGAACAGGCCGAGACCTGATCGCCGCACGACGGGCCGAACCCGGCGTTGCAGGCCGATCGAGAGAACGCACGGACGCTCATCGATGGACACCGAGACGCTGATCAAGACGTTCGGCTACCCCGCGATCGCGCTCGGCGTGGCGTTCGAGGGTGAGACGGTGCTGCTCGTCGCCGGGTACCTCGCGCACCGCGGTTACTTCGACATCGCGACCGTCATGATGGTCGCGATGATCTCGACCACCCTCGCCGACCAGTGGTGGTTCCACGTCGGCCGCACCGGCGGCAAGTCCATGCTCGACCGCCGGCCGCGCTGGGCCGACCGCGTCGATCCCATCCGACGGATGATCGACCGTCACCAGGTGCTCGTCATCATGGGCTTCCGGTTCATCTACGGCCTGCGGACCATCACGCCGGTCGTTCTCGGCATGACCGGCGTCCCGCTGCGACGCTTCATCCCGCTCAACATCCTCAGCGCGACGATCTGGGCGGTGGCCGTCGGCGTCGCGGGTTACCTGTTCGGGCAGCTGCTCGAAAACTTCTGGAGCGACCTCCGCCGGCACGAGTGGTGGATCGCCGCGGGCATCCTCGTGATGGGCGGCGTGATCTGGGCGATCGTCTTCTTCCGCCACCGCCCGCAGGCCGACACGCCGGACGCCAACACACCGGACGGCAAGTAGGGTCACGCACGCCGCGCGCTCCACGCGCGCGTGAGGTACGGCACGTCGAACGTCTCGGCGCCGAGTTCGTCGATCAGCGCGTTGATGCGCGACAGCACCGTGATCATCCGCCGCGGGCCGGCGGTGACGTTGAGGTTGTTGTGGCTCCGCCAGAGCGTCAGGAAGCGCTCGCGTGACATCGGCACGACGTGCGGCGACTCGTGGTAGGCGACGTCGGTGAAGTCGCCGGTCGAGGTGAGCAGCGCGGCGGTGTCGACGTCGCGGTACAGCTCGTCGAACTCGGGCACGTGCTCGTTGATCGTCGCCGCGACGCGCGCCAGCAGCGTGCTGCGCGACGGGTCGCGGTTGTTCCACAGGCACGTGAACCAGCCGCCCGGCCGCAGCACGCGGCGGAGCTCCGGCAGCGCCAGCGCGGGCGTCGCCCAGTGGAACGCCTGCGCCGCGACGGCCCAGCGCTGCGATGCGTCGGGCAGGCCCGTCGCCTCGAACGTGCCGTCGGTCCACGTGACGTGATCCAGCGCCGGCGCGTGGCGGCGCATAGTGGCATTGGGTTCGACGGCGGTAACGACGAACCCCCGCCGCGCCAGCAGCGCCGTCGCGATGCCCGTTCCGGCGCCGATGTCCGCGACGGGATCGCCGGGCGACGCGCCGACGTGCGCGACGATGCGGTCGAGCAGCTCGCCGGGATACGTCGGCCGCGCCGCCGCGTACGCCTCGGCCTGTGCGGAAAAGTCACCGAGTTGGGGGTCGCTGGGCATAGGATGATTATGCCGCGTCTCGGCGGGCGAGCAATGATGGGCTGTATTGTGTGAATGACGAATGACGAAATTCGAATGACAAATCAAATCCCAATATTCAAATCTCAAGTCCCGAACCCGGTGCACATTGCACGGCCCCGTTTGAACATTGGTTCATTCGGTCATTGTTTTGTCATTCGAATTTCGTCATTCTTCCCCGCAACCACCGCATTGCCCGCCGGTAGATACCCATGACACCGCACCCACGGAGCACGCTTATGCCGCGTCTATCTCGCGTCGCCGTCACCGTCCTCGCCGCCGCGCTGCTCGCCATGCTGACGCTGGGCCCCGCCGCGCGTCCCGCGCGCGCCGAGCCGTCTTCCGAGAATAACCAGCAACTCAAGCAGGCGCTGAAGCAGTTCCCGCAGGCCGATGGGAATCACGACGGCGTGCTGACGCTCACCGAGGCGCGCGCCTTCATGAAGGCGATGACCAGCATCGCGCCCAAGCCGGTCAACAACCAACAGCCGCTGCCGACACACGCGGACGTGAAGTACGGGCCGTACGACAGCAACGTGCTGGACTTCTGGCAGGCCGAGTCCGACAAGCCGACGCCGGTGGTGGTGTACATCCACGGCGGCGGGTTCCTGGCGGGCGACAAGACAGGCGCGAACCGTCACGCGATCGACCAGTACCTCAAGGCCGGCGTGTCGTGCGCGTCGATCAACTACCGGTTCCTGACCGACGCGCCGATCCAAGACATCCTGCACGACGCGGCCCGCGCCATCCAGTTCATCCGCTACAAGTCCAAGGATTGGAACGTCGACAAGAAACGCATCGCGTCGTACGGCGGCAGCGCGGGCGCGGGCACGTCGCTGTGGCTGGCGACGCACGACGACCTGGCCGACCCGGACAACGCCGACCCGGTGCTGCGCGAGTCGTCGCGCCTCGTCGCCGCGGGCATGGTCAACGGGCAGTTCTCGTACGACCTGACGCAGTGGTCCGACGTGCTCAAGGCCCCGAACACGCTGTTCGGCTCGCCGGACTTCCACACGTTCTACCACTTCGACACCGCCGACCAGATGAAGACCGACGCCGGGAAGAAGGTGCTGGCGGAGTGTGACATGCTGGGCATGATCACGCCGGACGACCCGCCGGTGTACCTGTACTGCACGCTGGCCGACGCCCCGCCGCGCAACACCAACCAGTTCTACCACCACCCCGAACACGAACGCATCGTCGCCGAGCACTGCAAGAAGGCCGGCGTGGAGGCTTGCCTCAACCTCACCCGCGCAGGCGTGACGCCGCCGAACAACCTGACGATTCATGCGTTCATGCTGCAGAAACTGGGCGTGACGAAGGCGGCGGAGTGACTACTCGACGAGCCACCCCGTAGCCTCTGGCGCACAGACGATCGCGATCAGGATCACGAAGATCGCCGCGGCGATCCAACTCGGACGGATGGGAGTGGCGAGCGCGTCGCCCAGCCAGATTACGCCCCATGTCCACACACCGACAATAATTATCCGTTCGGGCGGCCAAAGTGTGCCATGTGGGCGCATTTCGAGCACCCACTGAGTCGTCGCGGTCGAAACGCCGTACGCGAGCAGCACCAGCAGCCCGACCTCGTAGACAAGGCGAGACCGCATGCACCGCCATGACTGAACGAAGCGGACCGGGAAGAACCGGTGATCGACGCGCCCGTAGAACAAGCGTGCCCCCGCAGCGCCTACGAACATCGCGACAAGCACCGCGGCGAAGAGGAACGCTGTGAACGGCAGGTCGTTCCTCAAGCGAGCGTCGAACCACGTCTCGGAGCTAAAAATGGGATGCGGCTGATCGGCCAACCCTTCGATGAGGAACAGCAGGTAGAGGCCCAACGCGTAACACGCAAGGGTGAATGCGATCGCGCAGACCCGTCGTCCAGTGGAAACCGCCACATCCGATTGATCATTGTCGGCGTGTGTCACGCATGTGGCTATGCGCCCCGAGTCGGCCGCGTGTAGTTCGGCGGGGTCGCGACGCCTTTGTGATCCCACCCCGTCTCGCGGCGCTCGCAGGCGTGGGCTTCGGGTGCGCGACATATAGCCCCGGGTTTACCCGGGGAAATCGTCCATCGTGGATCGGACCCTTGATCGCGGCGTTTCCCCCGGCAAGCCGGGGGCTATATCACCGGATGGCGTTTGCGGGCAGGTAGTGTCTTGCGGGGTGGTTGCCCTTGACGCCGGGGTGGGCGTAGACGGTGTCGTGGGACCAGTAGCGTTCGACGTGGCCGTCGGTGTAGCCGGCGTTCATCTGCATGTCGGGGTAGTCGGTCTCGGGGGTCGTGTCGCCGATCCGCCAGGTGGACTCGCTGCGGTTGAGCTGGGGGTAGCCGTCCTCGGCGTGGACGGATCCCCAGGCCAGGTCGCCGGCGGGCTCCTGCCACTCGAGGACGTCGCAGGTGAGGAGGTTGGCTTCGTCGCGGACGTTGAGGTCGCGTGTGGGGCCGACGAAGGGGGCGAGGCCGGGGTCGGAGCCGTCGATGGCGGTGGGCGCCTGGGTGGCGTAGCCGCTGTAGTTCCAGAGCATGAAGTAGGACGTGCCGGTGAGTCGTGTGTCGCCGGTGCGGTAGGCGTCGTCGAGTTCGATGCCGTTGTTGGTGGAGTCGACGAGCGGGCCGGGCGTGCCGGGGCCGAGCGGGCAGTAGAACACGTCGGGCGAGGGCGTGTAGGAGTAGAGCCAGCGGCCGATGTTGTGGCCGTTCTTGGAGGCGGCGGTCCCGGCGTAGGCCCAGCTGGGGTGGTAGTTCATCCAGAACGGGATGGACCACCAGCCGTTGCCGAGCGCGGCGTTGGACGGCGGGTAGTAGCCGCGGTTTTCGGTGGAGTAGGCCGCGACGCCGATGATGATCTGCCGCTGACTCGTCATGCAGACCACGAGCTTCGACGACCGGCGGGCCTTGGCGAGCGACGGCAGCAGGATCGCGATGAGCAGGACGATGATGCTGACCACGACGAGCAGTTCGATGAGCGTGAAGCCGCGGCGTGTGTGGGCTTGCATGAGGTCAGTCTCCCGGTGGATGGTATCATCATAGAATAAATAGATCGCGTGTCAATAATATTTCTTATATGATTGGAATTTATTGATTGCCGTCCTATTGTGCGTATCATCGGAGCCGGTGAACAAGGAGTCTGGCATGCGAAATCGGATGACGGATTGGCGTGGCGGCGTGATGCTGCTGGCGGTGACAGCGATGTGGACGGCCGGCGTGGCGCGGGCCGCGTCGCCGGAGCTGGTCGACGTGTTCGTCGGCGGCGAGGGCGGGTATCACACGTATCGCATCCCCGCGCTGGTGGTCAGCAACAAGGGCACGCTGCTGGCGTTCATCGAGGGACGCAAGACAAGCGGCGGCGATCACGGCGACATCGACATGATGCTCCGCCGCAGCACCGACGGCGGCAAGACGTGGCTCGCGATGCAGATGGTCTACGAGGAAGGCGACACGAAGAAGGTGACGATCGGCAACCCGTGCCCGGTGGTCGATCGCGACACGGGGCGGATCTGGCTGCCGTTCAACCGCGACAACGACGACGTGCTGATCACGTGGAGCGACGACGACGGCGTGACGTGGGCGAAGCCGCGGGTGATCACGCCGGACGTGAAGGCGCAGGACTGGACGTGGTACGCGACGGGGCCGGGCGTGGGCATTCAGATCGAGCGGGGAGCGCACAAGGGGCGGCTGGTAATCCCGTGCGACCACCGCGAGGCGTACAAGGGCAAGACGGCGAAGATGTCGCACGTGTTCTACAGCGACGACCACGGCGAGACGTGGAAGCTGGGCGGGACGGTCGCGCCGCACACGGACGAGTGCCAGGTCGCCGAGCGGGCCGACGGGTCGCTGATCATCAACATGCGCAACTACTGGGAACGCGACGGCGGTGAGAAGGCGAAAGGCGGCAAGCGTGCGATCGCCACGAGTGACGACGGCGGCGTGACGTGGTCGGCGTTACGGTTCGACGAGACGCTGATCGAGCCGATCTGTCAGGCGGGGCTGGTCCGCGTCGCGGCGCCGAGCGGCGGTGGCAAGGGGCTGCTGGTGTTCACGAACCCCGCGAGCACGTCGAAGCGTGATCACATGACGGTGCGGATCAGCGAAGACGACGGCGCGACCTGGCCGCGTAGCGCGCTGCTGTACGGCGGGTCGTCGGCGTACTCGTGCCCGACGCGGCTGCCCGACGGGCGTGTCGGCGTGCTGTTCGAACGCGACGGGTATCGCAAGGCGACCTTCGCGGCGTTCGACACGTCGTGGGTCGGCGTGACGGACAAGTAACCGCGGCGCGCGAACCACGCCGCGGCTGACGCGTCCATATGCGGGGACCACGACATGATCAGCCACCGTCATCACCCCATCGCGACGATCGCCCTGCTCACGCTGGCGACGTGGTGCGCCGCGAGCGCCCCGCTGCTCGCCGACGAGAAGACCGACATCGCGGAGCTCGTCGTCGCGGCGCAGCGGGCCGGTTACGAGCAGCATCAGCTCGAAGCGTACATGCAGCTGTGGGCGGACGACGCGAAGCTGATCGGCTCACGTGACGCGGCGGGCACGGATCACCCCGTCGAGATGGGCGTCGAGCAGATCCGCCTGACGCGCAAGCTGACGTTTCAGCGGCTCGCGGGCGACGAACCGCTGCGGCTGGTGTTCGGCGATCAGCGCGTGACGATCGACGGCGACACCGCGGAGTTCCGCGTCGAGTCGAGCACCGTGCGCGGCGCCGGCTACTTCAAGGTCGGTGAGGTGTACAAGCTGCGCCGCACCGACAAGGGGTGGCGCGTGTACGAAAACCGTTGGTGGCCGATCGAGCAGAAGAGCGGCGGATCGCTCACGCGGTTCAACGCCGCGACCTGGCGGGACCTCGACGACGACGCGGACGCCGCGAAGCTCAGCGGCGACGACCGCAACGCCGCGGTCAAGCTGTACGTCGCCCACCGGTTCACCGAGGCGCTGCGACACGCGATCGTGCACTGCTCGACCGGTCAGGCGAGCGCGACGGACTGGGCGTTGCGCGGATGGATCGCCGTGCAGGCCGGCAAGGGTGACGACGCGGTCAAGTCGTTCAACAAGGCGCGCGAACTCGAGCCGCGCATCTCGGTGCCGCGAACGGACTGACACGACCGCCCCACCGCGATCACTTCTCCATCGGGTACAGCTTCAGCAGTTCCTCGGGCTTCCAGAACAGGCTGCGGTCCTTCACCGCGGCGCGGACCTCCGTAACGGTCTGCGTGTCGATCGGCTTGGCGCGGTTCGACCACGAGTTACGCACGAAGGTGAGCACGGCGGCGAGTTCGCCGTCCTTGAGCAGGTCCTTGAACGGCGTCATCGGCGGCAGCGGCGGCGACTCGTACGTGTCGCCGAACAGCTCGAGCTTGCCCCACAGGCCGTGCAGCGCGACGCGGGTGAGGCGTTGCTCGTTGCCGGTGACCCACGGGCTGCCGTCGAGCGGCGGGTACTGGTTCGGCAGGCCGCGCCCGTCCGCCTGGTGGCACGTGGCGCAGTGGCCGTCGCGGAAGAACACCTCGCGGCCGAGCGCCATGACCTTCGGGTCGATCTTCGTCGGCACGCTCGCCAGCAGGTCGGCGACCTGCTTCGCCGCGGCCGCGTCGCCCTCGGTGAGCGACTGGCCGAGCATCATCATCGCCGCGAAGTCCGCGGTCTCGCGCTGCGGCAGGGTCGTCTCGCCGCTGCGCGCGATCAGCTTCGCGGCGATCGCCTGACGCGTGTCGCCGGTGACGCGTTTCGCCACGGCGTCGGCGGGCATCACCGACAACGCCGCGAGCGCCGAGTCGACGCTCTTGTCCGACGTGATGAGCTTCGCGTAGTCGTCGATCTTCTCGTCGACGTGCCCGCGCAGCTGCGACGTGATCGTGATCGCCAGGTCGTGGATGGACTTCGTCTCGACGCCGCCGATCGCCCCGGCGGGGATCTCCTGCTTGCCGAAGCCCGGCCCCTGCCACGACACGACGAGCCCGTCGCCGCCGCCGTTGTCGAAGTACACGACGGTGATCGCGTGTGCGCCGGGCGCGAGCTGCGTGTCGCCGCCCCGCTCGACCATGCCGTGCAACCCGTCGTTGTTGATCAGCTCCTTGCCGTCGAGGTAGAGACGCGAGCCGTCGTCGGAGTTGATGAAGAACGTGTACTTGCCGGCCTTGGGCGTGTGCACGGAGCCGGTGAACACGAGCGTGAAGTTGTCGCGGCTCTTGATCGGCGCGTCGTCGATGCGGAACTGCTTCGCCGGGCCGCTCGACTGCGGCGTGAGCGACTCGTAGGTCTTGAGCTCCGCGTTGCCGCGCGCCGGGGAGAAGTACGCGGCCTGCATGGCGCTGGTCGACGCGGCGCTCGCGCCGGCGCCGGCGTCACGCAGGTTGCCCGGCAGCTCGAACATCAGGCTGCGCAGGTGCGGGTACAGCGACTCGACGGCATTGGGGTTGTTGATCATCGGGATCGCGCGGATCAGGTCGCCGAGCGTGTCGACGGACTTCGACGCGTGTTTCCACGCCGCGGCGCCGTCGCCGTCCGCCATTACCCACGCCGCGTAGATGCTCCGCCGCGTGTCGGCGCTCGGCGTGCTCTCGGCCAGGGCGATGAGCGGCTTGAGCTCGCCCTTGATGTCCGGCGCGGGTGACGTGCGGAGCATCGCCAGCAGGTCGCCGATGCCGCCGCCGGGGTTGACCTGCTCGCGCTCGATCGCCGCGACGAGCTCCTGCGCGGGCTTCGTGCCGTGCATCTTCGCGATCTCGGCCAGCGCCTCGTGACGCGTCGACAGCGGCACGCCGTCGCGCGACAGCAACGCCTGCAGCACCAGCTCGGTGTGCTTCATCGACAGCACGGTCTGCAGGCTCGCCTTCTGCACGGCGTAGGTCTGCGCGGCGGGCGACAGCGGCTGCCCCGCCTTCAGCGCGTCCTGCACCATCTGGTCGACGTTGATCTGCCTGCGGGCGTAGGCGAGCACGTAGTCGAGCTGATCGTCGGTCGGACGCGTGGCGACCTCGAAGATCGCCTCCGCCGCGGGCAGGCCCTCGAACGACGTCGCCGCGAGCGCCGCCTCGGCGCGCACCAGCGCGTTGTCGTCACGCGCCCCGGCCAGCAGCAGCTCCGACCAGTTGTCGACCTTCGCGCCCCAGTGCCCCAGCGTGCGGATCGCCGCGGCGCGGACACGCGGCTCGGTCGCCTTGAGCACCTTCGCCAGCAGCTCGCGGTTCGGCACGCGCTGCTCCTCGAACACCCATAGGCACTCGAGCAGCGGCTGCTCGTTCTCGACCTTGCCGATGTCGAGCTTGCCGGCGAACTTCGCCGTGGCGGCGATGACGTCCTTCGTGTCGCGACCGCTCAGCTCGAGGCGGGCGCGGTAACGCGTGCCGTTCTCCTTCGCGAAGAAGTGCGTGAGCACCTCGTCGATCGGCTTGCCCTTCATCTTCACCGGCTCGAGCAGCGAGCGGCCGACGGCGGTCACGCGGTAGATGCGGCCGTGCGTGTGATCGCGGTTGGGGTCGCGGATGTTGTGCTGCATGTGACCGATCAGCGGGTTCTGCCAGTCGGAGATGTACAGCGCGCCGTCGCCGCCGATCTCCAGGTCCGTCGGGCGGAAGTTCGGATCGGACGACACGACGATCGGCTCGATCTCCGTGGCGGTGATGTCGGCGCCGTCGTACTTGAACTCGTGCTGGAGCACGCCCTGGAAGCCGATCGCGTTGCAGACGAGGAAGTTGCCCTGGTTGGCCTCGGGGAAGTGGCTCGACGAGAGGATGCCCGACGCGGGCACCGGGCGGACGCGCTTCGTGTAGAAGTGCTTGGGCGATCCGACGCCGTGGCCGATCGCGACGTAGTCGCCGACGCCGGTGGTGCCGTCGGTCGCGAAGTGGAAGCCCCACTGGTCGAAGGCCTGGCCGTGCGGGTTGGGTCCGATCGGATGCACGTACTCGTTCTGATACGTGCGCGGGTCGAAGCGGTAGACGCCGGACTGCGAGTTGGTGTGGAACGGCCCGGTGGGCGTCTCCATGTTGTCGACGTGGAACACGCCGTGCGAGTAATAGAGGCCGCCGTCGGGGCCGATCGTCAGGCCGTTGCAGGTGTGGTGCGAGTCGGCGCTGGACACGCCCTGCAACACGCGGATCTTCACGTCGGCCTTGTCATCGCCGTCGGTGTCCTTGAGGAACCAGATCTCCGGCGCCTGCGCGACGAGCACGCCGCCGCCCCAGAACTCGAAGCCGGTCGGGCTGTTGAGGCCGTCGACGAAGACGGTCTCCTTGTCGGCCTTGCCGTCGCCGTCGGTGTCCTCGAGGATGATCAGCTTGTCCTCGCGCGGGTCCTTCGGGTTCCAGTGCGGGTAGCTCGGCCACGTCGCGATCCACAGGCGGCTGTCGGTATCGACGGCCATCTGCACGGGGTTCACCAGGTCGGGGAACTTCTCCTCCGACGCGAACAGGTTCACCTGCATGCCCTGCGCGACCTTCATCTTGGCGATCGCCTCCTCGCCGCCGAGGAACGGGTAGCTGCCGTCGGGGCCCGGACCCGGGCGGTTCGTCTCGACCTTCACCAGCGGCGGCGCGTTGCTGTCGTCGACCTTCATGTCGCCGCCCTGCGCCACCGCCCACACGCGCTTCTGACGGTTTGCCGTCATCACGCTGAAGATGTCCATCTCGCGGCTCATCACGTCGGCGTTCGACTGGCCGTGCCAGTTCAGCTTCGAGCGGCCGCCGTACACGTTGTAACCGTCGACCGTGCGGTACAGGTTGAACCAGTGGTAGTTCTTGTCGAGCACGGCCTGACGCAGCTTCTCGGTCTGCTCGCTGTTGAGCTTCGACTCGACGCCGGGGAACAACTGAGCGACGATCGCCTCGGCGACCGCGTGATTGCCCTTCTCCAGCAGGTGCACGCCGTTCATCGTCACCGGCTCGGACGACTTCTTGTAGAGCTCCATCGTCGGCGTGAACAGGTCGACGAACGGCACGCCCTTCTCCTTCGCGACCTCCGCCATCGCCTTCGCGTACAGCGCGATGCGGGCGTTGTTCGCCGAGCCGTCGGGCAGGTTCGGATCGTGCAGGTCCTCGCAGGCGATCGGCGAGCAGAGCACGAGTTTCGGCGCGCCCTTGTCGTCGTACTTCTGCTGCGCGGTGTGATCGATGAAGGCCGCCAGGTCGCTGCGGAACTTGCCGAGCCCGGCCTCGCCGCGGAACGACTCGTTGAACCCGAAGAACGCGATCACCACGTCGGCGCGCGTCTTCGTCAGCCAGTCGTCGGGCGTGCCGAAGTTCTCGGAGCGCGGCCGGAGGTTCACCTCGTCGGCGGGGAACGCGAGGTTGCGGAACGACAGCTCCAAGCCGGGGAACCGCGCCTGGACCAACGTCTCCAGCCAGCCGTCGTGCTGCATGCGGTCGGCGAGCGTGTTGCCGATGATGCTGATGTGGTCGCCCTTGTTGAGCGTGAGCGGGTCGGCGTGCAGCGGCGCGGCGAACGCGGCGAAGAGCGTGCATGCGACAACGGTCGGCAATAGCTTCATCGGTGATTCCTTGCGTGGCGTGTGTGCGTGCCAGTCGGGTGATCGTCGTGGCGCGGTCAGCGGGTCACTTTTTCTTACGCAGCGTCGTGAGGTACTCGACGAGATCAACGAGCTCCTGCTCGGTAAACGTCGCCTGGAGGCCGGGCGTCATGAGCGACACGGCCATCTGCTGCTTCGACTTGAGCTTGCTCTTGTCGACGCTCAGGACCACGCCGCCGGGCACCTTCACGGAGATCGTCTGCTCCGTCTCCGAGGTGATGATGCCCACGAGCGAGCTGCCGTCGGTCATTTGAAGTGTATAGCCGACATAGTCAAAACTTACGCCCGCGGACGGATCAATAATCGCGGTGTACAGCGCGTCTTTCGGCAGCTTGTCGCCGATCTCGCTCAACGCCGGGCCGAAGTCGATGCCGATGTCGCCCGCCTTGTGACACGCGACGCAGACTTTCATGAAGGCCGCCTTGCCTTTTTCCGGATCGCCCTTGCGTTTGATCAGCTCGGCGATCGGGGGCAGCGGCTTGCCGCCACCGGCCGCGGGCATCTTGATGTATTCCGCCGCGGTGTCGCGCACCTTCGGGTCGGCGCTGTTGCGCAGCACCGTGCCGGCCGTGAAAGACAGGTCCGCCGGCAGTTTCTTCGACGTGACCAGCTCCAGCAGCCGCAACTCGCCGGCGCGGCCACGGCCGAGCCCGCGCACGGCGTCGGACCGCACGGGCACCGCGTTCTTCGTGTTCAGCGCGATCGACTCCAGCAGCGCCACCGCCGCCTTGTCGCCCGTCACGCCGAGCACCGTCATCGCCGCCTGCGCCTTTTTCGGATCGTCGCCGCCGACCGCCTTCTCGAGGTGCTCGCCCTGCCCGAACTTCAGCAGCAATTCCGCCGCCTTCACGCCGATCGTCTCCGTCGGCTTGTCGAGCGCGAGCTTCGTGAGACCCTCCGCCTGATCCTTGACGCTGAACTTCTCGATCAGGTCGACGTACTCCTCGGTGCCGTAGATGCGGCCGAGGTGACGCGACAGCGCCGCCTGCGCCTTCTCCGACGTGGTGATGTCGAAGTTGTCGAGCCGCTGGATCGTCTGCACGATGATGCGATCCTTCGCGGCCTGCGCATCGTCATCGTCCGCGGCGCGGACGGCGGCCATCGAAACCAGAGCGATGATGACGAACAGTCCCATCACGCGCCGGCCGAACCGGCGTGTCGCTACGAGCGTCGAGTCACACATCGAAAGCCTCATGTGTTACAGGCCGAGCAGGCTCTTGAGCGCCTTGTCCTTCGCCGCGCCGTCGAGGAAGTCGAACGCCCGCATGTAGTGGTCGTTCATGTCCTTCGGCGTGTTGGGGTCCTGTAGGATCTTGACGAGGTAGTCCGCCGCGCCGCCGCTGCGGGTGCGCCACACGATCTCGTGACCGGCGGGCGTGTTCCACTTGTCGCCCACGAGGCTCATCCACGCGTCGAAGCGGGCGTCGGCGTGGAGGTCCGAGCCGATGCCCAGCGCCTCGAGGTACCAGCGATCCTTGCCGTCGTACTGCGCCGCGAGCTTCGCCCACAGCTCGTTGGCCTTGGTCGAGCCGTCGAATCGCAGCGCGATCGAGCAGTCGCGACGCACCTGCGGGGAGCTGTCGCCGACGAGCTTCGCCACGACGTCGAGCGTGTCGACCTTGTCCGACTCCCGCGCCATGCGGAGCGCCTGGCAGCGGATGCGATCGTCCTTGTCACCGGCGGCGGCGGCGACCGCGCCGGCCGGGTCGAGCTTCGCCAGCAGCCACAACGCGCGGGCGCGGTACACGGGGTTCGAATCCTTCGACATCGCGGTCAGCGCGCCCCTGGCGGCGTCGCCCTTCGCGGCCAGGCCCTGCCACGCGACGTAGCGCGTCGCGTTGTTCGGGCTCTTCAGCGCCGCGATCAGGCCGTCGATGCTGCCGAAATCCTGCTTCGGCACGCTGTAGCCGCTGTGATCCTTCGGCGTGACGCGGAACAGGCGGCCGCGGTCCATGTCCTGCATGTTGTGACCGCCGACGCCCGGGTCGTACCAGTCGGCGACGATCAGCGAGCCGTCCGGCGCGACCTTCACGTCCGACGGGCGGAACCAGCGGTCACGCCGGCCCTCGAGGATGTTGACGATCTCCGCGGAGTAGCCGGCGCCGTCGTCGGTCAACGCGTACGCCCGCACGACGTTGGGGCCCGCGTCGCAGTGGATCAGCTGGTTCTGGAACACCTTCGGCAGCAGGTCGCCCTCGTACTTGCAGATGCCCGTCGGCGAGCCGGCGCCGGTGTGCAGCAGGTTCGGCACGACGCCGGGGTCGTTCTGGTGCCAGTGCTTCCACGGCAGGTTCGGGTTCATGCCCGTGCGCTTGGTCTGCCAGCTCGCGCCGGTCTTCTCGTCTTTGTAGCCGTAGTTGCCGTACTCCATGACGTAGTTGATCCGCACGCCCTTGTTGCCGTCGTCGTCGTTGTCCGACTGCCACAGCGTGCCGAACGAGTCGACGGTGACCATCCAGTTGTTGCGGAAGTCCCAGCCGAGCGTCTCGAACTCCGACCCGTCGAGGTTGCAGCGGAAGACCATGCCCTCCTGGTACGGCTTGCGGTGGTTGTTCACCTCGTTGCCGGCCTTGTCGATGATCGGCTTGCCGTCGGCGTCCTTGATCTGCTGACCGGCGTTGCCGAAGTTGAAGTACAGCTTGCCGTCGGGCCCGAAGATGAACTGGTGGATGCCGTGGTCGTGCTGCGTGCCGGAGATGCCGCTGAACAGCACACGCTTGTCGTCGGCCTGGCCGTCGCCGTCCTTGTCGGTGAACACCCACACCTTGTCGCCGCACGACACGATCGCCTGCGTGCCCTTGAGGTCCGGCGTCGCCAGCACGCACACGCCGTGCGCCGAGTTCACCTCGGGGCCCTGGTAGAACACGGTCTCCTTGTCGGCGTGACCGTCGTGGTCGCTGTCCTCGAGGATCAGGATGCGGTCACCTTCCTTACGCTCGCCGTTGTGGCGGCGGTAGTTGACGATCTCGCAGACCCACACGCGGCCGAGGTGGTCGATGTCGGTGTTCGACGGGCTGAGCAGCATCGGCTCGGCGGCGAACAGGTCGACCTGCAGGTCCGGGTGCACGTCCAGCGTATTGGTCGCCTCGTCGGGATCGTGACCGGCGACGCCGGCCGTGCTGGAGATCGCGCCGACCGACGGCGCCGCGTTGAACACCATGAACTCGACGGTGCTGCCGCAGCCCTGGCTGGTGCCGCCCTCGTCGACCGCGCCACGCGCCTTGAACTTTGTAAACTTGTGACCCGCCGGCAGATCGTACGCGATGATCGAGTTGGCGTGCGTGCCGATGCCGTAACCGATCGGCGTGTCGTCGCCCTCGACCTTCAGCGGGCCACCGTCGACACGCTTGTTGATGTGCACCTCGCCGAACCCCGCCGACGCCGACTTCCACTTCAGGTCCGTCAGCTTCGTCTCGCTGCCGTCCGCGGCGACGAGTCGCGGCTCGATCCAGTCGGCCCAGTCGCAGCCGAAGCCGTCACCGCCGTCGCCGACCACCAGGTACAGCTGCTTCGCGCCGGTGATGTCGACGTCGACATCGACCGCGCGCCCCTTCGTCGAGGCGCTGACGCCCTTGGAGAACAGCGCCTTGGCGCCCTTGCTCGCCTTCGCGCCGCTCGGGCCGGCCTTGCCGCCGCTGCGCTTCGTGTCCGTGCCGTTCCACTCGTTGATCTGGTTCTGGATCGTGTCGAGGTTGAAGTTGCCCGGCGCCTTCTCGTCCTGGTTCGCCGCCACGTCGTCCGCGGTGACGGGCGTCAGCGGCACGCCGCCGGACGGGACCTCCATCTTCGCGGCCCACACGATGGCGTTGAGCACGAGGCGACGCTGGTTGTCGTTGGCCCAGTTCCAGTGGAAGTGACCGCCGGTGAACCCGAAGCCGCGCCCGTTGTTGTAGTCGGCGCCGCGCTCGTAGGCCCACGCCATGTGCTGAGGCTCCTTGCGCTCGAGCACCGCCTTGCGCACCTCGGGGTTGCCCTCGTGCGGGCCGTCCTTGCGCGTCAGCGACGACGCCGGCGGCAGGTCCGACAGGATCGGCGTCACGCCCTCCATGTTCGGCTTGAACCGCATGTGGTAGTACCACTCGTCGTTGGTGCTGAACGGCTTGACGCCGCGTGTGATCTCGTGCTCGGGCAGCTTTTCGTAGTTGGCCTTCCAGTGCGGGTTGACCGACCAGTTGACCGCGAAGTAACCGCCCATCCACTTCAGGAAGTAATCGCCCGCCTCGCCGTCGGTCGTCTCGACGCCGTAGTGCAGGCACACCAGGCCCACGCCCTTCTTCATGATCTTGTCGAACTCCGCGGCGGGCTTGTTGAGCAGGTGCCCGCCGCCGCCGTCGCAGTACACGACGACCGCGTCGGCGTCGTTGAACACGCTCGGGTCGGACGGGTAGCCGTAGCCGTCGGTGACGACCGCCGTCACGCCGATGTTCGCCTTGTTGAGCTGGTCGGCCAGCAGCAGGCAGCCGGCGCGGTGCTCGTGCGACCCGTACCCGTGACTCGGGCGACCGGGGACGAACACGATCTTCTTCGCCGCGTCGGCGCGCTCGGCAAAAAGGCCGCCGGTCAGCAGCGCCAGCAGGGCGACCATCACATACATTGCGTGTCGGCTCATGGATCAGATTCCTGTGCTTGGGATCGGTGTGGAAATCAGTAGTGTTACCAAGCTAATGCGATAATCCGGCTAAAGGTTACACCTTCGCGAAATAGATTCGACGCATTGAGCTATCGTGCCGCGCAGCCGATCAGTCCAGCTTCTTGATGCGGATGTTGCGGAACTGCACCTTCATCGGCGTGCCGTGGTGCATCTGGAACGCCAGGATCCCGCTGTCGCGACGCTGCTCCTTGTCCTCGTCGGTGCAGTCCGCGGTCATCACGCCGTTGATCTCGTGCGTGAAGTGGAACCCCTTGGCCACGACGCGGTAGGTGTTCCAGTCGTTCTTCTTGATCTTCGTCTGGATCTCCTTCGAGTCCCCGACGCTGCCGACGACCTTCGGCTTGTGGTTGTCGCCGATGACGGTCTTCTGCCCGCGGTTGCAGAGGATGCCGCGGAACTGCTCGCCGTAGAGGATGCCGGAGTAGGTGTCCCCGGCCTCCATGTCCGCCTGGTATCCGCCGACGCGCCACTTGTTCTTGTCGTCGGGGATGCGGAAGCTGCGGTACTGGATGCCGGAGTTGGCGAAGTTGCCGCCGCCCATCGGCATGATGCGGTACTCGAGGCGCAGCTCGAAGTCGCCGGTCTCCCCGCCGGTCCAGACGATGAACGTGTTGCTGCCGACCTGCTTCTCCGGCGTGCTCTCGCCGGTCAGCGTGCCGTCTTCGACACGCCAGAACTGCGGATCGCCGTCCCAACCCTCCAGCGTCTTGCCGTCGAAGATGGACACGAAGCCCGCCTCGTCGTCATCGGCGGCGACGGCGTTGGTGTTGTTGAACGACAGAGCGGTCATCGCGACCAGCGCGAACATGGCGAACATCAGGGCGTGCCTACGGTTCATAGTGTTGATCCTGTTTCGGGGTGACGAATGCGTGACCAGGCGGCCGTCGATCGACCGCCGGTCGATGGTTGTACGTGCGCTCCGCGTCACTTGATCGCGGGCAGGTCCTGGTGGACCATGTTTTTCTTCTGGTCAAGATTGGCGTTGAGCTCTTCCTCGGTTACGGCCGCGGACTCCACGCCGTTCGGCGGCACCTCCGCGCCGGCGACCCACAGCATCGCGTTGAGCACGGCGCGCCGCTGCGTGTCGTACGCCCAGTTGCGGTGCCAGTGTCCGCCGGTGAACCCGACGCCGCGACCGCCGTCCTTCCGCTCCACCGCCCACATCAGCGTCTCGCTCTGACCGGACGCGGCGATGATGTGCGGGTAGGGCTTCGGCGGGTAGCCGTTCTTCGACCGGGCCTCGTCCGACGGCTTGGCCTCGAGCACCGTGGTCACGCCGGACATGTTCTCCCGGAAGCGGATGCTGAAGTACCACTCGTCGTTGATCGTCGCGGGCTTGACGCCGTTGCAGATCGGGTGCGCGGTGTTGGGCTTGAGCGCGGCGTCCCAGTGTGGGTTCGAACTGTAGCCCTCCTCGTAGTAGCCGCCGATCCACCTGGCGAACGCCTCGCGTGTGTCCGGCGGGTCGGCCTGCACGCCGTAGTGCATGCACATCAGCCCCACGCCCTTGTCCATCAACGCGCCGAGTTCCGGCAGGTGATCGTTGGCCGGGTGCTTCTTGCCGCCGTCCATGTACATCACCACCGCGTCGGCGTTGTCGAACGCCGTGGGGTCCGCCGGCCAGCCGTTGTCGTGATACTCCTGCGCGATCACCGAGCCCACCGCGTCCAGCCGCTTCGTCAGCAGCCTGATGCCCGCGTTGAACTCGTGCTGACCCGACGGGTGGCTCGGCGCCCCGGCGATCAGCACCAGCTTCTTGCGGCCGTCCGACAGCGGCAGCCGCTTGAGCATCACGTCCTTGTACTGCACCGTCGTCGCCGGACCGCTGTGGAGCTGAAACGCGAGCTTGCCCTTCAGGTCACGCGACGCGGTTTCGTCGTCGACGACCTCGCAGGTCGTGTACCCGTTGATCCGCAGCGTGATGTGCCCGCCGGTGGCCTTGATGTGGTAATCGTTCCACTCGCCCGGCCTGATGTGCGACATCAGCTTCGCGGCGTCGCCGATCTTCGTGACCTTCCGCGTGCCGTCCGGCGAGATCACCGTCTTCTCGCCGCGCGTCGCCAGCACCTTCCGGCCGGTGTGCTCGTCGTAGAGGCAGCCCACCCAGTTGCCCGCCAGGTCGATGTCCGCCTGGTAGCCCTCGGCGTGCCCGTCTTCGTGGATGGCGCTGCGGATCTGCACCCCGCCGTTGGCCGACGCGGCCCCGGAGATGCGGAACTTGAGGTGCAGCTCGAAGTCGTCGAGCTGACCGAGTTCCCAGACGATGAACTGATTCTGCTTGCAGGGGTGTGCGTCGGTCGACTTGCCGGTGATCGCCCCGTCCTCGACCGTCCAGTAGCTCATGTCCGGGCAGTGCCAGCCGTCGAGTGACATGCCGTCGAAAATCGGCTTGAACCCCTCGTCGTCCGCGGCACGAACCGACCCGACGCCGAGGGCGACCACGCCCGCCAGCACACACACGACAAGCCATGATTTGAGCATACCCAGACTCCGTGATACCCGTGGAAGCAACGCCCGAGCAGCCCGGCCCAGGCGAGACGCAGTATCGTACCCGCGATAACCGCCTGCATCCACACGCCGACCCCGTCAAACCGGCGCAGGCAAACATCTTGTGAACACAAGCCGCGGCTTCGGCCGCAGGGTAATCTTCGCGCGCCGCGTTCCGCCATCGATCACCACCCCCGGCAACCCGCCTGAGCCCCGACAAGGCAAAGACCATATAAGGTTTTTTTGCGCAGAAACTGTCCAATCGACGCCCCGAGGGACCATTACTAGGTGAAGGCACAGAGTGACCCCGTTCCCGGCGGGCCGTCACCAAATCGTTACTCGAGTACAGATAAAATGTTACACCGCAAGGTCACCCCGCAAGTCGCGTCCGCTCGGCGTCTACCCAAGCCCCGGCGAATCCGCTGTGCCGGGCGAGCCTTTTCGTTGATCGAGGTGATGGTGGTCGTCGCCGTGATCGCGATGCTGATCGCGATCACCATGCCGTCGCTCAAAGAGGCGCAGCGCAACAGCCAGAAGCTGATCTGCATGACCGACCTCCGCACGCTCGGGCAGGTCACCAAGATCTACGCCAACGAGAACAACGGCGCCTACATGGATCTCCAGATGGACTGGAGCGACACCAGCAATTCGATCAGCCAAAGGAACCCGTATCGCGCACACGCGTATTGGCGCGACCTGTTTCTGGAAAAGTACCACCTGCAGCGCAAGCATTTCTACTCGCTGATGAACCCCAGCTGGAACCGGGATGACTACTGGGAGAACGGCTCGGACAAGGAAATGGTCATGGGCCGCATGTATTTCGGGTCCACGACGTTTCAGTCGACGCTCTACAGCGGGCTCCACGCGGCGGAACTCAACGCCGGCGAGCAGAAGTTCGCGCCCGTCTTCCCGACCTCGACGACCGACTTCGCCATGTTCAACATCCTCTGGACGGACCTGAACAAGCTCACCACGACCACCTCGCCGTGGACCAGCAGCAGCCTCGTGACGACGAATCACCTCGATCCGAAGTCGCGTAACAACCCGCATCCGGAAGGCAGCCACCAGGTTTACGACGACGGCAGCGCCGACTGGGTGGAATGGCAAGACATGCGCAACTACGCGAAAACCTCATACGAACTCTACTGGGCTGCCGGACGCGGCCACTGAAGACTTCCATGAAAAACACCGAACTGCTCATGTCGCGCCGATCCAAAGGCTTCACGGTGGTCGAACTGCTCGTCGTGGTGAGCATCATCGTCCTGCTGGTCGCGCTGTTCCTGCCGGCGTTGAAGCAGGCCGAGCTGCGCAGCAAGGAAGCGGTATGCGGCGCGAGCATGCGCACGCTGGGACAGGTGTGGATCTCCTACGCGACGGACTACTACGGGCTGTATCCCGACATGTCGTACAAGCCGGACGGCACGGGCTCGCTCCGCGCGAACTATTGGAGCCACGCCGAGTGGCGCGACTACTTCGAGACCGAGTGGAAGATCGACCGCTCGCTGTGGTACAGCCCGACGAATCCGCGATGGAACCGCGACGGGTTCTACTACGGCGGCGACTCCAGCGAGAGCGCCGGCGTCCCGTCCGGCTACTGGGTCATGGGCCGGCACTGCTTCACGTCGTCGGTGATGAACACCACGTCGTTCTTCAACGGCATGCAGAACACGACGTACATCACCGCCGAGGACATCCCCACCAGCAACGACCACCAGATCGGCGCACGCCGGATGAACCAGAAGGCGTACTTCGACATCATGTGGACGGACCTGTGCCGCGAGTGGAGTTCCGCGACGCCGACGCCGAACAACGTCGCCAACCCGAACTACCAGTTCCTCACGCCCGGCGACGCGAATCGCTGGGGCACCAATCACATGTACCCCAGCCGCGGCAACGGCGGCAGCCTCGTGCCGTACGGCATCCACCTGATCGCGCTGGACGGCTCGCTCCGCTGGAAGCTGTGGGACGAGATCCGTTGCCGGGCCGTGTACCAGAGCGTCGAGTTTTGGTGGTAACCCGCGCCACGCCGCAACGGGCGTAGACACCGTGATTTTCAGCTGAACGTGATCACCCCGCGCCCGCCCGGCGCGGGGTGTTTTCGTTGGCCGATGTCCACTTTGCCCGCGCGGGGCTCTGTGCTGAAAGACGCTCGGGTTTCAGCCATAAATCCCTTGGATCAGCCAAGGCATTGGATTAAACTGGACACATACAACTCGATGGCGCATCCGCGTGGCATCCTCCACCTCTGTTCGCGCGATGCGGCCGACAGTGAGGACAGATCGTGAAAGACCAACCCGTACAAAGTGCGCCGACGAATCGAGTGCGAGGTTTTACGCTGATCGAGCTGCTCGTCGTCGTGTCGATCATCGCCCTGCTGATCGCGATCCTGTTGCCTTCGCTCAGACAGGCGCGACTCCGGGCGAAGGAAGTGACGTGCGGGGTGAACATCCGAATGATGATCGTCACCACGCAGACCTACGCCAACTCATTCCAGGGCAAGTTCCCCGACCTGGCGCGGAAGCCGCAAACGAACAGCGTCCAGGCGTATCCGTACTGGACCTGGCCGTACTGGACCAACTATTTCCGCGACGAGTACGGCGTAGAGCGTGACTTGTGGTTCAGTCCAACGAACAAGATATGGAACGATGACGCCCTTTGGTTTTGGGGCTGGAACGGCGCCGACCCCGACACCGCCACGTCAAAGGTGTTTGGGCTGTTCTATTTCGGATCGGACAGCCTGGTCAACAAGAAGGCGTTCAAGGCGGGCGTCGTGGATCCGTCGGTGACGGTGCGTAGCGCGCTGTTCCCGACGCAGCAGAGCGACACGAAGACCACGTTCAATGTGTTGTGGACGGACTTGAACCGCAAGTATGCCGGGCAATTCATCGGGGCCGGCAACCGCTGGGGATCGAATCACATGTACGACGCCGACGCCGATCTGCCGAGCGGGTCGCATGTCGGATACGTCGACGGGTCGGTGATCTGGCACACACGCGACGAAGTGCAGCACCGCATCAGCTATCCGGTGCCGAGTTCGGCGGACCTCTACTGGTAACGACGGCTTACCGATCAAGGGCAGGCCCCGCTGGGCGCGCGGGGCTTTTTTATTGCGCCGTGTCCAATTTGGACCGCATGCGTACTAAACCATAGCGACCGCGGATGTGCCGCGCGTCGGTCGCCGGTCACGCGGGCCGGTCAAGCGAAACGAGGTTGGCATGCGGAACGGACGAAGTGTGATGTGGGTGTTGATCGGCGCGAGCCTGGCATGCGGTGCGCCGTACGGCGCGGCCGAGGCGGACGACCACCGGCAGATCAGCGGCGTGTATCCCCACACGACCACCTACGCGCACAACGATCCGCAGGGCCTGTACAAGACCGGCAGCGAGTGCGGCATCGGCGCCGTCGTGCCCTGGGCCGGCAAGCTGTGGCTGATCAACTACGCCGCGCACATGCCCAACGGCTCCGATCACAAGCTCTACTCGATCGACGCCGACATGAACTTCACCGTCCACCCCGAGTCCGTCGGCGGCACCCCCGCGGCGCGCATGATCCACCGCGAGTCCAATCAGCTGCTCATCGGCCCGTACCTCATCGACGCCGAGGGCAAGGTCCGCGTGATCAGTCCGAAGATCATGCCCGGCCGCATCACCGCCATCGCCCGCCACCTCAAAGACCCGGCCAACATGGTGTACTACTACATGATGGAGGGCGAGCTCTGGGAGGCGAACGTCCGCACGCTCGAGGTCCACAAGCTGTTCAACAATCCGCTGCCCGGCTGGCACGGCAAGGGCGGGTACACGTCGCAGGGCCGACTTGTCGTGTCCAACAACGGCGAGCGCGGCGGCGAGAACACGAAGGAGTGGCAGGTCACCGATCTGACCTACCCGCCGGGCGACCCGAAGGCGGGCGCGCTGGCGTCGTGGGACGGCGAGAAGTGGACGCTGATCGAGCGGCACCAGTTCACCGACGTGACCGGGCCCGGCGGCATTCACGGCGCGCCTGACGACAACGCCCCGCTGTGGACGATCGGCTGGGACAAGCGTTCGCTGAAGCTCAAGCTGCTGCAGGACGGCGCGTGGCACGACTACCGCCTGCCCAAGGCGGCGTTCAACAACGACCCGTCGCACGGCTGGTTCACCGAGTGGCCGCGCATCCGCGAGCTGAGCGACGACATGGCGATGATGGACATGCACGGCATGTTCTTCGACTTCCCGCGCTCGTTCGCGCTCGGTCACACCGCGGGCATCCGCCCCATCGGCTCGCACCTGCGTTACATCCCGGACTTCTGCGTGTGGAACGACCGCCTCGTGCTGGCGACCGACGAGACCAGCGTGCAGGGCAACGAGCTGGGCGGGCAGCCGCAGAGCAACCTGTGGTTCGGCACGAAGGACGACCTGCGCAGCTGGGGCCCGCGCTCGGCGTACGGCGGGCCGTGGGTGAACGACCCGGTGAAGGCCGGCGTGCCGAGCGACCCGTTCCACATCGCCGGCTACCCGCGCCGCGTGCTGCATATCGTGCACGGCGTGCGCGCCGCCGCGGAACCGTCACGCGCCGCCGGTGGTCGCACGCGCACCACCGACAAGTATCCGCTCACCGCCCTGCCCGACACGCTGGCGGCGCTGCCGATGGTCGCCACGTCGCGCGGGCTTTACACGCAGCCCGGCCGCGGCTTCGGCTTCACCATCGACAAGCCCGCCACCGTCTACCTGCTCGTCGACGCCCGCGCCGTGCCCGAGATGACCGGCTGGACGAAAACCGACATAACCGCGACGTGGGACGGCAAATACCACGACGCGGTGTACAAGCGTGACTTCCCCGCGGGCGAGGTGGCGATCGGTGAGAACAACGCGCACGTTACCGACAGCGACTTCGGCATGCCGCACACGGCTTTCGTCAGCGGCGACGGCGTGTCGATCACCGCGGGCAAGGGCGCGAAGCTGATCGAGGCGAGTGCTAAGCCGCAAGCGGCCGCCGAGCCCGCGCCGCGCGGCGGCGAGGTGACGATCACGCTCGAGCTCGACCGCAAGGGTGACGGCCTGTGGGAGAAGTACAAGACGATCACCGCGCCGGCGAACGCGCTGACGTCGGTCATCCTGCCCGACGACCTCGACGCCGAGTGGGTGCGGCTCACGACCGACCGCGACGTCGACAACATGACGGCGTACTTCCATTACACCGACGACACGTACCGCGATCCCGCGGCGGGCGAGGCACTGTTCGCCGGGCTCGCCGACATCAGCTACAGCGGCGCGGTGCACACGGCGCTGGTTCGTCCGTCGTCCAAGACGTACGACCTGAACCTGATCGCGCGCGACGTCGAGGGCGGCGTGGCCGGCGACGAGGCGTACATCGACCTCAACCGGTCCTTCGAGTTCAAGACCGGCGAGGCCGACGCGAAGCTCAAGGCGATGCTCACGAAGCAGCCGCTGAAATTCCGTATCGACAACGCGTCGGTCATCGTCACGCACAACGGCGTGGACTACCGCCTGCCGAAGGGCGACGCGGCGTACGACAAGTTCGGCGAGTCGACGTTCGTGCGGGTGGTCCGCGAGGTCGAGTCCGAGCGCGAGCTGGCTAACATCCACGGCACGTTCTACGAACTGCCGCTGGCGATCGTCGGCCAGCCCCCGCTCATCGACAAGCTCCGCCCCGTCGCCAGTCACCACAAGGCGATCTACGAGTACATGACGTGGCGCGGCCTGCTGCTGCTCAGCGGCGTGCGCGCCGACGCGACCGAGGGCGGGCACATCCTGCTCGCGCAGGACGGACGCACCGCGCTGTGGGCCGGGGCGATCGACGACCTGTGGAAGCTCGGCAAGCCCGTCGGCCACGGCGGCCCCTGGCGCGACACCGCCGTGAAGGCGAACACGCCGTCCGACCCGTACCTGATGACCGGCTACGACCGCAAGACGCTCACGCTCACCGCGGACAAGGACACGACGATCACGCTCGAGGTCGACATCGATCACCAAACGGGCTTCCACGCGTACAACACATTCGAAGTCAAGGCGGGCACGCCGCTGACGTACACGTTCCCCGTCGGCTTCAGCGCCCACTGGGCGCGCCTGAGTGCCGACACCACGTGCACGGCGACGGCGGAGTTTGTTTACGAATAGCGGCGCGCCGGACTGCGTGCTTGCCTCTTCGCGAAGAAGCAAGCACACAGTCGCGCCCGACGTAAGAGTCAGCGCTTCGGGTGCGGCCACCCGTCGTAAGATTGCACGAAATCCCACGATTGCGCGGACAGACCTTCCTTCATCGGATTGTCCGCGATGTAACGGATCAGTCGTCGCACATCGTCAGGCGTGTACGCGTAGACGACATACGGGCGATCGGACCACGCGGGGTGCGCCGCGTCGACGTCATCGAAGTGACGCAACGCCTCCATCGATTGTTCTGCGAGGTTCGTCCAGATCGTGCGGCCGTCGTCGCGATGCCGACGCACGAGCAGATGCGCGTGGTTCCTCAACACGGCGCACGCCCAGACCGTGTAACGCTGCGATCGCACGACTTGCCCAAACGCGTCCCCCACCGCTTGCCTCTTCGCATCGTCAAACCAGATCGGTTGATACTTCAGGCGCGGCGTCGCCTCGCGGTAGAAAGCCCGCAGCTCGTCACGAGGAGGCTGCATACGTTTGCGCCCGTGGTGCACGGGACCCAACTCGTCGAGTTCGGGCGTGTGCGTTTCGGTGGATCCGCTGCCACGCGGGTCGTTGGGCAGCCAGTGGCCGTAGCCGTGCAGGATCAGGTGGTGCGCGATGATCTGCCGCGCATGAGAACGCCCCGACGGCTTGCGAAGAGGCAAGCGGTCGGGGCGTGGTGCGTTGTTGCCCCCGGAACGTTGCGCCATGATGTCCCCCGGAACTCGTCTGACGTCAGATCTTCACGCCCGTGTCGTGCCACGCGCCGTCCTTGCCGGAGCTGAGCACGGCGTCGCAGACCTTCGCGGTCTCCAGGGCGTTGCGGAAGTCGGGCTGCGTCGTGGCGCCGGTCTCGAGGTCCTTGAGGAAGTCGGCGACCTGGTGCACGAAGCTGTGCTCGTAGCCGATGCACAGGCCCGGCACCCACCAGTTGCCCATGTAGGGCTGGTCGCCGTCGGACACGTGGATGGAGCGCCAGCCGCGAACGATGCTCTCGTCGCGGTGGTCGAAGTACTCGAGGCGGTTCAGGTCGTGCAGGTCCCACTTGATCGAGGCGTGCTCGCCGTTGATCTCGAAGGTGTACAGGGCCTTGTGACCTCGGGCGTAGCGGGTGGACTCGAACAGGCCGAGCGAGCCGTTGTCGAAGTCGCACATGAAGAGGCACGCGTCGTCGATGCCGACCTTCTCGACCTTGCCGGTGAGGTTGTGCTTGCGTTCCTTGATGAAGGTCTCGGTGCGAGCGGTGACGCGGTTGATGCCGCCGTTGAGCCACATCGCGGTGTCGATGCAGTGGGCGAGCAGGTCGCCGGTGACGCCGGAGCCCGCGGCCGCGACGTCGAGACGCCACAGTCCCTCGCCGCCCTGCGGCAGGTCTTCGCTGATGGTCCAGTCCTGCAGGAAGTTGGCGCGGTAGTGGAAGATGCGGCCGAGCTTACCGGAGTCGATCAACTGCTTGGCGAGCGTCACGGCGGGCAGGCGGCGGTAGTTGTACCACACGGTGTTCTTCACGCCGGCCTTCTCGACGGCGGCGACCATCGGCTCGGCCTCCGCGGTCGTGCGCGCCAGCGGCTTCTCACAGAGCACCATCTTGCCGGCCTCGGCCGCGGCGATCGCGATCTCGGCGTGCGTGTCGTTCGCCGTGCAGATGTCGATCGCGTCGATGTCGTCGCGGGCGATCATCTTCTTCCAGTCGGTCTCCCACGACTCGTACTGCCAGTGCTCGGCGAACTCCTTGACGCGCTTCTCCGTGCGACCGCACACGGCCTTGAGCACCGGGCGGTACTCGAGGTCAAAGAAGTCGCAGGCGCGCTTGTAGCCGTTGCTGTGCGTCCGGCCCATGAAGCCGTAACCGACGAGTCCAATTCGCAGTTCTTTGCTAGGCATATTCGTTTCTCGCTTGTTGCGTGCGCCTGATCATGTGGCCTGCAAATGACCAATGACCAAGCACCAATGTCCAATGATTCCCTAGTGTTTGTCCTGACTATTTCGATGGATTGTCGCGAAGATCAAGTGCAGTTCGTGCGCTTCTTTCCAGAGTCTTCGCAGTTCCTCTTTGCTGTCGTCGATCGCCGCGCCGAGCATGCGCAGAAATCGTTTTGTTTCGCGTGCTTCCTTCTTGCAGACCGCGATGCGGTATCGGAAATCCTTCTTCGATGGGGCCTCGTCGGCCTCGTCGTAATTCGCACCGATGCTCGTCGCTGCCCGTACCACCTGACTAATCAGCGGGTTGGTTACCGCGTTACGCTTGATCGACCGACAACACCGAATGACCTGCTCACCAAACACCGCCGTCCGCTCGGACAGGTCGAACGCCTGATTACCCCCGGATTGTTCGACCGCGTCCGACATTGGTCATTGGTGCTTGGTCATTGGTCATTACGCATTCATGCGTCCCACCCGTTGGCGTCGCGGACCTTGATCATCGTGTCGAGGATCGTGTTCCAGGTCTTGCCGTCTTCGAGCATGGCGTTGGGGAACATGCAGCCGTCCCAGCAGATGTGCCGGATGCCGCGCGACGGCGCGTCCTTGAGCCAGTAGCCGGCGCACTTGACGATGTCGAGCTTGCCGTTGGGGTCGTCGGCCGGGCAGTGCTTGCCGGTCTTGTCGTGCGAGCCGGAGCCGTGGACGTTGCCGTCGTTCTGCGCGACGTGGAAGTCGATCGTCCACGGACGCAGCGCGTCGGTCATCGTCTTGTACGCCGCCCAGAACGCGTCGTCGCTGTAGCCTTCCTTGAGCAGCGCGTGCTCGGGGGCGTTGTAGCCCATGAGGTACAGGTACGTGTGGGCGAGGTCGGCCTGGAAGCCGAGCGTCTCGGGCATGCCGACCGCTTCGAGCAGGTTCAGCATGTCCTTCCACGAGTGCATGCCGGCCCAGCAGATCTCGCCCTCGGCGGCGAGGCGCTCGCCGTGGTCCGCGGCGATCTTCGCGGCCTTCTTGAACGTGTCGGCGATGCGGGCGGTGCCCGCGGCCTTGTCGTCCTTCCACTTGGCCACGCCGAACTCGGCGGAGTCGATGCGGATCACGCCGTACTCGCGCACGCCGTGGTCGTTGAAGATCCTGGCGATGCGGCAGGCCTTCTCGATGGCCGAGAGGAACTTGGCCTGCTGGGCGTCGTCGCCCATCGCCGAGTCGCCGACGGTGCCGGGCCACACGGGCGCGACCAGCGAGCCGACCTTGAACCCGTGCGACGCGATGAGGTCGGCGATCTTCTTCAGATCGTCGTCGCTCGCGTCGGGGTCGGTGTGCGGCAGGAACAGGAAGTAGTCGATGCCGTCGAACTTCTGTCCGTTGACCTCGGCGGCGGCGGTCAGCTCGAGCATACGCTCGAGGCTGATCGGCGGCTCGGCGCCGGGTTCGTCACCGCCCTTGCCGACCAGGCCGGGCCACATCGCGTTGTGCAGTTTCGGGAGACTATGGCTCATACGAAAGTCCTTTCAAACGCCACGACGTTCACGCCGCGACTGTTGTCGTTGCGTGTTTATGCGTTCTTGTAAGCGCCCATCGCCGGCGCGTCCGGGTTCACTTCCGGGCCGAAGTAACGCAGCATCACCAGGTCCTCGGTGGTCGAGCTGTTCTCGTACACCACGCCGGCCTTCGCCGCGGGCTCGGTCACGAAGAACTCGTCCTCGGTCAGGTCGTGGAAGCGGATCAGCTTCGGGCAGTTCAGACGCATGCCGTTCGCGTAGCCCTCGCCCTGCACAACAATCACGCTGGTCGCGCCGTTGTCCCTGATCGTGACCTTGCCGCCCGGCTTGACCGTCAGCTCCTTCGCCGAAAAGTACTGCTTGCCGTCGATGCGGCCGTACACGATCCACTTGTCCGCGTGCGCGTCGTCCGACGTGTGCACGACCGGCTCGAGGTAATGGTTGTCCTTGAAGCTCGGGTCGACGTTCGCGTCCCAGTCGAGCTGGGACATGATGAAGTCGATGTCCTGCTTGTGGTCGTTGGGCACGTCCTTGACCAGCAGGTCCCACGGCACGGTGCGGCCCTCGACGACGTTCTGCCACATGCCGAACACGTCCGAGCCCCACTGCGGCTCGTAGGTGCACAGCGAGCCGGGCGCGTGCAGGATGCACGGCGGGACCAGCCAGCCCGTGCCGGGCATCAGCTTCTGCGCCTGCGACAGCGCGAGGATGTAGTTGTCGCCCTTCTCCCACGTCTCGATGCACCGGCGCACCTGCTCCTTCGTCGTGCCCGGATTGAACCCGAAGAAGGTGTACGGGAAGTTGTTGCCCGTGGGGTTGTGCTGCGGCGGGAAGTAGTACGACTCGGGCTTGCCTTCCTGATCCACCAGCGCGGCCTGCTCGGCGGACTGGTGCATGTGGTGCGGGATCGGCCCCATGTTGTCGAAGAACTTGGAGTACACCGGCCACTTGCCGTACTGCTTCCACAGGCCGTTGCCGACGATGTTGCCGCCCAGCTCGCTGACCACGTCGCGGAGCTGAAACCGCGTGCCCTCGTGGACGACGTAGCTGAGGCCCTCGTCGGGCTCGCGGTTGTCGTTCATCGCCTCGGTCGTCGAGCCGAACCAGCGCTCGTCGATACCGCCGCGTGTCAGGCCGAACGCGAAGATGTCATCGGGGTGAAGCTTGAGCCGCAGGCCCGGCTGGAGGAACGACCGCGGCACCCAGCACGGCGCCAGACGCAGCAGTCCCTTGTTCGCTTCGAGTGCGGCCTCCGCGGAAGCCTTCACGTTGCCGGATACGGTGTCCAGTTCGAGGACGGACGTGGCCATGCAGCAACTCCTTGTACGAGCCCGTTCGGTTGATCAAAGAGCGGCGTGGGGAACGCTTTTTTACAGGGTTTGAGGCGGCGTGGCAACTGCCGAACGCCGGGATAAAGCCGGATGCTGGATGCTGGATGCTGGATGCTGGATGCTGGATGCTGGATGCTGGATGCTGGATGCGATCAGCCTATGCGTCGCCCCCATCCGGCATCGGCAGCGCAGCGAGCCATCCAGCATCGCGAACGCAGTGAGCCACCCAGCATCGCGAGCGCAGCGAGCCATCCCGCCGCCGCGGCGGTTACTTAAACATCCGATCCTTGCGATTGCCGCCCGAGCGCAGGTACGCGATCAGGTCCAGCAGCTCGTCCTCGTTCAGCGCGTTGATCAGCTTCGGCACCATCGCCGAGACCTTCGACGGCGTCAGCTTCGCCACGTCCGCCTTGTCCACGCTGATCAGCTGGTTCGGCGCGAACGGGTTCGCCGAGACCTTGTACGTCTTGTTGTCCTCGGCGACGATGCGGCCGGTCACGTCCGAGCCGTCCTTCTTGGTGATCGTCGTCGACTCGTACTGGTCGGAGATGACGTTGCTGGGGTTGATGATCGAGTCGAGCAGGTCGGCGACGGAGAACTTATTGCCGACGCTGGACAGGTCCGGGCCGATGTCGCCGCCGAAGCCGTCGAAGCGGTGGCACTGGGCGCAGAGCACCGCCTGGAACGACCGCTTGCCGTTCTCGAAGTCGCGGTGGTGCATCTTGCTCTCGGCGAGCTTCACGACCTCGTCGATCTGCCAGTCCTTGCCGGGGCCCTTGGGCTTGGGCAGGCTCGCCAGGTCGGGCGCGCCCTGGATCTTGTCGCCGGTCAGGTCGGCCACGGCCTCGCGCTCGACGTTGGAGCAGTTGGCCAGCGCCTCGCTGCGGATGTTGTTGAGGTAGCCCGGGAAGCTGGCGCCGCCGGGGTGGTTCGCCGCCTCACGCAGGAACTGAAAGTACGCGCGACGCTGCTCGATCGTCCAGCCGTTCCGCAGGTTCCGCAGCGTGTACGCCAGCTGGATGCCCTGCAGCGGTGGCATGTTCGCCGCGACCGCGCTGGCCGTGCCGCCGTAGCCGCCGTTGCGATCCAGCACCGTCTGCCACTCCGGCGCAGGCGTCGGCCCGGCCTCCGTGATCAGCTTGATCGTCCTGCCCACCACGCCCGGCGCACGCAGGTACACCAGCAGGCGGCACAGCTCGCGGTTGATGTTGTCCGACGTCGACGGGTACATCGGGTTGAGCTTCGCGGTCACCGCGTCGCTGTCGGCGTCCGACGGACGACCCATGCGGGCGAACACCAGCTGATACGCACGCAGCGCCTCGAGCTGCTGCGACTCGGCCAGCTTCGCGAGGTTCACGCCGTTCAACGCCTTGAGCAGCTGCGACCGCACCTCCGGCTTGCCCTGCCGCGCCAGCGCCACCGCCCCGGTGATCAGCGCCTCGGGGTCCGACTCGCCGAGCACGCGGCTCTGCCACGACTCGACCGGCTGGGCCTCCAGCGCGATCCGCGCCGCGAATCGGATGTGACGATCCGCGTGACCGAGATACGGGTACGCCGTGGCGACCGCGGCGGCGTCCTGCCTGCCGTGGAACGCCTCGAGCTTGTGACGCAGCGCCCGCAGGTCCGCAAAGTCATCGGCGTCGCCACCGATGTGCCCCGTGGGATCGCTGCCGGTGTACGTCACGCGGTACAGCCCCGACTGCGTGCCGCGACCGCCGACCGTGAAGTAGAACACGCCGTCCGTGCCGATCGTCGCGTCGGTCACCGGCAGCGGCTTGCCGCTGACGAACTCCTCGACCTTGCCGTCGTAGCTCGCGCCGTCGGGCTTGAGGTGGATCGCCCAGATCGTGCCGTACGTCCAGTCGAGCGCGAACAGCGCCCGCTGCCACTTGGCCGGGAACTTCGCGCCCGTGCCGAACAGCACGCCGGTCGGCGACGCCGGGCCGATCTCCACGACCGGCGGAAGCGAGTCGGGGTAGTACGTCGGCCACTTGCCCGCGCCGCTGCGCCAGCCGAACTCCGCCCCGCTGACGATGTGACAGATGCGCGTCGGGCGGTACCACGGCAGGCCGAAGTCCCACTCCATGTCGCTGTCGAACGTGAACATCTCGCCGTCTTCGTTGAGGGCGATGTCGTACAGGTTGCGGAAGCCGTTGGCGAACAGCTGCTGCTGCTTGCCGTCGGGGCTGATGCGGGCGACCCAGCCGCCCGGCGCCAGGATGCCGCGGGCGTGACCCCGCGCGTCCCACTGACGCGGCAGCAGCAGGTCCTCGTCCCAGTTGCTCGGCTGATTCGTGCCCGTCAGGTCCGGCGGGATGTGCGTGTGGTTGCCCGCGCAGATGTACAGGCCCTTGCCGTCCGCCGTCTTGATCACCGCGTGCGGCCCGTGCTCGCCGCCGCCCGGCACGTTCACCACCTGCTCGGCCTTGTCCAGCTCACCGTCGCCGTTGCTGTCGGTGATCCGCCACACGCCCCCGCCGTCGCCGTTGCGGTTGATGTACAGCGAGTCGAAAGCCCACACCATGCCGTGCGCGTTCGACACGTTCACGTTCACCTTCGTGACCGTCGCCTCGTCCTCCGAACCCAGCGCCGGCGGAACGATCTTGTAGATGCCCGCACCGCCCTGGTCCGACGCGTACAGCTCGCCCTTCGGGCCCGCCGTCAGCGACACCCACGAACCCTGCGTGCCCTTCGGCACCGAGTAGATCTGCTCGACCTTGAAACCCTCGGCCACGCTCAGCGTGCCGTTCGGGATCGCCGCGCCGCCCGCCGCGAACACGTTGTTCCAAGGCCCGTCGCCCAGCTTGCCGATCACCTTCGGCGCTTCCCAGTCCGCGACCGCGTCGAAGCCCGCCTTGTCCCAGCCGTCGATCGCCTTCGGCGTCACCTTCCACGACGTGTCGGTCACCACGTACCGCGGCCGGCCCTGCCCCCTCGGGTCGAGCTTCATCGCCGCGACAAACGCCGCCACCCCGCCGTCGTTCTTCGCCTGCACGACGATCGTGTTCTGACCCGGCTTGATCAGCTTCGTCACGTCCACCGTCGCAGGCTCGTTCCACTCGTCCGACTGCGCCACCACCTTGCCGTTGACCGCCACACGCATGTGGTTGTCACACGACGCGGTCAGCGTCGCCGACTTCGGCGCGCCGTCCATCTCGAACGTCTTGTAGAGGTAGATCGTCTGCCCGTCGCCCAGGCTGTTCGTCCAGATCCATTGCGGCGTCGGCCCGTCGACCACCGGCTTGGTCTTCGCCCCGTCCGCCCACGGTGATAGACACGCCACCACGAGCGCCACGAGAACCGTCACCAAAACAGCACTGATGCGATGCGGCATAACGGAAGCCTCCAATTGAAGTCAGAAATCTGCTGCGCCCCGTGCGAATATGCACGGTCATCATAACGGATTGCGGTGTCGAGGCGCACAGGTTACGCCTCGGGCGTGGGGTGTAAGGTTTAAGTTGACGCCACGCCGGAAAGCTGGACACGCCGGGCCGAAAATGTTTTTGACCCCTCTCACCCGGGTGGGGGAGAAGTTGGGTGACGGGGTCGTTCCTTCAAACACAGCGCATCGCACGCAAAGATGACGAAGCGCTCGACCGATTCACCGTCACCCCAGCCCTCTCCCTCCAGGGAAAGAGGGTTTTTCAGACCGACAAGACGTATCCGACCATGCGACCCGCGGTTAAACAAACAAGGCCCGACGGACGAGTCCGCCGGGCCCTGCGTGTGTCTCTGATGTCGGTGTGTCTACGCCGCGATCACCACAGCTGCTTGATCAGCTTGTAGCCCTCGGTGTACACGTGCTCGGGCGACGGGAAGAAGTCGCGCCACACGCGTGTCGCCGCGGCGAGGTCCGGCAGCGCCCGGCCGAACGCCTCGATCGTCAGCCACCCGTCGTAGCCCGCGCTCTTCAGCGTCGACAGCGTCTCGGGGAACGGCACGTGGCCGAAGCCCGGCGTGCCGCGGTCGTTCTCGGAGATGTGCACGTGGCGGATCACGTCGATGTTCGGCGTGATGATGCCGATCGGGTCCTTCTCCTCGATGTTCGCGTGGAACGTGTCGTACATCGTGCCGAAGTTCGAGTGGCCCACGCGCGACACGTAGTCCGCCGCCTGCTCCATCGTCGTGATGAAGTAGCACTCGAAGCGGTTGAGGTACTCCAGCGCCAGCACGACGTCGCGCTCCTGCGCGTAGTCCGCCGCCTGACGGTGCACGTCCGCCGCCCACTTCTTCTCGTCCTCCGTCGCGCCGTTGCCGGTGAACTCGCCGAGCGGCTGGTGGAACGGCCCGAGCAGCGTCTCGGCGCCCATCGCCTCGCAGCAGTCGATCGCCCACTTCAGGTGATCCAGCGCGCCCGCCCGGCTCGCCGCGTCCGGGCTCACGCACGAGTGCGCCTGGTCCGGCATCACCGTCACCGCCGTGCAGCCCAGACCCTTGTCCTTCAGCACGCCGCCCAGCTTCGTGTAGTGAGCCACGTCACCGGCGAACAGCGGGATCTCCACGCCGTCGTAGCCGGTCTTCTTCAGGCTGTCGAGCAGCCCGTGATGCTCCTCCTCGACAAACCCGGTCCACAGCAGCAGGTTGAATCCGATCTTCATGGACGCCTCTCGTTGAATGCGGAATGTGGTGATCGACGGATCGAACGTTCCGTCGCTGACGACCCCTCGCAGCGACGGCCCGCTATTGGAACCCGTCAAGCACCGATGTGCAAGGCGACCCGGGAGTCGGGAGTCAGGAGTCAGGAGTCAGGAGTCATCCCAATCCTCAAGCCCGGGGGTGGCCTCCCCCGGGTCCGACCCAAGCGCGCCGCCCGCCCTACCCCGGCCCACACGCGCCAACGCGTGAGGCTCACACGTCAGGTCAACCACTCTGATCACCGCTCATGCACCCACGGCGACCGACAACACGCCAACTCAGCTGTACCGCTGTCTAAGTCACCCCGTGCGCACCCCCCTGCGCGACCCCGCCTTTTCGTCACCCTTTCGCACCTTTTTCGACACCGGCGGCACCCTTCTCTTGCCCGGTCGCGCTCCGTTTGCGCCCCTTTCGCGCTCCGTTTTGCCCCGTCGCGGCACCATCAAAATCGCCCAAAAACACGCGGTTTTTGCGAATTATCCGCCGCGGGCGACGTAAGTGCCGATCTGACGGACCCGCCGCGGGGGCGGCGGGATCGCGCATCGCGCCGAAATCGCGATCCCGAAAATCCGTCGCGCCAATCCGTGCGCGCCCCGCGCAACAAATAACCCCGCCGCTGGCGCGACGGGGTTACTCGTGGGGA
>WGMA01000002.1 GCA_016125285.1 Phycisphaera sp.
GCGGCGGCGACGCGCCGACGGCGTCGCGGACGTACGTCGGGCCGGACGTGGACATCTCGGCGACGGCGATGCTCAGCGGCGACGGCGGCAAGGTCGTCGTGTGGTCCGACGAGCAGACGCGGTACTTCGGCGACATCGACGCGTCGGGTGGCGCGGGCGGCGTGATCGAGGTCTCCGGCAAGCAGAACCTCGAGTTCGACGGCGCCGCTACCGCGGGCGCCGGCTCGATCCTGCTCGATCCGAAGTTCATTATCGTTCAGACGTCGGGCGGCAGCTCGATCACGGGCGACCTGCTGTTCAACAACAATCCCACGTCCACGGTGACGATTACGCCGGCTTCGCTGGTGGCGCTGCTGAACACGAACGGCTGGGTCACGCTGATGGCCAACACCGACGTGACCTTCAAGAATTCCTTTAATGCCAGCGGCGGTATCGCCAGTTCGCTGTACGTCTACGCGGGCCGCAGCATCATCATTGATCCGAGCGTCACCATCCAACTCGACGGCGCGTTCACCGGCATGTTTAACGTCGGTCAGGCCATGGGCGTGATCGCCAGCGAACGCGTGGCCGGTCCCGCGAACTTCACCATGGGGGCCAACAGCGTCATCGATACGTTTGATGGCCTGACGAACAGCGACGTGAACATCACGGGAACGAATCCGATCGGCGTGAAGGCCGGCGACGAGACGGGTCAGGTGACGCTGGCCAACGTGAGCACCAGCGAGTACGGCGGCGTTCACGTCCACACCGACGCGTCGTCGGGCATCCTGGTCACGGGCATGATCGCGAGCAACAGCCTGGGCACCATCGCGCTGGAAGCAGACGAGCCGACGGCGGACGTGGTGATCAACGGCTCTCTGGTGGGCACCACGCCGGTGTACATCCGCGCCGGGCGTAACGTGGTTCTCGGCGCCGGCGCGACGATCGCGGTCGACGACGACGTCAGCATCCAGGCGGGCACGAGGGGCTCGGGCGCGGTGCAGATGTCCTCGACGTCATCGATCGAGTCGTACTTCAGCACGGTTGAGATCGGCGCGAACGGGCAGATCGATCTGGCGAGCGTCACGGCGGGCGACGCGTTCGATGACGCCATCCGCATCTCGGCGCTGGGCGATATCGTGGACGCCAACGGCGCGGCGGCGAACGTGACGGCGCAGGGCAGTTCCGAGGCCGGCGCCGAAATCATCTCGAACGGCACGATCGGCTCGCTGGCCGACCCGATCGAGGTCGACGTCCACGCGCTGGCGACGTACACGGCCGTCAACGGTGGCGATCAGTTCTTCAAGTTCCTGTCGACGGTGACCGATCTTGAGATGTCCGCCGGGCGTGGCAACGGGGCCGAGATCCACCTCGACGGCACCGGGTTCAACATTCAGGACAACGATAACATCGGGATCCAGGCGGGCGACGGCTTGCTCGACCTCCGCGCCGACACGGTGACGATCATTGCCAACAACTTCGGCCAGGCCGGCTCGCCGGTGAACATCGACGCGGGCACGATCGACACGACCGGGGTGACCGGCACGGTGATCCCGCCGGATACGGTGCAGAGCCTGCTGACGTTGACCATCGATCCCAACGTGACCGGCGGCGACTACATCGTGCGCCACGACGGTCCGGTCGTGATCAACACCAACATCACCAACAGCGACTCGCTCGGCCGCATCGAGATCGAGGCCGGCGGCGATCTGACGCTCAACAGCGGGCGCACGATCAACGCGATGGGCATCAGCGGCGACGTTGAGCTCTACTCGCAGCAACACCTGCTGGTCAACGGCGCCGTTCAGGCGGGCCGAGACGTTGAAATCAGCGGCATCGTCGATGTGGCTTTTGGTAACGCGTCCAGCGTCGCCGCGGTGAAGAACGTGACGATCAACGCTTCGCTGCTCGGCTCTGTGGGGGGCACGGTGCTGAGCATTGCCGACGGCGCGACAATCGACGCCAGCACGGGCACACTGGATATCGCGGCCTACGGAGACGCGTTGATCACCGGCCTGTCCTCGTCGAGCACCGATCCGTTCGCGATCACGATCCACGCGGACGGCAGGATTTCCGACAACGGCGACACGAATGTCGATATCGCGGCGACGAGTGGCGGCGGCGTTCTGCTCGAGGCGCAGACGGGCATTGGTGACACGTCAGAGGGCGCCGACATCGACGTCGACGTCAACAGCCTGAACGCCGAGACCGTCGCCGGCAACCTCGTGATCACGGGCGACACCGGCATGGTGGTCGAAGAGGTGACGAATCGCGGGGCCGGCGACGTGATCATCAAGACGCTCGCGGGCGGCATGTCGTTGCACACGATCGAGTCCGGCGGCGGCATGGTTACCGTCGAATCCTTTGACGACATCTATGTCGACGGCGACATCGTCGGCGCCGATACGGTTCTGCTCCACTCCGGCCTCAATGACTCGGGGCCGATCGCGTTCGGCGACATGCAGGGCGCGGGGTTTGCTTCGATCATCGCCGACCACATCATCCTTCAGGCCGGTGACGGCGTGGGCGGTTCCAACACGGCGACGATCGACGCGGAGACCAACGGGCCGTTCTTCGGTCGTATGGACCTGTCCGCCCCGTTGAGTTACGAGTACCGCGTCGACAAGTCGATCGATACGGACGTCGACAGCACCGGCGATCTGACGCGTTTCGGAGTCGACGGTGATCCCGTCGGCATGCCCTACAGCCTCGTTTCGTACGACGGCGATGTCACGATCGGCGGACCACCGCCGACGGAGGTCGCGCTCGCTCTTACCGCGGCCGGCGCTGTGAACGTGCAGAACGGTTCGTTCAACCTCTCGAGCCTTTCGATCACATCGGGCGGCGACGTAACGATCTTCGGCACGGGCAACATCTTCGCGATGACCGGCGGGGTAGACATCACCGCCGCCGGAAACATCTTCCAGAACGGCCACATTGTCACGCAGGGTGGCGATGTGACGCTCGCCACCGACGCCAACTACTTCAACGCCGCGTCGACCGTGATCCAGAGCAACGGCGGCAACATCACCGTGACGGCCGACAACAACGCGGACTCCGACGGCGCGCTGACGATGAACGCGACGTCGTCGTTTGATGCGGGATCGGGTCAGATCGCGTTGTTCTCGTACGATCAGCTCACGCTCTCGCAGCTGGCGACGACGAGCAGCTCTCCGCAGGCGGTGATCATCACCACGCCGAGCGGCGACGTGGTGGAGAACGCCGGCGGACCGACGAACATCGTCGCGCCCAACGGCGGGCTGTTCGTCGATGTCGGCGGCGGGTTCGGCAACTTCGGCGCGATCAAGACGCAGGTCGCCGGACTCGACGTCTCGGCTGGAGGCGCGGTCAACGTGACCAACACGGGGGCGCTGAACCTCATCGACGCCGATTTCGATGGCGTGGCCCTGTCGGCGCCGTCCGCGAACATCAGCGCCAGCAGCCCGCTGACGATCTTCGACGACGTGAACGTCACCGGCAGTTCGACGTTCACCGCGGGCGGATCGGCGAACGCGGGCGACAACCTGACGATCACCAACGGCGCCGTCGTGACGCTGAATTCCGCGAGCAACGGCACGCTGTCGTTCTATGCGGGTGACGACATCGTCTTCAGCGGGGGCGGCTCCATCGTCACCATGGGCGGCGGCAACCACACGGTCGATCTCGACGCGGAATTCTCCATCGACGACGCGTTCGGCGGTTCGGTCACGCAGACCGGCTCGTCTACCAGCGTCACGACGGACAATCTGTTCATTCACGCTCACGCCGACGGCTCCGGCAACGGCATCGGCGATGCGTCCCAGGAGTTGGTGGTCAACGTCAGCGACCTGAGCGCGACCACGGCGGACTTCCCGGCCCCGATCATCATCAACAACATGGGCGGGGTGAGCGCCCTGAGCGTCGACGCGGGAACGTCTGACGTGACGCTGGCCTTCGGGGGACCCGTTGCCGACAATGACGCGTCGCTCGACGTGATCGGCGACATGGTCGACATCATCACCACCACCGTCGGCACGTTCGGCACCAACTCCAATCCGATCGATATCGACGCGAACGATCTGCGGGTGAATACGTCCACCATGGGCGGCTCAGATCAGTTCATCCGCGAACCCAACGGCGTTTCTGCGCTGTTCCTCGCCGCGGGCGGCGGCGACGTGCACCTCGACGTGCCCACCGGCACGATCGAGGACAGCGACGGATCGCTCGACGTGATCGCCAATCAGTTCAGCGTGGTGTCGGGCAGCTCGGGCAACCCGGGCGGTCTGGGTTCGGCGAGCTTCCCGATCCAGACGCAGATCGCCAACCTCGACGTGGACCTGTTCTTCGGCGGCGAGGTGCACGCCGACAACAACGGGCCTCTCGGCTTCTATGACTTCACCGGCGACGGGTTCGGCGTGAACGCGCCGGACGGCGGATCGGTTCGGGCGACGGGTTCGGTGTCGCTCGGAACCGACCTGTCCGTTGGCGGCGACTTCCTGCTTGAAGCGATGACGGCGACGGGCATACAGAACATCAACGTCGATGCGTTCATCGAGTTTGCGCCGGTCGGGTCCGGCACGCTGACCCTGCGTGCGGCCGATGACGTGGTGTTCAGCGCCGGGCAGCGCATCACGCGCGCCGGCGGGCCCACGGACATCCACAACGTTGCTATTGAGGTGAACAGCGAAGACGACGTCGTCGCGGACAGCGCCGGCGGCAACGTGCGGCAGCTGGACGCGGTCACCACGTCGGTCACGGCCGACTCGCTGCGCATCGAGAATCTCGGTTCGTCGAGCGGCCCGCTCGCGGGCACCGACGTCGCCATGTCGTTCCTCGATCCGTTCATCACCGACGTCAACGACCTGGAACTCGTCGCCAACGGCGGCGACACGGCGGCGACGATCCACAACGTTTCGGACCTGAGCAATCTCGGGGTGTTTGTCGGGGGAGGCTACGTTCGACTGATCGTCGACGGAGCGATCGAAGACATGGACGGCAGCCTCGACGTGATTGCCGGCGCGTTGATCCTCAACGCCAACGGCAGCATCGGCAGCGCGGGCAACATCGATACGAGCGTCGACTTCCTCGACGTCAGCACCCCGATGGGCACGGACGTTCAGATCATCAACGCCATCCCGCTGATCCTCTCGGACCTCGATTCGGATGGCTACAGCGTCAACGCGCCGATGACGGGCGTGTTCATCGAGTCCACCGGTGCGATGGATATCGTCTCCGACGTGATCGTCGGCGGATTCTCCGACTTCGTTGCGATCGGTAACCCCGGCACGCCGGGCGACGACCTGACTCTGGACAGCATCAACGCCCATCTGCAGACGGCTGATGGCAGCATCGCGTTCATTGCCGGCGACAATCTGATCATCGATAACTCGTCGATCAGCACGACGCTGGGCGCCAGTTCGACGGTGTTCCTCGAGGCCGACGAGGAGGACGACCAGCTGTTCGACTCGGCGGGTGGCCAGATTGTCCAGATCGGCGCCGGCACGGCCATCACGGCCAACTACCTGACGATCCAGCGTAACGGCACTGTGGGCAGCATCCTTCAGCCGCTCGAGGTCGACGTCGACCAGATCACGCTGACGCAGGTGGTCGGCGGTCGTTCGAGCAACGTGTTCATCTCAGAACTCGACGGCCTGGACGCGCTAAGCATCGACGCCGGCACCAACGGCGATCTGTTCCTCACGTCCGGTGGCAGTGTGATGGACGTTGACGGCTCGGTCGATGTGATCGCTTCGAACCTCACGGTGACCCTGACGGGCGCAATGGGTGGCTCGCAGTTTGGCACGAGCGTCAATCCCATCCGCACGCAGGTTGGTTCGATGACCGTCAATACGTCATCGGGTAACGGCGACCAGTTTATCGAGGAGGATTCCGGTCTCACCGCGTTTAACCTGAACTCCGGAATGAGCGGCAACATCGACCTGAGCGGTGGCACCGGCGACCTGCTCAACGGTTCGCTCACGGGCAACAACATCACGGTCGCCACCAACGGCGACCTGGGCACGATGGTCAGCCCGATCGGCATCGCCGCGAACGGCACCCTTGACCTGTCCGGCGTGACGGGCAGCGTGTTCACGAGCGTGCCGATGGATACGACCATCTCCTCGCCCGTGACGCTCAGCACGCCGGGGCAGGTGTTCTCGGTAACCTCGCCGGGCGGCTTCGACATCATCGTCGACGCGGGGATCACGATCACCGCGAACAACGTGACGGTGTCGCTGAACTCGGGCGACGATGTGTTCGTCAACCAGCCGATCACCGCCAATCTCGGTACGACGGGCAGCGTGATCGACATCGTCGCACCCGGCGTCGTCTCGCTGAACGCCGCGCTGCGGGCGCAGTCTGTGACGGTCAACGGCGACACCAACGGCGACGGTACCGGCGACGCGCTGGCGTTCGGCAGCGGCGCGTCGATCTCCGCGAGCGCGATCTATCTGCAATCGGGTTCGGGCAGCGGCACGTCGACGGTGAACGCGGCGACCAACAGCCCGACGTTCCGCAACTTCTCCGGCGGCGCCACGTCGCCCAGCACGTTCGAGATGATCCAGGACGGCGCGCTGACCGACGCACTCATCCCGTCGGCGGCGCAGTTCGGCGCGGGCGTCACGGGTATCAACTACCTGCTCGCGTCCAACACCGACGACGTCAACGTCATCAGCACCACGAAGCTTGCCGGCACGAACCTGACACTCATCTCGCCGACCGGAGTGACCATCAACAGCGGCTTCAACCTCCGGTCGTTGGACATCAACACGCCGGTGTTCACGTTCCTGGGCAGCACGTCCGACACGCTGGCGACGACCGTGGGGAATTTCGACGCCGACGGCGACGTCAGCCTGGGCGACTTCACGGTGTTCCAGTCCGCCGGAATCCTGAACATCGGCGGTAGCGTCAGCGGGCCCGGCCAGGAGTTCGTCGCCAGCGCGAGCGGTAACCTGACCATTGGCGGCAACGTCTCCACCGCGACCCCGTCGGCCACGGGGTCGCCGGCGCAGGGCCAGGACGTCATCCTCTCGGGCGCGAACGTCACCGTGGGCAACATCTTCACCGACGGCGGCGACAACATGTCGAATATGGCGACCGGCGCTTCCGCGGGCGACATCATGATCACCGCGAGCGGAACGGCGACGGTGGGCAACCTGTCCGCCACCGGCGGCAGCGGCCTCAACGGTGGCAACGGCGGCAACGTGACGATCGCCGGCAACGTCATCTCGGTCGGTTCGATCAATACCGGCGGCGGGGCGGGCGACCTGGAGTTCGAGGGCACGCTTGGCAGCGCCGGAAACGTGACGCTCAACCCAGTCTCGATGGTGACGCTCAACGGCGGCATCAACGCCCGCGGTGGATTCGCGACCGGCGGCGCCGGCAGCATCCTGCTCATCGACGACCAGCCCGGCGGGTTCGGGCCCACGGCGACGATCCTCGCGAACGAGGGCTTTACCGTAACCGAACTGATGTCGGAGTTCTCGAACAGCTACGCCAACGTCTCCAACGCCAGCTTCCTCTCGGCGTACGGCTTCGTCGTCTACGACGAGCGCGGCGCCGGCAGCGGTGACCTGCTGCCCCAGTTTGCCGCAGACGGCCTGGAGGCCTACATCCAGGGTGGCGGCAACCTGCTCGTGACGGGCTACGACACGCTCGGGTCGCCGACCGACACGGTGCTTGCGAATCTGGTGCGCGCGATCAATCCCAGCGATCAGGTCAGCAGCGTCGCCGACTGGCAGACGGCGAACGTCAACCACCCGATCCTCAACGGCCCGTACGGCGACTACCGCAACATCACGTTCACCGCGACGGGATACGACGACGACACGCTCCACCCGGACACGGCGCGCGGAGCGGTTGAGCTGGCCTCGACGCCCGGCCAGTCCAGCCGCATCATCTTTACGGACCTGCCCGGCGCGGGCGGTTCGGTCGGCTATTGGAACGGCGGTGAGAGCGGCAGCGGCGCCGACGCCCAGCCCGACTTCTACGACGGCGGCATCCCGCAGAACATCTTCCTGAACTACGCGGCCTTCGCGGCGCAGGGCGGTACGAGCGGAAACGACGGCATGGTCACCATCAACGGCAACACGAAGCTCGGCACGGACGTGACCATCGACGCCGGCGAGGTCCGATTCAACGGCAGCATCAACTCCGTGTCGCCGACGCTGCCGAGCGAGTTGTACGTCAACACCCACGGCGCCGATGTGTACTTCAACGGCGCGATCGGCGCGGGCGCCAACAACGTGTTCGGCGGCGGCGACGATCGACCGCTGGCCCACCTCGAGACCAACACGCTCGGCGGCATGACGTTCTTCGGCGGCCGCATCATCGTCCTTGACGGCAGCTCCGGCGAGTTCAACTCCGCCGCGAGCATCACCAACGACCTGGCGATCATGGAGTCCGGCATCGGCGATATCAACTTCGGCGGCCCGGTCGATTCGGGCGGCGGCAACCACTTCAACCTGTCGGTCGGATCGCCGAGCGGCGGCAACGTGCTGTTCAGCATGCCGGTCGGTTCGGGCCAGGCGCTCGGCACGCTGACCGTTACCACGGGCGGCAGCGGTCGCACCTCGCTCGGCGGCAACATCACCACCGTCGCCGATCAGGCGTTCAATTCGCCGGTCAACCTCACCAACTCCGTTACGCTCGTCGGCACCAATATCACCTTCGCGAAGAGCCTCAACGGTGGCGGTTTCGACGTCAACGTGAACTCCATGAACAACGGCACGACGACGTTCGCCGGCGACATCACCAACGTCAATAACCTCACCACCAACGCCGACGGCACGACCGTGTTCACCGGCGGCATGATCATGGCCATGAACCTGACGACCAACGACATGGTCACGGCCAGTCCGAGCACCAACTTCGGCACGACCACCACGAACTTCAACGGCGGCTTTGAGACCGACGCCAGCGCCGGCGGCGGGGAAACCGTCAACGTCGCTCAGGTCGTCGGCAGTGGCGGCGGTGGCGCGACCGGCGGGGCCGTGGCGCCCGACTCAGTCGAAGGGATCCTCGCCGAGCTGGGTATCGCTGTGCCCGATAGCCTCAAGGGCGACAAGCCCGCCGAACTCATGGGCGGTTCGTTCAAGGCGTTCGCCGCGTCGACCAACAACGCGACGTTCGACCCGGTCAAGTTCGTGATCTATCTGAAGACCGATCCGAACCAGGCCGAGACTGTCCAGATGCTCAAGGACCTCAAGGCCGTGTTCGACCAGCTCGATGGCCTCAACGCCTCGGCGGCGAAGATCAGCGAAGCGAAGGACAAGATCCTCAAGAAGGTTCTGCCCGAAGGCATGACCGCCAACCAGTTGCAGGTGATCCTGTTGATGCTGTCGATGTGACGAAGTCCGGCGGCGATGTCAGGCGGACGAAGAGGGCGGCGTGGCGCGACGCATGGTCTTGAACCGATCGGTCGTCAGCGACTCGGTGGTCGTTTCGATCTTCATCGGGACCTTGTAGTCCTCGACGCGATCCTTCAGGAAGGCGCGGACGCGCTGCGTGAGTTCCGCGGGCTTGATCGCATCGGCGGTGCGGACGGTCGCGCAGACGATGGAGCCGAGGATCGCGTTGGCCTGGCCGAACACCGCGACCTCGAGCACCTCGGGCATCTGGGCGATCACGGCTTCCACCTCGGCCGGGTAAACCTTGCGGCCTCCCACGTTGATGATGTCCGAGTCGCGGCCGAGGAACCGCACGTAGTCGCCGTCGACCTCGACCATGTCACCGGTCATGAACCAGCCGTCGTCGGTGAACGGGCTGGGCGCGTTGAGGTATCCGAGCATCGAGCTCTCGGCCTTGATCTGCAGGCGGCCGTCGACGACGCGCGTCTCGTAGCCCTCGCCGCCGATCTTCACCCACAGCGAGTCGCTGCTGCGGGACTGCGAACGCAGCGTGCCGACCTCGGACGTGCCGTACTTCTGGATGATCTCGACGCCGGGAAACATCTCGCGGCAGCGGTCGAGCGTGTGCTGCGGCATCATCTCCGCGCCGTAGGTCACGAAGCGCAGCGACGAGAGGTCGTAGTCGCGCCACACGCCACTGATGCCCATCAGGTTCAGGAAACTCGGCGCGACCGGCAGCACCTCGACGCCGTGCCGCTGCACGAGTTCGCAGACGCCTTCGGGCGTGCGGTCGTCGCAGAGGATGAGGCAACTGCCGTTCGACAGGCAGTAGAACAGCGTGTCGACGCCGCCGATGTGGTCGAACAGCAGAAACGCGAGGGTGCGGTAGTTCTTGCGCCGTGTCTGGTACTTGAGCATCAGCCGCGTCACGTCATGCACGACGGCCTTCGGTTCGCTCGTCGAGCCGGACGAGAACAGCACGAGCCCCGGGCGTCGGGCGTCGCGTAGGGTCGCGTAGATATCGTGATCGGCCGTGTTGTCGGTCCGCGTGAGTTGAGGCTCGTCGACGCCGTGACAGCGGACGATCCACTCGGCCTGGGCGATCGCGATGTACGCGTCGGCGTGCTCGTCGGAGTTGGGCGCGATCAGGGCCGCGACCGCGTGCAGTTCGATCAGGGCGAGCAGCGTCGCCATCGCGTTCGGGCTGAACCCGCCGCGCAGCACGACGATGCTGCCCGGCCCGATGCCCGCCTGCGCGAATGATTCACGCAGTTCGTCGGCGCGTTGCGCGAGCCACGCGTAGGTGTACGATTCGCCGCGCCACACGAAGGCCTCGTCGCCGGCGCGTTCGCCAAAGATGCTGCGGAGGAACGTCAGCGGCACGTCACACGCCTCCGAGATAGAGCGTCTGGCCGGTGATGAAGTCGCTGCCGGGCTGCAGAAAGAAGTCGATCACGTTGACGATGTCGTCGAACGTGCCGAAGCGTCGGATCGGGTGTCGGTCGAGCAGGGCGTCCATCTTCGCCTTGGGGACGTTGCGGATGAGGTCGGTCTCGACGGGCGTGGGGCCGACGGCGTTGACGGTGATGCCGAACGGCGCGACCTCACGGGCGAGGATGCGCGTGAGCTTTTCGACGGCGGCCTTCGACGCGGCGTACGCGGCTTCGCCCTCGAGGTCGAGCGGCGCGGCGACCGTTGCGAAGTTGATGATCCGGCCGGCCTTGTTCTTGTTGCGCATCATCAGCTTGACGGCCTCGCGGCAGCCGATGAACGTGCCGATCACGTTCGTGTTGAGGATGTTGCGGACGGTCGACGTCGGCGTCAGTACGAAGTGGTTCATGGACGCGATGCCCGCGTTGTTGATCAACGCGTCGAGGCGGCCGAACCGTTTGCCGACGTCGGCGAACATCGCCTGCATCGCCTTCTCGTCGGCGACGTCGGCGAGGTGGTGTGTGTAGCGGTCGTGCTGAAGGTCGGACGCGTCGCGGCTGCAGCCTACGACATGCCAGCCCCGGTCGAGGTAGTACCCGACGAGGAAGCGGCCGATGCCCTTGCGCGTGCCGGTGATCAGCATGACGCGCGGGTTGTCGGCGGTCGGCTCAGCCATCGCGGCGCTCCTGGATGAGCGTCGCGGCGTAGTCGCCCAGAGCCTGCACCGTGCGGAACGGGCTGTTGCGCTGGCTCATCGCACGCTCGTCGGCGATGCTCACGGCCTCGTCGGCTTCGGCGAGCTTCTGCTCGAAGAGCACCACGAGGCGAACGAGGTCCATCGAGTCGAGCGACCCACCGATGCCGAACAGGACGGTGTCGGGGCTCGTGTCGAGCTTCTTGTCATCCGCACGGTCCGTGTTGAGTTCGTCGATCGCGGACGTCAGCGCGTCGGTCGCGAGTTGGCGGGGTTCGGTGGATTGGGACATGGGGCACGCTCCTTCGTGGGATGGTCGGTGGCGGCGGGATCAGCCGGCCGATTCGGCCTCGATCTCCGCGAGGTCCTGCGGGGTCAGATCGTACACGACGCGATCGACCTGCTTGTCGTCGAGCACGGCGGCGGCGCGTCGGATGCCGACCTGTCGATAGCCGATCTCCTGGGTGAGCAGACGCGACGGCAGGTTCGGCGCCATCACCGCGCTGCTCAGCGACCGCAGGCCTTCCTGCTCGAAGGCGACCTTCGCGACCTGTCGCGCCGCGAGGACCATGCACCCGCCCGCGCCGAGACGGCGGTCACCCAGCAGCAGCCACATGCCGCCGGTGCGATCGACCTTGCCGATGTTCCACAGACCGATGACGCCCGCGGGCTCGCCGCCGTTTCGGACCAGGAACACGCGGCACTTCGGGTTCATGCACATGATCGTGATGAACCGCTCGTCCATCTGCTTGCCGCGCAGGTCGGAGTCGAGGAACTTGTTGGCGTCGCCGTTGCTCAACCACGTCGCGACCAGCGCGTAGTCGTCGGGCTTCAAGGGTTCGATCGTGAATTCGCTGCTCATGGTATTGCGCCGAGGCGGTCGTGTATGGGGCGGGTCGGCCCTCCGATACTCACATTGGTAGAACGAAGGCCTCGGCGTTGCGCCTGACGACGTCAGGCGGCGGTCGTCACGTGTGGCTCGACTGCTTCTCGACAAAGGCCAGGATGTTGCTGATCGAATCGAGGTTGTCGAGATTGATGTCGCTCGGATTCATCCGGATTCCGGCCTGCCCCTCGATGAAGAGAATCACCTCCATCATGCTGAACGAGTTGATCAGCGCGCTCGAAAACAACGGCGTGTCATCTCCGATGGCGTTCGGGTCTATGCCGAAATTCGTTGCGAAGTATTCGACGAGTGATTCTTGCGTTAACGCCATTTTTCTACAAATCCAGTTTGCGGGCCTATTCGTGAGCAAATCATAACGCATCGCACGGCGCGGGCCAAATACTGAACGGTGGGTGTCGATTCAGGCGGGGATCGTGATGAAGAACAATTTTGCGAGGAATCGGAGGAGTTCAAACCACGTGCCGTCCTGATCCAGCATCATGAACGCCATGCTGACAACAACGAAGAAGAATGTGACGATGTTGCTCAGTATGCGCCACCAGAGTTGGCTGCGGATCTTCAGCTTGTTGCGCATCGCATATCGAACCCAGGACTGGTGCGCGACCACGCCGGTGCCGTGCCACCCGGCCCACATGGCCCACGCCCACGTCCCGTTGTGCCAGATGCCGATGGAGAGGAACGTCGCGTACACGGCGAAGTACGGGTTGCGCGTCCGTCCGAGCAGCGGCATGTAGACGTAGGCCTGCGCCCAGTTCACCAGCGACATGTGCCACTTCTTCCAGAACTCGCTGATGTTGGGCGCGAAGAGCGGCCAGTCAAAGTTCTCCGCGATCTTCAGGCCGAACAGGCGGCTTGCGCCGATGGCGACGTCGCTGTACCCGCTGAATTCGAAGTACAGCACCATGAAGTTCAAGATGCAGAAGGACCAGACCCGCCAGGTCGGTTCGGCGTCTAACCGTGCGACGAATTCGACCGTCGTTCCGTAGTGTGCGGCTTCGGTCGCGATGACGTACGCGAAGAGGAACCGCTTGATGAGACCGACAATGATCCGCCAGAGGCCGTCGTGCAGGTCCTGAAACTGAAACGATTCGCTGCGATTCGAGAGGTAGTGATCGTATCGCTCAACGGGGCCCGCGGTGAAGATCGGCGCGAGGAAGACGTAGCTGGCGAAACGTCCGAGCGAGCGATCGCGGATATTGCCGCGGCCGACCTCCAGCGCGTAGTGGATCAGCTTGAACGTGAAGTAGCTGATGCCCAACGGCAACGCGACCTTGAGCACGGTGGATCCGCCGGACAACGCCTTCACGAGTGGCGGGATGTACTTGAAGATCACCAGGTACGTCAGGGCCGCGATATTGAGCGCGTAGACGATCCATCCCTTGCCTCGCCCACGCGGCAGGCCGCGCGGGTCTTCGCTCTCGGGCTTCGCGGCCAGCGGCGCCAGCGCCCAGAAGGCGAGCATCCACACGATCAACGCAGCGACGCTGATCGGCTGAATCGTCATGAGATAGGCGACGGACGTGATCGTCAGGAACCACATCCGCCAGCCGCGCGGCAACAGCCAGTACACGGGCACCGCGCCCAGCTGGAACAGCCAGAATAGTCCGTCGGTAACCATCGAACCGCTAAAACTCCTGGTACCAGAACAGACTCTCGCCGCCGGCCGTCTCGAGCAGCTTGATGATCGTGATCGCCAGCAGCGTGCCCAGCACCAGGCCCTGCAAGACATACGCCGAGATGCGTACGAAGCGGATCACGCGCCACCTCCCGCGGGTTTGGACTTGCGCGTTTGCATGTAGTCGGCGAGGCGTCGCATCAACTCTTCGCTGAACGCCTCTCGCGCGGTGTCGTTGTTGATGTGTACGTCGTCGTGAAACATGTCGTCGGTCAGGCCGAGATCGCCCGACACGTCCCAGTAGACCGTGTCGTGCGCCGCCGCGTAGGCCTTCATGCGCTCGACGTGTTTCGCCCATCGGTCCGCGTCGATCCGCGATCGGAGCAGGGGGCTCATGACCGCGTCGAGCAGCACGACCTTGGCCTTGCTGCGCCGATGGATGAGATCGACGAGGTCGGTGAGCTCGTCGAAGTCTTCCTTTCCGCTCTCGATTCGGTCGAGCGAGTCGGCCACCCAGCCTGCGCGTTCGGTGACGGACGCCTCCAGCCGCTGGGGGTTCAACCGCGGCCGCGGCGGGTGCGCGCGACGCACACGCGGCCCCTCAAAGGTGCGCATCGCCGCTTCGAACATCCGTCGGCTGTAGAAGCCCTGATTGTCGAGCCAGTAGACGTCGGTGCGCGTGCGCGGCTCGATGCCGCTGTGCTTCAACTCGGCGTCGAGCGCGTCGCTTTGGAACCCGAGACGCGGGTTCGCGGCGATATCGGCCGCGAGGTCGTCGGGCGGAGCGATGTGCACGGCCCACGCGTTGATCAGAACGGCGCCGCCGATCTTGTCGATCGTGCCGTCGACGATCGCCGTCATGTCGTAGATCGTCTGGCCACCGGTCGTCAGCACGTGCACCGGCGCGTCGATGCCGAGGCGTGTGGAGAGCCGACGGGTGAGGTCCTGCTCATTGGTGACCGCCGCCTTGATGGTCGACGACCCCAGCACGATGACGCCGTTCGGCTCCTCGGGAGCACGCTGAATCTGAAACACGCGCCGCGTGACGACGTAGTAGTCGTCGCGCTCGCCGATGATGAAGTAGCCCTCGTCGATCGACGCGACGCGGTCGGGCGTCAGCCAGAGCATCAACCCGCCGAGCCACGCCGCGGCCACAATCAACGTCAGGAGCAGCCCCGGCCACGATGGCGACAGCAGCGTGCGGACAAAGACCGCCCCCGCGCCGGGTGTGGGCGCGTCGCTCGTAGATTCAGCGTCGGCGGGTGTTTTAGCTGCGTTTCCGTCAGACATCGCACGATCTTATCAGACGAAGTTTGCGACGCAACGCGATCGACCGACAGCCCGTCGCAGGTTCAAGTCTGAACAACTCGTGCGTTGTCCGCATCGTGGCGCTATTTGCCTCCGCTCATGCAGGTGACGCTGCCGTCGTGGTGTGCGAGGTACAGGTTGCCGTTGGCGGCCGCCATGCCGTCGAACACCGTCGGCGATGCGAGCGGGTACTGCGCGAGCTTCTTGCCGTCGGACGCGGACGCGATGTAGAGGATGCCACCCTTCTTGCCGAGCCAGGCGTCGAGCACCTCTTCGGGGTTCTTCAGCGTCAGCGCCTCGTCGTTGAGTTGGCCGGCGGGCTCGATGAGGTCGGGCGGTCCGGCGGCGAACAGCGCGTTCGGGGCGGCGACGAGGCTGTTGGCCAGCAGCGGGACCTGCGACTGCCACACGTAGCTGAACTGCGGCTTGGGCTCGGCTTTCGTGGGCTTGCCACGACGATCGACCTGGGGCTCTGCCGAACCTTCGGGTTTCTTGGGGTCCGCGGCATAGAGCTGGTAATGTTCGCCGCCGCGCCACTGGCCGGTGTTGCCGCCGGGATACTTATCCCGACCGAACCCGTAGATGCGGTTGTCGTCGTAGGACATGATGCGGCCGGAGGGCACGTAGTTGCCGACCTTCCACCAGCCGCTCCAGTGCGAGATGAACTCGTCGTGGTACACCCAGTAGCCGCGGTGCCACCACGTATCGTCGAGGAAGCCGAGCGGCGAGAACAGGTGCGTACCGCTCTCGGTGTCCTCTCCGGTGGCGAAGTCGAGCTTGAGGTGACGCATGTAGATGTCGTTGCCCTGCGCGAGCAGCACGTCGCTGAGCGCCCCGCGGACGTCCTTACCGCCGCCGGCGACCTGCTTGCCGTCGGCGTCGGGGCTGTAGATGCAGGTGTTGGCGATGACCTCGCCCGTCTCGGGCTTGATGCGATAGAGGCGGATGCCACCGTCGAGATAGCTCGATTGGCCCGCGGCGACCTTCAGCTCGCCGTTATGCAGCAGCACGGCGCCGTGCACGGGCCACGCGGACTCGAGCTGCGAGAGGTTCATGATCATGCGGCTGTCCGGCGCGACACGCAGCCGCCACGCGAGCACGCCGTCCGCCGCGCGCACCGCGTAGACCCAGCCGTCGGCCGAGCCGAAGAAAGCCACGCCGTGGTAGATCGTCGGCGGCGTGTCGACGCGTGCGCCGGTCGTGTACGCCCACACCGGCTTGCCCGACGTCGCGTTGAGGCAGTGCACCGTGTGCTGGTCGATCGCGGCCACGTACACCTGGCCGTCGGCGACGGTGACCGCCGAGAGACGTCCGCCGATCTCCGTTCGCCATGTCTGCTTCAGATCGGCCGGCACCTCGCCGCCGGTCACGCCGTTGCGCCCCGGCGTGCCGCGGAACGTGGGCCAATCGTTGGCCGACGCCTTGTCGGACGCCGCCGTGTTCCCAAACGCCGGGCCTTTCTCGAGGATCGGCTTCGCGTCGGGCTTCGGCAGCATCGACTTCTCACGCGCCGCCAGCGCGTAAATGCCGCTCAGCTTCGTCTTCATGTTGCAGGCGCACGAGTCCGGCGGGATGTAGAGCAGGCCGTTGGCGGGCAGCACGCCGTACTGACACGTGCCGCGGATCCAGTCGTTGTCGTAGACCTCGCCGCTCTTGAGGTCGAGCATCTGCACGCCCATCTTGCCCAGCAGCATGAACTGATCGGTCGCCTTGTTGCGGTAGCAGCGGTCGTGCATGTAGCCCTTGTGCTCGGTGATCTCCTGCTCGACCTTGCCGGTTTTCGGATCCATGCCGACGCGCTTGCCTCCCTGGTTCATCCAGAACAGGCCGTTGATCACGTGCACGTCCGGCGGCGAGTTGTAACCGTGGCCGCTCTTGGATTGCCAGAGCGTCTTGCCGTCTTCGAGGCTGTAGGCGAACACCGTCTTGAAGTCCGCGGCGTAGACGCCGTCGTCGCTCACCACCAGTGACGGCGCTTCCCACTGCATCTCGCCGGTGCTGATCTTGCCCTTGTCGACGGGGATCGACACGCCGAAGTCTTTCTCCCACTTCTGCTGGCCGCTTTGCTCGTCGATGCACATCACACGCTTGGTCGACTGCGCGAACAGCTTGCCGTTCTTCGCCACCACGGACGGGAACACGAGTTCGTTGATGTCGTGGCTCCACGAGTACCGCCCGGTGTCCGGATCGACACGCATGATGCGGCAGGTGTGCGGGATGAACTCGCCGCGGCGACGGGCGGCGTCGATCTCGTCGAGCTTCGCGGCCTGCTCGTCGATCAGCAGGATCAGGTGTCCGTCCTTGTAGATGATCTGTTTGGTGAACTCCGAGTTGTCGATCGTGCGTTCGGTCTTGCCGGTCTGCGCGTCGAGCACGCTGACGGGGCCTTCGAGGTCGAACGTTACGAAGAGGCGGTCACGTGTCGCGACGATGCGCGTCTGCAGGTCGACGGGGCCGGATCGGAAGCGGCGGAACTGCGTGACCCACTCGCCCATCGGGCGCTTCCAGAGGATCACGCCGTTGAACGCGTCGCGGCAGACGAGCGTCCACTGCGACGGGATACGCACGTCGGCGGTGGGGGCGTCGTCGATGATGTAGTACATGCGTCCGCCGGCGGTGACGCACGAGCTGAAGCTGGCCTGCTGCTCGTGGCCGCGCGCGTATTTCGGTCCGCCGACCCACTGCAGGTGCTGCGGCGGGCCGACCAGGCGGTCGTGGCCTACGGCGTTGCCGTCCGGGCCGTGGAGGAAGTGCGTCCACTCGTCCATCTCAGCCGGCCACGCCTTGACGGTCTTGGTCCACTGGTCGCCGTCGCGTGTGAGCATCACGCCGAGCGGCGACACGACGCGCATCAACTCCGCTTCGCTCACGCCCGAGGCGTCGTCGACGATCAGCAGGGTGACGAGGTTGTCGGCGTAGGGCAGCGTCTTGCCGCTGAGTTGGACCACGGACACCGCGCCGTAGTCGTTGCGCTGCTGGATCAAGCGACGCGCCGCGGCAACTTTGCCGGCGTCCGCATCGAGACCCTGCACGACGTAGCGATCGGCGATGTGCAGGTCGGCTGTGAACTTGCCGTCGCCACATCCGAGGTGAACGATCAGACCACCGGGCACGCCGGACTGCTCAACCAGTTCGCGCGCGGTCGCCGCTTGCGCAGCGTTGTTGCCGAGCAGCAGGGCAGTCAATGAGATGGCGAGAAAAGCACAGAACGCGGCGGAACGCGTTGGCATCATGGAGATGCTCCTCGTCGAAACGTGCCTCAGTGATAGTTCCCGATAGTTTAGCCGCGTGCGCGGGAAAAGTGGCGCAGCCAAAAAAATCTGTGCCGGTTCGACCGCCTCAGCCGGCCAGCCGCTGGATGTCGTAGAACGTGATGACCAGGAACAACGTGCCGAGCAGGACGATGCCCGCCAGGGTGATCGCCTGCTGGACCTGGACGCTGACCGGCCGGCCCCGCAGCTTTTCGATGCACAGCAGCAGGAACAGCCCGCCGTCCACGATCGGCAGCGGCAGGAAGTTGATCACCGCGAGGTTGATGCTGATCAGGCCCAGGAAGTACATCAGCCACGGCAGGCCGCGTTCGGTCACCTGCGTGCCCACGTGCGTGATGCCGACCGGGCCGCGCAACGCCTTGACTGGGATGGTCCGCTGGAACAGGCCCGCGAGGGTTAGGTAGGTCTGCGCGATGAAGTCCCGCGTCTTTTCAAGGCCGATCTTCGTCGCGTGCAAGACGTTGTCGGCCTTGACCGGTTGTTGCAGCTGGCGGAACAAGCTTCCCGGCAGCGGCTCGGCCCAGCCGAGGTTCGCCAGCGCCGCGCGATGACTGTCGTCGAGCGTTACGGCGTCTGTCTCGTCGGAGCCGTCGCCGACCGGCACATGGAACGTCGCGTCGAATACGCCGTCGGTGTCGGCTTCGATCGCCACGCGGGCGTCCCGGAAGTTGTCGACGGCCGTGCCGTTGATCGCCTTGAGCGTCGAATTCTGCGCGAGGTTCAATCCGGCGAAGGGCGACTTGTCGAGCACGCCGCTGATGTTCATCGTGCGCTCGAGCGCCACGCCGATGAGCTTCTCGCGCGGTGTAATCTTCAGCGTCTTCTCTTCTTCGCCGCGTTTGACGATGACGCTCAGCGGCATGCCGTCGTTGGCGCGGATCACGTCCACGAGCTGCTCGTACGACGGGAAGCGTGTGCCCTCTACCTGCACGATCACATCGCCGTCGACCATGCCGCCGCGGGCAGCGGGGCCGTCTTCGAGCACGGCGTCGGCGCGGACGGTTGGCACGAGTCCGAGGAAGTTCAGCGGCACCTTGTTGACCCCGCCCATCATCTCGGTCGTCGGCGGTGTGGCCGATACGGTCACCGGCGCGCCGACGGAAGGTTCGCCGTCGGTCGCGGGCGCCGGATCGAACACCATCTCGATCGGCTGTCCCTTCGACGTGTCGACGTAGTGCTTGTACTGCCAATACGCGGTGACGGGGTGGCCGTTGACTTTCGAGAGAATCATGTTCGGCGACAGGCCGTACTTCTTGTACTCGTCGGCGATCGGCGGGTTGTGCTGCGCGGTTTGCGTGTTGACGAGCTGGATATCGTTTGCCGGCGTGACGCCGATGCCGCGGATGCCGTCCATCTTCTCATTCGAGACCGGCATGAGGACGAAATGGAGCTGCTGGGCCATGCGATCGTCGATGCCGGGCCGCTCGATCTCGAGATCGACGGTCTCGCCGGGCCCGGCCAGCGCTGCGGCGATCTGAAGATCGGTGAAATCGTTGGGCGCCTTGCCGTTGACCTTGGTCACGCGGTCGCCGGTGCGAAGCCCGACTTCGTCGGGGTGCGACTCGGCGGCGGTGGTCGCGGCGGCGGAGTTGGGGATCACGTTGCCGATGATCGCCGGAGGAAACTCCACGCCCGCCATGAATGCGCAGATGAAGAAGAGCACCGCGAAGATCGCGTTCATCGTGACGCCCGCGGAGATGATCGCGGCGCGCGGCCAGAAGGGTTGCTGATTGAACGCCCGCGGATCGTCGCTCGTGGCGGTGGGATCGAGGTCTTCCTGGCCGACCATCTTCACGTACCCGCCCAGCGGCACCCAGTTCAGGCGGTACTCGGTCTCGCCGAGCTGCAAGTCGGCCGCGGCCTCGGCGACCTGATTCGACGCGTACTCCTTGACCTCCCTGTACGTGCCGTCCTTTTCCTTGACACGCACGCTCTTGCTCGGCTCCTGCCCCTTGCTGTGCAGGTGGGCCTCGATGCGTTCGTAGTACGACGGCTCGGTGCTGCCGACGCGAAAGCCCATGCCCTTGCGGTACGACACCAGCGCCTGGCCGAAGCCGATCGCGAACTGCGTGCAATGCACGCCGGCCCACTTGGCGACGAGGAAGTGGCCGAGCTCATGGATGAAGATCAGAAAGCCGAATCCGAAGACAAAGATCGGGAGGGCGAGCTGCGATGGGATTTGATCAAGCATGCGTCAATAAGTCCCGTGTGATGAATGGGAACAGCGGATTATACGCGGTGTCACCCCTATATACGACTCCGACGCGTGATCCGTTCAGCCCGAGGTGATCTCGGCCGCAACAAACGCCCGGGCGGCCCGGTCGGCGGCCAGGACCGTGTCGAGGTCACGGACCGGCTGGACATCGATCGCGTCCAGCGCCGAGGCCGCGAGCGTCGTGATTCGGCCGAAGGGGATGCGGCGGTCGAGGAACGCGGCGACCGCGGCTTCGTTGGCGGCGTTGAAGATCGCCCCCGCCGTGCCCCCGAGGTCGATCACCCGATAGGCGTGTCGCAGCGACGGGAACCGCTCGAAGTCCGGCTGCTCGAACACGAGCGTGCTCAGCTTCGTCCAGTCCATCTCCGCCGAGCAGCCGGGCGCCCGCTCGGGCCAGGTCAGCGCGTACTGGATCGGCGTCTTCATGTCCGGCGGGCCGAGCTGCGCCAGCACCGAGTGATCGGTGAACTCCACAAAGCTGTGTGCGATCGATTGCGGATGGATAATCACGCCGATCTGTTCGCCCGTCAGACCGAACAGCCAGTGCGCTTCGATGATCTCCAACGCCTTGTTCATCATCGTCGCGGAGTCGATGGTGATCTTCGGGCCCATGTTCCACGTCGGGTGGTTCAACGCCTTCTCGACCGTCGCGGATTCGATCTGCTCGCGCGTGGCGTTGCGGAACGGGCCGCCGGACGCGGTGAGTACGATGCGCTTGATGCCGCGCAGCGATCCGTTGCTGCCCTGGCCGTTCCCCTGGATGCACTGAAAGATCGCCGAGTGTTCGGAGTCGACCGGCAGCAGGTGCACGCCGTGCTTCTTGACGAGGGGGATCACCAGTTCGCCCGCGGCAATGAGCGTCTCCTTATTGGCCAGGGCGACGTCCATGCCTTTTTCGATCGCCGCGATCGTAGCGGGCAATCCCGCGGCGCCGACGATCGCCGCGACGATCGTCTCGGCGTCCGTATCGCGGACGAGCTGCTCCGCCGCGTCGGGCCCGGCGTAGACCGTCGCGTTGGGAAGGCGATTGCGGACCGAAGCGGCCAGGTCGGCGTTGGCGATCGCGACGCGGTCGACGCCGAACTTCGTCGCCTGCTCGACGAGCACGTCGGCGTTGGAGCCCGCGGCGAGCCCGACGACCTCATAAGCGTCGCCGAGGTTCTCCGCCACACGCAGCGTGTTGACGCCGATGCTGCCCGTGCACCCGAGCACAATCAGTCGACGGCGCCCCGGCCTGTTCGCATCGCCACTCATGCCGACTTCTTCCCCGCCTTGTCGTCCTTATCATCCTTGCCATCGCCGTCCGCCTTCGCGGTCGCAGCCTTCTTCGAGCGGCGACGGCGCGGCTTCTTCTTCGGCGCGGGCTCGGGCGTGTCGTCGTCTTCAGCGGCGCTTGCCGCCTCGGCCGATTCGTCCGGCTCCGACACCTCGGATTCGACGGACGCCTCGGGCTCTTCAGCAATCGCGTCGGGCGCCTCCACCACGGCGGTTGCGGCGTCGCTCGACGCGTCGTCGTCATGCGTGTCCTTCGATTCGTCAGACGCCTGGGCCGCCGACTTCTTGCGGTGCCGACGTCCGCCGCGCCGCCGCCGACGCCGCGGCTTGGCCTCTTCGCTCCTGGCTTCTTCGACGTCTTGATCAGCAACGTTGCCGACGTCCGGGCCGTCGTCGGGCGGCGTCACGGCCTCGACGTGCTCGCCCGCGCCGACATAGCCACGGGCCTCGTCAACATCGCCTTCCGCGTCATCACCGTCACCCGCGTCATACCCTGCGTCGTCCGGCTCGTCGTGCGACTGCTCGTCAGATGCCTCCATCGGCGCTCTGTCGTCCGATGGACGCGAATCGCCGTGCCCGTCGCCGCCGTCTTCGCCACCGCCGCGACGGCGCCGGCGTCGCCTGCGTCGACGGCGTTTCTTCGGCTGACCGTCTTCACCGTGCTCTTCACCGGACGCCTGCGCAGCCTGATCGCCTTCCTTCGCGGGCTGCGGCGGTCTCTGCTCGCGGGCCGGCGCTTCGGCCGGCGGCGGCGACTTCGCAGCAAGCGCCGCCGCGATCTCCGCCTGCTGCTGTGCGAGCAGTTCATCCAACTCATCGAGGTCCGCGATCGTCAGCTCGGCGCCCTTGCCGAACTGCGGCGTCTTGGGCTTCGGCAGCTTGTCGAGCTGCACCTGTCCGCCGTTGGCGTCGAAGCACGAGATCTCGACGCGGTCGACCACCGCCGCGGGGTTCGCGTGGAACCGCAGCGACTTGCCCGTCGACTTCTCGAGCTTCACGAGGCTCGCCCGCCGGCGATTCAGCATCTGCGTGATCACGTCGGGGTGCGCCGACAGCTCGACACGCGCGACCTGCTTGGTGCTCAGCACCACCGCGAGGCGGCGCATCAGGTCCAGCACCACGGACTCGGCCGACAGCACCAGCCCCATGCCCAGGCACGTGGGGCACTCGTCGTAGACCGACTTCTTCAGCGACGGCCGCATGCGCTGACGCGTCATCTCCAGCAGGCCCAGGTCGCTGATCTTCATCACCTTCGTGCGGGCGCGGTCCTTCTTGAGGCCCTCGCGGAAGAGGCGCTCGATCTCACGCCGGTGCTTGTGCTGGTACATATCGATCAGGTCCAACACGATCAGCCCGCCGAGGTCGCGCAGCCGCAGCTGACGCGCCACCTCCGCCACGGCGTCCTTGTTCGTCAGGAACGCGGTCTGCTCGGCGTCACGCTTGTCGCGGAACTTGCCGCTGTTGACGTCGATCGCGACCAGCGCCTCCGTCTGATCGAACACCAGCGACCCGCCGCACTCCAGCGGCACGGTGCGGTCGTTGATCGACTGGATCTGCCGCTCGATGTCGAACGCGTCGAACAGCGGCATCGGATCGTCGTAGTGGATGACCTTGATGGTGGTGCGGGGCATCGCGATGCGCAGGAACTGCCGCGCGCGAAGCGCCGCGAGCCGGTCGTCCACGATGACGCGCTTGATGTCGTTGGTCAGCACGTCACGCAGCGTGCGGATCACGAGGTCGGACTCGGTGTACAGCTCGGCCGGACCCTTGCCCTTCGTCGAGTTCGCCTCGATGTCCTTCCACAGACGCAGCAGGAAGCTGAGGTCACGCTTCAACTCGGTCTTCGGGCGATCGAGCCCGGCGGTGCGGACGATGAAACCGAAGTCCTTCGGCGGATCGAGATCGTCGAGGATCTTCCGCATCGCCTTGCGCTTGTCCGGATCGTCCACCTTGCGCGACACGCCGTGACGCTCCATGTTGGGCATCATCACGAGGTAGCGACCGGGGATCGAGATGTAGCTGGTGACGGTGGGGCCCTTCGTGCCGATGCCTTCCTTGAGCACCTGCACGAGCACTTCCTGGCCGCGCTTCAGGCATTTCTGAATCGGCGGGCGCTCGCGACGCGGGATCTTGTCGCCCACCTTCTCCGTGCGGTCCTTCTCGGAGCCGGGGAAGTAGCGGGGGTGCACGTCGGTGATGTGCAGGAACCCGGCGCGCTCGACGCCGAAGTCGACGAACGCCGCCTGGATAGACGGCTCGACGTTGGTCACCTTGCCGCGGTAGATGTTGCCGACGTGCAGGTCGGCGCTTTCGCGTTCGGTGTAGAGTTCTTCAAGCTTGCCGTCCTCGACGATCGCGATGCGCGATTCCTCGCCGTGGACGTGATTGATGAGCATGTCGGTTGTAGCCATGTGACAGATTACGCTCCGGTCGGCACGGGCGTGGGCAGCAGTTGGGATGTGTGATGGGTTGGATCCATCCTGCGGCGGGAAGCGTGCCGATCCTTTGTGCGGCCTGCCTGAGCGCTCGACCCCGCGGGTTGGGTTGTGCGGGGGAGCGGCCGGGGCCGCGGTGTGCAGTGTTCGAAACGTCGGGGCGGGTCGGCGAAACGCTCGCCGATCATCCTGCCCCTCTTACGCGATGGAACGCCCATCGAACGCTTCGGGGATTACCTTGCGTGTCTCCTCGCGGAGGTAATTGATTACTTGTCGTTCCGAGTCGTACGAGGCGACCCGCCGCGCCACGCGCTGGCAGTCCCGCATCGTGACAGACCGGATAAGCTGCTTGATCTCCGGGATCGCCTGCGGTGTCATCGACAGGTTCCGCAGCCCCATCCCAATCATCAGCATAACATATTCTAACTCGCCGGCCATCTCTCCGCAGCACGAAACGGGCACATTGGCCCGATTCGCTGCCCGGATCACGTCCTTGATCAGCTTCAAAACCGCCGGATTCGCCCCGCTGTACAGGCTCGCGACGTGTTCGTTGCCGCGGTCGACCGCCAGCGTGTACTGCACCAGGTCGTTGGTGCCGATGCTGAAAAAATCGACTTCCGTAGCGAAGCTCTTGGCCATCATCGCCGCGGACGGCACCTCGATCATCATGCCGATCTTGATGTTGGGGTTGTACTTGATGCCCTCGTCCTGGAGATCCTCCATGACGTCGTTGAGGATCATCTTCGCCTGCCGCAGCTCGAGCATGTTGCTGATCAGCGGGAACATCACGCGGACGTCGCCGTGCGCCGACGCGCGGAGGATCGCCCGCAGGTGCGTCTTGAAGAGCTTGAGGTTCTGGAGGCAGTAGCGGATCGAGCGGCAGCCGAGGAACGGGTTGCGCTCCTGCAGCGCCGCCTGCATCTGCGTGTACTTGTCGGCGCCGAGGTCGAACGTGCGGATCGTCAGCGGGTGATCGCCGAGCAGTTCGATCGCCTCCATGAACGCCTCGTACTGCTGCTCTTCGTCCGGTTCGGTTTCGGTCGAGAGGAACAGGTATTCCGTGCGGTAGAGGCCGATGCCCGCGGCGCCCTTCGCCAGCGCCGGCGGGATCTCGTTGGGGAACTCGATGTTCGCCATCAGCACGATGTGCTGCTTGTCGCGTGTCTCGGCGGCGAGCTTGGCGACCTTGCCGAGCTTCGCCTCGAACTCGTGAAACCGCTCGAGATACCCGCGGTATTCCTCGAGCTGCTCTTCGTCGGGGTTGATGATGACCAGGCCGCGATTGCCGTCGACGATCACCATGTCGGAGGTGGTCACCACGGAGGTGATGTCTTCGAGGCCGACGACGGCGGGGATGCCGACGGCGCGGGCGACGATGGCGGTGTGGCTGGTGCGTCCGCCGGCGTCGGTCACCAGGGCGCGGACCTTCGACTTGTTCAGCGCCGCGGTCTGCGACGGCGTCAAATCGTGCGCGACGACCACCGCCTCGTGCGCCAGGTGTTCGATCTCCGCGCGCACCTCCTCGACGAGGAAGTGCAGCACACGCTTCTCGAGGTCCCACAGGTCGTTGACACGCTCGCGGAACAGCTGCTCGGCGCTGGCGAGGAACCGCTGCGCCAACGCGCGGATGACCTGCGACAGCGCGTACTCCGCGGTGACGTGCTCGTCGTCGATCTTCTGATGGATCTGATCGAGCAGCGTCGGATCGTGGAGCATGCCGAGGTGGAAACCGAAGATCTTGGCCGGCTCGGGTCCGAGGTCTTTCTCGACGTTGTCGCGCAGCGTCGCGATCTGCTCGCGTGCGGACTCGATCGCGTCGTCGAGACGCTGGTGCTGATGGTCGACATCCTTGTCGGGCACGACACGGCGCGGGATCGTCAGATCCTCCGCGTCGATCACCACGGCGGGGCAGATTGCCACGCCGGGCGAAACCGGTATACCCTTCTTGATTTCCATCGTGCGTCTTTCGTCCGCGAACCCCTGAGAATCCAGCCAGATGAACAGTTTAGGCCGAAGCGTTCCGCGCGGCACGGTTCATCGGTTCATATCCTGTCGAAGGCCGGTTGTCCTTACTTGGCCGCCTTTGCGAGTTTCGCGGCCATGTCGGTCTGCTCCCAGCTGTAGCTGTTGTTGCCGAAGTGGCCGTGGTAGGCGGTGTGGCGATAGATCGGTCGGCGCAGGTTCAGTTTCTTGAGGATGCCCCGCGGCGTCATGTCGAAGTGGTCACGCACGAGTTCGCTGATGCGCTCGGGGGCGATCTTCGCCGTGCCGAAGCAGTCGACGTGCACGGAGGTCGGCTCGGCGACGCCGATCGCGTAGCTGAGCTGGACCTCGCAGACGTCGGCGAGGCGCGCCGCGACGATGTTCTTCGCGACGTAGCGCGCCATGTAGGCGGCCGAGCGGTCGACCTTGGTCGGGTCCTTGCCGCTGAACGCGCCGCCGCCGTGACGACCGCGCCCACCGTAGGTGTCGACGATGATCTTGCGGCCGGTCAGGCCCGTGTCGCCGTGCGGGCCGCCGATCTCGAACTGACCCGTCGGGTTCACGTGGAAGATGATGTCCTTGTGCCACATCTTCTTCGGGATGCAAGGCTTGATGATGTGCTTGATCACCTCGTCGCGCAGCTTCTTCTGCTTGGCCTTGCCGTTCCACATCGGGCCGTGCTGCGTCGACAGCACGACGGTGTGCACGCGCACCGGCTTGAGGCCGTCGTACTCGACGGTGACCTGGCTCTTGGCGTCGGGCCGGAGGCCCTTGATCTTCTTGCTGCGGCGAACCGCGACGTGCTTGTCCATCAGCTTGTGCGCCAGGTCGATCGGCAGCGGCATGAGGTGCGGCGTCTCGCGACACGCGAAGCCGAACATCATGCCCTGGTCGCCGGCGCCTTCGCGGTCGACACCCATCGCGATGTCTTCGGACTGGGCGTGCACCGCGCGGAGCACGGCGCAGCTGTCGGCGTCGAACTTCATCGCCGGCTCGGTGTAGCCGATCTCGCGGATGGTCTTGCGGGCGGTCTCTTCGATGTGGTCCAGCGCCTTGATCGCAGCGTCGTTGTGCACGCTGACCTCACCCGCGACGACGACCAGGCCGGTCGTGCAGAGGGTCTCGACGGCGACGCGCGCCATCGGATCGACGGCGAGGAGGCTGTCGAGCACGGCGTCGGAGACTTGGTCCGACACCTTGTCGGGGTGTCCCATCGACACCGATTCGCTGGTGAACAGGTAATTGCCGTTGTACTGCATGTGAAGCTTCTTTGTGCGGAGGTTCGCCCGCCGTTGCGGGGGTCGTAGTGGCGAAAACATCCGTATTTTCGCGTGAAAAGCCGTGTAGATATAGCGGACGAGCCGATTAACGGCAAGCGCCATTCAAATTCGCAACAATCGCTGGCCATTCAGTCTGCGGGCTTCAACGCCGCGGCGAGCCCCGCCAGCAGCGTGCGGTTATCCGCCTGCAAGTACTGGAACCGGGCGCCCATGCGGTGGAACGTCTTGCACCATCGCAGGTAGTACGCCGGGTGGTCCTTCGGCGGTTCGCCTTTCTTCTTCGCCCAGTCCCAGCCGCCGTCGTCGGCGATGTCGACGACGGTGATGTGGTGGTCCTTGATGAACGGCAGGCCCTGATGCTCGCGGAGGTTGTTGGCGACGCTGAAGGCCTTTTCAAAGACCTGCGGACTCATCACCGCCGAGCCGACCGACAGGTAGACGCCGCCGGTCAGGTTCATCACGCTGCGTGCGAAGACCTGAAAATCGATGCCCGCGGCCCGGCCGATCGCCGCGCCGTGAAACATCGGGTGGCAGTTGAAGATGTCGTAGCCGATGCCGGGGTGCACCGTCAGCGGGACGCCCTGTTCGAAGGCGTTCTGCGTGACGGAATACTTGCCCCATTGCGAATCGAACTTGAGCTTGAGCGGCGGCTCGTGGTCGAGGATAAACCGCAGCATGTCGGCTCGTGCGGCGGTGAGCGGGTGGTCGGGCTGCTCGCGGATCATGGCAGTCAGCGTGTCGGGGTCGGGCAGCGTGCAGCCGCCGCGCGACATAAGACTTCCGATGGATTCGCCGAAGCCGAGGCCGTCGAGCCCGCCGGCGAGAAGGGCGGTGTTGATGAATCGGCCGGTCTCGTCCCACGTGCCGAATCGTCCGGTGGGGGCGTTGTCGCGCACGGACTCGCTGGATCTGCCCATCCAAGCGAACTCGAGGTCGTGGATGATGCCGGCGCCCTGAGTGGCGAGGTGTGTGATCCAACCGGAGCGCACCAAGGCGTTGACGAGTGGGGCGCAGCCGTTTTTGACGAGGTGTGCGCCGTAGGCCATCATGACCGCGCCACCGTGCGCCCGTGCCTTGCGGACGGCGTCGGCGATGGCGGCGACGGGTTCGGCGAGCTTGCCGAGTTTCGGGGGGTGAGACTCGAGCTCCGCGGCGGCCTGCTCGATGTCGATATAGCTGGTGCGCTGCTGAACGGGAAGGACGCGGACCTGCCTGATATTGGCTTTTTCGTAGGGCATACGACACAGCGTATCGACATCGGCGCGTCGGCGTAAGTGCGGCTTAAGCGGAGTTGACAGCCCCAAATAGGATGCCTATTGTACGCACACTACTGCGCGGGTTGACAGTGGGCGTGATACCGGTGTAATCACCGCTATCGCGTCCCTTGTTTTATTAGGCCCGCACAGTTACATTGATGTGCTTGGCGCGGTGAGCCGGGCCTGCACAGAGGTTGCCGCCGTAGCTCAGTGGTAGAGCACACCCTTGGTAAGGGTGAGGTCGTGGGTTCAAGCCCCATCGGCGGCTGTCACTGCCGGCTGATGGTTGGACCGGCGAGCCTCGTCATCATGGCGAGCGAAAAGAACGAAACAGTGGCCCGTCCGCGGTGGACGGGTTGAACGATAGAGCGATTGCACAGAGGTAACAGACCCGCGTCAATACAGGACTCGTCGAGCAACATCAGGCCGGCGAATCCAGATGACCCGTACGGAGGTTTAGCTGATGGCTAAGGAAGTATTCACACGCACGAAACCGCACGTGAACGTCGGCACGATCGGCCACGTCGACCACGGCAAGACGACGTTGACCGCGGCGCTGACCGCCGTGCAGGCCGCCAAGGGACTGGCGACGTACAAGCCGTACGATGAGGTCGCCAAGGCGTCGGAGTCTGATGGTCGTCGCGACGCGACGAAGATCATGACGATCGCCACCTCGCACGTCGAGTACGAATCGGCGAACCGTCACTACGCCCACGTCGACTGCCCGGGCCACGCCGACTTCGTGAAGAACATGATCACCGGCGCCGCTCAGATGGACGGCGCGATCCTCGTGGTTTCCGCGGCTGACGGCCCGATGCCGCAGACCAAGGAGCACGTGCTGCTCGCCCGTCAGGTCAACGTGCCCAAGCTCGTTGTCTTCCTGAACAAGGTCGACCTCGTCGACGATCCCGAGCTGCTCGACCTCGTCGAGCTCGAGGTTCAGGAACTGCTGGCCAAGTACGACTTCGAGGACGACACCCCGATCATCCGCGGCGCGGCGCTGCCGGCGCTGACGAACCCGACCGATCCCGAGAAGACCAAGTGCATCCAGGAGCTGATGGACGCCATCGACACCTGGATCCCCGAGCCCGAGCGCGAGATCGACAAGCCGTTCCTGATGAGCGTCGAGGACGTGTTCTCGATCAAGGGCCGCGGCACGGTGGCCACCGGTCGTATCGAGCGTGGCATCGTCAAGGTCGGCGACGAGTGCGAGATCGTCGGTCTGGGTGACACCCGTAAGACCGTCATCACCGGCGTCGAGATGTTCCAGAAGACGCTGGATCAGGGCCAGGCCGGCGACAACGTCGGCTGCCTCCTGCGTGGCGTTGAGAAGGACGACGTGGCCCGCGGCCAGGTGCTGTCCAAGCCCGGCACGATCACGCCCCACAAGAAGTTTGAGGGCGAGGTCTACGTGCTGACGAAGGAAGAGGGTGGTCGCAAGACCCCGTTCTTCAGCGGCTACCGTCCCCAGTTCTACTTCCGCACGACGGACGTGACTGGTGCGATCAAGCTGCTCGGCGGCGCCGAGATGTGCATGCCCGGCGACAACATCACCGTTGAAGTCGACCTCGGCGAGAAGCCGATCGCGATGGAAGAGGGCGTTCGCTTCGCTGTGCGTGAGGGCGGTCGTACCGTCGGCGCCGGCGTCGTGACCAAGATCCTCGAGTAGTTTTGAATTCACCGAGGCCCGTCCGGGGCCGGGATGAACGCCCGGCCCCGCGCGGCCCGATATCGTAGAGAGCAAACGATGGCCAAGAAGAATCAGGCCGTTGAGCAGGTTTGGCTTCAGTGCACCGAGTGCGGCGAGTTGAACTACCGCACGCCGGTTAACGTCCGTGGCGGTATGCCCGAAAAGCTCAAGACGGGCTTGAAGAAATACTGTCCGCGGTCGCGCAGCCACACGGTGCATAAGATCAAGCGCAAGTAACGCGGTTCCTTGCGAACCGCGCGTACGCCAGTAGCTCAATTGGCAGAGCAGCGGTCTCCAAAACCGCAGGTTGGGGGTTCGATTCCCTCCTGGCGTGGATCCACGCGGCGGCGGCTCCGATGAGCTGTCCGATCTGGCGTGCAACGGTGTGGCGAGAGGGGACCTGCCACGAACCGCCGTCACGGTTCCCTCACGCCGACCGCCTCCCGTTCCCCGACGAGAAGTAAGGACGGCACGGGTCATGAACATGAACTGGAAAATGTACAAACCGGGACAGGGCTACTACACCCGCATGGCGAGCTTCATCGCCGGCGCGGTGCTGCTGCTCGGCTTGATCAACTGGTTCTGGGTCAAGATCGGCGCGTCCGACATGGCCGTCACCCACGACATGACCGCGACGGTCATGGTGCAGGCCGCCGAGGGGCAGGACACGCTGCAGACGCTTGGCATCTTCGAGGCGCAGAACGTCGCGGGCGATCGCGACAAGGCCCCGCAGCTGCGGCTGAAGATCGGCACGGGCTCGCCGATGGAGTCGGCAGGCGTGGCGACCGGCGACGTGCTGACCGCCGTCGACGGCAAGCCGCCGGAGGTCGCGCTCGAAACGCAGCTGCACGCCCTCGCGGGCAAGTCGGTCACGCTGACCTACTTCCGCAAGCAATCCACCGCATTGTATTTCCAGGCCGGGGTGGCGATCGTGCTGATCGCCGTGTTCGGCACGCTGGTTTTCCAACTCACCGCCGTCAAGCCGCGAACCTGTGACTTCATGATCGCCACCGAGGGCGAGATGAAGAAGGTGAACTGGCCGACGCGCAAGGAGATCATCGGGTCCACCTGGATCGTGATCTGCTGCGTGTTCCTGATCGCGCTGGTGCTGTGGTTGGCCGACCTGCTGTTTGCCGCGATCTTCACCCAGATCGGCATCCTGGACCTCAAATAATCACGACACGCCGCCTACACGCGGAGCTTATCCGATGGCCGAGGCCGAACCGAAAGAAACCGAAACCGAAAACGTCGACGCTCCGACGGAGACCGAGGCCGAGGCTGCCGGCGACGACGGCGGTGCGCCGCCCGTCACGACCGACCTCGAAGGCGGCATCCCCGAAGACGAGCCGATGTTCACGCCCGGCATGGACTGGTTCGTGCTCCGCGTCGCTTCCAACAAGGAAGACTCGGTCAAGGAAACGCTGCTCCGCAAGATCAAGATTGAAGGTCTGACGGACCGCGTCAACCGCATCCTCGTGCCGACCGAAAAGATCAAGACCATCAAGGCCGGCAAGCAGAAGGTCACCGAGCGCAAGCTCTACCCCGGCTACGTGTTCGTCGAGATGAAGCTCGAGGACGACGGCCGCATCCCGCAGGACGTGTTCTTCCTGATCAAGGAGACCACGGGCGTGGGTGACTTCATCGGCACCGCCGGTCGCCCCGCGCCGATGCAGCCGCACGAAGTCGAGAAGATGATCCAGGCGTCGAAAAAGCCCGAGGAAGAGCCGAGCTACAAGCTCGAGTTCACGCCGGGCGACAACGTCAAGATCAAGGAAGGCCCGTTCGAGAACATGGACGGCACGGTCGACAAGCTGCTGCCCGAGCAGGGCAAGGTGATCGTCGTCGTGACCATTTTCGGCCGCGCCACGCCGGTCGAGATGGAATACTGGCAGATCGAAAAGGCCGAAGAACAGTAAATCGGGGCTCGGGGTGCGATACGAGGCGAACATTTCGCCGATTCATTCGCCATGTCGCTTGACGCAAGTCCCTTTCAGAGTAAGATTATAAGAGGATCGGCCCCGGGGTCGTTCCGACCATCCAATCGCCCCGCAAGGTAACCCTGCGATTTCGATCGCTAAGGAGGCTTGACGTATGGCAGGCAGAGGCAATACCGGGCTCACGATGTTCCTCATTTTCATGGTGATCCTGTTCTTCGTCGGGACGGGCCTCGCGATCATGTTCTACTCGCAACTCGAGGAAGAGCGCAAGGCGACCACCGACCTCAAGTACGAGTACGACCTGATCGTCCGTGAGAACGAGCGCAACCTCCCCGAGGTTCAGCGCCTCAAGCGCCTCGCGGACATCGACAAGTCCACCTCCGTGTTCTCCCTGCTGACCGCCGACGACGCCAAGCTCAAGAGCTGGATCAACGGCAAGGAAAACATGACGATGGAAGAGGCGGCGCAGGCCCTGACCAACGCCGGCGTGAACGTCGGCGAAGGCGAGCGCGTCGTGACCGTCATCAGCACCGCCAAGGGCGAAGCGGACACCGCCAAGGCGCAGTCCGAAGTGCTCAAGCAGCAGATCGCCGAGCGTCAGAAGGAGCTCGACGCGCTGTCGCAGAAGTACTCGACGCTGCAGGGCGAGCACCAGCAGCGCATGCAGACGCTGACCACCGAGATCGCCAAGCTCAAGACCGACTACGAGGCGTACCAGCAGAGCGTCGAGAAGCAGCAGGGCGACGTGGCCGGCACGCTCAAGCAGCGCACCGAGGAACTCACCGCCGAGGTCGGCAAGCGTGAGGAATCCATCCGCGCCCTCGAGAACGAAGTCAGCCAGCTGAACGTCCGCATCAAGAAGCTGCAGCGTGACCTCCGCAAGGACAGCCTCCAGGCCCCCGACCTGACCCGCGAGGGCGACGGCAAGATCATCTCCGTCAATCCCGACGATCGCCTGGTCTACATCAACCTCGGCCGCCGCGACCACATGGTGCTCGGCATGACGTTCGAGGTGTTCGAGCCGCTCACCGGCGTGAAGGTCACCAGCGAGGGCGACCAGCTCGAGCGTGGCAAGGCGAGCATCGAAGTCGTCGGCATCGACGAGACCTCGTCGGCCTGCCGCGTCGTCCGTTCCAGCCTCTCGGCGTCGGTCCTCTCCGGCGACCTCGTGGCTAACCTCGTCTACGACAAGAGCCGCACCTACAAGTTCTACCTGTTCGGCGAGTTCGACCTCGACAACGACGGCGTCGCGACCCTGTCCGACCAGGACCAGGTCGCCAGCCTCATCCGCAAGTGGGGCGGCGAGATCGTCGAGCCCCGCAAGCGTCAGCAGCGCCTCGCCGCACTCGTCGGCCCCGAGCAGGCCGCTCAGACCGTCCTGCCCCTCGACACCGACTTCCTCGTCATCGGCCAGGAGCCCGAGATCCCGGACACCGGCGGCCCGACCGACGACCCGGCCGTCATCCGCGAGCGTATCCAGGCCAAGAAGAAGTGGGACGAGTACATCAAGCTCGTCAACGAGGCCCGCGCCCTGTCGATCCCGATCATCAACCAGCACCGCTTCCTCGCCCTCGTCGGCTACTACCAGCGGTAAACCGATCGGCTCGAAATCCTGATCCCTCCAACCGGTCGCACACGCGGCCGGTTTTTCTTTGCAACACGCGCACGCGATCGCCTTGCGTGACGCGGCGTGAATCCCGACACTGCGACCCATGGCCAAGGTGCAGCCAGCATGGATGAACTGGACGCAGTACGCGGGGCTGCGCGCCGCCGTCGCGGGCATGCAGATGTTCTCCGTGCGCACCAACCTCGCCTACGCCTCCGCCGCGGGCGACTGGATGTACCGCATCGACAAACGCCACCGCGACCGCGCCCGAGCCAACATCCAGCGATCCCTGCCCGAGCTACCTGACGATCGCGTCGAGCAGATCACGCGCGGCTCGATGCAGCACCTGCTGCAACTCGCCGTCGAGGTCATGTTCACCACGCGACTGCTTGAGATGGACACATGGGCCGAGCACCTCGACCTCGTCAATCTCGACGAGGGCCTCGACCTGATCATTTCCGATCGCCCCGTGCTGTTCGTCACGCCGCACTTCGGCAACTGGGAGGTGCTCGGCTACTCGATGGCGCTGCTCGGCGCCGACATGGCCGCGGTCGCACGACCCATCGACAACCCGCTCGTCAACGACTGGCTGCTCGGCGTCCGCCAGAACAAGGGACTGAACATCCTTACGAAGTGGGGCGCGACCGACGTGATGGTCGACATCATGGAACGCGGCGGCTCGGTCGGCTTCATCGGCGACCAGAACGCCGGCGACAAGGGCATGTTCGTCCCGTACTTCAACCGCCTCGCCTCCGCGTACAAATCGATCGGCCTGCTCGCCATCCGCTTCAACGCACCGGTGATCTGCGGCTACGGCCGGCGCATCACCAACGACTTCAACTTCGAGATCGGCATCACCGACGTCATCCGCCCCGAGGACTGGAACGCTCAGCCCGACCCGCTGTACTACCTCACGGCCCGCTACAGCCTCGCCCTCGAAAGGATCGTCCGCCAGTCGCCCGAGCAGTACCTGTGGATCCACCGCCGCTGGAAAAGCCGCCCGAAATTCGAGCGTGAAGGCAAGCCGATGCCCGCGTCCCTGCAGCGGCAGCTCGAGGCTCTGCCTTGGATGACCGACGAGCTGATGGCCGAGCTGCGCAAACCCGTCCCGCTGGATTGATTCACCCTTGACCGGATCGCGCAGAGTTGCAACAATGGTGCAGCCCACCGGTAAGTTATTTGTTAGAAGTGCTGCCCCTTTTAGCAGCTCTCCCTCCACGAGGCATGTGTTATGAGTGACGATAAGCGTTTGAAGGACCGCCGTGTACTGATCGTTGACGACGATCCCGATGTGCTCGCGATTATCAAGCAGGCCCTTCAGTCCGAAGGCGCCCTGACGCAGTGCTGCTCCGACGGCAACACCGCGGTGCACATCTGTGAGACCGACCCGCCGAACCTGATGGTGCTCGACATGATGCTGCCCAAGCGGTCGGGCTTCCTCGTCCTCGAGCGTGTCAAGGCCAACGATCGCCCGCCGATCGTCATCATGGTCACCGCCAACGAGGGCCGGCGTCACCAGGCCTACGCCGAGACGCTCGGCGTCGACGGCTACCTCCACAAGCCGCTCCGCCTCGAACGCCTCATCACCCTCGCTCAGGACCTGCTCGGCGAGAAGGCCGAGGCCGTCGAAGCCGACTGACGCTCACGGCGACATGACGACTGAACCACACAACCCCCGCGCAAGCGGGGGTTGTTCATTGTGGGAAACGCTGTGCTGCTCTGTGTGACGTTCAGCGACGCCGCTCGCGGCGTGTCACAACACGAACTTACTCAGGTCCTCGTCCTCGGCGATCTCCGACAGGCACGTCCGCACGAGATCTTCGGTGATCGTCAGCGCCGTCTCGCCGCGCTCGACCATGTCGGGGGCGTCGAAGTTGATCTCGTCGAACAGCTTCTCGACGATCGTCATCAGCCGGCGGGCGCCGATGTTTTCCATCCGCGTGTTGACGTCCGCGGCGATCTCGGCCATCGCGTCGATCGCGGCGTCGTCGAACGCAACCTCCAGGCCCTCGGTCTTCAGCAACGCCGTCTGCTGTTTGGTCAACGCGTTGTTGGGCTCGGTGAGGATGCGCACGAAGTCCGCCTTCGTCAGCGCGTCGAGCTCCACGCGGATCGGGAACCGGCCCTGCAGCTCCGGCATCAGGTCGCTGACCGACGCGCTGTGGAACGCGCCCGCGGCGATGAACAGGATGTGGTCGGTGTTGACGATGCCGTGACGCGTCGTCACCGCCGAGCCCTCAACAATCGGCAGCAGGTCGCGCTGCACGCCCTGGCGTGACACGTCGGGCGATCCGCTGCCGCCGCCGCGACCCGATCCACCCGAACCCGACGCAACCTTGTCGATCTCGTCGAGGAAGATGATACCGGACTGCTCGGTGCGGCGGATCGCTTCCTCGGTGAGCTTGTTGCGGTCGAGCAGCCGCTCGGTCTCCTGGTCGATCAGCACCTGGCGCGCGTCGCGCACCGACAGCCGGCGACGGGACGAACGATCGGGAATCAGGTTCTCGAACATGTTCGCCATGTCCGGGTCCATCTGGTCCATGCCCATGTTCGAGAACATCTGCACCGGCACCGCTTTGCCCTGGATCGATATCTCGATTTCTTTATCGTCGAAGGCGCCGTCGCGGAGCTGCTCGCGCAGCCGCTGCCGCGTGCGCTCGCGACGCTCGACCGAGTCGCTCGACTCGACGTACCCGCCCGCGGGCCGCGACACGTCGTCGGCGCTGCCGGGCAGCAGCAGGTCGAGCAGGCGGTCCTCCGCCGCGGCCTCGGCCTTCTCGCGCACCTTCTCGGCGTGCTCCGACCGCGTCAGCTTGATCGCCTGCTCCAGCAGGTCGCGCACCATCGACTCCACGTCGCGGCCGTGATACCCGACCTCCGTGAACTTCGACGCCTCGACCTTGATGAACGGCGCCGCGGTCAGCCCCGCGATCCGCCGCGCGATCTCCGTCTTACCGACGCCCGTCGGGCCGACCATGATGATGTTCTTGGGGTTGACTTCCTTCGCGAACTCCGCGTCGAGCTGCTGCCGACGCCAGCGGTTGCGGATCGCCACCGCGACGGCGCGCTTCGCGTCGTTCTGCCCGATGATAAAGCGGTCGAGCTCCGCGACGATCTGTCTGGGGGTCATGTTGTCCATCCGGGCAATCATAACAACTGAAAAGCACCAATGACCAAGCACCAATGACCAATGCCGTAGAGACCTTCGCTGCGCGAGGCGACATTGGTCATTGGGATTTGGTCATTGGTCATTCCGCATCTCGTTCAGCTCTCCGGTCGTTCGATCGGCGCAGGCGCATCCGGCGGGGCGGCGCCGGTCAGCGCCGCAACGATGCGGTGCGCGTGAATGTGACAGTTCTCGATGAACACCTTGTACGACGTCTGCGTGCCGGCGGTCGCGGTCCCGGCAACGTACAGCCCCGGCACGTTCGTCTGCATTGTCTGCTCGTCGAACACCGGCGTGCGCGCCTCGCCGCGCAGCTCTACGCCGAGCTTCTCGAACATCGACATGTCCGCGACATAGCCCGTCATGATGAGCACCGCGTCGGCCTCGACGTCAAAGCTCCCTCTCCCTTCCAGGGAGAGGGCCGGGGTGAGGGTCTGGTCGTTGGACGGCATTTCAGCTTCCCCTCGCGGCGCGGCGTTCCCGGATCCATCCCCCTCACCCAACCTCTCCCCCACTTGGGGGAGAGGGGTTGAAGGCGCGAGCGTCACGTCGGTCGGTGTGATGCGTGTCGGCACGGCGCTGTAGTGACACGAAATCTCGCCGCGTTTGATCCGGCCGAGCAGCTCCGGCAGCAGCCAGTACTTGACGCTGCCCTCGCGGAACGCCGCGCGGCGGTAGCACATGGTCACATGCGCGCCGGCGTGGTAGCACCGCAGCGCCGCCTCGACCGCGCTGTTCTTGCCGCCGACGATCAGCACGCGCTGGCCAAAGTGCAGGTGCGGGTCGCGGAAGTAGTGCGTCACGTGGGGCAGGTCCTCGCCGGGCACGCCGAGCGTGCGCGGGCCGTGCATGTCGCCGGTCACCATCACGACGCTGTTGCAGCGATACGCCGACACGCCGCGAGCGTGACGCACGTCGACATCAAACCCGCCGCCGTCGCGCGGCGTGATGTCCGTCACCTCCTGGTACGTCCGCACGTCGAGGTCGAACGTCATCGCCACCGTGCGCAGATACGCGAGGTAGGCGTCGCGGCCGGTCTTCGACTGGTCGACGTTCTGGATTGGCACGCCCGCGATCGCGATGCGGTCGTTGCTGGAGAAGAAGGTCATGCCGTTGGGGAACCACGTCATCGTTGCGCCGATGGTGCCCTTGTCGAAGTGCAGGTAGTTGACGCCGGCGCGTTTGAGCTCGACGGCGACCTCGAGCCCGATGGGGCCGGCGCCGACGATGATCACGTCCGTCTCGGTGCGTTGGTCACTCATAACGATGTGAATGTAGTGCGGATCGGCGGTCGGCGAAACCCGCGTCAGTAGAGTCCGCCGGCCATCAGGCGTGCGGCGATCTTGTCGAAGTCCTCGCGCGTCTCGAACGTGTCGAGGCCCGCGGCCTTCATCGCGATCGGCGTGCCGATGCGGCCCAGCGCGTGCTTGAACATCGCGATGTCGAACGCGGTGGTGTCGTGCTCGCGGGCGCGGCCGGTGGTCACTTCGTCGAGCCCGCGCGTCAGGTGCTCGAGGAACCCGGCGATGCGCGCCATCTTGTGGTAGTTGAGCTTGTCGGGCGTGTCGCTGGGCTTGTGGTAGTGCTGCCACCGGCCGCACGACAGAAACAGGAACGGCACCTCATTGATGCGGAACGCGAAGTGATCCGACACGTCGCCGACGTAGCGGTTCAGCGCGGTGACGACCGCGAGCTTGTCGGCGTGATCGGTCGCGTGTCGCACGACGTCGGGCAGGGCGGGGTGGCTCTCGCTGCCCATCACGAACAGCAGCCGCGGGATGGATGGCACGAGCATCGACGCGCCTGGGATCGGCACGGGCGCCGCGACGTCGTGGCCGACGAGGTCCATCACGAGCGCCGCGTGGAACTCGACGCCGTCGCGCTGGTCCTCGTAGAACCGCATCGAGCCCATCGTCTCGCCGTGGTAGTGCGGCGGCTCCTCGGCGTCGAACAGGGCGATCAGCACGTCGCGGTGCGTCGGCGTGGCGATCAGACGCTCGGCGACGCGCAGCGCGATCGCGATCGCCGCGGCGTTGTCGTCGGCGCACGGCGCGGCGATCACGCTGTCGTAGTGCGCGGCGATCAGCAGCGGGTCGTGCAGGTGACGCTGCTCGGGGTCGCCGGGGCACACGCCGATCACGTTGACGAACGACTGGTCCGCGCACGGCCCGCGACCCTGGTACGGCAGCTCGTACGCGTCGCCGCGGAACGGCACGCAGCCGATCTCCGTGAGGCGATCGACGAGGTACTGTCGCGCGCGGGCGTGCGGCTCGGTGCCGGGCAGCCGACCGTCTTCCGTGGCGATCGCCAGCACGTCGCGCTGGAGCTGTTCGACGACGGGGTCTTTCATGACTCGGCCCCGATCAGGCGCACGCGGAGCTTGTTCAACGCGGTCTTGGCCGAGCGGTCGCGCACCATGTCGCGGTCGCCGATGAACACGTGACGCGTGGCGATCGTCGGCGCACCGCGGTCGGCCAGCGCGATCCACACCGTGCCGACGGGTTTCTCGTCGCTGCCGCCGCCGGGCCCCGCGATGCCGGTGATCGCCAGCGCGAAGTCCGCGTCGGCGCGCTCGCGTGCGCCCTCGGCCAGCGCGAGCGCGACCGGCTCGCTGACCGCGCCGTGCTGTTCGAGCACGTCGCTCGGCACGCCGAGCTGGCTGTGCTTCAGCGCGTTGGAGTACACCACCCAGCCGCCGACGTAGTAGTCCGACGAGCCCGCCTCGTCGGTCATCATCTTGCCGACCAGGCCCGCGGTGCAGCTCTCGGCGGTCGCGAGCGTCTTGCCGCGCTCGCGCAGCAACCGGCCGACGCTCAACGCCAGCGACTCGTCGTCGCGGCTGAACACGAGCGGGCCGAGCGCGGCCTCCACCGCGGCAATCGTCGCGTCGAGTTGGCTACGCGTCTCGTCGACGGTGGCGAACTCGCTGCGCACGCGGACGGAGACGATGCCGTCGGCGACGGTCGTGCCGACGATCGGGTTGGCGCTGCGGTGGGTCTGGTCGGCGATGAGCTCCGCGACGGTCGACTCGCCGGCGCCGAACGTGTTGATCTTCGCCGACAGGATGACGCGGCCGGTCTGCTCGGGCAGGGCGGGCGACACGTGCAGGTCGTACATCGTGCGCATCTCGTGCGGCACGCCGGGGAACACGAACACGACCGCGTCGCCGAGCGTCGCGCGGATGCCCGGCGCGGTGCCGGCGGGGTTGTGCAGCGTCTCGGAGCCGATCGGGCGCATCGCCTGCACGGCGTTGCGCTCGGCCATCATCCGCCCGCGGCTCTCGAACATCTGGCGGATGTGCGTCAGCGCCTCTTCGTTGAGCTCCTGCTCGACGCCCATCGCCGCGGCCAGCGCTTCGCGTGTCACGTCGTCGTCGGTCGGGCCCAGCCCGCCGGTCACGATGACCAGGTCCGCATCGCGCGACACGCGGACGAACGCCTCGGTGACCAGCTCGACGTGGTCGGCGACGGTGAGGTGACAGCGTGTCATCACGCCGCGCTCGGCGAGCCGGGCGGAGAGCCACGCGGCGTTGGTGTCGACGGTCTGGCCGAGCACGAGTTCGTCGCCGATGGAAAGGATCGCGGCCTGCATGACCGGGATTGTATCAGCTTGTCCGGGCGTGGTGGTTATCGGGGCTGGGGCAGATACTTAGCAAAAGTACTCGGCGGAGGCGTATCGGGGATATAATTGTGTGGGGCGTGAGAGGTGTATCCACGTCCCGGTCGACGCCGTCGTGGCGTCACGTGAGGATGATGAGTTGGACATGACACTGACGTTGCCGGACGACACGGACCGTGTCCTGGCGTTCGGCGCAGCGGAGCGGAACCTGAAGCTGATCCGCGAGGCGTTGAGCGTGGCGATCAGCGCGCGCGACGACGCGGTGCGCGTCAGCGGCGAGCGGGACAACGTCAATCTCGCCGCGGACCTGATCACGCAGCTGACGCAGGCCGCGAAGCGGAAGCGTCCGATGACGCCGCGCGACGTGATCGATCGGTTGCACCACATGAGCGAAACACAGCACAAGGCGAGCCCCGACGCGTCGCGTGAAGCGATCGACATCTACACGCGCAGCCACCGCATCGCGGCGAAGACGGCGGGGCAGCGCCGCTACCTCGACGCGATCCAGAACCACGACATGACGTTCTGCACCGGCCCGGCGGGCACGGGCAAGACGTACCTCGCGGTCGCGGTGGCGGTGTCGATGCTCAAGCACGGCGAGGTCCGCCGCATCGTGCTGGCGCGGCCGGCGGTCGAGGCCGGCGAGAAGATCGGCTTCCTGCCCGGCGACATGCTGCAGAAGGTCAATCCGTATCTGCGTCCGCTGCTCGACGCCGTGCACGACATGATGCCGTTCGAGCAGGCGCAGAAGTTCATGCACACGGATCTGATCGAGGTGATCCCGCTGGCGTTCATGCGCGGACGCACGCTCAACGACGCGGCGATCATCCTCGACGAGGCGCAGAACACCACCAAGAGCCAGATGCTCATGTTCTTGACCCGTATGGGCATGGGTTCTAAGGTAATCGTGACCGGTGACACGTCCCAGACGGACCTGGAAGACGGCACCGACTCGGGCTTGATCGACGCGGCGCGTCGATTGCGGGGACTGCCGGGGATCGGGTTCGTCACACTCGATCGGCACGACATCGTCAGGCACAGCCTCGTACAGCGTATCGTCGAGGCGTACGGCCAAGAGAACGCGGCTCAGGGACGGGCCGACTGATTTCAACCTTATCTGATTTAAACAACCGATACTTGATAAAATGTTCGCTCGCGCGCGACGCCCTTTTTGGGGTCCGACGAGCCGAGGGCAGCATTGACGTGTCCGTATTCAAAGGCAGCACATCCCGTCGTCGCGAGGTACGCAAGGCGATCCCGCGGCAGCGCAACGGCCTGCGGGAGCTGGTCACGCGTGGCCAGTTCCTCTGGGGCGCGTTGATGACGGTGCTCATCGCCGGCACCGCCGGCACGATCGCGCTGAAGGTCCGCGACAGGCCCGAGTACCTGCCCGGCCAACTCGTCGACCGTGCGCAGGTCGCCCGCGTCGCCTTCGAGTCGCTGAACCTAGAGGCGACCAAGCAGGCCAAGGAGAACGCCGCGGCGAAGGAGCCGGCGGTCTACGTCCCCAACACGCAGTTCCTCGAGGCGACCAAGAAGAAGCTCGAGACGCTGCCCGCCGTCGCCGCGTCGGCCGAGCGGATCGACCAGGTCGCCGAGGACATCCGCGTCGAGTTCGGCCTGACCGACATCTCGCTGGCGGACCTGCGGCAGTTCCAGGCCGACGGCAAGGTGCTCGACGCGTGGATCAAGAGCGTCGAGCAGTTCATGTTCGAGCTGCACAAGCGGGCGATCCTCTCGACGGACCGCTTCCAGATCGAGCAGCTCAACCTCGCGCCGTACATCCGGCTGATGATCTCCGACAACCTGTCGACGCTGATCTATCACGCCGAGCTGGTGCACTACGGCGACGAGACGCAGGTGCGCACGATGGTCGAGGGCATCGCCAAGGACTTCCCCGCGTCGATCCGCAAGTCGATCGGCACGTATTTCATCCGCGCCAAGCAGCCGACGTACCGCTTCGACCAGGCGGCGACCGACAAGGTCCGCGCCGAGGCGGCGAAGGCCGTGCAGCCGACGCTGTCGAAGTACGAGCCGAACCAGACGATCGTCGAGTCGGGCAAGGTGCTCGAAGAGCCCGCGTACCGCCTGCTGCAGAAAGAGCACGAGACGTACACCGCTTCGCTGAGCCAGACCGAGTGGCTGTTCAAACACCTCGGGCCGCTGGTGCTGATCCTCGGCCTGTCGATCGGTCTCGTCGGGTACATCGCGACGGTCAAGCCGCGCGTGGCGCAGAATCCCATGCGCGGGCTGTCGCTGTCGGCGCTGCTCGTAGCGTGCCTCGCGCTGGCGATGTTCGGCGTGGAGTTCCGCCCCGACACGATCGCCGCCGGCGCCGTCGCGCCCGTGCTGCTCTCGGCGTTCATCCTCGCCATCGCCTACGATCAGCGCCTCGCGCTCGGCGTCGGCGTGCTGCTGAGCCTGCTCGTCGGATTGTCGCTCGACCTGTCCGTCGGCCTGGTCACCGTCAGCATCTTCGGCAGCATGGTCGCCATCGCCCAGCTGCACGACGTGCGTCACCGCAGCACGCTGGTGCGTGTCGGGTTCGTGACGGGCGTCGTGATGGGCGTCACGACGTTCGCCTACGGCTGGACGGAACGCAACGCCGTCGAGGGCATGATGCAGGTGCTGTGGCGCGAGTCGGTGTTCACGTTCGTCGGCTGCCTGTTCGTCGGTTTCTTCGTGCTCGGCACGCTGCCGTTCATCGAGCGGCTGTTCCGCGTGACGACCGCGATGACGCTGCTCGAGCTGGGCGACATGAACCGCCCGCTGCTGCGTCGACTCGCGCAGAGCGCGCCGGGCACGTTCAACCACTCGCTGCAGGTCGCGAACCTCGCGGCCGCCGCGGCGGAGGCCATCGGCGCCAACAGCCTGCTCGCGCGTGTCGGCGCGTACTACCACGACATCGGCAAGATCCACAAGCCGCAGTACTTCGTCGAGAACCAGGGCGGCGGTCCCAACCGCCACGACAAGCTGTCGCCGGCCATGTCGCTGCTGATCATCGTCGGACACGTCAAGGACGGCATGGAGATGGCCCGCGAGTACGGCCTGCCGCCGGTGCTCTATCACTTCATCGAGTCGCACCACGGCACGACCCTCGTCGAGTACTTCTACCACGCCGCGAAGAAGCAGAAGGGCGAGGACGATCAGCCGGAGGAGATCGAGTTCCGCTACCCCGGCCCGAAGCCGCAGACGAAGGAAGCCGGTATCCTCATGCTGTGCGATTGCGTTGAGTCGGCAAGCCGAACCATGCCCGACCCGACGCCCGCCCGCATCGAGCAGCTCGTGCACAAGCTCGCGACCAAGCGCCTGGCGGACGGGCAGTTCGACGAGTGCGACGTCACGCTGCGTGAGCTGCACCAGGTCGAGCAGGCGCTGACCAAGAGCCTCTGCGCCGTCTACCACGGGCGTGTGGCCTACCCCGAGGCCGAGAAGCCCAGCAAGCCCGCCCGCGAGAAGCCCGAAGAGCAGGGCGAGCGTCGCGCCGTGTAACCCCTTGCATAACGCCGTCGCTTGCCGCAGGATGCACCCGACATCCCGCCGGTCGTCCCTTGGAACCGGCGGCGTGAAAACCGTAGAATGTGGCGTCTCCTGGGTGACACGCCAGATCGACAATGAATGAGTCCGACACATCCAGCCCTCCCACGCCGTCCGCACCGGACGAGCCCGACAGTCCGCAAGGCGTACGTGTCGTGCTCGACGCGGACGCCGCGAACCCCCCGAACACCGATTGGCTCGAAGACATGATCCAGCGTGTCGCCCACCGGCTGCGGCTGCGACGCGTCGATCTGTCCGTCGTGATCGTCGACGACGCCCTCATGGCCCGCATGCACGAGGAGCACTGCGGCGTGCCCGGCACCACCGACGTCATCACCTTCGACCTGTCCGACGCGCCGCCCACCGAGCCCGGGTCCGCCGACACCGCCGAGGGCGAGCTGTACCTCTGCCTCGACGAAGCGACGCGTGTCGCCGCACGCCGCGGGCACCCGGTCGATCACGAGCTGCTGCTCTACGCCACCCACGGCCTGCTGCACCTGCTCGGGTACGACGATCACGAGCCGTCGGAGTACGACGCGATGCACGCCCGTGAGGACGAGCTGCTCAACGCCGTCGGCGTCGGCGCCGTGTTCCACGCCAAGGAGAATCCGTCGACGTGAACTGGCCACTGCTGACCGCCATCATCGCCGGGCTGCTGACGTGTGTTTTCACGGCCGTGAACTACGCGCTGATGGACTTCAGCCGATTGCAGCTGACCGACCTGCTCACGCGGCGTGGCCGCGGCGATCGCGCCGACACGCTGATCAACGCCTCCGACGGCATCCTGCTGCTCACGTCGCTCGCCCGCACGCTGATGAACGTGCTGATCCTCGGCGCGTGCATGCTCATGTTCGCGCCACCCAACGAGGCGTCCAGCGTTCACGCCATCGTGCTCGCGCTGGGCGTCGCGGGCTTGGTCATCATGGTGTTCGGCGGCGCGATCCCCGTGTCGTGGGCCCGTTACGGCGCCGAGCCGCTGCTCGCCCGCGCCATGCCCACGCTCTACGTCCTCTACCGCGTCACCGCGCCCGCCATGGCGCCGTTCCACTGGCTCGACCCCGTCGTGCGACGCCTGCTCGGCGTGCCCAAACCCACCGCCGACGACCGCAGCCCCGTCGAGCAGGAAATACTCGACGCCGTCAGCGAGGGCGAGAAGTCCGGCCTCGTCGACGAAGACCAGCGCGAGATGATCGAGGCCGTGGTGGAGTTCCCCAACATCACCGTCGAGCAGATCATGACGCCGCGCACCGACATCGAAGGCATCACCGCCGACTCGTCGCTCGAGGACGTCAAGCGGTTCATCGGTGAGGCGGGCCACTCGCGGATCCCGATCTACGAGGGCAACCTCGACCACATCGTCGGCGTGCTCTACGTCAAGGACCTGATCCCGCTGCTCGGCGACAACGGCGACACGCCGTTCAAGCTCACCGACCACCTCCGCGAAGCGGTGTTCGTCCCCGAGACGAAGTCGCTGACGAACCTGCTCGAGCAGTTCAAGGCGTCGAAGGTGCACCTGGCGATCGTGCTCGATGAGTACGGCGGCACCGCGGGCCTCGTGACCTTCGAAGACGTGCTGGAGGAGATCGTCGGCGAGATCCACGACGAGTACGAGCCGCCGGAGCCCGAGCCGAGCGTCGATCGCATCGAGGACCACATCTTCGAAGCCGACGGCCGCGTGAGCATCGACGAACTCAACGACGAGGCGGAGCTGTCGCTGCCCGAAGACGAGGACTTCGACACGGTGGGCGGCTTCGTGTTCGCCACGCTCGGCCACATCCCCGACACCGGCGAGTCGTTCGAGTACGAGAACCTGCGCATCACGGTGACCGACGCGGCGAAGACACGCGTCAACCGCGTCCGCATCGAGGTGATCGACCGCGCCGCGACCGAGTCCGCCGAGGCGTAGCCGCTTGCGGCTTAGCACGCCGCGCCGACCCTGCTACAATCCGCCACCCATGGACATTCAACTCTACAACACGCTGTCGCACCGCGCCGAGCGGTTCGAGCCGGTCACCGCGGGCGTCGTCCGCATGTACAACTGCGGGCCGACCGTTTACGACTACGCCCACATCGGCAACTTCCGCGCGTTCGTCTTCGCCGACGTGCTCCGCCGCTTCTTCGAGTTCGTCGGCTACGAGGTCCAGCAGGTGATGAACATCACCGACGTGGGCCACATGACCGAGGACAACGTCGCCGACGGCGGCGGCCAGGACAAGATGGAACTCGCCGGCCAACGCCTCAAGGAAGCCAAGAAGCAGGGCGTGGCGAACGTGTCGAACCCCGACGATCCTTACGAGGTCGCCAGCTACTTCACCGAGGCGTTCCTCGCCGACGGCAAGGCGCTGCGGCTGAAGATCGCCGACGAACACCCGCAGCGCATGCCGCACGCCACGGCGCATGTGACGCAGATGATCGGCATCATCGAACGCCTGATCGAGGCGAACCACGCGTACGTCACCGACGACGGCGCGGTCTACTACGACGTGGCGACGTTCCCCGAATATGGCCGACTCAGCGGCAACACGCTGGACAAGCTGCACACCGGCGCCGGCGGGCGCGTCAACGAAGAGCACACCGCCGGCAAGCGCAACCCCGCGGACTTCCTGCTGTGGAAGCACGACGCGTCGCACATCATGAAGTGGGACTCGCCGTGGGGCGTCGGCTACCCCGGTTGGCACATCGAGTGCTCGGCGATGGCGATGCACACGCTCGGCGTCGACACGCTCGACATCCACACCGGCGGCGAGGACAACATCTTCCCGCACCACGAGTGCGAGATCGCCCAGTCGAGCGGCGCGACGGGCAAGCCGTTCGCCAACTACTGGATGCACACGCGGTTTCTGCTCGTCGAGGGCGAGAAGATGTCCAAGTCGAAGGGCAACTTCTACACGGTGCGCGACCTGCTGGCGCGCGGCGTCGACGCCGCCGTGCTGCGCTACGAGCTGCTCCGCACGCACTACCGCTCGAACATGAACTTCACGCTCAAGGGCCTCGAGGATTCGCAGAAGGCGGTCAACCGCATGCGGTCGTTCATCGAGGGCGCGAGCCACGGCTCGTGGGGCGGCGTGTACAGCGGTCAGAGCGACGTCGAGCGGGCGTTCGTCGAGGCGATGGCTGACGACCTGAACATCTCCGCGGCCTTGGGCGCGGTGTTCAAGTGGATCAACGAGGTCGACACGCCGGCGTCGGAGGACGTCGCGGCGCTGCAGCGGATCGACGCGGTGCTCGGCGTGCTCACGCCCGCGGAGGCTGACACGTCGGTCGCGCCCGCGGGCATCAGCGACGAAGAGATCGAGGTCAAGGTCAGGCAGATCCAGCAGGCGCGCGAGCTGAAGGATTACGCGAAGTCCGACGCGATCCGCGACGAACTCAACGACGCGGGCGTCGAGGTGCAGATCTCACGCGACGGCGTGAACTGGCGTCGCAAGATGCGGCTGGACTGATCCGGCGATACGGCAAATCACTTGCTGGTGTCGAAGAACTTCTTGACGGCGTCGACGTCGCTCGAACCGGCGGGGGCGTCGGACGGCGTGTCGGCGGGCGGTGTGGCGTTCTTCTGCCGCTCTTCCTTCTGCTTGCGGAGCGCTTCGCGCGTGGCCTGGATGGATTCGTCGAGGCCGACGGCGCGGATCTGCGTCGGCAGCGTTTCCTTGATGCGCAGGAGCTTGTCGAGCGCGGTCTTGTACTTGCCCGCGGCGAAGTCGTCCTGCGCTTCCTTGTACTGCTTGCGGTAGAGGTCCGCCTGCTCGTTCGACGAGAGCTTCGGTGAGTCGATGCGGATGCCGAAGAACGACGAGCCGGGATTGGACGCGTCGAAGCCCGGGTCCGGCGGCGTCGGCGGATTGACGACGGTGGTCGTCGTGTTGTTCTGCGGCGTCGTGTTGTTCTGCGGCGCGGGGGTGGTGTCCGTCGTGTTGTTGGCCGGGGACGTGGTGTTCCGCGGCGGCGTGGGGGTCGTGTTCGTCGTGTTGTTGCGCGGCGGGGTGGTCGTGGTGGACGAGCCGCCGGGCGTGGTGGTCGAGCCACCGGGATTGCCGCCGTTGTTGGCCGGCCGCGGGTTGACGGGCTGGACGCTGGACGAGCCGCCGCCGATGGGCGGGTCTTCGGGCGAGCTGAACAGCTGGTCGCGGGTCATGAGGATGAGCACGACGCCGATCGCCAGCAGGACGTTCATCACCACGAGCAGGATGGTCGCCGAGCTGGTGGTGGCTTCGGGTTCTTCGAAGCGTCCGATGGACACGCCGGCGGTTTCGATCGTGTCGGCCTCGGAGCCGGCGTTCATCCAGTCGAGTGCGCTGGTGCCTGCGCCGGCTGCGGGCGAGACGGCGTTGTTCTGCGGCACAACGGTCGCGGTGGCGACTGCGGGCTGAGCGGCGGGCGTCGCGCTGGGCGTGGGCGTGGCGGGGCCGACGGTCGCGGGCGCGCCGGGCATGTTGGCGAAGTTGGGGATGCCGGCGGCGGGCGCACCGGGTGTGGCGGGTGCACCGGGCGTTGCGGTCGGCGTCGTCGGCGCGGACGGCGCACCCATGCCGAAGCTCGGCGCGCTGGTCGACGTGGTCTCGACGACGGTCGCCTTGGCGGCGGGGGTCTCGGCGGCCGCGCCGGGCTGCGAACCGGGGATGACCAGGTCGTTGTTGGAGAAGTGCGACAGGATGTTGCCGGGCGTGGCGGGCTTGGCGCCGGGCGAGGCGGCTCCGGCCGACGCGGCGGCGGCGCCCGCGTTGGCCGCGGGGGTCGGCGTGCCGGCCTTGGCGACGGGCACCGCGGCGGGCGCGGTCGGCGCGGCCTGCGGCATGTCGTTCGTTCCCGGCGCCGGGCGGATCTTCTCCACGTCCGGCGGCGGCGGCGTCTTGCCCGCGTTCAGATCCTCCTGCGCCTTCTTCACCTCGTCCCAGATGCCGGGGTTCGGTTCGTCGAGGCCCAGTTCGTCACGCAGGTTCGGCGCCAGCAGATCCGCACCGCACTTGGCGCACTTCTCGTCGCTGGGCGACACCTTCTCTTCGCACGCGTAGCAGTAGCCGAACAGGTGGCTGATGCCCGGCACGTGCCACGCCACGGACCAGAACTGCTTGGTCGTGGGGCCGCGGACGATGCTGTTCGCCTTGACCTTACCCTTTTCGATCTGCTTGACGAGCACCTCGTAGGTGCAGCCCGGGCGGAACGGCTGGTTCGAGTCGCGGATGAACCACGGGCCCATGTGCTGCTGGGTCACACGCTTGGACAGGGCGTCGAAGAAGCCGCCGCACGCGGCGCATCGTTCGGCGACCTTTTGAACCGTTCCGCAGAACGGGCAGAGAATCATTTGCTGGGTATCGGTTTGCAACGCAACGCCTCCATCGCCCGGCCGCGGTTAGATCGTGATAAACCCGGGCCGTAACAGTATTACATTGACATCATCATCAGGCAATTCTACGGTAGCGCAATGCGCTACACCGCCATCCTGCTGATATGTATTGGCCTCACCGGCTGCCAGGCAACGCCCACGCGCCCCGGGTCTGCGGCCGTGACTACCCATTCTACCAGTTCCGCCTCGCCGAATCCCGCGAGGGCGAACGTGGACGGCGGCGGCGCCGCGGCGCTTGTCGACGGCCGCACGCTCTCCTGGGCGGAGCTGCGTCCGCTGATCGTCGAGGCGTCCGGCGGGACGGTGCTCGGCGAGTGGGCGCTGGATCAGCGCATCGCTCGCGAGCTGAAGCAACGCCGGCTGGCCGTGTCCGAGGCCGACGTCAAACGCGAGGAAGCGCTGCTGCGGGAGCAGCTGTCCGACGACCCCGACCAGGCGGTGCGCCTGCTGGACCGCCTGCGGGACACGCGCGGGCTGGGGCCGCGCCGCTACGACGCGCTGCTCCGCCGCAACGCGGGGCTGCGCCGGCTGGTCGCCGACGAGGTCAAGGTCACCCCGGCGATGGTGCAGGCGCTGTACGAGCAGCGCTACGGCGAGAAGGCCGTGTGCCGCCTGATCATGGTGCCGAACCTGTCGGAGGCGACGAAGGTGATCAAGCGGCTCGAGCAGGGCGCGTCGTTCATCGACCTGGCGATCGAGGTCAGCACGGACTCCAGCCGCAACCAGGGCGGCCTGCTGCCGGCGATCAGCCCGCTGGACGCCACGTTCCCCAAGGAGATCCGCGACACGACCGCCAAGCTGCAGGTGGGCGAGGTGTCGCCGCCGATCGCGCTGGAGGGCGGTTTTGCGATCCTCAAGTGTGAGCGTAAAATTGCGCAGGAGCCGGTGCCGTTCGACAGCGTGTCCAACGCGTTGACGGTGCAGGCGCGGCTGGAGGTCGAGCGGACGCTGATGAGTCGGCAGGCGCGAACGCTGCTGCAGAACCTGGACGTGACGGTTCTCGACGCCGACCTCGACCGCGCGTGGAAGCAGCGTAAGGATCGCCTGCTTGAGCCGTGACTCGACGATTTTTCCGCCGTACGGCCGCGCCGGCCGATATAACGATATAAGCCCACGTGTGTGCCGATCGGGTCGACCCGCGACGCCGCACGCCGTTTCATGGAACCCGGTGTTGATATGGACATCCGCCTCGCTCACCGAATCGAACGCCTGCCGCAGTACATGCTCGGCAAGATCAAGAAGATGACCTACCAGATGCGCCGCAAGGGCGCCGACGTCATCGATCTGAACATGGGGAACCCCAACGACCCCACGCCGCAGATCATCGTCGAGAAGCTGCAGGAGGCGTGCGCCGATCCGCGTAACCAGCGTTACAGCGCGTCGGTCGGCATCGACAACCTCCGCCGCGAGGTCGCCATCAAGTACAAGCGACGCTGGGGCGTCGAGCTCGATCCGCAGACCGAGGTCATCGCGACGATCGGCTCGAAGGAAGGCTTCAGCCACATGTGCCTCGCGCTGCTCGGTCCCGGCGACACCGCCATCGTGACCAAGCCCGCCTTCCAGATCCACACCTACGCCGTCGTGCTCGCCGGGGCGAACGTCATCGGCGTGCCGCTCGGCAACGACATCGACTTCCTCAACCGCGTCGAGAACGTCATCACCCACCTCGAACCGAAACCGAAGGTGATGATCCTCAACTTCCCGAACAACCCCACGACGATGTGCATCGAGCCGGAGTTCTGGGACGCCGCGGTCGAGATGGCCAAACGCCACGGCATCATGATCCTCAGCGACTTCGCCTACGGCGAGACCTGCTTCGACGGGTACAAGGCGCCGTCGTTCCTGCAGGCCAGGGGCTCGAAGGACGTCGGCGTCGAGTTCTCGACGATGTCCAAGGCGTACAACATGGCCGGCTGGCGCATCGGCTTCTGCGTCGGCAACGCCGAGATGATCAACGCGCTGTCGACGATCAAGGGCTACTACGACTACGGCATCTTCCAGGCGATCCAGATCGCCTCGATCGTCGCGATGCGGCACTGCGACGAGGACGTGCAGAACCAGGCCGCGATCTACCAGTCCCGCCGCGACGCGATCGTGCAGTACGCCCGCAAGCTCGGCTGGGAGGTCGACGTGCCGATGGCGACGATGTTCGTCTGGGCGAAGGTCAAGCCCGAGCACCTCGCGCCGTACAACGGATCGACCGTCGACTTCTGCCTCGACATGATCGAGAAGGCCGAGGTCGCGATGTGCCCCGGCGGCGCGTTCGGCGAAGAAGGCGAAGGCTACGTCCGCATCGCGACCGTCGAGAACGAGCAGCGCGTGCGGCAGGCGTTCCGCAACCTGGACCGCGTGCTGAACAAGGTCGCCGTGGGCTGAGCCCGGCGTCGTGCAGGCCATGAAACAGGCGTGTGCGTCGCGCACGTGATTCTCCCCGGAATTTGAAACGGCCCGTCGATGATGAATCGGCGGGCCGTTGTGTTGCGCCTGGCGTGGGTTCCCCGGAACCGCGCCGCGATCAGTTGTTCGGCTCGGGCGTCGGCGTTGCGTTCGACGGCGACGTGCCCGGCGTCGGCGTCGGTGTCGGCGTCGGGGGCGCGGGCTCCGGCGTCGGCGGCGTGGTGTCGACACCCTCGTATGGATCGACCCACTTGACGTAGTCGCCCTTCACGAATTTCGTCTTGAAGTAGATGACCGTCTCGTAGTCCTTGTGGACGTCCCTGCGGTTGGCCGACAGCGTCTTGATCGGGTCACGCTTGATCGTCAGCAGGTACACGTCGTCGCCCGCCTTCAGCGGCTCGGGCGCATCGAGCTTGTCGAGGCGGTAGGGGTTGTCGATCTGGATCGGCTTGGGGTCGGTGTTGTAGGTCGGCGTGCCGTTGCCGATCTGGACGAACTCGCGCGGGAAGTCGGGCGTCGGCCGCTTGATCAGCAGCGTGCTCTTGCTCCAGCTCGACGACTGCGTGGACAGCAGGCGGATCTCCGGCCGCTTGTCGCCGCGATGCCAGATCTCGATCCAGACATAGTTCGTGTAGACGTCCGCGGGCAGCTCGAACTCGTACTTCCACATGACGTTGTCGATGCCGAGCACCGACAGCAGGTCCTGCCCGTCGATCGGCACGGCCTTGATGAACGGGCCGGTGCTCGCCTGGGCCTTGCTCTGCTCGGCCTTGTACTTCGCTTCGAGGTCTTGCAGACGCTGCTTGGTTTCGTCGTCGGCGCCGTCGGTGTTCTGCATCTCGTGCTTCAGCGAATTGATCTGCGTGGTGAGCCGATCGAGCTCGGGGTTCCGCTCGTTTGCCTGCTGCGGCGTGGCGGTGAAGGTCACCACGGCGGCAACAACCAGGACGACGATCATGATGAACGCGATGGTGTATTGGTTCATGACGGTGACTCCGTGACGTTTTCCCCGATCCCGATTCCCAGAACAGGTTAGCTCATAACCGCCGGACGCTCAACGTAAATCTAGCCCCTCATGGCCGTTTACGCGAGCCCGGGGTGTCATTTTACGCCGGCCTGGGCCAGCGCCGCGAGCACGCGGTCGTGAAGCAGGCCGTTCGTGACGATCACGCCGCGGTTGTCCGACAGCGTCCGCCCGTGCGTGAACGTCAGCGGCCTGCCCGCCAGGTCCGTGACCTTGCCCCCGGCCTCGGTCACCACCGCCGCGCCCGCCGCGTGATCCCAGATCTTTTCCACGTAGTCCGCCCGCGTGGGCAGCCGCAGGTAGATGTCCGCCTGCCCGCGCGCCACCGCGGCGTACTTGGCCTGCGAGTCCATGCGGACCGGCTCGGCGGTGATGCTCAGCAGTTCCGCCACGCGTGCCGAGTCGTCGTGCGAGCTGTGGCCCGACTCGAACGACTCGCAGAAGCACGCCGCGGCCGGGGCGTCGGTGGCGCTGACGCGGATCGGCGTCGGGGCGACGTCGGCGTCGTCGATCGGACGCACCGCCGCGCCGTGGCCCGCGACCGACGTGAAGATCGCGCCGCGCGGCCCGTCGGGCTGCGCCGGGTCGACCGGCAGGTTCGGGCACGCCATCGCGCCGACGGTGAGTTGGCCGTCGACGATCAGAGCCAAAGCGATCGCGTACTGATCGGCCCGCAGGAAACCCTTCGTGCCGTCGATCGGGTCGAGCGTCCAGTAGCGGGCGGCGTGGTCGCTGTGTCCGCCGCGATCGATCCAGCCGCACACGGCCTCGGCGTCGGGCGTGGCGCCTGGCAGCAGCCGCGCGACGTGGTCCACCACGCGCGCCAGCAGCGGCGCGTTGTCCGCCTGACGCAGGGCCGCGGCGTCCTCCTCGCCGATCACCGGATCGTTCGGGAACGCCGCCTGCAGGGCCCGGCAGACCAGCGCCTGCGAACCGAAGTCCGCAACGGTCACCGGGCTGCGGTCCTTCTTCTGCAGCACCGCGTCGTCGATCTCCGCCTGCACCGCCCGGCACAGGTGCGACGCCAGCCGCACCGCGTCGACCGCCGCTGTCAGTTCCGCCTCGTATCCATGTCCGCTGCCGTGTCCGTCGCTCATGGCGTGTCGCTCTCCGTAAGGGAACCCGCGTGAAACGGGACGCAGAGGATAGCGGATCGGTCGCCGGGACGCACCGACGGGGGCGCGGATGGGGCGCAACGGGGCGCGCATGGGGCGTCGGTGGGGCGCGCCGGGGCGCGGGAGGGCAGCGTTTTCCATTTTCCAGTTTCCATTTGCCATTTTCCATTTTGGAGGGGGGGAGGGGGGTGGCAACGCGCGGCGCGTTGGCAGTGCAAAATGCAAAATGGTCATTGCAAAATGCAAAATGACAGCGAACCCGACTCGTGCGGGCTCGGCGCGCGGCGTGATTGTCGTCTGGGGCATGTGTTGTCCCTCCATAAATGGACGTAACGACGCCCAGGTGCGCACGGGGGCGTCGCGACGCTCGCGGGCCACACGAGTAAGTTGAGCGACGCGAGGTCTTTGACTTTTTTGTGGCAGAGTTGCGCTGACGCGGTTTCGCGTGCATCGCTGTGCGCACCAAAAAGCCCACGGGGCGGAACCCGTGGGCTTTGGGGAGAACGTGAGATTGCCATGCCGCGAGCGGCTTAGGCGTGCTGCGGGATGGCCAGGCTGCGGCCGACGGCGTCGGCGATCTGGGCGAGGCTGGGCATCATGTCGGCCATCTGCTTGGGGGTCAGGGACTGGGCGCCGTCGGACCAGGCATGGGCCGGGTCGTGATGGACCTCGATGATCATGCCGTCGGCGCCGACGGCGATGGTGGCGCGGGCGGCGGGGGTCACGAGGTGGGCGTGGCCGGTGGCGTGCGAGGGGTCGCCGACGACGGGCAGGTGGCTGCGGTGCTTGAGCTCGGCGATCGCGGCGATCGAGTAGGTGTTGCGGCCGAACTTCTCGAACGTGCGGATGCCGCGCTCGCAGAGGATCACGTTCTCGTTGCCGGCGGCGAGGATGTAGTCGGCGGCCTGGAGGTACTCGTCGAGCGTCATCGACATGCCGCGCTTGTACAGCACCGGCTTGGGCTGCTTGCCGACCTCGGACAACAGGGCGTAGTTCTGGGCGTTGCGGGTGCCGACCTGGAGGCAGTCGGCGTAAGACGAGACGAGCTCCACATCGGCGGGGGCGACGACCTCGGTGACGATGGGCAGGCCGGTCGCTTCGCGTGCGGCGGCGAGCATCTTCAGGCCGTCCTCGCCGTGCCCCTGGAAGCTGAAGGGGTTGGTGCGTGGCTTGAAGGCTCCGCCGCGTAAGGCGGTGGCACCGGCTTCCTTGACCATGCGTGCGGTGTTGACGATCTGCTCCTCGGACTCGACGGAGCAGGGCCCGGCGATGACCTGCAGGGCGTTGCCGCCGATGACGCAGTCCTCGCCGATGGTCACGGTCGAGGTCTGCTTGTGCAGCTCGCGTGCGGACATCTTGTACGGGGCGAGGACCTTCATCGCCTTGGACACGCCGGGCAGGGTTTCGAAGATCGACGGGTCCTTCTTGCGGTCCTCGCCGATGACGGCGACGACGGTCAGCTCGGTGCCCTGGATGGCGTGTTCCTTGAGGCCCATCTCGCGGATCATGCCGATCACGTTGTCGATCTGGTCCTGCGTGGCGTCGGGGTTCATTACGATGATCATGTCACGTTCTCCGATCCCGCGCGGTGGGCGGGCGATGCTGGGGCGACCGAGTTGTTCGAGTGCCGGTTTCATAGTTGAAAAAAAACCCCGATGGGTTTGAATCCGCATCGGGGCATCCTAGTCTGGCTGAGTGGTCAAAGACCGGTAGGCGTATGCTCCCTATGCGGCGGTGTGGCCGCCAAAAAAGTAGAAGTACGCAAACCAGTAGGTGCTGCCGTTCATGGTGATGCAACATTATGTCGACAAAATCGGCCGAGTCAAGCCAGCCTTCGGCGGGGAATTTTCCCCGGATTGTCGGATGCGTGACCGAGGGGCGTTAATCGCCTAACCTTTAGCCCCGGTCTCAAGGCTCCTCTCCCCCGCGTCGGGGAGAGGTTGCGTGAGGGGGTCGGTTCATAGGACGCGGCGCGCGGCAGGGGATGCGTCCGACGTGTTCGAGCGATTCACCCTCACCCCGGCCCTCTGCCTCGAGGGTGAGGGGGTTCGATCTGGAGGAGCACATGGGCAAGCTGGGCGTGGGATTTGTCGGGGCGGGCTGGATGGGCGCGACGCTGCTGCATCGCCTGTCGGAGCGTGAGGAGGTCGAGATCCGCGGGCTGCACCAGCGGCGGCAGGACCGCGCCGAGGCGACGCTCAGCGCGATCGGCCTCCCGGCCGACCTCTACAAGCGCGACTACCGCGAGCTGCTGGACGACCCGGACTGCCACGCGATCTTCATCGCCAGCCCCAACGCGCTGCACGGCCCGCAGTCGATCGCGGCGCTGGAGGCGGGCAAGCACGTGTTCTGCGAGAAGCCGTGCGCCACGCGGTTCGCGAACTTCATGCGGCAGATCGAGCTGGCCAGGGCGAACCCGAAGCTGATTACCTTCGTCGACTACCTGATGAATTTCGACACGATGGAGGAGCGCATCGCGGAGATGGTGCGCGAGGGCGTGTTCGGGCAGATCACGCAGGTGCAGGTCAACTACCGCCACCCGGTGAACATCGTCGGCGACAAGGCGTGGAAGCTGGACGCGTCGATCATGGGCGACGCGATCGGCATGGGCATCATCCACTCGCTGAGCGTGATGATGAACGTGATGAAGGCGCAGGCGGCGCCGATCAGCGTGTTCGCCACGAGCCAGCGTGCGGCGGTGCGGAAGTTCGAGCCGGACGCGATGTGGTCGATCCAGGTCGGTTTCGACAACGGCGCGCAGGGGTTCTGCTTCGGCAACATCGACACGGGCGCGAACTACGACGCGTACCACAACCTGTACGGCACCGACGGCGGGTTCGTGTTCGACTCGCAGGTCGATCGGCCGCAGAAGGTGCGCTACTGGTCGGGCACGCACACCAACAGCAAGTGGGTGTACCCGCTGGACGCCGAGCGTTGCGCGCGGGAGGGCGTGGAGGCCTGGCCGAGCGACACGACGACGCCCGACAGCGGCGACGTGATCCACCACCAGACCAGCGCGTGCGTCGAGCACTTCCTCGAGTGCGTGTCGACGGGCGTGCAGTCGCCGCTGAGCTTCATCAACTCGGCGTCGACGGCGGAGGTGGGCTGGGCGGCGCAGATGTCGGCCAAGCTCGAACGCCCGATCAGCCTGCCGCTGGACTACGACGCCGCGGCGCGGTTCTTCGCGGGACAGGAGCACGCCGGAGGGGCGGCGTGAGTTTGAACTCCTCTCGCCCAAGTGGGGGAAAGCTTGGGTGAGGGGATGGATCAGCGACAGCGGCGACCTCTCGGGAAACAGTGACGGTGTTCGATTGCTCGACCCTCACCCCGGCCCTCTCCCTGAAAGGGAGAGGGAGATCACGGACGATCAGCAACTGACGAAGGGTTCCAATGCAGACGATCGATTACGCGGTGCTGGTGGGGTACTTCGCGACGATGGCGGCGATCGGCTTCTGGGCGATGCGTCGCACGAAGGGGCAGGAAGACTACTTCATGGGCGGGCGGGGGTTCGGCAAGATCCTCCAGACGTTCGCGGCGTTCGGCGCGGGCACCGGCTCGGCGGACCCGATCAACACCGCACGCACGACGTTCACCGGCGGGCTCAGCGGCATGTGGTCGGTGATGTACTGGCTGTTCGTCACGCCGCTGTACTGGATCAGCGGCGTGTGGTACCGGCGGATGCGCCACCTGACGCTGGGCGACTGGTTCGTCGAGCGGTATGAGTCGAGGGCGCTGGGCGCGGGGTACACGGCGTTCGCGCTGCTGTTCTACGTGTTCTACACCGCGATGCTGTTCACCGCGGTGGGCAAGTTCGCGGCGCCGCTGATGAACGTCGAGGGCGTGGCGATGATGGGCTTCACCGTGCCCGTCGAGAACATCCTCGTGGTGGTCGTGGCGGTGATGGTCGTGCTGTACGGCGCGCTCGGCGGGCTGACCGCGGCGTACTGGACGGACCTGATCCAGGGCCTGTGCATCATCGCGCTGTCGCTGCTGCTGATCCCCGCGGGCATGGCGGCGATCGCCGAACGCTTCGGCGACGTGTACCCGGGCCTCGGCACGTTCGAGATCATGCACCGCGAGCTGCCGCCGGAGTATTTCACGATCGTCGGCTCGACGGGCAGCAGCGAGTTTCCGATCTACAGCATCATCGCGATCGTGATCCTCAACATGGTCGGCATCGTCGTCCAGCCGCACTTCATCGTGACGGGCGGCGGGTCGGCGAAGAACGAGATGAACGCACGCGTGGGCCTCGTGGCGGGCAACCTGCTCAAGCGGTTCTGCACGGTGGGCTGGGCGCTGACGGCGTTGATCGCGTTGGCGCTGTTCGCCGATCACCCGGCGCTGGTCAGCGACCCGGACATGACGTGGGGCGTGGCGTCGCGTGAGCTGCTGGGGCCGGGCTTTCTGGGGCTGATGCTCGCGTGCCTGCTGGCGGCGCTGATGAGCTCGGCGGACGCGTACATGCTGGTGTCTTCGGCGCTGGTGGTGCGGAACGTGTACGCGGCGTTCATCAACGACAAGGCGTCGGAGCGGACGTACGTGAACCTCGGCCGGGCGACGGGCGCGATCATCATCGTCGGCGCGGTGATCGTGTCGTGGACGGTCAACGACGTGCTGGAGCTGCTGACGATCACGTGGATCGTGCCGGTGGCGTTTGCGGCGCCGTTCTGGGTGGGGCACTTCTGGCGTCGTGCGACGGGCGCGGCGGTGTGGACCAACGTGATCTTCTGCCTGCTGGCGTTCGCGATCGTGCCGGTGGTGCTGCCGATGGTCGCGCCGGGGCTGCGTGACGCGCCGATGCTGACGAAGACCAACGACGTGATCGTGACGACCACGACGCGTAAGGCCGCGCCGTCGGACGTGGCGAAGCGCAAGGCGGCGATCAAGGCGTGGGAGGGCGCGGCGGAGAAGATCGGCGATCGCCCGGCGGAGCTGAAGGTCGGCGATGCGCTCAGCGAGACGTCGACGACGGGCGGCAAGTCGATCTATTGGTCGAAGGGCGTCAAGCCGATCGACGCGGCGGTCGTGCCGGTGGAGGTGGATCGCGTGGTCGACGGCGGCACGACGGTCGTCACCAAGCGTTACCCGGCGGACGCGCAGCTGCGCGGCGACGGGCGGTTCGTGCCGGACTATCTGCTGTACGACGTGGCGGGGGTGGACCTGACGGGCGTATCGAACGCGATGCTCAGCACGCTGAGCCTGCTGCCGAAGATCTTCACGCCGTTCTTCATCGTGATCGTGGTGAGCTTCTTCACGAAGCGCGGCAGCAACGAGGCGTTGGATCGGTACTACGTGAAGATGAAGACGCCGGTGCTGGCCGACCGCGAGGCCGACGCCGCGGAGCTGGAGATGTCGTACGCGGACCCGCAGCGGTTCGATCACAAGAAGCTGCTGCCGAACTCGGACTTGGAGATGCAGCGACCGACGACGGCGGACGTGGTGGGATTCGTGCTGACGTTCGTCGCGTGCTTCGGCGTGATCGGGCTGGTGGTGCTGCTGGCGTCGCTGGGCTCGTGAGACTCCCGCTCCCTGGCAGGGAGAGGGCTGGGGTGAGGGTCGAGCGATTCGTCAATCGCCTACTGCTGCGCGCAGGCCTGTCGTATTCGGTGATCCATCGCCCTCACCCAACGTCTCCCCACTTGGGGGAGAGGGGGCAAGCGGTCACTGCTTGCGATACCACCTGCCGTCCTTGCCCTTGAGGTACTCGCCGGAGCGGGCGCGTTGGAAGTTACGCTGCGCGTTCTGCGCGGCGACGACGTCGGCGGTGGTGCCGGCCTTCTGGGCGAGGATCTGATAGAGCTTCTGGCGGTCGCCGTTCTCGGCGTTGAGCAGCTGCGCCGTCGCGCCGTCGGCGCCCTTGACGGCCTCGACGTAGCCGGCGGCGGTCTCACCGATCGTGCCGGCGGACTTGGCCTGTTGCAGGGCGTTGTAGCGTTCCTGGAAGCGCTGCTTGAGGGTGTCGAGTTCATCGCCGCGCGCGGTGCGGGTCAGCGCGAGCGGCATGGCGGCCAGGGCGAGCATCGTCACAAGGAAGGTAGAGCGTTTCATCGTGTGTCCGTCCTTTATCGGGTCGGTGCGTGTGTTCATGGGGGAGCGCGTGGCGCGGGTCACTGGGTCTTGGCGGGTTCCACCGGGGTGGCCTTCACGCCGTTGGTCGCGTCGTGCGACACCGGCTCGGTGTCCTGGAAGTCGAAGAAGTTGTCGAGCTCCTTGTCGACCTTCACGCGGACGTTGACGTCGACGGTGATGTGGATCGGTTTGACCTCGACCGGCTCGACCTCGATCTTGTGCTCCGTCTTACACCCCGCCAGCAACAGCGGCGTCGCGGCCAGCATGACCCATCGGATGTGTTTCACAAACCGTCTCCTTGTTATCTATCGCTCGATCGGTGCAAAGAACCGGTCGAGGCTGCGTCCGGCGCGATCCGCATCCCGCTCCGGCGGGATCTTCCTGAACAGGTACGTGTTGACGTTCTGCTCGAAGTGGTTCCAGTTTACCACAAAACTGCCGAGTTCCTGCCTGGCGCCCGTGCGCCCCTCGCCGCGTGTCTCCAGCCGCAGCGTGATGTCGCCGTCGCTCTCGATCAGGTCGAAGCGGAACATCGAGTATTCGAAGTCCGCCAGGGCCTCGACGACCTGCCCGCGCACCTTCCCGAGCGTGTCGTTGGCGCGGAAGCGCGGGTCCGCGTTCTCCAGCAGCTGGCCGACCATCTCGGCGTCGCGGAACCGCAGCTCGCCCTTGCCGCTCTTGGCGTAGAGGTACCCGTCGCCGAACAGCAGCTTGCGACCGGCGTCGGGGCGGAACACGATCGGGATACGCCCGTACAGCTGCCCCGTGCCGGTGATCTTCTCGCCGGTCAATACGCTCATCCAGTCGCCGAGGTTCATCTCCTCGATGTAGAACTCGGTGGCGATGGTCGGCGCCTCGTAGTCGTAGCGGATGGCGTGCGCGGTCCACCAGCCCTTCTCGCCGAAGCGGACGCGGACCCGCTCGACGAACAGGTCGTTGACGCCGCCGATGCGGAACGACACGTCGCCGTTGGTGAACTTCACGTCCTGGCCGATCTGGATCGTGTCGATCTTCAGCCGCTGCGTGGCGGGGGTGCTCAGCGGGAGCAGGCCGTTGAACACGACCACGCCGTCGATGCCCGACGCGACGGACTTCGTGGTCTTCTCGGCGAAGCGCACGCCCTTGAGGGTGACCTTCGCGTGCGGGTCGAGCTTGCCGTCGACGTAGTTGATCGTGGCGTCGGCGGCGATCGTGCCGGTCACCTCGACGCCGCGCAACGCCTTGAAGCGTCGGCCGACCGCGGCGCTGTCGGTCAGGTCGGTCGGCGGCAGCGTCGCGGTGACCTGCGCGCCGCGCGCGTCGACACGGCCGGTCGCCGTCGCCGGCACGTTGTCCAGCACCTGCCACGTCGTATCGAACGCCAGCCGCTGCGCGACCACGCTCGCCGTGCCGCGCATCGGCGGGTGCGTGTCGCCCGCGAGCGTGATCGGCCCCGTGCTGAACGCGCCCGTCGTCATCGGCATATCCGCGTGCGACCGCACAGGCAGCGTCAGCGTGATCTGGTCCGTCGCCAACTCGAGGTCCGACTCCTTCAGCGACGCGCCGTCGAGCGACACGTCGATCGCGTAACGCAGCGCCGCGTCGGGGCGAGGGCTGCTTGCGTCGTGGCGCACGTCGAACGTCGCGGCGAGCGTCGCGGCGTGCGCCGTGACGCTGTCGGCGGTCACGTCGATCGCGTTCGTCGTGGTCACGCTCGCGCCCACGCTCGTCACGCCCGCGGCGTAACGCAACACCGGCCCGGCGCGATCGGCGAGCGGCGCGACACGCAACGCGATCGGCCCGGCGGTCAGGCCACGCAGGCCCGGCATCGCCGCGAGATCGGCGTGGATGTCGAACGGCTCGGCGGGCGATACGTCAACCGCGCTCGGCCGGGCGGTCATGCCGAGCAGCATGTCCGTGCGGAACGCATCGATCGCGATGTCGCCGCCGTCGGCGTTGACATCCGTGGGGTTCACCCGCACGCGGAACCGCGCCATCGCCAGCGTCCAGTCGCCGGACGCGATCGTCAGCGACGCGTCGCGTTCGACGAGATCGAGGCTGGCGAACGCGCCGGGGGGAGCGGGGTGATCGGCGGGGGCGTTGGCGTGCGCCGGCGGGCTGAGCTTCACGCCGCCGGGCAGGCGTCGCCCTTCGTTGATCGTGAACGCCGCACCGGCCATCGCGTTGACGACGACCCGCTTCGCGTCGATCTGCGCCGCGAGCGACGTCGTGCCGTGTACGCCGCGCACGTCGAGGCCGATGTCGGGCATCACCACGTCGCAGTCGCCGACCGTCACGTCCGCGGCGGGTGACGCGATCGACCACGCGCCTTCCGTCGGCAGGGTCACAACGGTTGGCGTCGCGCCGATCACGCAGCGCAGCCACGGCGTGTCGGCGTTCGCGTCGGCTGCGACGCCTGCGTCGCCTGCAGCAGCGGCGTGCTGGTCGCGACGCGGCGAGGTGATGCCGCCGGCCAGTCGCTGCGCGGCGTCGACGGTGATCGTGCCGCCGGGCATCGCACGCAGCGTCGCGGCGGTGGCGTCGATGTGTGCGGTGACGGGCAGCGCCGCCTCGATGCCGCGCAGGTCCAGCGCGATGTCGGGCATCACCACGTCGCTCTCGGCCAGCGTGACGGTCGCCGCGGGCGCATCCACCGACCAAGTCTTGCCGTCGGCCGGCAGCGTGAGCACCGCGGGCGTGTCGCCGACAAGGAACGTCAGCCACGCCGTGTCGCCGCGCCGCGCCGCCGGGCCGACGAACGACGCCTGCAGCGGCAGGCGCAGGTCGGCCAGGCTCAGCGTCGAGCCCGCCGCCGCCTTGACGCGTGCGCCCTTCGCGTCGACATCCACGTCGACCGACATCTGCCCGCGCATGCCGCGCAGCACCACGCCCTGGTCGGGCAGGCTCATCAGCGTCGAGTTCATGGCGAGGCCGATGCCGTGCGCCGCGACCGTCCACGCGCCCGAGCCGTTGGTCACACAGATCGGGTCCTTGCCGACGCTCAGCCGCAGCCAGCGCTGGTCGGGGTTCGACGACTGCATGCGCAGCTGGTGCAGCGGGGCGAACGCGGTCTGCAGCTCGACCTCGGAGCCGGGGCGGACGTTGACGGTTACCGCCGACGCACCGATCACGCCGTCGAGCTGTACGTCGACGCGCGCGCCGCCGAGGACGATGTCGGTTGACGGCACGGTCAGGTCCGCGCCGTGCAGCACGAGCCGTACGTCGTCGAGCGCGACGGACTGATCGCCGAGCGTGCAGCCGCCGCTGAGCGTCGCGCCGCGGCCGAACAGGTGTGACGCCAGGTCGAACGTGAACGCGCCGTCGTCCGTGCGATCGATGACGCCGGCGAGCGGCACGCGCAGGTCGCGACCCGGCGTGTCGAACAGGATCGACGACGACCGCAGCACCACGCGGTCGAACGGCAGCTTCGTCGCGCCGCCGCTCGACGTGCCGCTCTTGAGGCGGCCGAGCGCGCCGATATCGACGTTGCCCTCGTTGTCGATCGCCACCGTCATCTGCACGCCCGACAGCGTCAGCGTGCGGATGCGACCGGCCTGGAGTTCGCCGATGGTGTACGAGACTTCCGCGGAGTCGATCTTCAGGTGTTCGTCGGAGCCGATCTGCAGGTCGGTCAGCGCCGCGGAGTTGAGGCCGACGCTCGTGACGCGGACGGACGAGCCGCCGAGGCCGAGCTCCGCGAGCTGGGCGTCGATCTGGCCCTGCACGATGCCGGGCAGCATCGCCAGCAGGGCCAGCGCGGCGATGATCAGCACCACCGTCAGCACGCCTGTGACGATCGCCGTCCATTTCAGCACGCGTCGGACACGCATCTCGGGTCTCCCGACCGATTTCTCGCAACTCCTGACCTGCCATGATACAACGGATTTGCCGCCTCGACGCGGCCCTGGCGAGACCGGCCGGGCCGTGGCGAATATCGTAAGCTGCTGTAATACGAAGCCCCGCAGTGCTATGTGCTTAACGAGATGATCTCCGACCGCCACATCGAGTTCTTCCGTCAGCTGACCGACAGCCAGAGCCGGCTGTACGCGTACATCCTGTCGCTGGTGTCGAACCCGGAGGTGGCGCGTGACGTGCTGCAGGAGACGAACCTCGTGCTGATCCGCAAGGCGGCGGAGTTCGAGCCGGGCAGCAACTTCATCGCGTGGAGCTTCGCGGTGTCGCGGTACCAGGTCATGGCGTCGCGGACGCGCTCGTCGCGCGATCGGCTGGTGTTCTGCGACGAGGTGCTCGACGCGATCAGCGGCGCGTTCGACGAAGACAACGAGCAGTTCGAGGACCAGCTCGACGCGCTGTCGAACTGCATGGCCAAGCTGCCCGACAGCCACCGCGAGCTGATCCGCCAGCGGTACCAGGATGCGCGCCCGGTCAAGGCGATCGCCGAAGAACTCGGCCAGTCGGCCAACTCGGTCGCGGTCATGCTGCACCGCATCCGCAAGACGCTGATGGAGTGCATCGAGGGAGCGGCCGGTCCATCGCAGGCGCACGAGGGAGGCGCGGCGTGAGCGACAAGCAAGACAACACGACGCCGGTGTGCGACGAGCTCGAACTGCTTGTGGTCGATGCGGTCGAGCGACGGCTCGACGACGCGTCGCACGCGCGGCTGGAGCAACTGCTGCTCAACAACCCCGACAACCAACGCCGCTACGTCGCGCTGATGCGCGTGCACGCGATGCTCGAGTGGCATCACGGCTCCGTCGTCGGCCTCCGCGAAGCGAAGCTGACGGACGACTCGGCGAAGACGAAGGACGCGCCGCTGGCGTGCGGTGTCGATCAGGCGTCGGGCGTCGCCGGTCGCGTCGGACGGTTCGGCACGGCGTGGCGCGTCGCGGCGATGATCGCACTGGTGGCGCTGATCGGCATCGGGGCGTGGTTCGCTCGCGACACCGGCAGCGGCGCGGGCCAGCAGGTCGCGGCGATCGATCGACCGGTGGTGACCGTCACCGACGCCTCCAACGCCGAGTGGTTCACCGACAGCCTGGAACAGCTCGAGATCGGCCAGGAGATCGCGGTGCACGACCGCGTGCGGCTGGCCGGCGGACGCATGCAGATGATGTTCAACAGCGGGGCCGTGGTTGACGTGTACGGGCCCGCGGAGTTCGAGGTGCTCGGCGACAACGCGGGGCGGCTGGTCAGCGGGAAGCTGTCGGCGTGGGTGCCGGCCCGCGCGGCGGGGTTCGCGGTCGACGCGCCCGGCGTGACCGTCACGGACCTCGGCACGGAGTTCGGCGTCGTGGCCGAGGGCGGCTTCGCCACGCAGGTGCACGTGTTCCGCGGCAACGTCCGCGCGTCGGTCAAGGCGCTGGGCAACCGCGCGGCCAGGGACTACCCGCTCGCGGCTGACCAGGGACTCGCGATCCCGATCGGTGACCCGACTTCGACCGACAAGCCCGATACCGACTACGCCGTGCGCGTGCTGCCGACAGATATGGAGCTGTTCCCGCGCGTGCAGCCGATCAGCCGCATCGTCGATCTCGCCGACATCGTCGGTGGTGGCGACGGCAGCGGCACCGGCACCGTGCGCGGCATCCGCCTCAACGACGGTCAGCCCGCGATCCAGCACGCCGAAGGCATCCAGGGCCTGCCGCCGAACCGGTTCGTCCCGGTGGCGGACAACCCGTACGTCGACGGTGTGTTCATCCCCGACGGCGGGGCCGACGGCATGACCGGCGTGCCCGTCACGTCGACCGGCCAGACGGTCATCGGCCTGCCCGACACCGGCGGCGGCTCGTGGGACCACATCTGGAACCGGCCGAACCTCCGCGTGACCGACACGGTGCTCGACGGCGTCGACTACAGCGCCGAGGGCCGTTCGCTGCTCGGCTTCCACGCCAACAAGGGCATCACGTTCGACCTCGCCGCGATCCGTGCCGAGTACCCGGAGTGGAACATCCAGCGTTTCACCGCGATCGCCGGCAACAACCACGGCTCGGTCGATTACCTCGTGCTGATCGACGGGCGTGTCGCGTATCGCCTGCTGCGTCATCTCGGTTCGCCGCGCGGCATCGACGTTGACGTACCGCTGACCGACGACGACCGCTTCCTGACGCTGGTGGCCTGCGACGGCGGTGACAACCTCGGCTACGACTGGTCGATCTGGGCCCAGCCGGTGCTTCAGCTCCGCGCGATCGGCGCCAAGCGCTGACCCGACGCCACGCACCTCGACGCGGTCCCGCGTGTAACAACTCTGTAAACCCGGTGAACAGACTGCCTTCTCGCTCGTCTTCAGGATAGAGTAATGGGTGCCGAACGCGCCCATGTTTCCATGACGCGCGACCTTTCAATCGCAGGGGCCGATGATGAAAACCAACGTGATCGCGATCCGCAGCCTTCGCAGCCTGTTCCTAATCACTCTTGTCGCGGCGGTGACGCTGCCCGCCGTGGCGCAGGACACCGCGTCGGTGTCGGGCATCCGCGCGGCGCTGAAGGCCGGCCAATACGACGAGGCGATCTCCGCCGCCGACGCCGCGCTGAAGGCCAAGGTGAAGGCCGCCGACGAGGCGCTGTACCTCAAGGCGCTGGCGCAGTTCCAGAAGCGTGACTTCGACGGCGCGGTCGCCACGGCCGACCAGCTGCTCAAGGATCACCCGCAGTCGGCGTGGCGGTACAAGGCCGCCTTCCTGAAGGCGCGATCGCTCGTGTCGCAGCGGCAGTGGGAGCCCGCGGAGAAGATCTACGAGGCCGAGGCGCACCGGCTGCTGTCGAACGATCGCAAGAAGGACATCGCCGGCGTGCTGATCCGATTCGCCGACGACCTGGCGACCGAGCCCGGCCGCAACGACGTGGGAGCGCCGCCGGCCGACTACGGCAAGGCGTACCGGCTGTATCACCAGGCGCTGGACATGCAGATCGGGCGCGACCTGCGCGACGACGTGCTGTTCAAGCTCGGCCGCGCCGCGATGAAGGCGAACAACCTCGGCCAGGCCATCAACGATTTCCGCCAGTACCTCAGCGAGTTCGACCCCGACTGGATGGGCCCCGTCGGCAGCGCCGAGCGCACGCGGCAGCAGAAGCGTGAGCACCCGCCGAAGCCCGGCATCCACATCCTCGACGCGCGGTTCCTGCTCGGCGAGTCGCAGCTGCTCGCCAATCAGCACCAGATCGCCCGCATCAACTTCGAGGACCTGCTCGGGTTGATCGACCGCGTGGCGAACCCCGACGCGACGACCGCGCAGCTCAAGGCCGACACGTCGCTGCAGATCGTCCGCACGTACAACCTGCCGAACCCCGGCAACCTGCTCGAGCAGGGCGTCAAGGCCGCGCGTGACTTCCTCGCCAGGCACCCGGCGCACCCCGAGGCCGTCGACGTGTCGTGGCAGATCGGTCAGACGTATCACCAGGCCGGTCGCGCCGACGACGCGATCGCCGCGTACGAGGACTTCATCAACGGCAAGAACTACGACCTGCCCGACGGCGACGCGGCGACGGTGAAGATCGAGCGGCTGAACCAGAGCCCCGCCGAGCTGAAGGACACGCTGCAGAAGGTCGCGTTGTTCCAGATCGGTCAGATCCGCTACCAGCAGAAGCAGTACGACAAGGCGATCGCCGCGTGGCAGGGCTACATCAACCGCTACCCCAACGGGTCGCAGTGGGCCGACGCGCAGCGGATGATCATCGACGCCGAGTACGCGGTGGCGATCGACGCGGTCGCGGACGAGCAGTACGGCGCGGCGACGAACCTGTTCACGCAGTTCCTCGCCAAGCACCCGCTGGACGATCGCGCCCGTCAGGTGCTGTTCATCCTCGGCCAGATGCACGTGGCGACGGTCGAGATCGCCGAGCGCGACGCCGCGGCGAACGGCGGGGTCAACCGCGCGCCGGTCGCCGACGAAGCGTACCGCCGCGCGATCGCCGAGTGGGACAAGCTCGTCAGCAAGTACCCCAACACCGAGGAGTCGAGCCTGGCGTTGTTCCGCACGGGCGTGCTCTACGAAGAGAAGCTCGGCGACCTCGACAAGGCGCTCGACGCGTACCGCCGCCTCACGTGGGGCTCGTGGGCAGGCCAGGCCCAGCAGCGCATCGCGCAGATGACCAACAAGCAGCTCACGCTGAAGACCGAGCGTAAGTTCCGCACGAACGAGACGGCGCAGATCCACGTCGACACCCGCAACATCGAGAAGCTGACCGTGCGGCAGTACTTCCTCGACCCCGAGGCGTACTTCCGCAAGACGCACACGACGCGCGGCGTCGAGGACCTCGACATCTCGCTGATCGAGCCGGACAAGACGTGGGAGGTGACGATCGACAAGTACGCGAAGTACAAGCCGCTGAGCCAGTCGATCGACATCCCGTTCGACGGCGACAAGCCCGGCGTGTGCATCGTCAACGTCGCGGAGGAAGACCTCGAAGCCACGACGCTCGTGGTGCGTTCGAACATCGACGTGGTGATGCGGTCGAGCCGACGCGAGCTGCTGGTGTACGCGGTGGACATGGTCGCGCAGAAGCCCGCGGCGGGCGTCGACGTGCTCGTCTCCGACGGCTCGGAGGTTTTTGCGACCGGCAAGACAGGCGACGACGGCGTGTTCCGCAAGGCCTATGACCAGCTCAAGAGCTGCAACGATCTCCGCGTATTCGCGTCGACGGGCAAGCACATCGCGTCGAACGCGCTCGGCCTCAACGGCCTGCAGGTTTCGCAGGGGCTGTCACGCAAGGGTTACATCTACACCGATCGCCCGGCGTATCAGCCGGGCCAGGTCGTGCACGCACGCGGCGTGATCCGCGACGTGAAGGACGGCTCGTACGACGCCCCGGCGGGCGCGACGTGGATCGTCGACGTCAAGGACCCCAGCGGACGCCTGCTCCGCGAGGAGGAGGTCGAGCTGTCGAAGTTCGGCACGTTCGCGATCGACTTCGACCTCGACGCCGCGGCGCCGGTCGGGCAGTACGCCGTCAGCGCCCGGCCGAAGGACAAGGGCCAGGCCGTGGTGCACACCGGCAACTTCCTGGTGCAGCAGTTCCAGCTCCAGAAGATGAAGCTCGCGATCGACCTGCCGCAGTCGGTTTATTTCCGCGGCGAGGTGATCAAGGCGAAGCTCAGCGCCGAGTACTACTGGGGCGAGCCGGTGGCCGGCAAGCCCGTGCGTTACAACCTGCCGGACGGCCGCAGCATCGTCGACAAGACCGACGAGAAGGGCGAGCTGAAGTTCGAGTTCGACACCGCGGGCATGACGCCGGGCTCGACGCTGCAGTTCAGCGCGCAGATCGAGGGCGAGAACGTGTGGGCGCAGGCGACGGCGTCGCTGCCGCGTGTCGGGTTCAACATGAGCGTCAAGGCGTCGCAGGACCTGGTGCTGTCCGGCGAGCCGTTCGACGTGACGGTGAGCACGACCGCGCCGGACGGCAAGCCCGTCGGCCGCGACCTGACGCTCGTGGTGCTGCGTCGGCAGGTCGCCAATCCCGACCCGGTGCTCACGCAGGTGCCGTGGGTGCAGCGGCCTAAGCGTCCGTCGCTCGAGGTCACCGTTGAAACAAAGAAGGTCAAGACGGACGAGAAGACCGGCACGGCGAACGTGGCGTTGAAGCTCGAGAAGGGCGGCAGCTACATCCTGCGTGCGACGGGCGACGACCGCTTCAATCAGCCGGTGACCGCGCAGGGTCGTGTGACGATCTCCGACGAGAACGACGCGACGAAGCTGCGGTTCTTCGCGGACAGCAACACGCTGAAGGTGGGCGGCGAGGCGACCGTGCGTCTGCACTCGCGTGTGAACAGCGGGCTGGCGCTGCTGACGTGGGAGGGCGAGTCGATCATCGAGCACCGCGTGGTGCCGATCAAGAAGGGCTACAACGCGCTGAAACTCGCGATCGGCCATGAGCACTTCCCCAACTTCCGGCTGGCGGTCACCGTGATGGACGGCAAGGACCTGCGCACGGCGGACAAGCCGTTCAAGGTGGAGCGTGAGCTGAAGGTCGCGATCAGGCCGGTCAAGGGCGTGTACGCGCCGGGCGGCAAGGGGCAGATCGAGATCGTGGTGACGGACCAGTTGGGCAACCCCGTCGAGGCGGAGCTGAGCCTGGCGCTGATCGACGAGGCGCTGTACGCGATCTACGCCGACGGCACGCCGGACATCCTGTCGTTTTTCCAGCACGCGGCGCACCGTCACGCGGAGTTCCGCGTGACGTCGACGAACGGCTTTACTTATACGGCCGAGACGCGTCACGTGATCAAGGCGATCCAGGACGAGGCGAACCGGCTCGTGGAGGTCGCGGAGAACGCGGCGCAGCTGCAGGACGCGCGCGCAGACTTGAAGGAGATGGCGAAGCTGGAGATGCGTCGCGCGTCGGCGCGCGACCGAGGCGGGTTCGCGCTCGGCGGGGCGATCGCGGAGAAGGCGATGGCCGAGCCGATGGCCGACGCGTTGTCGAACGCGCCGGGCGCGCCGCCTGCCCCGAAGCCGACCGCGGCCTCCGGGTTCGCCATGCGTCAGCTGGAAGCCGCGGACAAGAAGCGCAAGGACGACGCCGACGGCGTATTTTTCGGCGGCAAGGGCGGTGAGGGCGGCGGCGGATCGATGTCGCCGCGCCGCGAGCTGCCGGAGGCGGGCGTGTGGCTGCCGTCGGTCGTTACCGATAAGCAGGGCAAGGCGACCGTGACCGTCACGCTGCCGGAGAAGACGACGCAGTGGCGGATCACCGGTCGCGGCGTGAGCGTCGAGACGCTGGTCGGACAGGCCACGAGTGACGTGGTGACACGCAAGGACTTCTTCGTCGAGATCAAGTCGCCGCGCGCCGTGACGGAGGGCGACACGCTGCGTCTGCTGGCGCGCGTGCACAACCTGACGGACTACGCCGGGCCGGTCGACCTGACGCTCGTGGTCAACAGCGGCGGCAAGCGGCTGAACCAGATCCGTCAGTCGGTGCGCGTCAAGGCGAACGACACGACGGAGGTGCTGCTGGAGTCGTTCAAGGCGCCGGCGGCGGGCGAGATCGAGACGGTGCTCAGCGCCGAGGCGGGCGAGCTGCGTGACGCGCTGAGCCGGACGATGCCCGTCCACCCGTGGGGCATGGAGTACGCGGACCACGGCGGCGGCACGAGCACGGGCGTGGCGGGTGTGAGCCTGACGCTGCCCGGCGGCATCGAGTACACGTCGCGCTGGCTGACGGTGACCGTCGGGCCGAGCGTCGAGCAGTCGGTGATCAACATGGCGCTGAACGGCGGGGTGATCATGCCGATGCCGCTGGCGGATAACGGCGCGGTGTCGTCGCCGCGGATCATGCCGCCGGTCGGCGGGTTCGACGGCTCGGAGCTGCTGGCGAGCGTCAGCGGGCTGAGCTACGCCCAGGCGGTGGGGGCGACGGAGACCGACAAGCGTCGCCTCGGCGACAAGGTCCGCTCGCTGGTCAGCGCACTGGTCGTGACGCAGATGCCCGACGGCGGGTGGGGCTGGTACGGCAACAACCAGACCGACTGGGGCGTGACGTCGACGAGCTACTGGGCGCTGGCCCGCGCGCAGCAGCTGGGCGTGACGGTGAACCCCGACACGCTGAAGCGCGCCGAGCAGTACCTCAACAACATGATCGCCCGCGTCGCGGCGTCGGACAACGACGCCAAGGCCGTGATCCTCCACGCGCTGTCCGTCGGCAAGGCCGCGGACTTCAAGCTGGTCAACCCGCTGTACCGCGAGCGGAACGGGCTCAGCGAGATCGCGCTGGCGTACGCGGCGCTGACGCTGGCGAACCTCGACCGGGCGCAGCAGGCCGTCGAACTGCTGGACATCCTCGAAGCGAAGGCGAAGCCCACGCAGGTCGGCGGGCGGCAGCTGCGCAACTGGGACAGCAAGACGCGCTACCCGTGGCTCAACGACGAGATCGAGAGCACGGCGGTGGCGGTGCTGGCGATGATGAAGGTCAAGCCGACGAGCAAGGCGATCGAGCCGGCCATCCAGTTCCTGCTGAACCGTCGCGGCTGCATCGGCTGGAACCCGGCCAAGTCGCGCGGCCCGGCCGTCGCGGCGCTGGCCGGCTACTACGCGTCGGGCAAGTTCGCCGACGCCGATTACGAGCTGACCGTGTCGGTCAACGGCAAGCCGGTCAAGACGATCAAGCGTGAGCACAGCGGCGAGCCGGTCGCGATCCAGGTGCCGGTCGGGCTGATCGGTCAGGGCGCCAACAGCGTGCGGTTCGAGATGAACGGCCGCGGCGCCTACACCTACGCCGCGACCCTCCGCGGGTTCAGCCCCGAGTTCAAGGACCCCAAGAGCTTCAGCTACCCGTACGTGCATCACCGCTACTTCTACCACGCGCCGCTGACGTACCGCGATCACCCGATCAACGCCTCGAGCTCATCGACGGTGTCGAACCTCGAGATCGGCCAGCACACGCGCGTCCGCGTCGACATGTACAACACCGGCTACAACGGCTACCTCGTCGTCGAGGAGCCGCTGCCCGCGGGCGCGACGCTTGTCGACGGCTCGCTGTCCGGCGGGTTCACCCACTACGACGTCCGCGACGGGCGCATCTTCATGTACTACCCGCCCGGTCGCTCGGTTGGCGACGTGACCTACGAGCTCGTGGGCTACTCGACCGGTGCGTACCGCGTGCTGCCGACTGTGATCCGCGACGTGCTGAACCCCGGCCGGATGCGCATCGGTCACGTCGACACGCTCAACGTGCTCGGCCCCGATGAGAAGTCCAAGGATCCCTACAACATCAACGACGCCGAGCGCTACGCGCTGGGCAAGCTGAACTTCGACGACGGGCTGTACAAGCAGGCGCTGGAGTACCTGTGGCCGCTGTTCGACCGCGAGAGCAAGTACAACGAGCGCGATGTGGCGCGGATGCTGCTGTGGATCCACACGACGGACGATCTGTACGACGCCCGCCGCGTGGTGGCGACCTTCGAGGTGCTCAGCGTGCGTCACCCCGAGCTGACGATCCCGTTCGATCGCATCCTCGTGGTCGGCAAGGCGTACCGCGACCTCGGCGAGTTCGAGCGGGCGTACCTCGTGTTCCGCGCGACGATCGACTCCAGCTTCCTGGCGGACTCGAACATCTCGGCGGTGCTGCAGGACGAGGGCCAGCTGCTCGGGTCGATCGACTACCAGGAGGACCTGTGGTGGCATTACCCCGACACGGCGGAGGTGGCGTCGAGCTACTTCGCGCTGTCGCAGCTGATGTACGAGAACGCCAGCCGCGCCGCGGAGCTGGCGCGTAACCAGCGTCAGGTGCGCATCCGCGTGCAGGTGCCCGGGCAGGACGACAAGGGCCCCGCGGCCGTCGACAAGCCGACGCGCCCGGCGATGCTCGCGGCGACGATCCGCATGATCGACAACTTCATGGTGCTGTACCCCGACAGCCCGCTGGCCGACGACGCGGCATTCAGCGTGTCCAACGCCTTCCTCGACCTGCAGAACTACGACGCCGTGGTCAACCTCTCGCAGGCCTACCGCAAGCGGTTCGACAAGAGCGAGTTCGTCAGCAGCTTCCAGTACATGACGGCGCTCGGTTACTTCTGGCAGCGCAAGTACGACCCGGCTCTCGACGCGGCGAAGGTCGTGGCGGACGGCAAGAGCAAGGACCGCGACTTCGCCCGCTACATCCTCGGACAGATCTATCACGCGCAGGGCGAGCCGGCCAAGGCGATCGACTGGTACCGCAAGGTCGCAGGCAAGTACCCCGACGCCAAGCAGTCGATCGATTACTTCGAGAAGAAGCAGGTCGCGATCGACGAGGTGTCGGTGTTCAAGCCGGGCGAGGCGGTGAAGCTGGAGCTGCGTTACCGCAACATCCCCACGGCGAACCTGCAGGTCTACAAGGTGGACCTGATGAAGCTGTACCTGCGTGAGAAGAACCTGAGCAACATCACGTCGGTGAACCTCGCGGGCATCGAGCCGCAGGTCGTCAAGGACGTGAAGCTCGGCGACGGGCACGACTACGTCGATAAGACGACCGCCGCCGAGCTGCCGCTCAAGGACGAGGGGGCGTACCTGGTCATCTGCCGCGGCGACAACCTGTTCACCAGCGGGCTGGTGCTGATCACGCCGCTGAAGATCGAGGTGCAGGAAGACGCCGTGAGTGGCCGCGTGCGCGCCAACGTGATCGACGCGGTCAAGAACCAGCGGCCGGCGCAGGTGCACGTCAAGGCGATCGGCAGCGACCAGTCCGAGTTCCGCAGCGGCGACACGGACCTGCGTGGCCTGTTCATCGCCGACGGCATCCGCGGCAAGGTCACCGTCATCGCACGCGACGCCGACGCACGCTACGCCTTCTACCGCGGCGACACGTGGCTCGGCGCGCCGGCGAACCGTCCGCAGGGCCAGCAGGGCGCCAAGCAGGCCGAATTCGAGTCCAACAACGACTTCGACTACCAGGGGAACCTGCGGTCGACGAATCAGCTGCTGCAGAAGTCGTATAACTCAAATTGGGACCAGCTGCGTCGCTCGGGCGGCAACGGCGTGCAGGTGCAGCAGGCGAAGTGACGCGCGGCGCGCGGTTGGCGACGCCACGGACGAGGGCCTATCATCGTATGTCGATGCACCCCACGATCCGGAAACAATGCGCCATCGTGACGGCCGCCGTGCTGACGCTGACGATCCTGCTCGTCGCCCGTGCTCGCGCCGCGGACGACGGCACGCCGCCGCCGGTCGAACGCGCCACCGCGCCGGACGAGCCGCTGGTTCGTCCGCTGACGGACGACCGCTGGGAGGATCACGCGTACGGCATGTCGTTCCGCCTGCCGGCGATGGCCCGCACGTCGCGAGCCGAGGGATCGCTCGTCGAGATCATCGACGAGCAGAAGCTGTACACGCTGACCGTCAAGAACAAGCGTCCGCCGAAGCTGCTGACGCTCGACGCCGCGATCCTCTCGGGCATCGACGAGATGGCGCATCAGCAGAACACCAACCAACTCGTCGAAGCGGCGCACAAGGTCGCGCTGTCGGACCGGCAGGCGGGCGTGCTGAAGTTTCACTCGCCGCAGGCGCTGGGCGGGCCGGTCTTCGTCGCGTTCGGCATCGTGCCGATCGACATGGCGAGCTTCGTCGTGCTGGAGATACGCTGCGACTACGACAACCGCGAGAAGGTCGAACCGATCTTCGACGCGGTGCTGGCGTCCGTCGAGTTCGGCGACCTCAAGGAGCTGCAGGAGGTCCGGCGCAAGCAGCTGGATATGACACGCTCCTGGCGACAGGCGATGGCCGACGGCGGCATCAACGCAACGATCGAGGCCGCGCTGATCCCCGAGCAGTGGTACCGCATCATCGAGAAGAACAAGGACGTCGGCTACGTCAACATCGTCCAGAAGCACGGCGAGCGCGAGCTGCGGAAGGGCACGATCGTGACCGTCCGATCGCGCGTCGCGGTGAAGGGCAAGTACGTCGACTCGCTCGACCAGTACTTCCTGAGTGACGACGACGAGATGGAGGCCTGGTCGCAGCGGGCGACCGAGCGGCCGGAGATCGCGGTCCTCGCGCCGCGTGGCAAGGCGGCGCCGCAGAACCCCACGATCGTCAAGACCGGCATCCGCACCGGCCCGCACCTGACGATCACCATCGACGACCCCACCGGCAAGCACGCCACCGAATACGTCCGCCCCGACGTCGGCTACCTCTCGCAGGTCGAGTCGTGGCTGCTGCCGCAGATCCTGCCGATCAATCGCCCGGGGACCTACGGGTTCTACTACTACAACCCCGAAGAGCGTAAGATCACGTTCCGTACCGACAAGGTCATCCCGGCGTTGACCGGCTACACGGTGATCACCCGCCTGACGCCCAACGCCCCGGAGATCCACGCGAACTTCGATCGGCAGCGGCAGCTTATCGAGAAGCGGGCGGGTGCCACGCGCGTGATCAGCGCGACGCGTGAGCAGATCGAAGGGCTGTGGCGCGGACGCTGACTCGTTGCCCCGTTGAGGTCCCCGCGCGATGCGGCGTATACTGAGTGCGGGTCACAGGGGAGCGGAAGGGGTGCTGCGCCTTGGGGCTTGAGCACGTAGAAGCCGATACTGACGAAGAACGTCCACAGGGCAAGCCGCACAGCGCCGGCGCAGCGGTTTGCCTGGGAGTCGTCGTGCCGGGACTCGGGCAGGCGTACAACGGCTGCCCCTGGCGTGCGTTGTTCTACCTGCTGACCACGCCGCTGGTGCTGCCGTGGCTGCTGAGCCTCGTCGACGCCTACGTCTGCGGTCGCCGCATCGAGCGCGAGGGGGGGCGGCTGTACCGCGGCGGGTGCCTGTGGGTGTTCCTCCACTTCTGGCTCGTGGCCAACGTGCTGCTGCTGACGCTCGTGGGCCTGTCCGTGGCGGGGGTGATCCAGTGAGCAAGGCCTCCGCACCGCCGCCGCTGCCGAGCGAGACGCCGCCGGACGAACCGGCGCCGACCCAGCCGCGCAAGCCGCGCCCGAACTTCGGCTGCCTCGGCTGCTTCTGGACCTTCAGCCTCTTCGTCTTTACCGCCGTGGCCGCGGGCGCGCTGTGGTGGCTCAACCCGATGTGGTTCGACCGCATGGCGATGTGGCGCGGCCCGGTGCTGTCTGAGCAGACGGTGTTCATCGCGGCCGACGACACGCGGTCGGATATCGACGTCGAGATGCAGCGGCAGAAGCGCATCGAGAGCGGCATCGAACGCTGGCCCGGCGCGGCGGTCAACACCGGCTACTCGCCGCAGTCCGGCGCCACGCTGCAGACCATCGAAGGCACGATGCTCCAGTTCCCGCCCGGCGCGATGACCGGTCAGGCGCGCATCGAAGCCGTGCCGGTCGTCGGGCTGCCCGAAGAGATCATCGACACCAGCGGAGGCCCGTTGCCGGTCGGCCCGCTGCACGACGTGCGCGTCGACGGGCGAGCGCACACGGTATTCAGCACGCCGGTGCGCGTCCGCGTGCCGATCGACGCCAAGAGCCTGCCGGCGGGCGTCGACGTCAAGAACCTGCGCGTCGGCAGCTACGCCGAGGGCAAGTGGGAGGCCGTGCCGTCGCGGCTGGACCCGGGCGGCAAGTTCGTCGAGGGCGAGGTGCAGCACGCGAGCCTGATCGGCGCGGTGGCGATCGGCACGGGCGCCGTCGCGCTGGTAGGGAAGTTCACCGAGACCGGCCGGACGCTCCGCCGCATCATCGCCCAGCGCAACACCTACGCGAAGAACGTCTACGACACCGACAACTTCAGCATCTACTACGGCGACGGCACCGACATCCTGCAGGACGGCGCGTACCCGTTGACCGCGGGGCGGGCGTCGGACGGCGTGCCGTGCTACGTCAAGGACGTGGGCAGGTGGATCGAGGACGCACGCGAGCACCTCGACGTGGTCGGCATGAGCGTGGGGCGCGGCGTGCCGCACCGGTGGGGCGTGTTCCTCGCGCCGCTCGACAACTTCGGCTCGACGGCTCTCGGCGGCCCGGTGATCATCGACAACGACATGCTGGGGCGCAACGAGACGTCGTACCCGCCCGACCTGGAGTACCGCATCCACAACACCGTCGTCCACGAGCTGATCCACGTCGCGCAGGACGACTTCTTCAACGCCTCCAACGCCACCGGGCAGGAGTGGTGGATCGAGTCGACCGCCGAGTACCTGGGCAACAAGTATCTCGCCCTGCGCGGCGGGCCGAAGGGCGACAAGCGGTACTACGTCCGCAACGACTTCCGCATGCTCGAGACGCCGCTCGACGAGGCGACCGCCGAACGCCCGTACGCCTACGCGTCGTTCTATGAGTTCCTCGACGAGCAGCGGGGGATGGACGTCGTGGCCGCGATCAAGCGCACCAACGAGATGGGCGCGCCGAAACTGCTCAACGTGTCACGCGGCTTCGGCGAAGACTTCGGCGACGGGTTCATCAAGTTCGCCAAGGCGTTCTACCACGACAACCTCTGGCAGGACCGCTTCGCCTCGCCGCAGACCGTCGCCGCGGACCTCAACACGGTCGAGGTCTTCACGCACCTCTCGGCGACCGGCGGGCAGCAGGGCGCGGTGCGGTTGTACACGTACGTCGAGCGGCAGCTGCCGATGAAGCACCTCACGGCCCAGTACTTCAACTTCCACGCGCCGCGGCTGCCCGCGGACATCGACGCGAAGCTGGTGATCCACTTCCCCAACGCCGCGGGCAACCCGGCGGGGCACGACGCGTTCGTCTCGGCGATCCGCGAGCCGCGCACGTTCCCCCTGCGCGGCTCGCCCACCGAGCTCGAGTGGATCAACATCTCCGCCGCCAATCAGTCCGCCGTGTTCGACATCACCGAGTCGTCGCACGCCGACGCGAAGAAGGCGAGCCAGGTGTCGCTGCTGGTGATCAACCACTCGGCGTTGTCCGACGGCCCGGAGCTGACCGTGCGGCGGTGGCTGCTGCTGCCGCCCGACAGCGGGTCGTTCAAACGCCTCGACAACGGCCACTACGCGCTGACCTGGCAGACCGCGATCCTCCGCCAGCAGGACCGCGGCGGCAAGGCGTTCAAAGGCTACAACGTCTACCGCCGCAAGTCAGGCGACAAGGAGTTCCCCGCCACGCCGCTGAACACCGACGGCCCGCTGACCGTCGAGACGTGGACCGACGAGCACGTGCCGAACGACGGCGCGAACTACACCTACGGCGTGACGGTCGTCGACCAGCTCGACAACGAGTCCGACCACCGCGTGCTCGACAACGAGGACCCGTTCGAGGGCGTCTGGACCGGCAAGGTGATCCTCGTCAAGGGCAGCATCACCGACCCGGTCGAGCGTTGGGCCAAGCAGGATCACGAGAAGGACCGCAAGGACTACCAGCAACGCATCGCCAGCGAGCAGGACGCCGACGCTCGGGCGCGTCTGCAGCGTCAGTGGGACGACAAAGATCAGGAGTTCGAGAAGGACCTTAAGACGGTGCTGGAAGCGTTGGACAAGTTCGAGGAGGTCGCACGCTTCGGTATACCCGCGACGTTCCGCGTGAAGCTGGAGGACGGCAAGTACTACCTGAAGTTCGAGAAGTTCCTCGGCATTGAGACGAAGGCCGACGACAAGGACGCCGTGGAGATGCGCCGCAACACCAACGCGCTGATGACCGTCGAGCAACTCGACAACGTCTCGCCGCTGATCCTCCGGCTGCACCGCGCCGATGAGATCAACTCGACGTGGGAGTGGTCCGGCGACACCGAGGTGGGCAACCTCAGCTACGGCATCCGCTTCGATTTCAAACGCGAGTGAGCGCGGCGGCGAAGTTGTATTGCATTCCGATCATCGGTCAAAAGAAAAACGCGACACGGGTGTGTCGCGCTTTGTGTGTAGTGTGATGGTCGCGCGATCGCGTTACGCCTCGACGGGAACCGGCCGACGCCGCGTGTTGACGAACCAGTATCCAGAACCGGCGGCGAGGGCGATCAGCGTCATCGCGATGCCCGGCGGCTCGGGCACGGCGGCGGCTTGTGCGCTGAACGAGGCGGCGATGTTTCCGTCGCTGCCAGCCGCCGCGGTCACAATGCCGTTGTAGACATATGTGCCGTTTCCACTGCTGCCGATTGTGTAGGTATTGTTCGAAACAATCTGGATGTCGGTCTTGGGATTCGTATTGTCGTCGGCGTAGCCGGAAAACTGAACGGTCCAGACGACGTTGTTCGGGAGCGTCAGATTTCCAACCGCGACGGTCACCGTCGTGTTGGTGTTTTTCGGAACAGCACCAGTGACGAAGTTGATGTCAGAGCCAATCTGACTACCGATGGCGCCCGCGTTGTCCTGGTAGAATCGCAAGGTACCGGCCAAGCCTGTGATGGTGTTCTTGTTCTGAATCTGTCGGATTTGAAACTGAAACTGGTCAACCTGTCGCAACGTGCCGCCAAGGGTGGCAAAATCGCCGAACTGCCCGTTGTTCAGATCGATTGCAAAAGTCCCGCCGCTCGCCGATGCAAGGTTGCTGTAAACGATGTCTGCTTGGGCGGTGTTCGCGCTGCACGCGATTATCGCGCATGCTACCAACGACAGCGCAACGATAGACGCCTTTAACCGATCCCCAAGAATCCCGTGACGCTTCATGGTCTTGCTTGCCTTCCCCATCCACCGTCGCTCACTGCGTTCTCCGCTCCGTCCTCAATGCGGGATTGTACCAGACTTATCGGTAATTCAATATCGCAATGTGTTAATTCGCATTCTCATTTTGAGAGCCTGGCGGGGCGGTCTCGGCCAGCTTCTGGTGCTGCGCGGCGAGGGCGTCCTGGCCGACGTGTCGGTAAGCCTCCGCAAGTGCCTTGTGCAGCTGGGGTTGGCCACGCATTGCGACGAGAGCGGCTTCGAGGTCCGGGATGGCGTTCTCCCAGCGTTCCATGGTCACGAGCACCTGTCCGCGGGTCTCGCGGTAGCGGGGGTTGCCGGGGTCCATCTTCAGGGCGTCGTCGATGGCCTTGAGGGCGCGTGTCATGTCGGGCGGGCTGGCTCGCATCTCCGCCCAGGCGAGGTTGTTGGCGATGAGAGCGGATCGCGGCTCGAGGTCGCGCGCGGCGCGGAGGTGGAGGCGGGCTTCTTCGTCCGACCCGCGGAGGATCGCGTCGGTGCCGATCATGAAGTGCGCCGCGGCGGTCGCTTCGCCGCGTGCGAGCATCTCGTTGAGCAGGGCGGCGACGTCCGGGCCGAGATCCTTCGACGTGCGGCGCAGTTCGAGCAGCCGCTCGATGGCCACGGCGTCCCACGGCGAATAGGTCAGGGCCGATCGCAGCAGCGTGAGTCGGCCGCGCCGTTGCTCAGCGGTCTGTGCGGTCTTGATCACGTCGTCCCACCAGTTGGTGTAGGTGCGCGCCAGGGCGTTGGCGAGCAGCGGCGCGGGTGATTTCTTCCACTCGCTTTCGAGCATCGCCACGGCGTGCTCGTGATCGCCGAGCGCCGACGACGCGTCGGCGGCGAGCAGCCGCCACTTCAGCGTGGTCGTGTCCTGCGCGAGCCGCGCTTCGTAGTCATCCGCCGCGGCCTGGGCGACGCGCCGCGCGCCCTCTTCGTCACCCGCGGCGCGGTACACGCGCGCCAACTCGCTGCGTATCTCCGGTCGCTGTTCGGCGACGGTCGCCAGGTGCGGCACGGCTTCGGCCGGTTGACCCAGCGCGCGGTACGCGTTGCCGAGCACGAAGTGGTCGTCTGTCGTGAGGTTCTTCTTGGTCTTGAGCACCTCGATGGCCTGACGCAGCCACCGCGCGGCGATCGCCTGGCCGAGCCCCTCGGTGGTCGCACGCTGGTACTGCAGCAACGCCAGCGCCGACTTGAACGGCCCGGCCGGCTGCAGCACCACGCCGTCGTGCAGCACCTGCTCGGCGCGGCCGCGATCGCCGATGAGGTTCAGCGCGTCTGCGTACTGCAGCCGCGCGTCGCGCTGGTTGGGGTGAGCGGCGACGCGTCGCCCCAACGCCTCGGCGGCCGATCGCGCGAACGGCAACGCCGCGTCACGCTGCCCGCGCCCGTTCAGCAGGCTCGCCAGCTCCAGCGCCGCCACCGGGCTGCCGCTCGCGGCGCGCCGCCAGTGCTGCTCGGCACGCTCGGGACGCTCGGTCGCCATGCAGATGCGCCCCATCAGCAGGTGCGCGTCCGCGTTGTCCGGCTCGTCCCTGAGGCAACGCAGCAGGTGCGCCTCGGCACGCTGCATCGCGTCGGTGTCACCGGGCGCCGCGGCCCGGAGGATGTTCTGCGCCACCAACGCGTGCGCCGCGGCATACCCGCTGTCGTCGTCCGGCGCCAGCGACCGAAGCAGCGCCGCGGCGTGCGCGCGCTGGTCGAGGTTCTGCAGCGTCACCGCCAGACCGTATCGATAGCGTTGGCTGGCAACGTCATCGGCGACCAGCCGCCGGTAGCACACGCGGGCCGTCTCGTAGTTGCCCTCCGACAGCGCCAGCGCGCCGACCTGTTCGTAGCGGTTGCGCAGCGACGGGTTGTTCCACGCCACGGCGGAGACCCACATCGCCGCGCCGAGCGCCGCCAGCATCGGGAACGCCTGCATCAGGTAGAGCGGCTGGGCGGGCAGCAGACGGCGCAACCGCTTGTACGCGCCGTAAAACCGGGCGGGGCTGATCCGCACACGCGACAACGGTTCGAGCCGGGTCTTCAGCCAGCTGGCCGCCCGCTTCGTAGGGCCGCGTCGGTTTTTGCGGTTGCGCTTCGCCATCGGTTACCGCGTGCCCTCCGTACCCGTGGCGCCGCCGTTCTTCTCACGCCACCGGCGCGACCCGACATTCACCGCCTGCTCGAACAGCGGCTTGGCCTGATTGATCATCTCCGGCGACAGCGGCGCGAACGACTCGACCATCACCTGGATCTGCACGTACACGCCCGACTCGACCAGCCCCGCGCGCTTCAGCCGGTGCTCGAGCATCGTGACCGGCGCGTCGGCCAGCTGCGTCGGGGCGGTCGACTCGCCGCCGCGATCCACCAGCGTGAACAGCACCGCGGCGTGCTGCTGAAGCTCGGGCTTGGCGAGGTCCGCCACGATCATCGACGCCGACGCGCCCGTCGCGCCATCGCTCGTGTCGAACGTTCGCCCGCCCTGCGTCCAGCCCTCGAGGCGGTAGCAGTTGATCACGTCGTGCCACCGGTCGAACGGGTAGTCGAACGACACCGTCGCCTGCATCAGGTCGCTCTGGTAGACCCACTGCTGCGAGTGTTGGCCGAACGCCGAGTCCGGCGCGCGATCCACCGTCTTGAACTTCACGCGGCGCCACGGCCCGACCGTTTCCGGCAACGCGTCCTCGCCGAGTGTCGGCAGCACCGGTGCGTTGCGGGTCGACGGCGCCGACGCGTGCGTCAGCGAGATCGCCGCAAGCTGAACGACCGCCAGCAGCGCGAACGCGGCGGTCCACGCCGTGGCGGCGCGTCCGCCGATCGGCCACGTGTGAGCGATCCGCGCCTCGCGTCGGCCGTGACGCGAAGTGGCGTAGATGTCCGTCGTCCACGCGCCGAAGTAGCAAACCAGCCGGTCCGTGCTCCACGTCAGGATCATCGCCAGCGCGAAACACGCCAGCCCCAGCATCGCGTGACGCACCGCGTGATCCTCCGCCGAAGCGAACGACGGGTACACCGTCGAGACCGTGATCCGCACGACGTTGGCCATGATCACGACCACCGGCGTCAGCGCCATCACCGCCACGGCGTGCCACCACGGCCGGCGCGTCCACAGCACGAAGAACAACGCGACCGCCAGCAGGCTGAACAGCGAGTTGATCCCGCTGCACGCCTCCTCAACGGTCACGCTTCGATTGGGCAGCTCGATCGTGATGCCCTCGAGGCCGTGGATCACGCCCATCGCGTCGAGCGTCCGGCTCGCCAGCACGCTGGACGCCTGTTGCAGGTGCAGCGTCACCGGTTCGTCGAGCGACAGCGGCAGCCGGAGGAACGTGGCGAGCATCAGCCACGCGGGCAGCATCGCGATCAGCAACGCGCGTCCGCCGAGGTGGTGCGCCGCCGTGGCCAGCGCGATCAGCAACGCCGCCATGCCCAGCCAGGGCGAGTGCATCAACGCGCCGGTCAGCAGCAGCGTCATCGCCGCCGCGTAACCCACGACGTTCCACACGGGCGACCCCGGCTGCACGATCGCGGTCCGCGCCCACGCGCGACGCGCCAGCAGAAACGCGCCGAGGATCGACAGCGGAAAGAACTGGTAGTAGGGCGAACGCCACAGCCCCATGAGGTACAGCGCGATCAGCGGCGCGTGCGCCAGCAGCACCATACCGAACACCCCGACCCACGCGCCGCGCGTACCGGCCGCCGGTGCGTTCATCCCCTGGTTGTCATCGCTGTCGCGTGACGTCGTATCCAATTCTGAGTTCTCCCCCCAAATGGGATCACTACAAGCTTATCCAAATTATGACTGCACCCGCAGCGAGTCAATGGCTTTAGCGCATCATATTGATAGTCATCGGATTATGCTGACGGCGAACGCCGCCGGAGGCTCCGGCGATGCCCCGACGGCGTCGAACTGCAATAGCCCCGGCAGGATTTGAACCTGCGACCAAGCGATTATGAGTCGCGTGCTCTGACCGCTGAGCTACGGGGCCGGTCGTGTCTCTGTGTGATTATGGCCGCTCGGCGACGCTCCCGCCACAAGCGGCGGATCATTCCGTGACCACGTGTTGCCGCGTCACCCGCCGCGCGACCCGTCGCGGTGCAGCATCGCCGGTCGCCACGTCCGCCCCGACCGACGCAGCAACGCCAGCACCACCCACGCCACCGTCAGGCAGCTGAACGTCACCAACGCCCCGAAGTCCGCCTCGACCGTCACGTCCGGCCCGTGGTTCACGCCGAAGTCCGTCCCCACCAGCACCGCGTGCGCCAGCACCACGAACAGCATCACGTACACCAGGCTGTGCACCCGTTTCCACTTCCGCCCGCCCATCTTCTTCACCGACGCGTCGCGGCTCGTGAACCCCAGCACCAGCATGATCGCCATCGCCGCCGTGCCCAGCACCAGGCCGATCACCCACATCGCGCCCGGCGTGTAGAACTCATGCCAGTCCCGCCGCAGCACCGACCAGTCATAACACGTCACGTGCGCCAGCGCGTTGAGCAACGCCATCACGCCCACCGCACGACGCCCGTACATCAGCGTCGGCCGCAGCGGCAGCCCCGGCACCACCATCGTCAGCGGCCCGATCAGCATCGCCGCGATCAGCCACCCCAGCGCCCACAGCCCGTACAACTGCCGCGCCGTCACCAACTGCACGCCGCGATTGTCGCTGTCCATCAGCGCCACGATCGCCACCGCCGCCATCGCGACGAGCCCCGCCGCGTAAACAATCCCGCGCGCCGATCGCATGTGCCAGGGTTTCATGGCTCGATCATCCGGTGTGTGGTGTGAGATTGGTGCGACGTCGCACGGAATTCGTCAGAGGAACAGCGATGGCTCAACACGAAAACGATCGGCGAGCACCTTGATGTGCGCCTTGCTCAGCTCACGCTCGCCGCGGAGGATTTTGGAGCCCAGCGAGCGATTGCCCAGCAGTTCACCGAGGTCGGAGCGGTTCATGCCATTCTCCTCCATGAGGAACGCCAACGCGTCCACGGGCGTCATCTTCTCGAACGCGTCGACGTGGTGCTTCGCCTCGTAGTCGCGGATGAGCACCGACCACGTGCGACGGTACGTCTTCTGCCCGACGGACGGCTTGGGGATCGACGTCAGCGCGTTCATCAACTCCATCGCGTTGTCGTACGCCACCCGATCGGTAATGACCATTGGCGGCCGATAAGCGACGAGGTCGTGGTACGATCGGGGCAGCTTCTTTGCAGTGTTCAGCGTGGTTGCCATCGTCTCTCCCGTCAGAGGGCGTCTTTCCATGTGTCCTTGTCGTACTCGGCGTGAGTCATGATCGCCTTGACGATCAGCTCTTGCTCTTCGTAATCAATCAACGCGACGAGCCGGTGATTGTTCCCGCCGATGTTGAACACCGTCACGGTCACGCCGCTGGCGACCCGCACGGCATCGGCGCTCCTGAACGTGTTGCGGACGTCCATCATGCTGGACCACGCGGCCGCCTCCGCCACCTGGAGCCAGCGGGCCATCGGCGATCGAGCGTTGGCGTGTTCGTCGGCGTAGTCGCTCAAGATGCCCCGGCCAATGACTTCCACGATGAGTACATTATGTACTCATCGCCGGCGATTGTCAAACGCCAAAGTGCTGGATGTGTCTGGTTGTCAGGCGTCCGACGGTTCGCCGAACGCCGCGTCAACCAGCCGCTGAAGAACCGACGCCGAGGCGCGCAGCGCGTGGTCGACGCGTGACGACGCCGGGGTTGCGTCGGGATTCACCTCGACGGTCATCGGTTTGCCCGCGATCGCCGCGTCGATCAGACCCGCGGCGGGGTATACCACCGCGCTGGTGCCCACCGTGAAGAACAGGTCGCACGACCCGGCCTCGTTGCGGCCCTGCGACAGCTGCACCATCGGCAGCGACTCGCCGAACCACACGACGCCCGGCCGCCGCGCGCCGCCGCAGTCGCACAGAGGCGGGTACGACGCGAACGGCTCGCCGCCGACGTCCTGCGACTTGCTGCAAGACACGCAACGCCACTCGAACAGCGTGCCGTGCAACTCGAGCACGCGTTGGCTGCCGGCACGTTGATGCAGCCGGTCGACGTTCTGCGTCACGAGCGTGAACTTCCCGCCGCGCGCCAGCACGTGCTTCTCCATCTCGACGAGCGCGACGTGTCCGGCGTTGGGCTGACAGCTCCAACACTTCTCCCGTCGCCAGTCGTACCAGCGTGTGACGAGTTCCGGGTCGGCGGCGAACGCCTCGGGCGTGGCCAGTTGCATCGGGTCGAACTTCGCCCACAGCCCGGTCATCGCGTCGCGAAACGTGGGGATGCCACTCTCCGCCGACGTGCCGGCCCCGCTGAGGACCACGACGTGATTCGCGGCGCGCAGGCGCTCGACAATCGGCCACTTGATGTCGGGTTCGCGGTCGTTCACGCGAAATCCTCTGTTGCACTCCCTCTCCCTGGAAGGGAGAGGGTTGGGGTGAGGGTCGAGCCATCGAACACGGCGCCTGCTTTGCAAATCCATGCCGTGTTCGATGATCCATCCCCCTCACCCAGCCTCTCCCCCACTTGGGGGAGAGGGGTTTTTCGTCCCCGGCGTCGGCACGACGTCATTATCCGTGATTGGCTCGGCGATGTCGTCCAGCGGCGTGGCCATGTCGATCGTGTATTCGCCGATCGCCGTGCGGCGCAGCGCGGTCAGGTAGCCGCCCGTGCCGAGCGCCTCGCCGATCTGGCGCGCCAGCGAGCGGATGTACGTGCCCTTGCCGCAGGTGATGCGCAGGTCGAGCATCGGCCAGTCGTAGCGCAGCAGGTCGATGCGGTCGATGCGGACGGGGCGCTTGGGCAGCTCGATGTCGGAGCCCTGACGCGCGAGCTTGTAGGCGCGCTGGCCGTTGACCTTGATCGCCGAGTACAGCGGCGGCGCCTGCTGGATGTCGCCGGTGAGGTCGTCGAGCGCGGCGCGCACGTCGGCCTCGCTCGGCGGGGCGGCGATGTCAACCGGCTCGCGCTCGCCCTCGGCGTCGTCGGTGTTCGTGAACGCCGAGAGATCCACCGTCGTCTCGTACACCTTCGTCTGCCCCATCAACTGATCGACGGCCTTGGTCGCGTTGCCGAGACAGACGATCAGCACGCCGGTCGCCAGCGGGTCGAGCGTGCCCGCGTGACCGGTTTTGCAGTTGCCGGCCCGACGTCGCACGACGCGGCAGACGTCCATGGACGTGACGCCGAGCGGCTTGTCGACGATGAGCAGACCGTGGAGCGTGGTGTTGTCGTAGCGGACGCGTCGTCCCATGCGTATCGCCTTCGCGCGTGTGTGACATCCGTGCCGCGCGGCGGGCGCAGCGGGGGTCGCTTTACATCCGGACATTATGGCATAGGATATGGCGGCGCGGGACGGCCCGCGGGCCGCCTCGGCGAAGGCCGAAGGTATTGGAGCGGTGTCCGAGCGGCTGAAGGAACACGACTGGAAATCGTGTGTACGGGCAACCGTACCGAGGGTTCGAATCCCTCCCGCTCCGTTTTGCTTCCCAGCAGGGCGAAGCGTGATGCATGGCGGTCGGCTAATCCAGAGTCGACCGCCGTTTGTGTCACGCGGAGGCGCACGCCTGCTGGGGGGTGTTTCCGGCGAGAGTCAGCGTGCGACAGGGCGGCGACACGCCGCGTTTGGTGTCCGCTGGTTTTTTCGCCCGACGTGGTGCTATACTTTTACCCCGATTTCGGACGGCGAGGGACTCGCAAGCGGTGTGGTCCCACGCATTCCCCCACCGAACCCGACCGCACGACTTTTATTCGCAAGGAGTAGACCGATTAACGAGCAGAATACGAATACCGAGGAGCAGGGCGGCGGCGCCGGCTCAGTCTTTGTTGTGATCCTGGGCATAGTGGTGATCCTCGCCGCGGTGATGCTCTTCATGAACGTCGACTCGAAGGGCACCGACGAAGGCGCCAAGCCCGAGGGCGGCACGACCGTCGCCGCCACCGCGCCCGCGTCCACCGAGCCGGCCACGACCGAGCCCGCGACGACGGAGCCGGCCGCGACCGAGCCCGCCGCGACCGGTGGCGACTCCAAGGAAGAGATGGAAGTCCTCGAGCTCGACCTGCCGAACCCCGTCTTCGCCGGCACGCCGCAGAAGATCCCCGCGGGTGTCCGCATCGACAAGAAGCGCCACGGCAAGGAGCGCCCGCCGTACTTCGTGCCCAAGGGCCTGAACCTCAAGAACGTCGCCGACGGCAAGGCGGTCACCTCCTCCGACGCCAACCCGATCATCGGCTCGCTCGACCTGGTCACCGACGGCGACAAGGAAGCACTCGACGGTCGCTACGTCGAGCTCGCCCCCGGCAAGCAGTGGCTTCAGATCGACCTCGGCAAGGAGCAGGAGATCTGGGTCATCATGCTCTGGCACAACCACCTCGACCCCCGCGTCTACAAGGACGTCGTGGTGCAGATCTCCAACGATCCCGAGTTCAAGGACGGCGTGACCACCGTCTTCAACAACGACCACGACAACAGCTCCGGCTTCGGCGTCGGCGAGGACTACGAGTACTTCGAGCACGCCGAGGGCGAGCTCATCCCCGTCAAGGGCAAGATGGCCCGCTACGTGCGTTGCTGGTCGAACGGCTCCACCGCCGACGATCAGAACCACTACACCGAGGTCGAGGTCTTCGCGAAGACCGGCGGCTGATCGACGCGGACTGCGCTTGAACGCACCAAGGCTCGGGGACGCAAGTCCCCGAGCTTTTTCGTGCGCGGATGACGTGTCGGCGGTGCGTGTCGAGTCGACGTGTCGGGCTTACGTGAGCGGCATCGCGCTGGCGCGAAGCAGCGTTTCGTGCACCGCTATGTCGTGATCGTGCGACCACGCGTAGTCCTTCTCGCCGCGCAGCACCGCCGCGAGGTCGGTGAAGTCGCCGTCGTAACGGCCGCCCGTCTTGAACTTCACTTCCTGGTAACCCTTCTTGTAGTCGCCGCGCGGCTTGTCCAGCGCCAGCTGCACCACGCCGGACTCCAGCGGGCGGACGTCGATCGTGCCGTGGTCGCCGCAGATCGTGAACTGCCGCCGCTTGAACCCCTCGACCTCCACCAGCGACGAGCGGATCGTCGCCGACGCCTTCGCGTAATCGAACACCGCCAGGCAGTTGTCCGCCAGCGTGTCTTTCTGCGGCTGGGTGTTGTGCACGTAAGGCGTCACCGCGTCCGGCTTGCCCATCGCGTACACCGCCGAGTCGATCAGGTGGCAGCCCAGTTCGAACATCGATCCGCCGGGGAACGCCGCGAGTTCCTTACGCGACCCGTCGCCGACCGCCTTGCTCATCACCGCGTGCAGCTCGAACGGCTCGCCGATCCACCCGTCGCGCAGCGCCTGCATCATGAACGTGAACGCCGGGTTGTAGCGCAGCATGTATCCCATCTGGATGATCAGCTTGCGATGTTGGGCCGACTCGTGCAGCGCGACGGTCGGCGGCAGCGTCGACCCCGCCGGCTTGTCGAGGTGGATGGGGAAGCCCGCGTCGATGCACCGCTGCGCCGTCGGCACGAGCTGCGCCACGTCGGTCTCCACCGCCACGGCCTGAAGGCCCTTCGTGTTGAACAGCTGTTCCTCGGTGATGAACGGCACGCCGTCGTAGGGCTTACGCGTGCTCATCGCCGCGGCGCGGCCCGCGTCGGGCTCGACGACGCCGACCAGCTCGTAGTCGTCGGCGAACTTGCGGATGGTCGACAGCTTGCCCGCCGCGTGCGCGTGTCCGGTGCCGATCTGACCGATCCTGATCCGCGGCTTGTCGGCGCGGGCGCGGCGCGCCGTCAGCGCCGCCGCGGTCAGCCCCAGCGTGCCGACGACAAACCGGCGACGCGACGGGTGCGATGCGATGTCCATGCGTGTGCCTCCGAGAGTTGGCTTGCGATGCCGTAGTTTACGGTGCCGACACGCGTGGGGCGCGCACGTCGTTGGCGCACGGCGGGGCGCGACGGAAAACCGGCATCGCGGCGATCGACCGATTTCACGTCGGGGCGATCTCCGCGGCGGGACGGTCGGTGCGGCACTTACGACGGTCGCCGCGATAATTCGCGTTATTCGGCGTGAAATACGGGGATTCGATGGTCGATTTGCGGGTCCGCAATGGGAGCGGGCGGGTGTCGGAGGGGGCGAAACAGGGGCCGGGAGGGGCGCGAAAGGGGCGCTCGAGGGGCGCGATGGGGCGCTGAAATGTGACGGGAAACCGGCATCGAACGCCCGCGCGCGCACGGCGTGACACGCCGTGCGCGGCGGCGCGATCCCGCTCAGCCGGCGCGTTGATGCTTGAGGCGGTCGCGGAGGTCGTTGTTCATCTGTCGTATCTCGGTGTAGGCGCGGGAGTGGTCGAGGAGCAGTCCGCCGAGGCGCGTCATGTAGGCGACGAAGATCAGCACGTGGGCGAGGTAGAAGTTGCGGTCGAAGATCGCCGTCGAGCCGAAGGCCATGTGCGCGTGGGCGAAGATCGCGGGCAGCGTGGCGACCCACAGGGCCAGCACGAACTGCGTGCGTCCGCGGCGGTAGACCGCGGGGAACACCCACGCGCCCCCCACGGTGTAGACCGCCAGCGGCAGCAGGTCCCACGGACGCTGGAGCTGACCGGTGGTCGGGGCGTAGTCCATCACGAGCGAGGTCGTCGCGCCGAAGTACGCCACGACGATGCCGACGAGGAACAACGCGGGGCCGATGATGTTGATCAGGGACAGGTCCTTGATGCGCGTGTCGTCGTGAAGCAGGAGGACGGCTGCGCCGGCGACGAGGATGAGGCCGCTGGTCGCGCGGCAGATGGCCCACACGAATGCGATGACGTTGGCCTTGGCGCCGGAGTCGACCATGTTGTCGATCAGGCTGTCGGCCAGGAAGAAGTAGCACACGTCGATCGCCGCGCCCCAGCAGACGGCCACGCCGAAGACCGGCGCCGCGGTGTGTAGCTTCTGACGCACCTGCTCGAACGTGGACATCGCGGTGAAGCACGCCATGAACAGGATGCCGGTCGACACGACGGTGAGGATGTAGCTGCCGGCGAGTCGGTGGTAGAGGAACATCGGGCCGGTCGCGCGGCCGACGTCGGGCATGCCGAACAGAAGAAAAGCCAGTTCCACAAGGGCGGTGAGCAGGATGCATCCCGCCACGATTGATCGCCACGCGCGGCCCGTGCCGCGGTGATGCGCGAATGTATTGCTGATAGTGTTCATGGTGAATCCGAGCCTTACGGAAGCACACGCTTCCATTGAATTGCGTTACTTGGACTTGCCGTTGGCGTTGCCGTTGGAGGTGCCGCCGGTGTTGCCGTTGGAGGTGCCGCCGGTGGTGCCGTTGGCGTTGCCGTTGGAGGTGCCGCCGGTGGTGCCGTTGGCGTTGCCGTTGGAGGTGCCGCCGGTCGTGCCGTTGGCGTTGCCGTTGCCGGTGCCGTTGGCGTTGCCGTTGGCATTGCCATTGGCGTTGCCGTTGGCGCCGCCTGAGCCACCACCGGGGGTGTCCGGCGGGGTCGGAGCGGCGGGGCCGTCGGGACCGTAGGGGTACATGAACATCCAGAGTTCGACGTTGTCGAAGGATTCGACATGCCAGTCGGCGAACAGGACGTTGCCGAGGCCGCCGCGGATCTGGTGCCGCGGCACGAACGCGCTGAGGCCGTAATTGATGGGCGCGAAGCCGCTGCCGGCGCCGGTGTTGGCGCCGTTATCGGCGCCGTTGTCGTTGCTGCCACTGCCCAGGCACGGGCCGAGGTAGTCGCCGTGCGCCAGGTGAGCCTTGACCGCGGCGGGGGCGATGTAGAGGGTGTGGGCGTTCTCCGGGTTGCCCGGCGGGATGTGACAGAGCGCCACCTTGCCGCCTGACGTACCGCCGGACCCGCCGCCGGACGATCCGCCCGACGAACCACCGGACGATCCAACGCCGGAGCCCGAGGTATCCACCACGGGGATGCGGCCGTCGAACGCGACGGCCTTACGCGAAGGCGGCAGGATGCGGGTGTAGGTCAGCCCGTACACGCTGTATTCGGGGTTGAAGGCGTAGCTGATCGACAGCGGCGCCTTGCCGCCGACCGCGGCCGGGTCGGCGACGTAGGGGTTGTCGTCCTTGGGGCAGACCAGCGTGCCCTTGGGGTAGAGCGTGCCGAGCTGCGCCTGCGAGGGCATGGCGGTGTAGTTGTCGGTGATGTAGCCGTGCACCGCCAGGCCGTCCTGGTGGAGGTTGCTCATGCAGACGGCGAGCTTGGTGACCTCTCGAGCGCGGCGCATCCACGGAATCAGCAACGCGATCAGGATGACGATGATGGCGAGTGTGACCAGGATCTCGGTCAGGGTGAACGCCGCGCGACGCGGGCGAACAGAGCGGAACATTTTTTTCTCCGCCCGACTCCGAGCGTCGGGCTGCATGCAACCGCAACTTGCTGCCGCGATATGCCGCGGCCGTGTTGCGTGATTACACCCATCATTCTACGAAGCGCCCTCCGCACATCAACAGAATTCCGCGCGGCGGATTCAAAACCCGGTAAACACCGGGTGCGGAGGTCTTCCGCGCGGCGGCAAAGGCGTTGCGGGTGGGGATGCGACGCTGGCGGAACCATCTGTGACCCTCCCGCGTCGAAACGGATCGGCAAAACCCCGATGGTTGCGATGCAGAAAGTCTTATTCAAGCGTGTCTCGGTCGCCGCCACGGCGGTGTGGATCGCGATGGCCGCGGTCGGGTACGACGACGGCCGGCTGCTCGACGTGAGTCACGACGCGGCGTTCTGCGCGTGGATCGCCTCCGTGTTCTTCTGCATCGTCACCGTCCAGTTCGGCGCCCTGTCCGACCGCAGCGAACTGCCGAACTTCTGCATGGCGATCGCCATCACGCACCTGTCGTTCATCGTCGCGTGGATCATCAGCGTCGAGTATCTGGGCGCGTGCTGTTGCCGGTAACCCCGGCGGAATGCGACCGCCACACGCCGGCGCTACGGCGTTGGCGGGGTCGGGGATCGCGTTTGGATCAATTCCGGCGAAGGGCGCGTGCCGAAGACGCGCTCGGTGACATCCATCAACGCGTCGTAGGCGGGGTCGAACAGGCCGTCCGCGATGACTTCGCCGTCCCTGTAGACCAGTGCGTGCCGGCACGGGAAGAAGAGGACGACCGATCGTGTTTCCGAGCCGGCGGTAAAGTCGAAGCGATGGCCGTAGTCGTAATTGCAATCAATCGTTACGCCCCAGAGGTACGAATCGGTGTCTGTCAGGATCGTTCTAAGCTCGTCACGATCTGTCGCAGCGACGGGGATCGCGGAACCCACGACGTGGCAGTCGGCGAGGTGAGGTGTCGGGCTGCCGTCGTCTGTCGCACTCAGCACGCGATAGGCGACGACGTTGTCCGCCTCTCGGATGCATCGCAGGCCGTCGGGACCGCCGAAAACGTCGGCGACGTCGCGCATGGGCGCGGGCTCGGTGAAGGGCCCGTATTTCAACCGGTACGCGCCGGTAAGGATCACCGCGCCGAGCGTGATGAGGATGGGGAGTCTGTATTTCGCCATACGCGTGGCCCCGAAAAACGACGTGCGACTACTCCCCGAAGTGTAGCACGCGGATTCGATCGTGTGCGGTCCGGCGTGCTACTTCGGCGTGACGTCCTTCGCCCACTTGTCGTGCATGGCCCGGAGGCGGTCGACGATGTCGGGGTGTTCGGCGGCGTGGTTGGCGCGTTCGGGTTCGGCGTCGGCGAGGCTGAACAGCGCCGGCGGGGCCTTGCCTCCGTCGTTGCCGATGAGTTTCCAGTCGCCCTCGCGGGTCATCCACTGTTTGCCCCACGCGAAGTTCAGCACGTTGCCGTAGGGCGACGGGGCGTCGGGGGATTGGATGACGGGCAGGAGGCTGTGTCCGTCGAGCGGCGGGGCGTCGGCGGGGCGGGTGACGCCGCACAGATCGAGCACGGTGGGGTACCAGTCCATCGCGGTGATGATCTGGTCGCGGACCTGACCCTGCGGGAGCTTGGCGGGGTAGGAGATGATCGCGGGCACGCGGATGCCGCCCTCGAGGAAATCGCCCTTGGAGCCGATCCACTTACCCGTGTTGCCGCCGCCGCTGGCGCCGTAGAACGTGCCCTTGGGCAGGCCAGATTTGTGATCATCGAACTTGATGTGGTTGTCGGTTTCATCCGAGTATCCGTTGTCGCTCATGAAGACGACGACGGTGTGGTCGCGTAGGCCGAGGGCTTCGAGCTTGTCGACGACGAGGCCGATGTAGTGATCGGTGGTGGAGACGATCGCGCCGTAGGATCGCCGGGCGGGGTCCTTCATGTCGGCGTAGCGATCGGTGAACTGCTGGAGGGCCTGCTCGGGGTAGTGCGGGATGTTGAACGGCACGTAGAGGAAGAACGGATCGTCGCCGACGCCGTCGAGGAACTTGAGGGCGCGCTGGACCATCATCTCGGGGAAGTACTGTCCGGGCGCGTGGACCTCGGTGGTGCCTTCGTAGAGGTCGTGGAATCCGTGGCCGTGGAGGAAGTAGTGGTTGTAGTTGTCGATGAAGCCGTCGCGGATGCCGAAGAACTCGTCGAAGCCCTGTTTTTTGGGGCCGAAGTCGGGGTGGGCGCCGAGGTGCCACTTGCCGAACATCGCGGTGCGGTATCCCGCGGCCTTGAACGCCTCGGCGAGGGTGACCTCTTCAAGGGCCATGTTGATGCCCTTGGTCGCGGCGTTCATGTTGCCCTGCGTCCAGAACCACACGCCGGAGCGCTGCGGGTGTCGGCCGGTCATGAGCATGGCGCGTGACGGGCAGCAGACGGTGTGGGCGTAGGCCTGCGTGAAGCGGACGCCGGTGGCGGCGAGCTTGTCGATGTTGGGGGTGTAGAGATCGGTCGAGCCGTAGCAGTTGGCGTCGAGCGTGCCCTGGTCGTCGGTGAAGAGGATCACGACGTTGGTCCGCGGCGGGGCGGCGAACGCGGCGTGGGTCAGCGTGATGAGCAGCGCGGCGGTCAGCAGGCAGGCGAGTCGGTGCATGTCACATCCTTCGAGTCGGAGTCGACGGCCCACCGCTATCGCGGGTCGACAGGCCGCTACATGGTACCGGGTTAACGAAATGGAGCACGCGATGCTTGCGTGGCGGGGCGTGCGTGCGGGAATCGCGAATGGCGATGACGGAAAGGCACGCAAAAAATGAGTGTCGAGACGGAATTGTGTGGGTCCGGGGTGAATCTTTTGTAGCAGTGGTCTGATCCTGCGTGGGCAGGTATTATGAGGCCGACGTCGGGCGTCGGGCACACGCGGCGACTCAGACGGATACAAGTTAGTTGAAGAAACGAAGCGACCTAACCCGAAGGGCATTACTCGGCGCCGCGGCAACCGCATCGGTTGCGCCGCTGTTTATCCCCGCGTCGGCGCTGGGCAAGGCGGGGCGGCCGGCGCCGTCGGAGCGGATCACGCTGGCGTCGATCGGCGTGGGGGCGATGGGTCGCGGGAACACGATGAGCTTTTTGAATAACGCGGACTGCCAGGTGGTGGCGGTGTGCGACGTGGACCGGGCGCACGCGCGTGACGTGCGTGACGGGAAGGCGACGTACGGCCGGGAGCCGGTGCGTGCGGAGATCGACGCGCACTATGCGCAGGACAAGGCGGACGGAAGGTACAAGGGGTGCGACGTCTACGCGGACTTTCGCGAGGTGATCGCGCGGGATGATATCGACGCGATCCTGGTGGCGACGCCGGACCACTGGCACGCGCTGATCACGATCGCGGCGCTGGACGCGGGCAAGGACGTGTACTGCCAGAAGCCGCTGACGCACACGTTCGCCGAGGGGCGCGAGGTCGTCGCGGCGGCGAAGCGGAACGACGCGATCTTTCAGACCGGCTCGCAGCAGCGTTCGACGTTCAACTTCCGCTGGGCGGTGGAGCTGGTGCTCAACGGTCACATCGGCGCGGTCAGGCGGGTGGAGGTCGGGCTGCCGACGGGCCACGGCGAGCCGCCGCACGCCGAGGAGCAGGACGTGCCGGATCGGCTGGACTACGACATGTGGTGCGGGCCGTCGAAGAAGCTGCCTTACATGTTCGAGCGGCTGCACCGGAACTGGCGCTGGCGGCTCGACTACGGCGGCGGTCAGCTGATGGACTGGATCGGCCATCACAACGACATCGCGCACTGGGGCCTGGGGATGGATAAGTCGGGCCCGGTCGAGGTGAAGGCGGTCGGGTTCGAGTATCCGCTGGACACGAGTGTGTGGAACGCGGCGTACAACTACGAGGTGAAGTGTCGCTACGCGAGCGGCGTGACGTCGAGCATCTCGAACAAGAACCGCCAGGGCTGCAAGTGGATCGGCGATGACGGGTGGGTGTTCGTGGACCGCGGGAAGTACGAGGCGTCGAACCCCGAGTGGACGAAGAACAGGTTCGACCGCGGGCCGATCAAGGCGTACGAGTCGAAGGAGCATCACCGCAATTTCCTCGACGGCGTCAAGACGCGGACGGCGTGCATCTGCCCGGCGGAGACGGGGCATCGGTCGGTGACGCCCGGTCACCTGGGCCTGCTGAGCGCGGCGCTGGACGGGCGGACGCTGAAGTGGGACCCGAAGGACGAACAGATTGTCGGCGACGACGCGGCGAACAAGATGCTGCAGAACACGCCGATGCGCGAGCCGTGGAAGCTGCCGGCGTAGCCGGGACAGGAGTCAGGAGACAGGAGTCAGTATCGATTATCCGATCACGAGCGAAGCGAGCTATCCAGCAACCCGCAACGAGCAACTACCTACTAACAACCCGAAACTACCCCTTAGGTGAGGATCGATTTCATGAGTGTTTTCCGTCGTATTTCCCGTCGTCGCGCCCTGCAGGCGCTGGGTGCCGCAGCGTCGGCGCCGATGTTTGTTCCCGGTCACGTGCTCGGCGCGAACGGCGCGACGCCGCCGTCGGAGAAGATCGTGATGGCGACGATCGGCAGCGGCGGCATGGGTCGCGGCAACACGGGCGGGATGATGCGTTACGACGACTGCCAGTACGTGGCGATCTGTGACGTGGACGACGGCATGCGCGCCAAGGGCGTGGAGCTGGTCAACAAGCGGTACAACAACTCCGATTGCAAGGAATACAAGGACTTCCGCGAGGTGCTGGGTCGTGACGACATCGACGCGGTGGTGATCGCGACGCCGGACCACTGGCACGCGCTGATCACGATCGCCGCGGCGCAGGCGAAGAAGGCGATCTACTGCCAGAAGCCGATCACGCACACGTTCGCCGAGGGCATCGCGATGACGAAGGCCGTGAAGGACAGCGGCGTGATCTTCCAGGTCGGCTCGCAGCAGCGCTCGAGCTATCAGTTCCGCGCCGCGGCGGAGCTGGTGCGCAACGGCGTGCTGGGCAAGATCAAGATGGTGGAGATCGGCCTGCCGACGGGTCACAAGAAGCTCAACGGCAGCGGCGAGGCGACGGACCCGCCGGCCAACACGGACTACGACTTCTGGGTGGGGCCGGCGCCGAAGCTGCCGTTCGTTCCCGCGCGTTATCACTTCCACTGGCGGTGGAGCCTGGCGTTCGGCGGCGGTCAGCTGATGGACTGGATCGGGCACCACAACGACTGCACGCACTGGGCGCTGGACCGCGACAACAGCGGGCCGATCGAGGTCAAGGCGCAGGGCTTCGACTACGCGCCCGACGACGTCCGCGCGATCTACAACTCGGCGGTGAACTACGACGTGCGCTGCAAGTACGACGACGGTGTGGAGACCAGCATCTCCAACGCGTACCCCAACGGCATCAAGTTCATCGGCGAGAACGGCTGGGTATTCGTCTCGCGCAGCAAGTACGAGGCGTCGGAAAAGGCGTGGGTCGACAAGAAGTTCGACGCCGGCCCGATCAAGGTCTACAACTCGCCGGAGCATCACCGCAACTTCCTCGACGGCGTGAAGACCGGCAAGGCGCCGATCTGTCCGGCGGAGACGGGCCACCGCTCGGTCACGCCGGGCCACCTCGGTCTGCTCAGCGAGTCGCTCGGCGGGCGCACGCTGAAGTGGGACCCGGTGAACCAGCAGGTCGTCGGCGACGACGAGGCCAACCGCCTGCTGCACACCGCGGAACTGCGTGCGCCGTGGTCGCTGCCGGCGTGAGTCGGTCGATATCGAATGTTCCTATGACGCTGTGACTGGGCATCCAGCGCAACTTGTGTCACCTTTGCATATGGAAAAAGAGTCAAAGAGATGAGGTTAAACCAACGTATCTCCCGTCGTCGGGCGTTGAAGGCGCTGAGCGCCGCGGCGGCCGCTCCCATGTTCATCCCCAGCCACGTGCTCGGCGCGAACGGCGCGACGCCGCCGTCCGAGAAGGTCGTCATGGCGTGCATCGGTGTCGGCTGGCAGGGCGGCAGCAACATGGGCAAGTTCCTCAACGAGGACCTGGCGCAGGTCGTGGCCGTGTGCGACGTCGACGCCGAGCACCTCGAGGGCGCGGCGAACACCGTCAACAAGAAGTACGGCAACAAGGACTGCAAGACGTATCACGACTTCCGCGAGGTGCTGGGCCGCAAGGATATCGACGCCGTGTCGATCGCGCTGCCGGACCACTGGCACTCGATCCCGGCGATCATGGCGGCCAACGCCGGCAAGGACATCTACGGCGAGAAGCCGATCTCGCACACGCTCACCGAGGGCCGCGCGATGGCCGACGCCGTGGCGCGCAACAAGCGCATCTGGCAGACCGGCTCGTGGCAGCGCTCCACGTTCAACTTCCGCCAGGGCGTCGAGCTGGTGCGCAACGGCCTGATCGGCAAGGTCACGCGCGTCGAGGTCGGCCTGCCGTCGGGCCACAAGGACTTCGCCGGGACGGGCCAGTTCACCGACGTCTCCGACCCGCCGAAGGAACTGGACTACGAGTTCTGGGTCGGGCCGTCGGACATGATCCCGTACATCAAGGCGCGGCTCCACAAGAACTGGCGATGGCATTACAACTTCGGCGGCGGTCAGCTGATGGACTGGATCGGCCACCACTGCGACATCGCGCACTGGGGCCTGGGCAACGACGACAAGATCGGCCCGCTGACGGTCGAGGCGACGGGCGAGATCCCGCCGGCCGACGCCGTGTGGAACACCGCCACGTCGTTCCGCTCGGTCTGCCAGTACCCCGACGACATCGAGCTGATCATCGCCGACGCGCCGAGCAAGGACCCCAAGAAGGACCGCGACGCGCCGGCGGACAAGATGTTCCGCGGGACGAAGTGGATCGGCGACAAGGGCTGGGTGTTCGTTGACCGCGGCAAGTTCGAGGCGTCGAACATGGACTGGACGAAGAACAAGTTCGATCCGGGCCCGATCCGCATGGAGGCGCCGAAGAACCACTGGAACAACTTTTTGGAGTGCTGCAAGAGCCGCAAGCCCGCGATCGCCCCGGCGGAGAACGCGCACCGCTCGGCGTCGCCGGGCCACCTGACGCACATCTCGATGACGGTCGGGCGCAAGCTCACGTGGGACGCGGCGACGGAGACGATCAAGGGCGACGCCGAGGCGTCGGCGATGCTCGGACGCTCGATGCGCTCGCCGTGGTCGCTGCCCGGCTGAGGCGCGACGCGGCGTCGAATTCAATCGGTATGAACCCACGCCGCGCGGTGTTCAACCATCGCGCGGCGTTTTTCATTGCGCCACGGGTTCGTGGGCGTGCAGGTCGCTGATGATCCACTTCAGCGCCGCGTCGGAGATCTGATGCTCGGCGTGGGTGTCGTCGATCCAGACGTTGAACGCGCCGGGACCGATCGCGTCCACACGCCGCGTCACCTCGCCGGCGTACGTCTGGTAGCCCACGCCGCCGAAGCAGCACGCGTCGTACTGGTTGAGCACCTGCATCTGCGCCCGCCGCAGGCCGTGCGATCCGAGCACGTGCATCTCCATCGTGTTCGCGGCGCGGTAGAGCGGCGGCCACGACTGCTCGAAGTCCGCCCACGGCTTGTCGCCGCGGAGGTAGATCGGCTGCGTGCCCGCGACCGGATAGCTGCGCACCACACGCGTGTCGATCGCCGCGACGACGGTCGTCGTCCACCCGCCGCCCGACAGCCCCATCATCGCCACGGGGCGGTCCGGCTCGGTGCGCTGCAGGTAATCCAGCACCGCGACGACCGGGTCGATGAAGTAGTGCAGCGGATGGTCGAGCCAGATGAGCTTGTCGTGCTCGTTGAGCTTGATCGGCCCGACCGCGGGCACGCGTACGGTCGGTCGCGGGTTCATCCCCATCAGCGGCATCGACATGCCGATCACCGGGTAGCCCTGTGCGACGAGCCGCTCGATCATCGCCTGGCGATCTTCGAAGCCCGCGCCGTGTCCCTCGTGATAGATGATCGTCCACGGCTGCGTCACACGGTGAGGGCGGAAGTGGTACGCGATCGATCGCAGGTCGGAATCCAGATCGACGGTCAGGCGATCGATCGTCGCCATCTTCGCCAGGCCGGGCATGTCCGGTGTGGCGATGTTGTGCTCGACACGCAGCGGCAGCGTGCCGGCGGGGCTGCCGGCGTCGCCCCAGATGGCGCGGACCATTTCGACGCGGCGGGCGACAACGTCATCGGAGGAGTGGATGCGGATAAGCGACCCGACGTCGACGTTCTCGACGCGCGGGTCGACGCGGGTATACCCCGTGCTCTGGCGGACGAACTGCGGCACGTCGGTGTATTGCTTGTACGAAGCCTCGGTGATGCGACCGACGCCGTCGGCGTCCGCGGTCGGTGTCGGCGCCGGATCGCCAAAGGGGTGGGTGATGCGCCACCACGTCGCCTCGTCGTTCTGCCCGGCGTAGAAGCCCGCGGCGAGTCCAAGGGACAACCACAGCACCGTACGCGCGAACGGCCACCGCCGCGATGGCTTCACTCCAGGCGCCTCGTCCGTAACGGAACGACTCCGATTGTCGTCACGCATGCCCTGCGTCACACGTCGCCTACGGTTAAACGATCTAGCTCCGACCGTTGCGGGTCAGCCGTCGTAGCGGCCATCCGCGCGAGGCAACGCCGTCATCATAGCCACAAGGGTCAACAGGTGAAGAGTTTTTTGTGAAAATCGCCCCCCCGATCGGGGGAGGCGGGCGACCGGGGCGTCAGGCGATCAGCTCGTTGATCACCTCGCCGCCGGTCTGCGACAGCTGCTTGAACCGCCCGCCGTGGAAGAACGTCAGCTTGTTGTCGTCCAGGCCGAGCAGGTGGAGAAGGGTCACGTGCAGGTCCTTGATGGGGTGGACGACGTCGACGGCGTTCATGCCGATCTCGTCGGTGGCGCCCACGACGTGCCCGGCGTTGACGCCGCCGCCCGCCAGCAGGATGTTCATCGCCTTGGCGTTGTGGTCGCGGCCCAACTTCTCGCCGCCGCTGCGTTTGCCGTTGTCGGGCGTTCGGCCGAACTCGCCGCACCAGACGATCAGCGTCGAGTCCAGCAGCCCGCGCTGCTTGAGGTCGGCGATGAGCCCGGCGATCGGCTTGTCGACCGCCCGGATCCGCTCGCCGTGCGCCCGCTCGATGTAGTCGTGGCTGTCCCACCCGGCGGTGTACGCCTGCACGAACCGCACGCCGCGCTCCACCAGACGCCGGGCCAACAGGCAGCTACGCCCGAACATCTGCGTGTGCTCCTCGTCGAGGCCGTACATCTGCTTGATGTGCTCCGGCTCGGAGTCGATGTCGATGATGCCCGGCACCTGCATCTGCATGCGGAATGCCAGCTCGTAGTTGTTCATACGCGCGGCGAGGTCGGCGTGACCGGGGTGGGCCGCGGCGTGGCGGCCGTTGAGCTCGGCGAGCAGGTCGAGGTTGGCGCGCTGGTTCTCGCGTGTGACGCCGTAGGGCGGGTTGAGGTCGAGGATGGGCGAGCCGTGCGAGCGGAGCGGCGTGCCTTGGTAGTAGGGCGGCAGGAAACCGTTGGACCAGTTCGCCGCGCCGCCCTGCGGGTAGGCCGACTCCGGCAGCACGACGAAGCCCGGCAGGTCGCGGTTCACGCTGCCCAGGCCGTACGTCGTCCACGCGCCGATCGCCGGGTCGCCGCCGAACCGGTTGCCGGTGTTCATGTGGTAGCAGGCGGTGGGGTGGTTGATCGACTCGCCGACGCAGCCCTTGTACACGCACAACTCGTCGGCCACGCCCGCCAGGTGCCGCCAGTGCTCGCACATGTCGATGCCCGCCCGGCCGTGCTTGGCGAACGTGAACGGGCTCTGCACGTAGTACCGCTCGCCCGACGCCATCGCCGACGCGAACTTGTCCTTGCGGACGAACTTCTGCATGTGCAGCTCGCGGAGCTTGGGCTTGGGGTCGAAGGTATCGAGGTGCGACGGGCCGCCCTCCATGTAGAGGAAGATGCACGCCTTGGCCTTCGCGTCGGGCAGCATCGCCGGGAGCGGCGCGAGCGGGTCAGCGGCGGGGTCGCGCACGGGCTTCGGGGCGCCCGGCTTCGTCTCGCCGCGCAGCATCGCGTTGAAGGCGACCGTGCCGAGCGTCGCGCCCAGGCCGTACATGAAATCGCGTCTGTCGGTGTTCATGATGATGCTCCCGTCGTGCGCGACCCGCTCAAGCGGATCGCACCCGCGGATTCAGTACACGTAGATGAACTCGTTGGTGTTGAACAGCACGAGGCACAGGTCCGCCAGCGCCCGCGTCGGGGCGTCGACGTCCCACGGCTTGACGTCCGGCACGTAGTCCTTGCTCGCGTAGACGTCCAGGTCCTCGACCCAGAAGAAGTTCAGCCCGGTCATCTCCTCGACCATCTCGCGGATCACGTATTTCGGCGGGTCATGCCTGGCCGGCGGGTGCGCCGCGTGCTGCGCCGTGAGACGCTCCACGTGCGCGATCGCCTTGTCGCGCTCGTCGGCGGACGGGGCGCGGCCGAGCGTCAGGCGGAACGCCGCGTCGACCTGCGCGTCGAGCGTGTCCGCCGACTTCTCCACCCGCAGCGCCATCGCGATCGCCCGGTCATAGCTGTTGACGGAATTGAACAGCGTGAACACCTGCGGCGTGACCGTCGACGCGTCGCGCCGCTCGCACGAGATGTCGAACGTCGGCTGGTTGAACACCTCCAGCATCGGGTTGCCCAGCGTGCGGATCCGCTCGGCGTAGATCGTGCGGCGGTTGCGCTGCGCGGGCGTGAGGTCCGGCTGGTACGCCGAGCCGACCGAGCCCATGATGTGCCGCGGCTGCATCGCGACCTCCATGTTCAACGCCGGGTGCGCCGGCAGCCCGCCCATCTCCGTGTTCAGCTCGCCGGTCGTCAGCAGCATCGCGTCGCGCAGCTCCTCGGCGGTCAGCCGGCGCGGCGTGAAGTACGACAGCAGCTCGTTGTTGGCGTCGGCCGTCGCGATCGCGTCGAGGTCGTCGTGCGTGCTCGCACGCTGGTACGCCTCCGACGTCATGATCAGCTTGTGCATCTTCTTGAACGACCAGCCTTCGGCGACGAACCGCGACGCCAGCCAGTCGAGCAGCTCGGGGTGCGTGGGCTTGGCGCCCATCTTGCCGAAGTTGTTGGGGTTCGCGGCGATCGCCCGGCCGAAGTGCCACAGCCAGATGCGGTTGACGATCACACGCGTCGTCAGCGGGTTGTCGGGCGACGCGATCCAGTCCGCCAGCTGTGCGCGCCGGCCCTGCATGGCGGTCGTGACCGACGCCGCGGCGCCGGGGTCCTTCTCGCCGCGCATCGACTCGACAATGCTCAGCACGCCCGGCGTCACCGCCTCGCCCGGCGCCTCGATCGAACCGCCCTTGAGGATGTTGATCTGCTGCGGCTCGCCGGCCAGTTCCTTCGCGTCCGGCACCGACATCTTCATGCCCGACTTCGGCGTGCGCTCCGGGCCGTCGTATACGCTGAACGCCCACGGCTCGTAACGCAGCCGCTCGGCGTTGAGCAGCTGCCGCTGCTTCTTATTGACCTTGTCGTGGCCCTTCTTCTCGGTGTCCTCGTCGAACGTTTCGACCGGCCACTCGCTCTTGTCGATCGTCCGCAGGCTGCGGATCTGTGTGTTGAGCAGACGCTGGACCCGCTCGCGTCCGGCCTCCATGCCCGCGGTGTTCTCGACGTCGAGGAACGGCGCGTTGCGGTCGGCGAACTGCACCGGCGCGAACACCGACTGCATGCGGTAGTAGTCACGCGTGGGGATCGGATCGAACTTGTGGTCGTGGCACTTGCAGCAGCGCAGCTCGTTGCCGAGGAACGTCACGCCGATCTCGTTGGTCACGTCGTCGAGGAACAGCTGGCGTGTCACCGCCGCGACGCTCATGCCCGTGTGCTCCCACGGCCCGGCGCGGAGGAAGCCGACGGCGATCAGGTTCTCGGGGTTGCTCGGGTCGATCTCGTCGCCGGCGATCTGTTCGCGGACGAAACGGTCGTAGGGCTTGTCGTCGTTGAACGAGCGGATGACGTAGTCGCGGTACCGCCAGGCGTTGGGGCGGACGTAGTCGTTGGCGAAGCCGTTCGTGTCGGCGTAGCGCGCCACGTCGAGCCAGTGCTGCGCCATCCGCTCGCCGTAGCGCGGGCTGGCCAGCAGGCGGTCGACGAGCTTCTCCCACGCCTCGGGCGACTTGTCGCTGACGAACGCGTCGACCTCGGCGGGCGTCGGCGGCAGGCCGGTCAGGTCATAAGTCGCGCGGCGGATGAGTGTCCGCTTGTCGGCGCGCGGCGCGGGTTGGAGCTTCGCTTCGGCGAGCTTGTGGTTGATAAACGCGTCGATCGGATTCGTCGCGGCGCGACCGGGCGTCGTCGGTACGGCGGGCTGCACGACCGGACGATACGCCCACAGGTCGGCCGGGTCGTAACGCCGGTAGGTCCAGTCGTCGGTGAGCCCGCCGCTGGTCCTGACGGTGATCGCGCCCTTGGCGTCGGGCAGCGCCCACGACGCCTTCTTGAGTTCGGTGATCCGCGCCTCGCCCGGCCACGGCGCGCCGTCCTCGATCCACTTGCGAAGCAACGCCACCTGCTCGTCGCTCAGGCGGTCGTTCATCTTCGGCGGCATCTCGAGGTCTTCGTCCTTCCACGTGACCGCGATGTACATCAGGCTCTTGTCGGGCTCACCCGGCACGAGCATCGGGTCGCCCGACTCGCCGCCTTTCAGCAGCCCGTCGCGCGACATCATGTTGAGCTTGGCCTTGATCTTCTTCGGGTCTTCGCCGTGACACGCGAAGCACTTGCTCTGCAGCAGCGGCAGCACCTGCGTAGCGAACAGCTTCTCGCCCTCGGCGAGTTGTGCGGCGTCCGGCTCGGTGGCGGCCCGCAGGAACGGGATCGCCGTCAGCGCCATCAGCGTGACCATCCACGCGATGCGCGTCCGTTGTTTCCTGGCTGTGCGACTGGTCATGAAGCGTGCCTCGCCGCGCTCCGGGGGTGATCGTTGTCGTGATGCCCGTTGCCACCGTGCCTGTGGCCGTTCCCGTTGCCGTTGCCACCCGCGTGCCCACGCAGGGCGGTGTCGATGCTCCAACTCGCCGCGCCGTCGCGTGCGATCGCTTTGCGATACTCCGTCGGGCTCACGCCCGTGGCCCGCTTGAACTGCGTCGAGAAGAACGCGCCCGTGCAGTAGCCGACCTCCGCGCCGATCTCCGCGACGTCGCGCGTCGGATCCCTCAGCAGTTCGCACGCCTCCTCGATCCGCAGCTGACCGATCAGCTTCAGCGGCGGCGTGCCGTACACCTTCTTGAACGTCCGCTGGAACTGGCTCGGCGACAGGTGCGCGATCGCCGCGAGGTCGTCGATCCGCAACTGCGTGCGGAAGTGCTTGCGGATGTGCGCCACGACGCTCGCCATCCGCACCACCGGCGTCGGCTTGTCACGCTTCGCGTCGTCGTACGCCCGCGCCAGGTACGTCACCAGCAGCATGAACGTGCTGCGGATCACCGTCTGCCGACCGTCCGCCGATCCGGCGAACTCCTCACGCAGCATCTCCAGCAGCGAACGCACGTGCGCCAGCTGCGACCGGCTCAGGCACAGCCGCTGGCGGAACGTCTGCCCGGCGGCGTCCGGCGTGCGGGTCTCCAGGTCGAACAACGCGTGGAACCCCATCAACTGCTCCAGCTCACGCTGCCCGGCGAAGAACTGCTCGGGGTCGTACTGGATGTTGCACAGCGACAGTTCCTCGACGTCGTCGAACCCGTGGCGGTGGTCGCCGTTGATCACGAACACATCGCCCTCGGCGATGGGGTAGTCCTCGAAATCGGTCCGGTGCGTCGCTCGTCCGCCGAGCACGATGACCAGCTCCGAATACTCGTGCCCGTGCATCGGGAACGGCTCGCTGTGCTCGCACTTGAGGATGTTGAACCGGAACCGCTTGTCGGGGATGTCACCGCCATAGGTGCCGGTGCAGACGTGCACGCGGCGGTTATCGCCGACGGTCTGGATCGCGGTGCCGATGGTCTGCTGGGCGGTGCTCATGCGGTTCTCGTCGGCGGAAAAGGTGGCGTGTGAATAACGAAAGAACGTTAGGCCGCATTGCATCGTCGGACAAGTCGGATTTCGCGCATCTTGCTTGCAAGGACGTGTGCGACCGGGGCGAAACCGGTTGTCCACACCGCTGTGGATATCGATGTGGGTAACTTGTCAAAGAGTCAGTAAAGCCATATCAAATAGATTGATGTGTTGAATGACGTGTGTTGATAATCATGTTCGGCATGACCTGCGGCTATACAATTTGGTAGGCTTGGTCCGTGCGCGGATGTTGCAAGCAATTGCAACGATGGCGATAGCAGGAATCTGAAAAGACAGTGAGGATATGCGTCAGATGGATGCGTGTCTCAGCCGCAGGGCGTTGCCGATGACCGAGACCGAACTGAGGCTCATCGCCGCGGCGGCGAGCATGGGGCTGAGCATCATGCCGGTGATCGGGTAGAGCACGCCGGCGGCGATCGGCACGGCCAGGGCGTTGTAGCCGAACGCCAGCCAGAGGTTCTGGCGGATGTTCCGCATCACCGCCCGGCTCAGCAGGCGCGCCCGGGCGACGCCGCGCAGGTCACCCTTCACGAGTGTGACGCCTGCCGACTGCATGGCGACGTCGGTCCCGCCGCCCATCGCCACGCCGACGTCCGCCGCGGCCAGCGCCGGCGCGTCGTTGATACCGTCACCCGCCATCGCGACCTTGCGGCCGTCCGCCTGCAGGCTCTTGACCTGCTCGTGTTTCTGCTCCGGCAGCACGTCCGCTTCGACCTTGTCGATGTCGAGCTTCTTCGCGACGGTCGCGGCGGTGGTGGCGTTGTCACCGGTGACCATGACGATGTCGACCCCCGCGTCGTGCAGCATGTCGATCGCCTCGCGGGTGGTCTGCTTGATGGGATCGGTGACGCCGAGCAGGCCGGCGATCGACCCGTCGATCACCACGTACATCACGGTCTGCCCGTCACGCCGCATCTCGTCGGCGCGTTCGCCCGCATCGTTCGCGTCGATGCCGATCGCGTCAAGCAGCTTGCCGTTGCCCAGCGCCACGTCGTGTCCGTCGACCCGGCCGCGCACGCCCTTGCCGGTGATCGACTCGAACGACTCGGCCTCGGGCGCCTCGACGTCGCGCTCGCGGGCGCCCTCGACGATCGCTTCGGCCAGCGGGTGCTCGCTGCCGCGCTCGAGGCCCGCGGCCAGACGCAGCAGTTCGTCCGCGTTGATGTCGCCGACGGTCTCGACGGTCACCAGCTTCGGTCGACCTTCCGTCAGCGTGCCCGTCTTATCGACGATCAGCGTGTCGATGCGCTCGAGCAGCTGCAGGGCAGTGGCGTCGCGGAACAGCACGCCGGCGTGCGCGCCGCGGCCCATGCCGACCATGATCGACATCGGTGTCGCCAGCCCCAGCGCGCACGGGCACGCGATGATCAGTACGGACACCGCCGCGACCACCGCGTACGCGAGCGCCGGCTCGGGGCCGACGGCGAGCCACACGCCGAACGCGATCGCCGCCGCGCCGACGACGGCCGGCACGAAGAACGTCGCGACGCGGTCGGCCAGGTCCTGCACCGGCGCGCGGCTCCGCTGCGCCTCGGCCACGAGCCGCACGATCTGTGACAGCACCGTGTCGTCGCCCACGTGATCGGCGCGCATGACGAAGCTGCCCGATCGATTGACCGTGCCGCCGGTCACCGTGTCGTCCTTCTGCTTGGTCACCGGATTGGGCTCGCCGGTGATCATCGACTCGTCGATCGTGCTGCCGCCTTCGACGATCGTGCCGTCGACCGGCACCTTCTCGCCGGGGCGCACGCGGAGCCGGTCTCCCTCGCGAACGTCATCGAGCGAGACCTCGTCGTCGTCGCCGCCGTCGGTGAGGCGCCGCGCGGTGGGGGGCGTAAGGTCGAGCAACTCGCGTAGCGCGCCGCCGGTGCGGAGCCGTGCGCGCGCTTCGAGCATCTGCCCGAGCAGCACGAGCGTGATGATCACCGCGGCGGACTCGAAATACAGGGCGATGCGGCCGTCGTCGCCGCGAATCGACGCCGGAAACACGTCCGGGGCAACGAGCGCCACGACGCTGTAGACCCACGCGACGCCCGTGCCCATGGCGATCAGCGTGAACATGTTCGGCGACACGTTGAGCACCGACCGCCACGCCCGCACGAGGAAGATCCATCCGCAGCCGAATACCACCGGCGTGCACAACGCCAACTGGATCCAGCCCCACACCTTGTGCGACGCGATCGTCGTGAGGTCGACGCCGGGGATCATGTCGGACATCGCGATGCCGAACACCGGCGCGGCGAGCGCGAGGCTGATCCAGAACCGACGTGTCATCGCGCGGGCCTCGCTGTCGTCGACCTCGCCGCCGCCGCTGCCGCCCATCGGCTCCAGCGCCATGCCGCACTTCGGGCAGTCGCCCGGCCCGTCCTGCACGATCTCGGGGTGCATCGGGCACGTGTATTTCGTCCCCGGCGGCGCGGGCTTTGACGGCTTGCCTGCATGGCCGTGCTTGTCGTGCCCGCCGTGGCCTTGCTTGTCGTGACAGCACGAGCCGGTGGGCTGTGTGTCTTCGCCGGACTCGGGTTTGTTGAGGTATTTCTGCGGGTTGTCGAGGAACCTGCCGCGGCAGCCGTTGCAGCAGAAGTAGTACGTCTGGCCGTCGTGCTCGGCGGAGGACGTGCCGTCCTTGATCTGCACGGTCATGCCGCAGACCGGATCGACGGCGGTTGCGCCGCCGTCGTGCTGTTCGCACGCGGCGTGGTCTGCGTTGTATTGGTGATGATCCATGTCAGTTCCATCCTATGCGATGCGTGTCGACCGACGGACGTTGCACGGTAGGGGCGCTGCCGATCGGTTCACACCAACGGGCTGACGAGGCGGGCGAACGATTCGGCGATGCGGCGGCTCAGCGGGCGCTGGCTCCATTCCTCGGCGGTCAGCTGCGTGGACTGTTCGATGTACTGCTCCTGCTGGCGTCGGATCGCGGCGGTGATCGCCGGGCCGTACAGCAGCATGCTCAGCTCGAAGTTGAGGTAGAACGATCGGATGTCGAAGTTGCCGGAGCCGAGCATGCTGAAGGATTCGTCGACGCTGATGATCTTCGCGTGCAGCAGGCCGTCGCGGTGGAGGTAGACGTTGACGCCGGCGCTGAGCATGTCGTCGTAGTAGGCGCGTCCGACGGTGCCGGCGATACGCTGGTCGGATCGGCGGGGCACGATCAGGTCGACACGCACGCCGCGGAGCACCGCGACCTGCAGCGCGACGAGCAGGGATTCGTCTGGCGCGACGTACGGCGAGGTGATGATCACGCGGTCGGTCGCGTTGTGCAGCGCCGCGACGATCAGGCGTTGGTACGAGGTCTGCGAGTAGCTCGGCCCGCTCGGCAGGCACTGCACGGGTGTCCGGCCCGTCGCGGTCGCGTCGACGAATACCTGGGCCGGGTCGAGCGGCTTGCCGGTCTCGTAGTACCAGTCCTCGACGAACACCATCTGCACGTCGGGGACGATCGGGCCGGTCATGCGCAGCGTCGCGTCGTGCCACACCAGGTCGCGCGAGCCGTAGGTGGGGTCGACGATGTTCTGCGAGCCGGTGTAGGCGATGCGGCCGTCGATGACGACGAGCTTGCGGTGGTTGCGGAGGTCGATGCGTGCGAGCTTCCGGCGGAACGGGTGCACGGGCAGGGCGGCGACGACGTCGACGCCCTCGCTGCGCAGCTGCTGGAACAGCGAGGGGAACGTGTGCCAGGAGCCGACGGCGTCGGCGATCACGCGGCAGGCGACGCCGCGCTGAACCGCGCGGATCAGCGCCGCGCCGACCGCCTCGCCCGTGCGGTCGTTCTCGAAGATGTACATCAGGATGTGGACGTGGCGCTCGGCGGCGTCGATGTCGGCGATCATCGCGTCGATCACGTTCTGCGTGTCGGTCAGCAGCGTCACGTCGTTGCCGCCGTGGACGTGCATCTCGCCGAGCTGTTCGGCGAGCCGGACGACGCCGAGCTGCGCGGTATCGAGTTCGGGCGGTGTGTCGTTGCTCGCGGCGTCGCGGCTCTGGTGCGCCTCGCGGAGGTCCTCGAGTGCCTGGATGTGGCGCTGCACGCGGCGGCGCGGCAGGCCGTGTCGCCCGACGAGCATGAACAGGGCGAGTCCGACGAACGGCTCGAAGTAGATCACCAGCAGCCACGCCATCGCCGTCGTCGGGCTGCGCCGCCGCATGACCACCGGCAGCATCACCAGGCGGATGATCCATTCGCTGGCGATGAACAGCAGCGTCAGGTTCAGGTGCGTCATGAGACATTCCGTCGGAGGTCAGTCGGCGTGGGTGGCTTCCTCGGCGTCGATGTCGTGCTCGGCGTGGGGATCGATCTGGAGGTACTTCGATAGCCAGTGCACGCCGATGTAGAACGGGATCGTGTCGAGGGCGGCAATGACGAACTTGAAGGCGTAGCCGGTGCTGATGAACACCAGCAGCTGCACCCACACCGGCACGTCGTCGCGCAGCGGCAGGGCGTGGGCGTAGAAGTGCGTGATGAGGATGACCGCGACGGTGTCGACCATCTGGCTGACCATCGTCGAGCCGTTGTTGCGCAGCCAGAGGTGCTTGCCCTTGGTCAGGTTCTTCCAGAAGTGGAAGAGGAACACGTCGCAGAACTGCGCGGCCATGTAGGCGCACATCGACGCCATGACGGCGCCGAACGTCAGGGCGCGGATCTGGTAGAAGGTCCAGCCGGTCTCGAGGAACGCGTGCTTGGTCGCGTCGTAGGCCGGCTGCGGCGGGAAGCCGGTCGCCGGGTCGTTGGGCATGAAGCCCGGCAGCGCGCCGCCGAGCCAGAGGATGAACACCACCCACACGTTGAGCACCAGGCCGACCCACACGACGTAGTTCGCCCGCCGTCGGCCGTAGAACTCGCTGATGAAGTCCGTGCAGAGGAAGGTCAGCGGGTACGGCAGCACGCCCACCGCCACCGCCAGCGCGATCTCCCACGTCGTGCCGGGCGACGGGTGGACCGTGAACGACGTGAACTTGATGAACCGGCTGATGCCCAGGATGTTGAGCATCGTCATCGTGCCGAGGAACAGTCCGGCCAGCAGGATGAACACGCGCTCGCGTCGCTCGTGCAGCTCGGCGTTGACGTAGGCGTAGGGTAGAGTCATGCGGAGAGTTTCAAGTCTCGGGTTTCAGGTTTCAAGTCGCCTCGCCGTGAGACGTGAAACTTGAGACTTGAAACTGCAGGGAAATGCGGGCGAGAGGACTTGAACCTCCACGGGTGTTACCCCACCAGAACCTAAATCTGGCGCGTCTGCCAATTTCGCCACGCCCGCGAGTTGGCGTCCGGTACATCTTACGGAGCGCCGGTGCAAAGAAAAACCGCCGGCCTGTCGACCGGCGGCTTCGTATGTGCCCCCCCTAGGACTCGAACCTAGAACCTAGCGGTTAAGAGCCGCTTGCTCTACCAATTGAGCTAGGGAGGCAAGGACGGGGAATTGTATTCGGATCGCGCACGGGGTCAAGGGCCGGGTGTCCGTAAATGACAGCGTGTCACTCGCCGGACCCGGCCGCGGCCTTCGCCATCGCGTCGCGGATCGCCGGTTCTGCGGCGCGCGGATCGCCCGTGCGCTGGCCGTACGCGATCAGTTTCTGCGTCAGCGTGCGGACGACATCGGCGTACGCCGGGTCGGCGAACACGTTGTTCAGCTCGTCGGGGTCCTTTTCCATGTCAGCCAGCCACGGCTTGTCCTTCAGGTCGTAGACGAGCTTGTAGCGGTCGGTCAGGACGCACAGCCAGGTCGTGCCGCTGGTGCCGCGCATGAACGTCACGTCGTCCCACTGGTCGGCGGGGGTCTTGCCGGTGAACAGGCCGGACGCGTCGCGGCCGTCGATCTGCAGCCCCGTCAACGCGTCGGCGTGTCCCATCAGCGTCAGCGTCGTCGGCATGAAATCGCAGCTGGACAGCGCCTGGTTGATGACGGTGCCGGGCTTGACGACGCCGGGCGCGTACATGAGGAACGCCACGCGTGCCGAGCCCTCGTAGGGCACGCCCTTGTTGAGCCGGCAGTGCTCGCCGCAGAGGTCGCCGTGGTCGGAGGTGAACACGACGATGGTGTGATCGATCAGGCCGTCGCGGCGGAGGGTGTCGAGGATGCGGCCGACGTTGTCGTCGACGCACTTCACCATGCCGTAGTACTCGGGCATGATCTTGCGGAGCGACGCCGCGGACACGCCTTGTTCCTTCGGCGCCCACTTCATGTAGCTGGACGCCGGCTTGTTGAGTGTCGAGGGGATCGGCACCGCCACGTCCTTGTACATCGTGTCGTAAGGTGCGCGCACGGAGTTGGGGCCGTGCGGATCGGGGAACGAGACCATGTAGCAGAACGGCTTGTCCTTGTGCGTGTCGATGAAGTCGATGGCCTTGTCGGCGAGCCAGTCGGTGCTGAAGGACTTGTCGTCTGCGCCGTCGACGGCGTAGGTGGGCTTGCCCTTCGCGTCGGTCGCGCCGACGGCGGGGCCGTCCGGCGTGTCGGCGAACTTCTTCCAGTGCCCACGGTTGAACATGAAGCGGTTGTCTTCGAAGCCGAACTTACGCGGCGGGGCCCACTGCGGCTTGCCGGGGCCTTCGAGGTGCCACTTGCCGGCGTACCCCGTGGCGTAGCCCTTGCGCTTCAACGCCTCGGCGAACGTCACCACGTCGTCGCGCATCGGGATGTCGTTGGTGACCACGTCGGTGTTCTGCGGAAATCGGCCGGACACGAACGACGAGCGCGACGGCGAGCAGACCGGCGTGGTGCCGTAGAAACTCGTGCAGCGGGCGCCCTGTTCGGCGAGCCAGTCGATGTGCGGGGTTTGAACGATTTGGCCGCCGTAGCAGCCCAGCGTCTTGGGGTGGTGCTCGTCGGTATAAAGGATGAGCAGGTTCAGCGGCCTTTCGGCGGCGCGGGCGACCGCGGCGCAGGCGGTGAGCAGGGCGGCGCAGCAGACAAGCAGCGTGACGGGGCGGGGGTTGCTGGCAAACATGCGGAGGGTCTCCGTGGTTGGGCGGCTGTGCTCAAACCGCGGCTGTCTAGACGGTAAGATTAACGTCGGGGGTGTAGGCGTATTGCAGTTTCTGGTATGTCGACGCATTGCCACATTCGCACGGCGCGATCGCGCAATTTGCCGTTTACGCGAAACCGCCCGCCCGTATCATTCGTATAACACGTTGCCACAAGGAGGCACACACGATGGAAAACGGAATGGACCTGCTGTTCAGCCTGTGCATCGGCGTCGGACTGGCCGCGGCCTGCGGGTTCCGCGTGTTCGTCCCGCTGCTGGTCATGGCCACCGCGGCGAATACCGGACACCTCGAACTCAGCGAGTCGTTCCAGTGGATCGGTTCGCCGGGGGCGATCGCGGCGTTCGGCGCCGCCACCGTGCTGGAGATCGGCGGTTACTACGTGCCCTGGATCGACCACCTGCTCGACACGATCGCGACCCCCGCGGCCGTGATCGCCGGCACGCTGGCGACCGGCGCGATGGTCCACGACATGGACCCGCTGCTGAAGTGGGCCGTGGCGATCATCGCCGGCGGCGGCGTGGCGGGCACCGTGCAGGCCGGTTCGGTCGTCGTGCGTGGCGCATCCACGATGTTCACCGGCGGACTCGGCAACCCGGTCGTGTCCACCGTCGAGGCGGGCGGCTCGATCCTTCTGGCGATCATGGCTGTCGTCGTGCCCGTGCTCGCCGTCGCGGTGCTGTTCACGGTGATGATCTTCGGTGTGCGGAAGATTAATCAGATCCGCCGACGTCGCGCCGCCGCGGCGGCCGCTACGGTCGAGGCCGACGCCGCCCGGTCGACGCTCAACGCGTCCGCCACGGACGAACCGGGAAACGCTGACGCCCGACACGTCGCGGGCCCGGTGCGCATCCTCGACGTGAAGGTCAATCGCGTCGGCGCGTGACCCGATCGAACAGCTGAACCACCGCGGGCCTGTCCCGCGGGGCTGGCCGTGCGACATTCACAAGATCGTCGCCACCCTCAACGCACGGTCCGCCTCGCCGGGTAGGCCGTTGCGCGTTCACTTCAACGTCGACAGATACTCGATCACGTCCCGCAGCTCGCGCGGCTTGAGGATCGCGCCCATCGGCGGCATCGACGACACCGGCGGCGTCTTGCTCTTCACCTTCGACGCTTCGACGAACTGCGTCTTGCCGTCCGGCTTGAGCACCTCGATCTTGCCATCCTTCTCGCCGCGGATCGCGCCCGAGACCACCGAGCCATCGTTGAGGATCAGCGCGACCGTGCCGTACCCCTCGACGACGACCGCCTGCGGCGTGATCAGCGATTCGAGGAAGTAGTGGCGATCTTTGTTGGGCTGTGCGGCGACCTTCGCCAGGTCCGGCGCGACGTTGCCGCCCTTGCCGGCGACCGAGTGGCAGCGGATGCACTGCGCGGCGATGTGCGTCTCGAAGATCACCTTGCCGTTGGCCGCGTCGCCGCCCTGCATCGCGATGCGGAACGCCGCGAGCGGGTCGTCCTTCTCCAGCGACTCCTCGTACTTCGTGACCTTCTCGGCGAGCGTCGGCGCGTGCTCCCCGGCTGACCGCGCCGCGTCGAGCAGGTCGAGCTGCAGCGCGGGGTCGACGTTGCCTTCGAGCAGGCGGTCCATCCACGTCGCCAGCACCGCGTCGGCCTTGGCGTCACCGATCGACGCGAGCGTCGTGAACGCGCCCTGGCGTTCCTCCATCGAACCCTTGTCGAGCACCTTGCTCAAAGTCGCTACCGCGTCGCCGCCCTTGCCCGCGGACTTCAGCAGTGACTGGGCCGTTTTGCGGACATTCTTGTCCTTGTCGTTCATCGCGACCTCAACCGCGTCGCCGGCGTGGGCGTGGTGCATCGCCGCCAGCGCCCGCAGCGACTCCATGCGCGTCGTCGGTGACGCCTTGCCGTCCTTGACCCAGGCGAACAGCGCGTCGCCGAGGCCGTGGTACGCCACCGCGCCGGCCAGCCTCGCGACCTCGGTGCGGAGCTTGTCGTCGGTGACCTTCGCCAGATCACCGGCGACCTTGTTCAGCGCCTTGTGCACCGCCGCCGGGGCACGCGCCGGGCGCGGGCGGTAGCGGCGGTCGACGCGATCGATGGGATAGTCGTCGACCCACGCCGCGACGGTCGCCAGCGCCTCGCCGCGCATCGCCGACGGCGCCTCGGTCCGCAGCGCGTAACGCAGCAGACGCTCGAGTTCTGCGTCGCCGCCGACACGCAGATTTGCGTTGATCGCACGCCGCAGCAGCGCCTCGTCCTTGCGCCCTGGCTGGTCCACCACCGCCGCGAGCGCCGGCAGGGCCGCGGGGATCGACCAGTCATCGTGAATCGCCCGCGCAGCCTCGGCCGCGACCAGCTCGTCCTTGTCGTCGAGATACGCCGCGACGCCCGGCTCGGCCAGCCGCCGCAACGCCACGACCGCCGCCAGACGCACCGCACGCGACGCGTGATCCTTCAACGCCACCAGCGCGGCCTTATCGCCTGTACCCACCAAACCCATCACGCCCGCGTGTCGCAGCTGCGTGTCCTTGTCGTCGTTGTCGGCGAGCATCTTCACCAGCGCGTCGACGTCCGACTTCGCGCCGAGCTTGCCCGCGGTCAAAGCCGCGAAGAAGCGCACGCGCGGGTCGCCGTCGTTGATCTGCGCCGCGATGTCACCGGCCGCCGCGTCGTAATGGGCGTCGCCGGCCACCTTCATCACCTGCACGCGCAACGCGCGGTCGGTGTCCTTCAACAGCGGCGCGACCTTCGCGATCGCCTTCGCGTCACGCCGCCCGATCTGCCCGACGCCCCAGATCGCGTGCACCCGCGCCAGCTGCGGCGCCTTGGCGTCGTTGGCGACGCGCGCCAGCGTGTCCAGGTCGCCGCGCCGCGCCAGCTCAAACTGCGCCTTCAGCCGCACGCGCTGATCCGTGTGTCCCAGCAGCGTGGCCAGTTCATCGGCCGGCTTCTTCGAAGGGTCCGCACCGAGCAGGCCCGCGATCGACTTCCGTTCCGCCGAGCCCGCGACCGACCAGTCGTCCAGTCGCCACACGCGGCCCTTGTCCGACGGGTCCCAGCCACCGCCCGACCAGTCCGCCAGCCACAGCGCGCCGTCCGGTCCCCACGACACGCCCACAAAGTTCTGCCCCTTCGCCACGGTCCGGCTGTCCACCATCTTGAAGCTCGAGCCGTCAGGCTCCGTGCGGAATGCGCTGAGCGTCTTGCCGGGGAACTCGGTCAGGAAGAACGTCCGCTGGTACTTGTCGTTGAGCGCGCCGCCGGGGTTGTACGCGAACCCGCACGGGCCGTTGTTGTAGTTGCAGATCGCCGGCGTGATGTACGCCGCCTGGCCCTCGAAGTGGGGCACCCAGAGCTTCTCGTCCATCCACGGGTTGTAGTCGGTCTTGACGTTGAACTGCCAGTTGATGCGCCACCCCGTGTCGCTGCCCTCGGTGATGTACACGAAGCGTTCCTTGTCGCCCTTGTCCGAGTCGTTGTCGACGCTGAACAGGTTGCCGTACTCGTCGAACGCCAGTTCCTGCGGGTTGCGCAGGCCGTGCGCGAACACCTCGACGTTCGAGCCGTCCGGCTCGCAGCGCATCACGAGTCCCTGATTGGGGTACTTCAGCGATCGGCCATCGGGCAGCTTGACGTGCGCGCCGGTGTCGCCGAGCGACCAGTAGATGCGTCCGTCGGGCCCGACCGTCAGGCCGTGGATGTCGTGCCCGCCGTAGGCGACGTGCACGCCGACGCCGTAGACGAGCTCGTTGCGTTCGTCGGCCATGCCGTCGTCGTTGGTGTCGCGCAGCTTCCACAGGCGCGGCATGCACGTGACGTACACATTGCCGTCGTGCCAGAGCACGCCCGCGCACGTGCCGGTCATCTCGTCTTCCTTGCCGAACCGCGCATAGTCCGTGACCTTGTCCGCCACGCCATCGCCGTTGGTGTCGACGAGTCGGATGATCCGTTCCTCCTGCACCTTCAGGTCGGTCCAGTCACGCTTGCCGTCCTTGTTGAAATCTTCGAGCCACTTGTTCTGGTCGCTGTTGGCTGGGTCGAGCACGCGGTGGAGGAACGCGCGGTGCTCGTCGGTGTGCGTGAACGACAGCTCGTCGGTGACCCAGTTGCCGTGCTTGCGGATGTCGAGGTCCGACGACTTGCGCCGCGTCGTCTGCGTGACGTAAGCCCGGCCCTGGTCATCGACGCTGATCGCGACGGGGCTGGCCATCAGGTTTTCGTCGGCCCAGAGCTTGAGCTCGAGGTCGCCGGCGCGGGCGACGGGCGTGAGCAGGGCGGCGGTCAACAGCGAGAGGATGGTGATGCGATTCATAGATGTACGTGCCATAAGGAGGATCGGACGTCGTCGACAAGCGGTACGACGTGGAGCTTGTCAGCGGCGGTGGTTTTCGCGGTCGGCGGACACGGAGAGTGTACGCCGTGAAAGGTGTGCTTTCGACTCGTTTGCAATAGTTGGTGGCGCGCCGTCCGACCGCGGGCGAGTTACTCGCCGAGCCGATCGAGGTAATCCGTAACGATGCGCTGCTGGTGGGTGTTGAGCGTCACGAGCAGGTGGTCGATGCGTTCGCGTGGCCACTCGGCGATCTGCGGCAGGTGCTCGCGCAGCGAGTCGGTGTCGGCCCGCGTCCACCGCTGGAACATGCCGTGAGCCCAGCGTGTGTACAACTCGCCGTAGATCATCGCCGCGGTCAGGCCCACGACGCCCACGGCCACGATCGCCGCGACGCCCGCGCCGATCCCGTACGCCAGCGACACCCATCCGCCGACGTACGCCATCACCAGCACCGCCGCCGCGCCGATCAGCGTCACCCCCACGAACAGGATCACCGGCATCAACGCCACCCAGAACGGCCGGTGCGCCAGCACGTGATCGTGATCGGCGTCGTACGCGTCGGGCCCGAGCAGCGTTGTCGGCGTGTCGGGCGATACGGATTGGGCTTCGTTGCTGGACATCGGCGCCAGACATTGTACGGCTCCGCGTGCGCGCCTTCGCGGCGTGCGTCGTTTCTAACATTCGCCTTGCGCAGCGGTCGGGTAGCGGCGTGCGGACCGAGCGGCTATTCCGCCGCGGTCTTCGGCCCGTAGCCCGGCAGCGGCTGGCCCTTGTCGTCGAGCTTGTCGCACGCCCAGAGCACGCCGCGGGCCACCATGTCCAACCACTTGGCCTGCTGCATCGTCGAGTTGTCGTGGCCGACCGTCGTGCCGAACACGCGTGTCTTGTTCGGGCCGAACACGTTGACCCAGACGCACACGTGGTCCTTCTTCGTGTCCTTCCCGTACGCCTGGGCGAGCGGCGTGCACGTGTCGTACACCTTCTCGATCTTGTAGAGCTCGCCCTTCTCGACGTCGAACGATTCGCCGAAGCCGGTCATGATCGGGTGAGTGGGGTTGACGTTCTTGACCTCGACGGGGTGGTGCGACTCATGGCTCGTTGTCTTGACGCCGAGGAACTCCCGCCAGATGTCGGCGTTGGGCGCGGCGCGGTAGCTGTGCATCGAGCAGTGGATCACCACGGCGGGCACGCCGGCTTTGTGCGGCGCAACGATGCCCTCGAGGAACTTCGGGTCGTCGACCGCGCCGAAGCACTCGTTGTGCACCACGATGTCGTAGCCCTTCGCCCAGTCGGGGTCCGAGTAGATGCTGACCTTGTAGTTCTTCGTGTTGCCGCCCTCGTGCACGATTGTCCAGGTGACGTTCGCCCGCGCGCTGACGCCCTCGGAGATGATCTTCTTCTGGTTCTCGTAGTCGTGGCAGCACCCGCCGGTGATCATCAATGCGCGGATGGGCTTGACGTCGTCCGCGGCGTGCAGCGGGGCGGCGTGGAAGACGATCGTTGCCAGCAGTACGAAGAGAAACAGCGCGGCGTGCCTGGTCATCGGTGGTTACTCCAAAGTTGAATCGTGCCGGTGGGTGGGTCGGGCAATGATACGCACGCCGCGATCGCGCCGGCAATGCCGGGAATGCGTCTCGTGGTGCTGTGAATTCGTCGTGCGGATTACGGCTGCTGGCGCATGCGGACGGAGTCGGCGTGGGCGTCGAGGCCCTCGGCTTCGGCGAGCACGGCGATGTCGTTGATCGCCTGGTCGCTGGGGCGCGCGGGGTAGTGCTCGACGCTGGAGCGCTTGAGGAACGTGTAGGCGCTGAGGCCTGAGTTGTAGCGCGCGGTGGTGCCGGTAGGCAGGCAGTGTGACGGGCCGGCGTAGTAGTCGCCGGAGGCCACGGGCGTGCCGTCGCCGAGGAACCAGGCGCCGCCGTGATTGACGCGAGCGAGCGTGGCGTAGGGGTCTTCGACGGCGAGCGTGACGTGCTCGGCGGCGATGGTGTCGACGAACGCCGCGGCCGCGTCGGCGTCGGGCACGCACACCGCCATCGACCAGTCGCGCAGCGCCTGCTCGATCGCCTCACGCCGCTTGCGCTTCGGCAGCTGCGCCTCGACCTGCGCAATGATCGCGTCGAGGACGTTGCGGTCGGTCGACACGAGGAAGCACGAGCCGGGGTCGTGCTCGGCCTGGGCGAGCAGATCGGACGCCACCCACGCGGGGTTCGCCGACGCGTCGGCCAGCACGACGATCTCACTGGGGCCGAAGAACCCGTCGATGCCGATCCGGCCGAACAGCTGCCGCTTGGCCTGCTGCGTGTACGCGTTGCCTGGGCCGGCGATGAAGTCGACGGCGTCGACGCTGTCGGTGCCGAACACGAGCGCCGCGATCGCCTGGGCGCCGCCGATGCGGTAGACGCGCCCGAGGCCGAGCATGTGACACACGCCGAGCACGAGCGGCGAGACGTCTGCGGACGGATCGTCGCCGGTCGGCGGGGGACTGACGACCGCGAGCTGCTCAACGCCCGCGACCTGCGCCGGTACCGCGAGCATGATCACGCTGGAGGGATACGCGGCTTTGCCGCCGGGCACGTGCAGCCCGACGCGCTGGATCGGCGTGAACCGCAGGCCGAGCCGGGCGCCGTCGATCTCGACGGTTGGCGGGTCGGCGGGCTTGATGTGCTGCTGATAGGCGCGGACGTGCTCGATGGAGCGGCTCAGCGCGGTGCGGACCGCGTCGTCGAGGCCGCGCTCCGCGGCGGCCATCTCGTCGTCGGTCACGCGGATGCGGTCGGCGGCGAAGGTGGGGTTTGTCCACTTGCGCATATAGCGGACAACGGCGTCGTCACCGTTCTGGCGGACGTCGTCCACGATGGCGGCCACGGCGTCGGCGACCTGCCCGTCGCCGCGCACCTGACTGCGCAGGCGATCGACAAGGGCCTCGACGGTCTGACGATCGTCGTCACGGGTGTAATCGAGCACGCGCAGGGGCACCGCAATCTCCGATAAAAGTTGAATCCGAAGTAGGGGCAGCATGTTAGACGCCGATGCGTGAAAGCTCAAACCAACCCGGTCGACTACGATTCGTCGCAACGCCTTGTCTCGGCGCTGTAAGCTGCGTAGCATCAAGCGATTGAGCCGAAAGGTATCGTGGTGAGGATCCGATGCCGGCGTAAATCAATAGCGGACGCACCAACAAGCTGGGCGCTATGGGCCCGGCTGGTCGGGTCGGCGGGTGTAACCCGCTACGTAACCAACGCAACAAAGCTGTAGTTGAACGCGTTTAGTTTCCCTATTAGCTTGACCTTACGGACGCGGAATGGCATACTGGTTTATCGACTTAGAGGGTGAGTGTGGCCGTATCCAGGCGTTTGCGGATGCGGGGGACAATTCCGAGAACGACTGCTCAGGACGTACCAAGCGAAGCGTATAACGCACAAGGGGTACCGATGGCGACTATCACCAAAAAAGACCTGGTTGATCGCATTGCCGACGCCACTGGCGAAACGCGTGTGACGGTCAAGAAGACCATCCAAAGTTTCCTTGACAACATCATTATCGAGTTGGGCAAAGGCAACAGGTTGGAATTCCGTGACTTCGGCGTGTTCGAGGTCAAGCACCGCGCCCCGCGTATCGCGCAGAACCCCAAGACGCTGGAAAGGGTTCACGTGCCGGCCAAGCGTACCGTCAAGTTCAAGGTTGGCCGCATGATGCAGCAGGCCTTGACCGAGATGGGCGACGACGTGGTCGTTGACGACGGTGCGACGAGCCCTCAGGCCACGTCCGCCGGCGACGACGATTGATCCGCATCGCCCGCCTCAGACGTTCACCTCCCGGCCCGATGCAGGATGCACTGGCTCGACCAACTCCGTGACGAACTCAATCACCGCCAGCAGCAAACGCTGCGGCGGTCGCTGCGCCCGCTCGACCGCTGCGCCCGCATCGTCAGGCACGGCGGCTCGGTACTGCTCAACCTGGCCGGCAATGACTATCTCGCGCTCGCCTCGCACCCGCACCTCCGCGACGCCGTGATCGAAGCGGCGCAACGCTACGGCGTGGGCAGCGGCGCCAGTCGACTGGTCACCGGTCACCTCGACATCCACGCCGCGCTCGAGCAACGCTTCGCCGCGTTCAAGCACGCCGGCGCCGCGCTGCTCACGCCGACCGGCTACATGGCGAACCTCGCCGTGCTCACCGCGCTCGCCGCGCCGGGCGATCTGATCTGCCTCGACAAGCTCAACCACGCTTCGCTGATCGACGCGGCGCGCGCCGCCGGCGCCGACGTCCGCGTGTACCCGCACGGCAACCTCGACAAGCTCGTGCGTCTGCTCGAGCGACACGGCCGAGCGGCGCGCCGACGCTTCATCGTCACCGATGCGGTGTTCTCGATGGACGGCGACCTCGCGGACCTGCCGGCGTTGTGCGAGCTGCGCGACGACTTCGACGCGGTGCTCGTTGTCGACGAGGCGCACGCGACCGGCGTGCTCGGTGACAGCGGCGCGGGCCTCGCCGAGCATCAGGGCGTGGCGGGGCGCGTCGACGTGACGGTCAGCACGGCGTCGAAGGCGCTGGGTTCGCTCGGCGGCGTCGTCACCGCGGACCCCGTCGTGATCGACACGCTGGTCAACCACGCCCGCAGCTTTATCTACACCACGGCGGTTCCGCCGACGCAGGTCGCCGCGCTCGACGCCGCGCTCGACATCGTGCGCGACGAGCCGCACCGTCGCGTCCGACTCGCGGCGCTGACGCGTCGGCTGCGCGTCGGCCTGCAGCAGCGAGGCTGGCCCGTGCCGGACGACCCTACGCCGATTGTCCCGCTGGTCGTGGGCGACGCCGCGGCGACCGTCCAGCTGTCCGAGCGGCTCCAGGCGTCGGGTTACCTCGTCCCCGCGATCCGCCCGCCGACGGTCGCACCGGGCGCCAGCCGCCTGCGGATCACCCTCCGCTGCGACCTGACCGACGAGGATGTCGACCGCCTCGTCGACGCGATCGGCGCGCCGGCGAAGCCGAAGTAGACGCGTGTCGATCACCCCGTCGGTCGGCTGTGCGGCTCGACGTCATCGGTTACACTACGCCGCATGAACGACCGATCCGAAGCCGACACCGCCGACGCCGCCGCGCTACGATTTGATCAGGCGATCGAGAAACTCCAGGACATCATCGACCGGATCGAATCGGGACAGGTGCCGCTGGAGGACAGCCTCGAGCAGTACGCGCAGGGGATGCAACTCGTGCACCGCTGCCGCACGATTCTCAACTCGGCCGAGCAGCGTATCGCGACGCTCACCGAGCAGTACGACGGGAAGCTGAAGGCGACCGACGGCGGCGCCGACGATGACGAAGCCGACGCGTAACCGACCGCGCGTGAGATTGGATCGATGATCGTTTACAGCCCACTAACCGCGATGCTCGGGACCCTGTCGGCGACGCTCGCCGCCGTCACCCCGATCAACGAGAACGCGCAGTTCCTCATCCCGGACTGGGCGTGGGTGATGTTCTGCTTCGTGCTCGGAGCGAGCGTCGGCAGCTTCCTGACGGTGGTGATCTCGCGCATGCCGCTGGGCCTGAGCCTCGTGCGGCCGCGCTCACGCTGCCCCGGCTGCATGCACCGCCTGACCTGGTACGACAACCTGCCGATCATCACGTGGCTCCTGCTCGGCGGCAAGTGTCGCTACTGTAAGTCGAAGATCGGGTTCATCTACCCGATGATCGAGCTGTGCACGGCCGGCCTCTTCGCCGCGTGGTTCATCGTCTGCTACATGACGGACCTGCGCCCGGGCTTCAGCGGACCGGGCATCCAGTACTCCGGCATCCTGTTCATCCCCGGCCTGTTCCTGCTGGCGATCCTCGTCGCGTGCACGTTCATCGACGCCGAGCACTGGATCATCCCGATCGGCCTGCCGCACGTCGCGGCGGTCGCGGCTTTGATCCTCATGCCGACGGGCGTGTGGGTGACCGAGGCGTACACGGGTCCCGGCGTCGGCGCGGTACGCACGATGTCGCTGCCGCAGCTGAGGCCGGGCGGCGTACGCTCGATGCCGAGTCAGCGTGAGAAGTACATGCAGGCGATGACGCCGTACAACCGCAGCGCGGAGGTGCGAGCGGCGATCGCGACCGATCAGGAGGGCGAGGTCCGCGTCTCCGCGGCGCCGCTGGTCGACACCCGCCAGGCCGCGGCCGGCATCGGCGGCTTCGTCGGCCTGATCATCGCGAACCTGCTGCTGTACCTCGGCGTGCTGCCGCAGTCGTTCGATCACGTGGACGAAGACGAGGCGGGCGGCCCCGAGAACTGGACGCCGCACCCGCACCCGCGCCGCGAGGTGCTCAAGGAAGTGATGTTCATCACGCCGGCGATCATCGGCGGGCTGATCGGTTACCTCGTCACGTCGGCCGACGCCGAGCCGTGGTCGAACACCATGCTGACGTTCTGCGGCGTGCTGCTGGGCTACCTGGCCGGCGGGGCGGTCGTGTGGATCCTGCGCATCCTCGGCACGCTGGGGTTCGGCAAGGAGGCGATGGGTCTCGGCGACGTGCACCTGATGGCGGGTGTCGGGGCGGTGATCGGCTGGCAGGGCGCGATCGCGGCGTTCTTCATCGCGCCGTTCTTCGGCATCGCCTACGTGCTGGTCACGCTCGGCCTGTCGGTGCTCGCCAAGTGGGAGATGAAGGAGATCCCGTTCGGCCCGCACCTGGCGCTGGCGACGGTCGTGGTGATGTTCTTCCGCGAGCCGATCGTCGGCAACTTCCTGATCTACTGGCACACGATCACTGGGCTGATCGGCGTGTGACCAATGCCGCCCACGTGTCGCAAATCCGTATGATTATGCTGGACGTTGCGTCGCGCGGGGGTTAGAATGCTCGACGATGGTGCGAGTGCCGGTCGGCCCCGGCGAAGCACAACGAATCGACCATGGATCAGGATGATCCGACCCGCTAGCTGAAAGGAGTCAGCCATGATGCATATCCTACGAGGCCGAACCATCTGGACATTGGCGTTGTTGTGTGTGAGCCTGGCGAGTGTCGGCTGCGACAGTTCGCAGAAGACGACGCAGCTCGACGCGTACGCCACCGAGAATCAGGAGCTGCGCAACGAGCTGACCTCGACGCAGCAGGCGCTGGAGGCGTCCGAGCAGGACCGCGCCCGCCTGGTCTCCGAGGTCGCCACGCTGCAGCAGCAGGCCGCCTCGCCGGCGCCCGCGCCCGCTCCGATCGCCGCGGGCAAGACCGCGCCGGTAGATGACGGCTTCGGCGGCATCGGTGGCGGCGTCAGCGTCGAGCACCGCGCCGGCGAGATCGCCGTCAACGTGCCCGGCGACGTGCTGTTTGATCCCGGCAAGGCCGAACTCAAGATGTCGGCCAAGTCGACGCTCGCCAAGATCGCCAGCGTGATCAAGGCCAAGCACCCCGGCAAGACGCTGCGTATCGAGGGCTACACCGACTCCGACCCGATCCGCAAGAGCAAGTGGACCGACAACCTCGAGCTGTCCGCGCACCGCGCCATGGCCGTCCATCGCTACCTGCAGCAGCAGGGCCTGTCGGACGACAACATGTACATCGCGGGCGCCGGCGACAACAAGCCCCGCGCCACCAAGGCGCAGAGCCGTCGCGTCGAGATCGTCGTCCTCAACTGACCCGCACGACCCCATCCGTGTGCGCCACGCAGGTGACGCACACGCCGCACCGCACCGTCGGTCGCGCCCGCCCGGTGATCCGGGCGTCGCGGCCAGCGCAGTGAGTGAAGCGTGCGGAGTCGACGGGTCGCCAACAGCCCGTCGACTCCGCCGCACGCTCCACCACACTCCGCCGGCCGCGACGCACGCCCATCCTCCGTCGCTCGCCTCCGACTTGCGATCCCGCTATATTGGCCCGCTTGTGCAAGCAGGGTGCGCCCCGACTACGGTGCGCACCCTCGTGCGTTTGATAGACCGGCCGCGTCGCCTCACCGCACCGGCCCCGACCCGGTTGGACCGTCATGATCGCGATCGTCGACTACGGCATGGGCAATCTCCGCAGCGTCCAGAAGGCGCTGCAGAACGTCGGTTCCGACGCGACGATCATCCAGCATCCCGAGCAGATCGACGCCGCGGAAAAGATCATCCTGCCCGGCGTCGGCGCCTTCGAAGACGCCATCGCCCACGTGCGCGACCGCGGGCTCGACGTGCCGCTGCTGCGGTTCATCGACGCCGGCCGGCCGTTCCTCGGCATCTGCCTCGGCCTGCAGATGCTGTTCGACGTCTCGGAGGAGAACGGCGAACACGCGGGGCTCGGCGTGCTGCCGGGACGCTGCGTGCTTTTCGATCCCAGCGACCCGACGCTCAAGGTGCCGCACATGGGCTGGAACACGCTGACGTTCGACCCGGCCGACGGCAACCCGCTGTTTGCCGGCCTCGAGCCCGGCTGCCACGTCTACTTCGTGCACAGCTACTACGCCCGGCCGCGCGAGGACGAAGACATCGCCGCGACCACCGACTACGACGGGCCGTTCTGCTCCGCGGCGCGGCGCGGCAACGTGTTCGCCACGCAGTTCCACCCCGAGAAGTCGCAACGCGTCGGCCAGGTCATGCTGTCGAACTTCGCGAAGCTGTAACACCGACCCGCTGTACTGACATCATGAAACCCGCGATCCCCAACACGCCGTCCGACATGCTTGTCACGTTCCCGCTCATCGCCGACCCCGCGTCGTACTCGCCCGGCACGATCGACATGATCGACGACGCCGAGGCGCGCGCGTACTGGATCAACGTGTTCGTGCAGCACACGCCGAGCATCACGCGGCTCGCCGCCGAGTCGCAGGGCGATACCGACGACGCCCGCGAGCGCGCCGCCGCGTTCCGCGCGCAGTTCGAGGCGATCCTCGACGACATCACCGCGGACCCCGCGTCGCACGGCCCGCTGTCGATCGTCCGGTTCTGCACGCTCCGCCGCATCTGCCTGCTCGAGCACGGCTTCGACGACCCCTACGTGCACGTCAAACGCAAGGAGAACGACGCGGCGCTGGCGCTGCTGCCGGACCTGCTGGCCGATCACGACCGCGTGGCCGACACCGGCGACCTTGACGCGCTGTGGCGCACGCTGATCGAGGGCGCGTTCGCCGGCAACATCTTCGACCTCGGCTGCGTCGGCACGATCGAGATGTACGAGTCTGGGCAGGTCGATTTTCACGCCGTGCGGGCGAAGCTGCCGGCGCGGCCGTGGGCCGTGGACGACTTCGACCCGTGGCTCGACCGCGTGCGTGGCGACGCGGCGGTCGCGCACCGTAAGGCCGTCGTGTTCATCGACAACGCCGGGGCCGACGTCGTACTCGGCATGATCCCGATCGTGCGCCAGCTGCTGCGGCAGGGCGCGCGGGTGGTCGTCACGGCCAACACCGGCGCGGCGCTCAACGACGTGATCTACCCCGAGCTGGTCGAGCTCGTCGATCGGGTCGCGGCGTTCGACGACGTGATCCGCGCCGCGCGCGACGATGGGCGTCTGACGCTCGCGCCTTCCGGCAACGGGCTGCCCGTGATCGACCTGCGCGAGACGGACCCGCTGCTCGCCGAAGAGGCGGTCGACGCGGACCTGCTGATCATCGAGGGCATGGGTCGCGGCCTGGAGACGAACTTCCGCACGCGGTTCACCTGCGACACGCTGAAGCTGGCGATGATCAAGGAGCAGGACGTGGCCGACCGTATCGGCGCCAAGCTGTACGACGTGGTGTGCCGCTTCGAGCAGGCGGTGTGATCGCGGCGGTGGTCAGGGTCGCCAGCGCGTGGCCATGATCGAGCCGAGCCAGGTCATGCCGACCGAGCCTAGCGTGTAGACATCGTGGAGCTGGCTGATGTTCTTGGCGACGCGTATCTGGTCGGACGGCCCGAGCTGTTTGAAATTGTCGCCGGTTTCGTAGTGGAACAGCATGCCGAAGTGCGCAGCGGCGGCGGCGAGGATGACCAGCGTCAGCACGCCGAGTATCTGCCGGTTGCGGCCCGGCGCGGCGTTGAGCGTCACCGCGACCGCAAGCAGCGTGAACACGTAGCCCACCGACTGCACCATCCCATCGAGGCCCTTGAGCCAAAGCGGCGCGGCCGCCAGCGCGCCGACGAAGATCAACCCGAGGCCCATCAGCGTCGAGTTGCGCTTCTGCGCGTCTGACAGCGCGAGTCGGCCGAACGGGTCCGTGCGGATGATCAGGTTGAAGAGGCTGTCGGCCATCCACGACAGCATCACGAACATCACGTAGCCGAAGATCAGCACGTTGACGCCGATCTCGACGTAGGGATTGTCCGTCTTGATGCTGCCGATGATGTTGATGACGACGATCAGGCCGATGATCAGGCCCCACTGCAGCTGGGCGCTGAGCGAGCCCATCCACAGGGCGAACCGCAGCATCGAGCGGTAGACGATGTTGCGTGCCTTGAGGGCTTCGACGATGCCGAGCCGCGCCCACTCCATGTTGGGCTCGAGGCGCAGCGCTTCCTTGAAGTGCGGCATCGCTTCGTTCGGCTTGCCTTCGTGGAGCAGCGTCCAGCCCATGTTCGCGTGGCTGTGGGGGTCGTCCGGGCGGCGTCGCAGGGCGTCGTTGATCGACTGGCCGGCCTCGTCGCGCCGACCGAGCTTCGTCAGCGCGACCGCGCGGAAGTTGAGGCAGTCGACGTTCTCGCCGTCGGCCTGAAGCCCGACCTCCGCGGCGTTCAGCGCCGCCTGCCACTGCTTGCGGTTCAGCAGGATCATCGAGAGCAGGGCGTAGTGGTGCGGGTCGCCCGGTTCGAGGTGCACCGCCTGCATCGCCGCGATCTCCGCGTCGCGATACCGATCCGCCTTGTTCAGCACCGTCGCCAGTGCGTAATGGGTCATCGCGACGTCCGGCCCGAGGTGCACCGCCCGGCCGCACTCCTCCGCCGCCTCGCTCAACTCGCCGGCGTCCGCCAGACAGATGCCGAGCATCGCGTGCGCAATCGGGTCGTCCGGCGACTGCGCCAGCGCCTGCCGCAGCTCGTCGGCGGCCATGTCATACCGCCGCTGCTGGATCAGCAGCTGGGCGCGGCGCAGGTGTGGGTCGATCGGTGAATGCATCGCGGACATGTTACGCGGTCGGCGTCAGCGGGGCGACGACCGTGCCCATCGGCCGCCCGGATGATCAGGTTTTTCTTGAATTCGGGCGAGGAAAGCGTTATTTTTAGGTTGTAAAGGTGAGGATCACAGCAAGTCTTCGTATCGCTGTTTCTTTTGCATGATCGTTTCCGAGGTGTCGGGCTCGCCCGCGTGGGCGCGGTTCCCGCAATGCAGCACGTGGTCTGCAAGGACACAGGAGGCCAACCGATGGCAAACCGACGACGAAACGGCTTTACCCTCATCGAACTGCTCGTGGTGGTTTCGATCATCGCGCTGCTCATCGCGATTCTTCTGCCGTCGCTGAAGAACGCGCGTGAGGCGTCGCGTATGGTCGTCTGCCAGACCAACCTGCGCCAGTTCTTCCTCGCCAACGAGATGTATGCCGACGCGAACCGCAACGTCTACGTGCCGATCAAGACGCACACCGGCACGCGCGGCGCCGGTGGCTACTACTCGTGGATGGACAACAAGCTGTTCATGACGGACATCCTCCACATGCCGACCGGCCGGCTCTACACCAGCCTGCTGTGCCCCGACCTGCCTTACCGCGATCGCGACAACGACGCCGTGTGGCAGTCCGGCGGCATCAAGGAGGGCGGCACCGACAACAACTACGGGTGGAACCGCCAGGGCGTGGCCACGCCCGACGGATGGGAGTCGCACATCCAGGTCGAACGCGTTGCGATCAGGAACCCGTCGCAGAAGATCCACATGCTCGACCACACCGACTGGCACTCGGTCAAGCAGTTCGCCAATTATATCGCCTACTGGGATATCTACGGCGAGTCACGCCTGTGGTCCGTCGCGTATCGGCACGCCAACGAGACGGCGTGCATCGTGTACGTCGACGGGCACACGGACTACAGCTCGAAGTACGACCTGTGGCCCGGCAACAACGTGATGCTCGATCGCATGTGGGAACTGTACAAGTAAGCCGGTCGACGCCCGCCCCAGATTGATGACATGCTCAGCGCCTTGTCCGCGCGGTCATCGCATCTTCAGGTAGTCGAGGATGTCGTCGTAGATGCCGCCCTGGTTGGAGTACAGCGCGTAGTTGCGGGCGGTGGAGAACCATTCCTTCGTCGACGGCTTGACCTGCTTGGCTGATGCGAGCAGGTCCTTGGTCACCAGCGGCGACGGGATCCCCTTGCTCATCGCTTCACGCAGCTTGGCCTCGACCGCCAGGTCGACCACGGCCTTGAGGTCCGCGCCGCTGAACCCGTCGGTCTTGCGGGCGATCTGCTCGTGATCCACGCGGTCGGTCGGCTTGCCGGTGAGCATCACGCGGAGGATGTCGGCCCGGGCGGAGGCGTCGGGCGGGGGAATAAACACGATGCGGTCGAATCGGCCGGGGCGTCGGAACGCCGAGTCGAGGTGCCACGGCGCGTTGGTCGCCGCGAGGATCAGCACGCCCTCGTTGGAGTGCTCGACGCCGTCGAGTTCCGAGAGGAACTGGTTGATGAGGTGACGCCCGCCGCTCTGGCGCATGTCGGTACGCGACGCGCCCAGCGCGTCGACCTCGTCGAAGAACATCACGCACGGCTGCGTGCGCCGCGCCGTCTGGAACAGCTCGCGGAGGTTGCGCTCGGAGTTGCCGAGCCACATGTCCAGCACGTCGGAGATGCCGACGGACATGAACCCGGCGTGCACCTCACCGGCGGTGGCGCGGGCGAGGTGTGTCTTGCCGCAGCCGGGCGGGCCGTACATCAGGATCCCGCCGCCGATCGTCTTGCCGTAAGCCTTGTAGATCTCCGGATGGATCATCGGGTTGATGATCTTCATGCGGATGTCTTCCTTGACCTTGTCCATGCCGCCGACGGAGTCGAACGTGAGCTTCGGCCGCTCGATCTCGACGCTCGGCCCGTCGTCGGGCGTCTCGGCGTGCACGCGCACCTGTTCGTCCTGTTCACGCCACGGCTCGACGCTGACGCCCAGATCCTCGGCCATGTCGGCGTCGGCCAGCTCGGGGTCGAGGTCGACCGCCCGCTTGTACCGGGCCCGCGCCATGTCGAACTCGCCGGCACGCAGCATCAGCCGCGCGTAGAGCAGTTCCGCCTCGGCCGGGGCTTCCATCTTCCTGACCAGGTCCTCGACGATCACCAGCGCTTCGCTGTTCTTCGACTGTTCGTAGAAGCAGTGCGCCAGCGCCAGCTTCATGTCCAGATCGTTGGGCGCCAGCTTCAACGCGTCGCGGTACTCGGTCTCGGCCTCGTCGTAGCGACGCAGCTGCGTGAGGATCTCGGCGATGTGCTTGCGCAGCGGTAGATTGTTCGGCGAGAACTTCAGCGCGTCACGCAACGATCTCAGCGTCTTGTCGTCAGACATGTCGGATTCCCCCGCGTGTCAGAACTTGACGTCGAGGCCCTCGGTCTTCCACTTCTCCAGCAGCAGCTTCGCTTCCTTCAACGCGTCGGAGAGGCGGTTGGCGGCGTCGGTCAGCGAGTTGTACATCTGCGGGTCCTGCATCAGGCGACCGAGCGAGCCCTTGCCGGCGCGGGCGTCGGCGAGCAGGCCGTTCATCTCCGCCAGCGTCTTGGACAGGTCGTCGGCGACGGCGACGTAGCGGTCGGTCAGCTGGCCGAGCTTGACGTTGATGTTGTCCGCGGCCTTGCGGGCGTCGTCGATGAGCAGCTCGGCCTTGCCGGCGACCTTGCGTGCGTCGCCCGTCACGCCCTTGGCGTTGGCCAGCGTCGCACGCAGGTCATCGAGCATCTGCTTGTCGCCGAGCACCTTGTTGATGTTATCGAGCGTGGCCTTCAGCTCGCCCATGCGGCTGTCGGCGCGGGCGAGGATCGTCGAGAGGTTCGGCTTGGCCATGCCGGCGTCGACCGACGCGGGGTCGCGCTGCTCGAGCAGCTTGTTGGCGTTCTCGCCGACCTTCTGATACTCGTCGGCCAGGGCGATGACCTTGTCGGACAGGTCGCCGAACTTCCGCAGCTGGGTGGTCAGCTCGACCTCGAGCCGTTGCGCCATCTCGGTGAGCGCGGCGGTGACGCTCGACGCCACGCCGCGCAGCTCGCCCGTGCCGTCCTGCGGCAGCGACGGAGGGATCGGCTCGCCTTCCTTGCGCGGCGCCGGCGTGATCTTCACCTGCGCCGCGCCGCCCAGGATGCTGCCCTCGGACACGACGATCGCGTTCGTCGGGATCTTGAATTCCTTCTCGATGTTGCAGGTCACCAGGACGCCCTCGGCGGGGTCGTCCTTGATGACGATCTTCTCCACGTCGCCCACGTCGAGCCCGGCGAACTTCACACGCGCGCCGTTGGCCAGGCCGTTGGCGTCGTCCAGGTGGATCTGGATGAAGTAGGTGTTCTGCAGGTACACCGGGACCTCGCCGAACAGCACGATCATGTAGCACAGCGCGACCAGGCCGAGGATGGCGGTGAGTCCGACGACAAAGTTGCGTGTGGTCTCTTTCATATGACGCTCGCGTCAACCCGTCGAGCCGGGCCCCTCTCGCAACTCCGACCGCCCCGTGATGAAGTCCTGGACGTGCTTGTCGTCCCACGCCTTGATCTCGTCGGGCGTGCCGTCGGCGACGAAGACGCCATCGTAGAGCATGACAATACGGTCGGCAATCTCGTACGCGCTGTGCATATCGTGCGTCACGACGATGCTCGTGACATTCAGCTCGCGCTGCAGACGCGCGATCAGCAGGTTGATCTCGTCGGCGCGGATCGGGTCCAGGCCGGTCGTCGGCTCGTCGTAGAGGATGACACGGGGCTTGAGGGCGATGGCGCGGGCCAGGGCGATGCGCTTCTTCTGCCCGCCGCTGAGCTCCGCCGGCATCTTCGCCTCGTTGCCCGACATGTCCATCAGGTGCAGCACTTCCTTGCAGCGATCGCGTTGCTGCTCGGGCGTCATCGGCGTGTGCTCCGACAGCGGGAAGCAGATGTTCTGCTCGACGTTCATCGAGTCGAACAGGGCGCTGAGCTGGAACAGGAACCCGAACTGGATGCGGACGGCCGCGAGCTGCGATTCGGGCAGCTCGTCGATGCGCTGCCCGTCGAACCACACGGTGCCGCTGTCGGGTTCGAGCAGGCGGACGATGTGCTTGAGCATGACGGATTTGCCGCAGCCGCTGGGCCCGATCACGACGGTCGTCTTGCCTTCCTCGACGTCGAGGTCGAGGCCCTTGAGCACCTGCTGCTTGCCGAACGACTTGTAGATCTTGCGCAGCGCCACGATCGCGTCGGGCGCGGGCCCGGCGTTGGTCGGCGGCTGTGACGTCTGCGTCGTGGTCATTCGGCGCTTCCGTAGAATCCCGCGATCGCCGCGGCGGTCTCACGCTGCTGCTCGGCGGTGAGCGTCGGGAACATCGGCAGGCTCACCACCTCACGCGACGCGGCCTCCGCCGCCGGCAGCCGGCCCGCCTCGTAACCGAGGTACGCGAAGCACGGCTGGAGGTGCAGCGGCAACGGATAATACACCTTGTGCCCGATGCCGGTTGCTTTGAGATGCTGCATCAGGCCCTCGCGTTGCGGCGCTCGGACCGTGTACTGGTTGAACACGTGCAGGCCGTGCGTGTCGTCGGCGGGCAGCGTCAGCGGCGTGTCGGCCAGCAGGTCGGCGTAGCGCGACGCCGCGGCGCGACGCCCGGCCGTGTAACCGTCGAGGTGCGGCAGCTTCACGGACATCGCCGCGGCCTGCAGCCCGTCGATGCGGAAGTTGCCGCCGACGTACTCGTGGCGGTACTCGTCGGTCTGGCCGTGCAGCCGAAGCTGGCGGATGCGCTGGGCGAGGTCGGCGTCGTTGGTCAGCACCGCGCCGGAGTCGCCCACGCCGCCGAGGTTCTTCGTCGGGTAGAAGCTCAGGCAGCCCACACGCCCGATCGAGCCACACGTGCGGTCGCCGTGCTTGGCGCCGATCGACTGGGCCGCGTCCTCGATCACCTCGATGCCGCGCCGCGCGGCCATCGCCGACACCGCCGTCATGTCCGCGCACCGGCCGAACAGGTGCACGGGGATGATCGCCTTCGTGCGCTCGGTGATCGCGGCCTCCGCGGCGGCGACGTCGATGTTAAACGTCGCGGGATCGATGTCGACAAACACCGGCGTCGCGCCGACGCGGTGCACCACGCCCGCCGTGGCGAAGAACGTGAACGTCGGGCACAGCACCTCGTCGCCCGGGCCGATCTCCAGCGCCATCAGCGCCACGAGCAGCGCGTCGGTGCCGCTGCTGATGCCGATCGCGTGTTCGACGCCGCAGTACGACGCCAGCGCCTTCTCGAACGCGTCGACCGCCTTGCCGAGGATGAACTGATTCGTGTCGAGGATCGCGTCGAACGCCGCCCGCAGCTCGTCCTTGAGCGGGCCGTTCTCCGCGGACAAATCCAGCATGGGTACCGCCATCGTCGCACTCCGTTATGGGTTCAGCCGACGAGGATAGGTGGCGGGTAACACCGTGTCTAGCATTGACGCCCACGGCTGGTAAATGACCAAGGCCCAAGCACGAATGCCCAATGGCCGGATTCTGCCGTGGCCTGTCTGCATTGGTCATTGGTGCTTGGGCATTGGTTATTCGGTCTGCTATCCTGCGTCGCATGATCGATTGGCAATCCATTCACGGTGAATCCTTCAGCGGCGCGCGTGTGCTGGTGACCGGCGGGGCGGGGTTCATCGGCTCGCACCTGATCGAGACGCTCGTCGCCCTCGGGGCCGACGTCGTGGCCTTCGACGACCTGTCCGGCGGCGACTGGGCCAACCTCGATGGGTTCGGCGACGGCGTCGAACAGATCACCGCGTCGATCACGGACGCCGAGGCGATCGGTAAGGCGACGGCGGGGTGCCGCTTCGTGTTCCACCAGGCGGCGCTGGGCTCCGTGCCGCGCAGCCTCAAGGAACCCGAGCTGTATTACGACGTGAACGTCATCGGCACGGTCAACGTGCTGCAGGCGGCGCGGGCGGCGGGGGTGGGTCGCGTGATGTTCGCCGGGTCGAGCAGCGCGTACGGCAACCCGCCGGGCGACGGCTCGACGCCGAAGGTCGAGACGATGCCGCCGCTGCCGCTGAGCCCTTACGCGGCGACGAAGCTGGCCGGGGAGCACGCGATGCGCGCCTGGGCGAACAGCTACGGCGTCGACACCGCGGTGCTGCGTTACTTCAACATCTTCGGCCCGCGGCAGAACCCGCACTCGGCATACGCCGCGGTCATCGCCGCGTTCGCCAAGGCGTTGCACGTTGGCAGGCCCGGCGTGATCTTCGGCGACGGCGAGCAGTCGCGCGACTTCACCTTCGTCGCCAACGCCGTGCACGCCAACCTGCTCGCCGCGCGACACGACGGTCCGCTGCTCGGCGAGGTGTTCAACGTCGCGGTGGGCGGTCGCGTGTCGGTCAACGAACTGTATCAACGCATGGCCGCGCGATACGGACACGCCGACCTCGCCGCGGTACACCAGCCGTCGCGCGGCGGCGACGTGCTGCACTCGCAGGCCGACATGAGCAAGACGAAACGCACGCTCGGCTACGAGCCGCTCGTCGACTTCGACACCGGGCTCGCCGCGACGTGCGACTGGTACAAACAGAACCTGGCACGCCAGGAATGACGAATGATTTGAGTCAGATGCTGGATACTGGTTGCTGGATGCGCGATGTCGCGGAGCCATCCAGCATCTGGCATCCAGCATCGAGCATCAGGCAGTGACCAGCATCATGGACCGCCTCCCGTTCGATCCCGACAAAGTCGACAAGCCCGACGCCGGCACGCCGGCTCGGCGCGAGCGCAAGCGGTACGGCGAGATGCCGGGCGAGCGGCCGATGAGCGTGACGCAGGTGACGGACCTGCTCAAACGCGTGCTCGCGGATCGCACGCCGTCGCCGCTGAAGGTGGTCGGCGAGGTGAGCAACTTTTCCGATCGCAACCACTGGTACCTGTCGCTCAAGGACGAGCAGAACGTGCTGAGTTGTGCGATGTGGCAGTCCGCGGCGAAGAAGTGCGGATTCACGCCGCAGCGCGGGCAGCAGGTCGTCGCGACCGGCAAGCTCGACTACTACGGGCCGCAGGGGCGCCTGCAGATGTACATCGACAAGCTCGAGCCCGTCGGCCAGGGGGCGCTGGAGCTGCGCTTCCGCGAGCTGTGTGACGAGCTGCGGCAGGCGGGCTATTTCGCCGACGAGCACAAGCGGCCGATGCCGGCGTTCGTGACGCACATCGCGGTGGTGACCAGCGCCAACGGCGCGGCGCTGCAGGACGTGATCCGCACCGCGCGGCAGCGCTGGGCGGGCGTGAAGCTGAGCGTGATCGACGTGAAGGTGCAGGGCGCGGCCGCGGCCGGTGAGGTCGCCGCGGCGATCAACGCACTCAGCAAGCAGCACGCCGAACTGGGCGTCGACGCGGTGATCGTCACACGCGGCGGCGGCAGCCTCGAGGACCTGTGGGCGTTCAACGAGCGTGTCGTCGCCGACGCGGTCTACCACTGCGACGTCTACATCGCCGCGGCGATCGGCCACGAGACCGACACGTCGATCGCCGAGCTCGTCGCCGACCTCCGCTGCTCGACGCCCACGCAGGCCGCGATGCGCCTCGTGCCGGACGCCGCCGCGGAACTGCAGCACGTCGATCAGCTCGCCGGGCGACTGACCACCGCGCTGCGTCGCCGCGCCGAACGCGCCGCCGCACGCCTCGACTCGCTGGCGCGGCACGAGCTGTTCCGTCGGCCGGGCGAGCTGATCCAGCGCCGCCGCGAGTCGCTCGAGCACGACGCCCACCGTCTCCGCACCGCGATGCGCGACCGCCTGGCCGATCTGCGGGCGCAGCTGGCCGAGTGTCACCACACGCTGACGCAGCGCGACCCCAAGGCCCGCGCCGCCGTGGCACGCACCCGCCTCGACGCGCTCGCGCAACGACTCGACGCGATCGCACGCGAGCAGTTCGCCGCGCGTCGCCGACACGTCGACGCCCTCGAGCGCCAGCTCACGTCCGTCGGTCCCGCGAGCGTACTGAAGCGCGGCTACACGTACACCACCGACGCCGATGGCCAACTGCTGCGCAGCGCCGCGGCGATCAAGCCCGGCGACGCGATCACCACGCACCTCGCCGACGGCCGCGTCGACTCGCAGGTCACCGACACGCATCGCAGCGAAAAGGCAGACGCCGCGCGCGACACGTCGACGACGTCCGGGTCTAAACAGCGCAAGGGCAAGCCGCGTCAGACACCGCCCGACGACAAGCCCGCGGCGCCGGACAAACCCGCAACGAAACGTAAGACGAAGAAGCGCGGCGACTCCGACACGCCGAGCCTGTTCGACCAGATTTGACGTCTGCGCGTGTCGCGCGCCCGCGCGTCCGTCACCCCTCGCGATGGTGTCAACCTTGCAACCGTCGGCGGCGTGGTTGCCAATCTGGCAGCGACACGCAATCGGCCGTTTTTCCGTAAATCCAAGCCAATTCGGCCGCTGTGACGAACGCCGCTTTGGCACGCGGTTTGACCGTATGTCTTACGCAACGAGTGAGCGGCGGAGTGAGCATCGCCGGCGCCGCCGCGTGTTTCGGGAAAGGCCGGCTGGGAGCAAGCATCGCAAAGGAGAATCGCCATGTTACCCACCCTCAGAAAGAACGTACGAAGCGTATGGGACGATCCGTTCGAAATGCTGCAGCGCGAGTTCGACCGTGCGCTGGGGCGCAGCAACGGCGGCTCGACCGAGGGTCGCTGGGTCGCGTCGTACCCCGTCGACATCCACGAGGACGAGAACCACATCTACGTCGAGGCGGAGATGCCCGGGTTCAAGAAGGACGAGGTCGATGTGACGCTGGAGTCCGGCGTGCTGACCATCGCGGCCGAGCGCAAGACCGAGAAGAAGGAAGACGCCACGCAGCACCTGACCGAGCGCACCTTCACCCGCGTGTACCGCAGCTTCTCGCTGCCGAACACGGTTGACGAGGGCAAGGTCAACGCGGAGCTGAAGGAAGGCGTGCTGTACCTCAAGCTCGACAAGCGTGAAGAGGTCAAGCCGCGGAAGATCGAGATCAAGTAACCCGCGCCGTCCTGAATTGAAGATCCACTGACCAGGGCCTCGCCCACGAAGGGCGGGGCCTTTTCCGTTCGGTCACTTCGGCGCGGTGTCGGACACGCGGTGGATCGCGTTGATGAGCGTGCGCTGGATTTCGCGCCGGTGCTGGGCCCACGCGGTCCAGTCGGTGCGGGTCACGATCGGCGGTGGGGCGGCGATCTGTCGGCGCGGCGTGGTCGAGCCGACGATCGAGCCGTTGAGCTGCCCGGGCGGCGGGGCGGTCGGCAGGCCGATGTGGAACACGGTGTTCGGCGGGATCTTCTGAAGGATGTACGTGCGGTCGTCGTCGGTGATGCGGATGTACTGCGAGCGGTCGTACTCGGCCACTACGCCCGGGGCGATCAGGTAAAGCCGGTCGGGGCGCACGGCCCGGCCGCTGGGGTCGACACGCTGGTAGATCCACGACTCCTGGCCGACGGGGCCGATGCCCGGCGCGAGTTGGCGGAGGCTGTCACGCAGGGGGTCGACGTCGGCGATGCCCTGCTCGACGGGGGCAAAGCCCTCGTGGCGCGGCGATTGGGCGCGGGCCGGGCCGGGGGCTGCGGCGAGCAGGGCGGCGGCGGTTCCCACGGCCCAGGTGACGACGTGTCGCGGCCTGCGTATCATGTCTCGATTGTAACGCCGGGCCCCGTGCCGGAAAAAACCGACCGGACGCCCCTTGATTTCCGTAGAGATCGGGTCATAATGTTCGGCTCGGCCATCGGTGGCCGGACGAACGTTAACGCAGTGAGGTAACAGACGATGGCTCATTCGAGGTCTGCGAAGAAGCGGATCCGTCAAAATCTGATGCGGCGGGCGATCAATCGCTGGCGCAAGCGTCAGGTCAAGGGCGCCGAGAAGGCGTTTGACGAGGCGGTGCACGGTGGCGACGCGGCGAAGGCCGGCGAACTCTACCGCGCCACGACCAAGGTGCTGGATCAGGTCGCCGCCAAGGGCACGATCCACAAGAACGCCGCGGCGCGTAAGAAGAGCCGCCTGGCCAAGCGCCTGAACGCGATGGCCAAGTAACACCACGCGGTGATACGTCACGGACTTAGGCCCGTAGTTCAATTGGCAGAACGCCTGATTCTGGTTCAGGAGGTTCCAGGTTCGATTCCTGGCGGGCCTGTTAAAGACGCAGACGAACCCCGGTTAACGCCGGGGTTTTGTTTTGTGTTGAGGTTGGTTGAGGAAGCGGCGGGGGTGGACTTCGGTCATGCCTGTGGGCGACGTTGGGCCCAGATCGGTTGCGGATATTGTTCCATTCCGGGAACAACGTACGCGCCGTGGAGTTCCGTGCCGTCGTCGCTTAGCGCGAAAACAAACGTCGCGGTCTGATTGCCGCCCATGCTGATCCACGCGCCGCGCCACGTGATGCGGCTCAGTTCGGTGCCAATGATCGGAATCTCGACCTCTTTGCCGACCAACGCGTATTCGTACTGATCACCATTTCGGATGTAGGCCGCAACCGCTTCGCCATCTTTCGATCGCTCGGTGAAAACCAATTGACGCTTGGAAAACAGTTCGCCAGGCTGCGATTGGTAGAACCTCTCCAAGTCCCACGTTCCGACAAGAACATCTTCTGTCGCCATGCCTCTGGCCCCCTTGTAATCCACCCGAGCCGAATCATAGCCGCTGGGCGCGTCACCCTATACGCAGCGTGTGAGTTTTGCGCGGGGCTCCTGTCGCGCGCATACCGGTCCAACCCGGCGCTGGTTTTGGATTGTCGCGCGTCATCGCTGAGACGGCGGCTTCCGCTTGTTCTTGGTGGGCTTCCACTGACCCGTCGAGTCGTCGCCGTCGAAGAAGCTGCTGATCTCGGTGTCGGAGGGGCCGGTCGGCGCGGCCGGCTTCTTGGTCTGGCCGTGGGTGGCCGGCGGCGGTGTGGCCTCTTCGCCGATGACGTGGATTCGATTGCCACAGCCGCCACACTCGACGACCCTGCCGACGTACTCCGGCGGCACGCCGTGCTTCTTGTGACAATGCGGACAGCGAAACTTGTAGATGTTCGGCATGGCGCTGAAACTGAATACGAATGAACGTCCGGCAAAGTGTGATTCGTGGACATATTGTTTACAGAACTTGCGTCTCAAGCAAGTCGAATCGGGGTCAAAAATTCATCGAGGCAGCGCGTCTGAACCCGCCAAACAGCGGGGCGGATCCGCGTTGGGAATCGGAGATGCCCCGATACGTCGTGCGAGGGCGGGCCGTCATCATGGAACCATGGACGGGAACCTGCCCATCTCGAGCATGCACCACGTGCGGTGCCCCGGCTGCGGCGTGAGGCTGGACGTGAGCCGCATCGAGCCGTTCTCCGTGATTCACTGCCCCAAATGCAACGAGCGGATCGGCGTCGGCGGGTGGTTCGAAGACCTGCTGGTGCTCGAGGCGGTGGGGCGTGGCGACCTGGCGGTCGTCTACCGCGCCTACGACCGCGTGCGCAAGCGGATCGTCGCGCTCAAGGTGGCGCGGCCCGGCGAGCATCACGATCCGCTGCTGCCCGGTCGGCTGCGGAACGAGGCGCGCGTGCTCGGCGAGATCGACGACACCCACGTCGTGAAGCTGCTGTCGACCGCCGAGCCGGACGGCCACCTCTACCTCGAACTCGAATACCTCGGGGGCGGGTCGGTGCGACAGGCGGTGGCGCACCGCGCCGTGATGGGGCTGCACGAAGACGCGGCCCTGCGCATCGCGCTGGACGTGACGCGCGGCCTGCAGGCGATCAAACGCACCGGACACCTGCACCGCGACGTGATCCCCGGCAACATCCTGCTCGACGCCGAAGGCCGGGCGAAGCTCATCGACCTGAGCAGCGTGCTGCTGATCGGCGACAAGGCGCCGCAGGGCGCGCTGGGCACGCCGGGCTTCGTCGCGCCCGAGGCGCTGCGCCACCGGCAACTCGATCACCGCGTCGACATCTACGGCCTGGGATGCACGCTGTTTTACATGCTGACGGGGCGGCCGCCGTTCGAGCAGCGGCTGATGAAGGCGTCGACGCTGCTGGCCTTGCAGCAACACCCGCCGACCCCCGAGCAGTTCGGCTGCCGCGTGCACAAGCAGACGACCGACGTGATCGGCATGATGCTCGACCCGAGCCGCCGCTCGCGCGTCCACGATTTCGACGAACTGATCGGCTTCTTCGAAGACGCGCTGTGGGAGGCCGAGCACAACCGCTTCCCGCAGATGCACAAGCCGGATCGCCTGCCCGACGAGCCGGACGAAGACGACGCGATCAAGGTCGAGGGCGATCCGATCAGCGGCCACCCCGCGGGTCCGGGTCCGGTCGGCGAGATGTGGGTGCCGTGAGTGTGCGATGGGCGGGACCCAGGACGAACGCAAGGCGTGCAAGTCTGTTATAAGCCTTTTGTGCTCTTCTACCGTTCGTTGATCGGTCCGCCGTGCGTCTCTAGAATGAGGCGAATGTTGGCGCAGAGGGGATTTCCCGTAAATGAAGTGTGACAGCTGCGACAAACCGGCCACCGTTCATCTGATCGAGATCAAGGGCGGTCAGAAGATCGAGAAGCACCTGTGCGAATCGTGCGCGGTGGACGAGGGCGTGGCGGTCAAGGCGTCGACGCCGCACATCAGCGATCTGCTCGAGAAGTTCATGATCAAGCACGGCGCGCTGGAGCCGACGCAGCAGACGGTGCGCTGCGAGGGGTGCGGGATGACGCAGGAGGAGTTCCGCAAGTCGGGGCTGCTGGGCTGCCCGCACTGCTACGACGCGTTCGAGGAGGCGCTGGCGCCGCTGCTGGGCCGGGCGCACGAGGGCGCGAGCCAGCACGTGGGCAAGGTGCCTTCGCGTGCGGGGATCGACGAGATCCGTCAGCGGCGGCTGATGCAGCTGCGGCGGGAGCTGGCCGAGGCGGTCGACGCCGAGCAGTACGAGCGTGCGGCGAACCTGCGTGACCAGCTCAGCCGGGTCGAGGCGGAAGACGACTGACATGACGGAACACGCGAGCGACAAAGCGGGACAGTGGATGCGCGGCGGCGGGCCGGACCAGGACGTCGTGCTGTCGAGCCGCGTAAGGCTGGCGCGCAACCTCGCGGGGTATCCGTTCGTCGGGCGCGCCGACACGAACCAGCGGCGTGACCTGCTGGAGCGTTGCCGCATGAGCATCGCGCGGGCGGACATCACGCCGGGCCTGCACTGGGTGGACCTCAACGACGCGTCGTCGCTCGACCGCAAGCTGCTCGTCGAGCGCCACCTGATCTCGCGTCAGCACAGCAAGGCGACCAGCCCCCGCGCCGTGGCGATCAGCGAGGACGAGTCGATCGCCGTGATGATCAACGAAGAAGACCACGTCCGCCTGCAGGTCTTGCGCACCGGCATGCAGTTGCAGGACGCGTACGACCAGGCCGACGTCGTCGACGACGTGCTCGAACGCCAGCTCGACTTCGCGTTCTCCTCGCAGCTCGGCTACCTCACCGCGTGTCCGACGAACGTCGGCACCGGCATCCGCGTGTCGGTCATGCTGCACCTGCCTGGACTCAAGCTGACCGGCGAGATCGACAAGGTGCGCCGCGCCGCGAAGGACATGCACCTGGCGGTCCGCGGGTTCTACGGCGAGGGCACCGAGGCCGTCGGCGACCTGTTCCAGATCTCCAACCAGACGACGCTCGGCAAGAGCGAGGGGCAGATCCTCTTCGACTTCCAGGATGTGGTGATCCCGCAGATCGTCGAGTACGAACGCAAGGCGCGCCGCGCGCTGGCGGACCATCGCGCCACGGTGCTCGACGACAAGGTGTTCCGCGCGTGGGGCACGCTGAGCACCGCGCGTCTGCTCGGCAGCGAAGAGGCGCTGTACCTGCTGAGCTACCTGCGCCTCGGCCTGTGCCTCGACCGTATCGACTCTGTGAGCATGCAGAACGTCAACGAGCTGATGCTGCTGATCCAGTCGGCGCACCTGCAGAAGATCGCGGCGCGCCCGCTCGGCGGACCCGAACGACGTGAGTTCCGCGCGCGGTTTGTCCGCGAGCGCCTCGGCGCGTGAATCTGATCATGCTGCCTGAGGTGGAAATATCCTTAGCCAAATTAATTGTGAGTTTTCGACAGGACAAAAAGGGCTTGCTTCGGCGCACCGTCAAGCTATACTTCCTTGTGTTCACCGCGAATGAACGCTGAGTGAACACCACAACCTTGCCCCCGGAAGGGCTCGGCTCCTCTTTCTGAGGGCCGGGCCTTTTTTATTTCATGACGATTCTTGCGGTTTTTGCGGCTTTTACGCCAGTGAGGTGAGGAAGTCGCGCACGGTCGCGGCGTACTGCTCGGTGTCGACGCAGGCCGCGGCGAGGTGGCCGGCGTCGGGGAACTCGACGACCCGCGCTTGCGGCGCGGCCTCCGCGATCGACTGCGCGTCGGTCGGCGGCGTGACGCGGTCCTCCGTGCCGTGCAGGATCAGCAGCGGCTGCGTCATCGCCGCGGCGCGGTCCGCCGTGTCCCACCGACGCACGTGCGCCCCGCGCATCGCCAGCCACAGCATCGACACCCACACCCACGGCCTCGCGGGCAGACGCTGCGCCCGCACCATCCGCGCCGTGACCACGTCGACGTGTCGGAACGGCGAGTCGGCGATCACGGCGGTGACCTTCTCGGGGCCCGCGACCACCGCCGCGTCGATCGCCGTCGCCGCGCCCATCGAGAACCCCATCAGCACGATCGGCTGAGCCCGCGCGCCGAGCCCCGCTCCGCGTTTGGACACGCTGCCCAGGCGGGCGCTGGCGTCGCGCTCGCAGAGCTTGTCGACGAGTCGCAGCACGTCGACGCGCTCGGTGTCGGACCACCCGTAGCGCGGGTGGGGCGAGTCGCCGTGCCCGCGCTGGTCGAACATCACCAGACGCGCCGCGCCGGGCGCGACCGTCTCGTACCACAGCAGCATGCCGATCCGCGAGTCGCCCCAGCCGTGCAGCATCACGACGATCGGCCCGTCGTCGTCGCCGCCGCGCACGCTCCACGCCTCGATCTCGACGCCCGTCGCATCGGTGAACGTGATTGTGCCGTAGTCGAGCCCCGCGTCGCCGGGGTCCAGCGGCAACCCCTGCGCGACCGCCGCGCCGGCCGTGCGCCGCGGCGGGTGCGTCATCACGCGCACCATCACCGCCGCGCCGATCACCACCAGCAGCACCCACGCCACCGCCATCAGGATCAACAATCCCCAAACCATCACCCCAGTGTAACGCCGCAAAGCCCGGACGCAGCGCAGTCCCGGCTCGGACCCACACTCATCGCCCCGAGCCTGCGGTCCGCTCCGACCCGGCGTGGCGTTGCGTCACGATGTGCCAATTGAGGCACGCCGCACGTCCCTGCTCGCGTTAGTGGCACGATCACGCATCTTTGCACCGTCTTCAGCTTGACCCCTGCGCCCACGCGTCTTAGCTTTAGGTAGAAGACTTGATCACGGGGTCGCAAACACCTCACCGCGAACGGCTCCGAAGGAACCCAAATGATCGAACATCTGACCGATCTAGCCGTCCTCGCCGCGAGCGACATGACGTTCAAGGAACGCGTGTTCAGCTTCTCGCCGGACACCACGATCTACTTCTTCATGGGCAGCATCGGCTCGCTGCTGTTCGGCATCCGCCTGGTCATGATGTTCATCGGCGGCGACGTGCACACCGGCGATTTCGACGTCGACGCCGACGCGGACATCGGCGGCATCGAGGTCCACGACGTCGGCTTCAGCATCATCTCGCTGCTGTCGATCCTCTCGTTCATGATGTCCGCCGGCTGGATGGGCTACCTCTGCCGCACCGAGTGGGAGTTCAACGGATTCCTCTCCGCGGCGGTCGCCTCAGCCTTCGGATTCTCCATGATGATGCTCGCCTCCGGCGGCATGTACAGCCTCAAGCGGCTCCAGCAGTCCGGCCACTACGACGTGCACTCCTGTGTCGGCGCCACCGGTCGCGTCTACCTCAAGATCCCGGAGAAGGGCTCGGGCGCCGGGCAGGTCGAGGTCACCATCGGCGGACGCAAGTCCGTGATGAGCGCCGTCAGCTCGGCCGACTCGATCGACTCGTTCACGACCGTCAAGGTGATCGAGGTGCGTGACGACGGCGTGCTCGTGGTCGAGCCGCTCTGACACCAAACCACCACACGCCCACAACCGGGGCGATCACGAAAAGGGGACACACATGATGAACTTGATAAGCAACCTGCCGCTCCTTGCCCAGTCGGGCGGCGGAGGCGGATGGGGCTGGGGCGAGATCGCGATCTTCATCGGCATTCCCGGTGCGATCCTCATCTCCATCCTGTTCTACCTCGTCAACCGCTACCGCCGGTGCCCGTCCAACCGCATCCTCGTCGTCTACGGCAAGACCGGCGGCACCGCGACCGCACGCTGTATCCACGGCGGTGGCGCGCTCGTCTACCCGATCATCCAGGACTACATGTACATGTCCCTGGAGCCGATGACCATCGAGATCGACCTGACCAGCGCGCTGTCGAAGAAGAACATCCGCGTCAACGTCCCGTCGACGTTCACGATCGCCATCGCGACCGATCCCAACATCATGCAGAACGCCGCGGAACGCATGCTCGGCCTGGCCGAGCGCGACATCGCCGCGCAGGCGCGCGACGTGATCCTCGGTCAGATGCGTCTGGTGATCGCGACGCTGACGATCGAGGAGATCAACCAGGACCGCGAGAAGTTCCTCGATCTGGTCAACAAGTTCTGCGACGCGGAGCTCAACAAGCTGGGCCTCGGCGTGATCAACGTGAACATCCGCGACATCACCGACGAGTCGGGCTACATCGAGGCGTTGGGCAAGAAGGCCGCGGCGGAGGCGATCAACCAGGCGAAGATCGAGGTCGCCGAGGCCGAGCGTAGCGGTCAGATCGGCGAGGCGTCGGCGCACCGCGAGCGAGACGTTCAGGTCGCCACGCAGCACGCGCACGCGGAGGCCGGTCGCAAGCAGGCCGAGCGTGACCAGCGTGTCGCGGTGGCGAAACTCGAGGCCGAAGGCGTGCGTGGCGAGGCCGAGGCGCGTCGCGAGCAGGAGGTCGCGGTGGCCGAGCAGGCGGCGTTGACGGCCGAGGGCCGCAAGCAGGCCGAGATGGCCCAGCGTGTGAAGGTCGCCACGCTCGAAGCCGAGGCGATCAAGGGCGAGAACGAGTCGAAGGCCGCGATCGCGGCCTACGAGGCGACGCTCGACGAGCGTCAGGCCGAGGCGAAGCGTCGCGGTGAGGTCGCGCTGGCCGAGGCGCAGCGTGACGTGTTGATCGCCGAGAAGGAACGCGAGATGGCCCGCCTCGAGAAGGAGGTCATCACGCAGGAGATGATCGAGCGCCAGCAGATCGAGATCGCCGCCGACGCCGAGGCCGAACGCATCCGTCGCATCGCCCAGGGTGAAGCCGACGGCGTGCTGGCGAAGTACAAGGCCGAGGCCGAGGGCGTCAAGGCCGTGCTCGACGCCAAGGCGATCGGTTACACGAACCTCATGAAGGCCGCCGGCGGCAACATGAACCTCGTGCCGACCCTGCTGATGGTCGAGAAGATGCCCGAGCTCGTCCGCGAGCAGGTCAAGGCTATCCAGAACCTCAAGATCGACAAGGTCACCGTCTGGGATTCGGGCGCCAGCGGCGCCGACGGCAACGGCTCGACCGCCAACTTCCTCCGCGGACTCATCGGCTCGCTGCCGCAGATCCACGAGCTGGCCGAGCAGGCCGGCGTCGAACTGCCCGGCGTGCTGGGCAAGGTCAAGGAAGACAAGCAGAAGGACGCGTGACCTTCCACCCTCTCCCTTGAGGGAGAGGGCAGGGGTGAGGGTGAAGCCTTCGAATACATCGGGAACCCAACGGCTGCGATCATCACTCGGTGATCGCAGCCTTTTTCATGCCTACACGTACCACTCCCGCAACTGCTCCACCGTCAGCCCCTCCAGCGAGCCGACGATACGCGTGGCGTGGCCCGTGAGGATGTCCGCGGGGTAGGTGTTGGCCACCGCGAGCGTCATCAATCCCGCGTGCCGCGCCGACTGCAGGCCGGTCGGCGTGTCCTCAATCGCCAGGCACTCGCCGGGCGCGACGCCCAGCCGCTCGGCCGCCAGCGCGTAGCTCTGCGGGTCCGGCTTCGAGTGCTCCACGTCGTCGGCGGTCACCATCGCGTGGAACCGGCTCGTCAGTCGTCCGCCCGCGATGGCTGGCAGGATCGCCTGGATGTCCGCACGCAGCGCGCCGCTGCAGATCGCGATCGGCATCGCCGCGGCCGCCGCCTCGATCAGCTCCGCCACGCCCGCGAACGGCTCGATGCCTTCGTGCACGATCCGCTCGAACGCCTCGGCCTTGTCCTCGATCATCGACGCCATCTTCGCGTCGTCCATCGCGAACCCGAACTCCGAGCTGAACGCCCGCATCGCGTCGCGGTCGTCGTAGCCGATGTAGTCGCGCATGTACGTCCCGTAATCGAACGACACGCCGACCGGCTTGAGCACCTCGAGGAAGGCCCGGTAGTGCAGCGGCTCGGAGTCGACGATCACGCCATCGAAATCAAAGACAATCGCTTTCAGCATGGCCGAAGAGTGTAGTGGAAGGGCGGGAAGATTTCGATTTTGGATTTTGGATTTTTGAGTTTCGATCTGCGTCGCACGCCGTGCCCCGGCTCGCCGCTCCCCTCTCCCCCCGCAGGATATTGCGCCACGGCTATAGGTTCGCGCCGGCGGAGCAGTTAGGGTGGGTTGCGCGTAAAAACGTTCGCCGGCATGATGGTGTTGCTTCATCCCTTTTACAAGGAGCACCGTCATGGACGACGAACGATTCAA
>WGMA01000089.1 GCA_016125285.1 Phycisphaera sp.
ACGCGCCTTGTCCGGCTTGTCGTCCTTCTTGTCCGTCTTGTCCGGTTCGCGATTCGCCGGCTGCACCTCGCCCTCGCCGGGGTTGTCGTTCGACGCGACCTCCGGCGTCTTCTCGACCTGGATGCTCGACACCAGCATCACCCCGCCGCCGATCAGCAGCGCGGCGACAAGAATGATCGAGTTGATCCAGATGAACTTCGACCGCCGCCGCGCCGACGCCACACGCGAGATGTGGTCGACCCACTCGTCCGGCTGCATCCCCTCGGGCGCCAACCGCGTCGCCAGGCCCTGCTCGAGCCGCAGCTCGTCGAGGATCGCGTCACGCAACGGCGCGCTGGTCCGCATCACCGTGCGCAGCTCCTCCAGCTGCTCCTCGGTCAGGTCCGCCGGAAGCTGCGACTGGATCAGTTCGATGAGTTCGAGTTCGCGTTCGTTCATTCGATCGTTCCGCCTTCGTCCGCTCCGCCTTCATTCGTGTCGCCGTCCGCCGGGGCGGTCATCTGCTTCTTGATGCACCGCTTCAGCGCCTGGCGTGCCCGCACCATCAGCACCTTCACCGCGCCCACCGACCGCTTGAGACGACGCGCGATCTGGTCGATCTTCTGACCGCCCATGTAGTGCCAGTGCAGCGACTGCGACGCCGACTCGCTCAGCGTCGCCATGCACCCCGGCACCATGTGCAGCACGTCGTCATACAGGCTGTCCTCGTCGACCATCTCTTCCAGCTCCAGGCACAGCTCCGTCCACATGATCTCCTTGCGACGGCGGATCCCGCGGACGTGCTCCCGAAGCACGTTCCGGCAGATCCCCATCAGCCAGCTCTGGAAACGCCGCTCGGTGTCGAAACGACCGATCGCGCCGAAGATCCGCAAGAACACCTCCTGCGCCAGGTCCTCCGTCACGTGCGTGTCCAGCACCCGGGCACGGAAGTACCCGTAAACCATCGGGTGGTAGCGGGTGTACAGCGACGCCAGCGCAGACTTCTCACCGTCCTGCACGCGCGTGGCTAAACGCGCGTCCTCGATCTGACGTTCGTCGATCTGGTCGCCGGTCTCGGCCAACTTCACACCGCCAATGCAAGATTGAATCTGACAGCCCAAGGGTTACGTGCATCGTACCCAATGCGCGAAACCCCCTTGAACCTACACATAGTAGCACCCATCAACCACGCGTCACTATTCTCGCACGAATCCGCCCCGCACGCTCGCAAAACCGCAACCCGCCTCACCCACCTTCCCGCCCGACGGCACGACGTCCCCGCCCTCCGCACGCCGCGAACTCGGCATTCTGCCCACCCCGCGTTGCGTCAATCGCTCACGCCTGTTCAGGCAGCGTGTTGATGCCGACACGCGATCGGCCGTCGTAGCATTCAATAAGACAACGAACTTTCACACGACGTTTCATGTCGGGAGGTGGCCGAGATGCTTTCCCTGATCGATGACAAAAGAGTGACCCTCACACGCTACGAAGCCATGCACTACGCCCTGTTCGCCTGGGGCGCCACGCTCCTGCTGGCCCTCGCTTTCGCCGGATCCGTCATCCTGCTGAACTGGATGATCCGCGGCAACCTCGGCGGGCCCGCCTGGTCCTGGCTCGGATGGTGGCTCGGCATCGCCGCCGGCGTCGTCCTCGTCCCCGTCAGCCTCTGCACACGACGCTACGTCTTCGACACCAACCGCGACGACGTCGGTGTCGACCCCAAGGCCTTCCTCACCGGATCCGCCGTCGAGTGGACCGCCCTGTGGCTCTGGGCCATGACCCCCGTTTCCGTCTACCTCTACACCGGCGACCTCATGCCCAACCTCGCCGTGTTCATCTTCGCCCTCGCCGGCATCGCCCTCAGCTGGCCCAAGGGCTACGCGATGATCAACCCGTCCGTCAACGCCGCCGGCCTCTCCGCGCAGGACGTCACACGCGACGCCGAACGACACCCGCAGCGACGCGCCACGACCACCGCGTCCGCCGCGAAGCACCGCCCGCGCCAGCGCACCGTCCGCACACCGCACCGCAAGACTCGCCCCCGCGGCACGCAGTCCGCCGCCGACGCCAACGCCACCAACCCCTCAGGCCACACGAAGCTCGTCGAGCATATCGATGCCGCCGGAAAGCCCGGCCACATGCACACCGGACATCACGTCTGACCATTTCGTGACTCCGCACGACGAGCCACACCACCTCGGGCCGACCCATCACGGGTCGGCTCGTTGTGTTTCACCGCCGCCGAAGCCGGGACGAAGCGCCGCGCGCCTCCGGGTTTCGCATTTCGCATTTCCCCGTATCATGGTCCGCCCCATGACCAACCCCAGCGACAAAGCCCAACCCGTCCCGCACAACCCCGCAGACGACGCACCGCTGCCCTACAAGATCGGCGTCCTCTGCTACCTCTACAACGACGCCGGCGAACTGCTGCTCCTCCACCGCGCCCAGCACCCCAACCGCGGCCTCTATTCCCCGATCGGCGGCAAGCTCCACATGCACGAGGGCGAATCTCCCCTCGCCTGCGCCCTCCGCGAGATCCACGAAGAGGTCGAACTCGAGCTCAAACCCGAGGCCCTGCACCTCACCGGCATCATCTCCGAGACCGCCTACCAGAACGAAAACCACTGGCTCCTGTTCCTCTACGAAGTCATGCACCCCGTCACCATCACCCGCATGGAATTCAACGAGGGCACCCTCGAATGGCAGCCGTGGGAAAACGTCATGCAGCTCGACATCCCCGACACCGACCGCCACGTCATCTACCCCCTCGTGCAGAAGTACCACCGCTCGTTCTTCCATGCGCACATCGATTGTTCTCAGGGGCGGATGGACTGGCGCTTGGAGTCACCGGTCCAAGCCGGTGAATGACCAATGACCAAATCCCAATGACCAATGCCCGTGACCGAACGCTGCGGGAATCATTGGTCATTGGTGCTTGGTCATTGGTCATTCTGACACGTTTTCCGACATCGCCGTCGGACGCGCCTCCACCACCGCTTACAATGACCCAATGCCCATCCGCAAGCTCAGCCCGCTGCTCGTCAACCAGATCGCCGCGGGCGAAGCCATCGAGCGGCCCGCCTCCGTCGTCAAGGAACTCGTCGAGAACTCACTCGACGCAGGCGCCACGCGGATCGACGTGCAGGTCGAGGACGGCGGGCGCGAGCTGATCCGCATCGCCGACGACGGCTGCGGCATCCCCCTCGACCAGATCGAACTCGCCCTCGAGGCCCACGCCACCTCCAAGATCGCCGAGGCCATCGACCTCGAAGCCATCGCCACCATGGGATTCCGCGGCGAGGCCCTCGCCTCCATCGCCTCCGTCAGCCGCCTCCGCCTCTCCAGCCGCACGCCCGACTCCCCCGAAGGCGCCGTCATCGAGCAGGCCGGGGATCAGCGCGTCGGCGTCAAACCCATCGGCATGGCGCCGGGCACCGTCATCGAGGTCCGCAACCTCTTCTTCAACACACCCGCCCGTCGCAAGTTCATGCGCGCCGCGTCCACCGAGGTCGGCCACATCAACGACACGCTCGGCCGACTCGCCATGGCCCACCCCGACGTCGGCTTCAAGATGACGCACAACGATCGCGTCACCTTCGACTACCCGCCCGGTCAGACCCCGCGCCGCCGCTGCGTCGACCGGCTCGGACACGAGATCGAAGAGGGCCTGCTCGAGTTCGAATCCGACGAGCGCGGCGTCAGGCTCTGGGGACTCGCCGGACGTCCCGTCCTTGCCCGGCCCACCGCCAAGCATCAATACATCTACGTCAACGATCGGCCCGTCCGCGACCGCACCGTCATGTACGCCGTGAAGGAAGCCTACCGCGGCCTGATCGAGCCGAACCTCCAGCCCATGGTCGTCCTGTTCATCAACGTCGACCCCACCATGGTCGACGTCAACGTCCACCCGACCAAGTCCGAGGTCCGCTTCGCCGACACCAACGCCGTGCGCGGCCAGGTCCTCGCCGTCATCCGCCAGGCCCTGCTCGCCACCGACCTCACGCCGTCCATCGCCGTCGGCCAGCGCGGCCCCGGCGGCGCGTTCAACAAGCCCGCCGGCATCAACCCCGCCGACCTGTTCATCGACACCGCCACCGGCGAGCAGTCCACCGACGACGAAACCAAGTCCCGCCAGTTTGTCGAATACTTCAAACGCATGGACCCGAAGCAGAAGGGCTTCGTCTACCAGCAGGTCAAGCAGGACGCCGTCGAGGCCGGCATCGCCCGCGACGAACCGCGGAACGGCAACGGCGCGCACGACGAAGAGGACGAAAAACTCAACGAAGGCATCCGCGCGTCCAGCAAGCCGATCCTCCAGGTGCATGACAGCTACATCGTCACGCAGGACGAGCAGGGCATCGTCATCATCGACCAGCACGCCCTGCACGAGCGGATGATGTTCGAACTGCTGATCGAACGCGTGCGATCGTCCGGGTCGCTCGAATCGCAGCGCATGCTCACCCCCGCGACGTTCAAGGCCACCGACGCCCAGATCGAAGCTCTCGACACGATCGGCCCGCTGCTCGAAAAGATCGGCGTCGACGCCCAACCCCTCGGCCCCAACACCATCGCCGTCCACGCCTACCCCACGCTGCTCTTTGATCGCGGCGCCGACCCCGTCGCCTTCATGACCGACCTGCTCGACCGCTGCACCGACGACAACTTCATCCCCTCCGACGAAGCCGCGCTGCACGAAGTCCTCGACATGATGTCCTGCAAGGCCGCGATTAAGGCAGGCGACCACCTCCGCGACGACGAACTCGCCGAGTTGCTGCGCCGCCGCGACCAGATCGACCGCTCCAGCAACTGCCCGCACGGAAGACCGACGACGATCCGCCTGACGCTGAAGGACCTGGAGAAGCACTTCAAGCGGAGCTGAACCGTCATGCTCGTTCTACGGATACTGTGGTAACGATGACGACCATTGAGTCCCTTGCAATCTTGGTTCCAGCGTTGGTGATCGTCCTTGCCTTGATCGCGAGCCCGTGGGTTGACCGGGTCAGACAACAGAGGCGTTGGAAGAGGATGTCATCAGATGAGCGTTTAGGCGAGATTCGAGAGTTGCTGCGGTATCAAGTCATTAAGGACAAAGACGGTTCACGGATGATTCGGGATCTCGTGAAACATGGTGATGCGAACGGGCTCTCGGTGACAGAAGAACTTGCGGTCCGTCTTTATGCGCATGCCTTTGAGGACCCCATCAGTCTTAAAGCCGTAGTTGATCTATGCGACGAATTGCGTGATCGCGATGGATGTAAATCGCTCTTTGTGTGGGCGGCGAAACTTGTTGAAGTCGCGAAAGAGCAGAGCGGTTCGTGACTCGAATCGAGTCGAAGTAGCCGGGATTCGACGAATCCCGGCCCGTCGCGCCGCACGATTCGCGGCGTGGCGTGGACCGTGCACACGACGGGCCGGGACGAGGTCTCGTCCCGGCGAAGCCTGAAGGGTCTGGAGAAGCACTTCTCGCGGTTGGAGGTTTTCTGGCTCTAAACGCAGCGGTATAGTCAATCCGCGCACCGGGGCTAACGGGGGGCGGCATGAGTGAATACGAAGCCAAGCTGATTCTCAAGAGTCTGGAGAAGTTTCAGAAACGCGTCCTGTCTTCCAAGAAGGAGGCTAGGCGGGTGCTGTACGAGATGGGCTTGATCACCAAGTCAGGAAAGCTCAGCAAGCGGTACGGTGGGACAGGCAAGTAGTCGCCGGGTGCCACTGGCGGCTTGTCCGCCAGTGTGTTTGTGCAAACGCGGTCGAACGATGAATCGCATTGATCGGAGTCGGGTATGAAAGCGACAGCGTTTCTCTTTGAGACAGATCGCTTCGCCATCGAGTGGCCCGACGATCCCGACGCGTCTGCGCCGCCGGGGCACGCGCTTGCCGATGCGCTGCTGCGGGAACTGTTGAAACGTGGTGCGACGAGTGTGGTGCAGCGCGTGCCGGACGATTGGTGGGAACACGGCAACTGGTTCTTCGCCGTGGATTGGGGCGACACGCGATATGACGTGCGCGTCGAGTGTGGTCCGGGAGATCGGCCGCTGGGGGCATGGGCGGTGAGCGCGTCGAAGATGCTCGGCTGCTTGAGAGCGTTGTTCGGCCGACATGAAGCGCGGTACGAAGTGGACGATGAGTTTCTTGATCTGCTGGAGCGCTGCATCATCGAGGTCACTGCCGCTCAACGTATCGAACGCCTCGCCGCGGATGACGCGTACGACAGGCTCTGGGCCTCGTAATTCCGATACGGGCCAATAGCCGGGATTCAACGAATCCCGGTCCGTCGCGCCGCACGATCGGCGTCATGACGTGCCCGATGCACACCACGGCCCGGGACGCGTTGCGTCCCGGCTACTCGGTCGTGACGTGAGCGTAAACGCATCGCTCGCCGTGACGCCGAAGGCGTCGAACAACCCAGCCCAGGGCAACGCCCTGGGTATCGTGACGCCACAACTCTCCCTCGTTCTCCGCGAGCCCTGAAGGGACGACACGTCACGCCGTCACGCGCTGTCGCCCCTACAGGGCTCACCGCCCGGCGCACTCCGCCCCGGGGCGTTGCCCCGGGCTATGTTGTCCGACGCCTGCAGCGTCGCATCGCGGCGCGCCATATCAGCCGGGTTTCAACGAATCCCGGCCCGTCGCGCCGCACATCGGCGTCATGACGTTCTCGGTGCTCACCACGGGCCGGGACGCGTTGCGTCCCGGCTAATGGGTCGCGCCGTAGGACGCGCGTCTCGCGCAGATCGGCGCCGCGTTTTGCGTGTCGCGCCGTGTGCGCGGGGTGATGTGATACCGATTTTCCGTCGCCCTTTCGGGCCGGTTGGCCCACCGGATCGATCTGATTTCGTCCGTTTCGCGCCCTCGATGCGCCCTTTTGCGCCCCGTTCGCGCCCCGTTTCGGACCCGGTTTTGAACCGTCCGGCGGGGCGAGAATCGTCGTCAATCACGTGAAAACGTCGAAATATCCGCGGCGGGCGTCGTAAGTCGTTGTCACACGTGTCGGCGCAGCGGACGTCGCGGGCGGCAAATCGCGCCGCATCCGCGATGCCGGTTTTGCGTCGTGCGATCCTGTGCGCGACGGTGCGCGCCGCGGGGTTAGTGCGAGAAGCTGGTCGACCCGGACTTGCTGTACGGCATGTTGATCGGCGCGTAGGGGGTGACGAGCTGCATGTTGCCGGAGATGTCGTAGTTGGCGCCCTTGCCGCGGAGCATGTTGAACGCGGCGAGGCCGAGGTCGGTGGGCTTGAACGAGATGGGGATGCTGAGCGTCTGCGTCTGGCCCTCGCCGAACTTGGTCGACGAGGTGAGCGTGCTCTGGACGATGGTGCGGTCGGAGAGCTTGAGCTGGTAGCTGAACGTGTTGAGGTCGACGGGGAAGCTGTTGGTGTTCTGGATGGCCAGCTCGATGTTGGCTTCGGCGTTGGACAGCGACAGGTCCTTCCACGCGATGGAGTTGACCGAGACCTGCGGGACGGTGGGGATGGGCAGCTTGCCTTCCTTCTGGACCGGCAGGCGGAGCTGCTGGTTGGCGGGGGCGTTGACGGCGAAGGTGATGGCGGCGTTGTAGGGCAGCACGCCGCCGGGCTTGATGTTGGTGGCGACGGCGAGCAGGTCGGCGAACTTGACCGAGACGGGCATCTTGACGACCTGCGAGCCGTGCGCGGGCACGGACCCGGCGACGTCGGCCGCGCCGCGCATGAGCATGCGGTCGCCGGACAGCAGCGTGTAGTCGGCGTTGACCAGCGGCAGGGCGACGGCGTAGGGGTTGGACACGCGGACGTCGAAGACGAGGTCGGCGCCGTCAAGGGTGAGGTCGGTCAGGCCGACGCCTTCGACCGACAGGCTGGGCTTGTCCATGTTGTTGAGCATGGATTGCATCGAGTCGCAGCCGGTGGCGGTCGCGGCGATGAGGCCGGCGAAGGCGATCAGGGCGAGGCGACGCGTGGCGTGACGGGCGGCGGGCTTGATGGACATGACGATCTCCCTGGTGCGGACGGACGGAGCGGCGTGACGCGCGGCTCACTACGCCATGAGATATCCGATGCGCGCGGTTCGCACAATCAGGAAATGCCCGGGCGTGGGGTCAGTCGCCGAAGTCGGTGCCGACGTCGCGGGCGGCCTCGACCAGCGGGTGGTCGACCGGCACGAGCCGCTGCTTGTTGGCGGCGTCGAGGATGGGGATGTCGGTGACGGTGCGGCCCTTCATGACGACCAGGCGGCTCTGGGCGCCGGACATCAGCAGCTCGATGGCGGCGTGGCCGAACTCGGTGCCCAGCACGCGGTCGGCGGGGATGGGCGTGCCGCCGCGCTGGACGTAGCCGAGCACGGTGGCGCGGGCCTCGATGCCGGTCTTCGCCTGGATCTGGTCGGCGACGACCTTGCCGACGCCGCCGAGTCGGATGGGATCCGGGCTGTCCTTGACGACCTGCGCGACGACCTGTCCGCCGCCCACGGGGCGCGCGCCCTCGCTGATCGACAGGATGGTGAATCGCTTGCCGTACTGTCCACGCTCGACGACACGTTGGCAGACCTTGTCGATGTCGTAGGGGATCTCGGGCAGGAGGATGACGTCGGCGCCGGACGCGACGCCGGCGTGCAGCGCGATCCACCCGGCGTTGCGTCCCATGACCTCGACGACCATGGCGCGGTGGTGCGACGCGGCGGTGGTGTGCACGCGGTCGAGGGCGTCGGTGGCGACGGTGACGGCGGTGCCGAAGCCGAACGTCACGTCGGTGCCGTGCACGTCGTTGTCGATGGTCTTGGGCACGCCGACGCAGTTGACGCCGAGGTGGATGAAGTTCGCCGCGCCGCTCATCGTGCCGTCGCCGCCGATGCAGACCAGGGCGTCGAGCCTGTGCTGCTCGATGTGGTGCAGGCATCGGTCGGTCACGTCGCACGGGTCGTGCTCGGGCGTGTCGCGCCAGCGGGTGGGGTCGGCCTTGTTGGACGAGCCGAGGATCGTGCCGCCGAGCGTGAGGATGTTCGACACGTCGAGCGGCGTGAGCTGGCGGATGCGGTTCTCGATCAGGCCGAGGAACCCGTCCTCGATGCCGAAGACTTCGAGCTGGTGGTGAAAGATGGCGGTCTTGGTCACGGCGCGGATCACGGCGTTGAGGCCGGGGCAGTCGCCGCCGCCGGTGAGGATGCCGATGCGCTGAATCTTGCCCATGGTCAGGTACATCCAAACCGGGACGGAGCGTAGCGCAGTCCCGAGTCAACGGCGTGATTACCCGGGACTGCGCCAAGCTCCGTCCCGGCTTCTTGTCGTTTAGGATACAGGCAACCCGGGTGAAAGGAACCCACGCGTGTTTGGAATCGATGTGCCCGAGGCGTGGATCAAGCCGATCGTCATCGCGATCGTCCTGGCCATCCTTTGGGTGCTCGAGGGCCTGGCGCCGATGTACGTCGGGCGTCGCCGTCGGCTGGGTCACGACGTGTCCAACCTGGCGCTGGGCATCGTCAACGCGGCGGTCGTCGCGCTGATCTTCGCGACGCTGATCGTCGGCGTCACCGCCTGGGCCGCGGACCGGGGCTTCGGCCTGATGAACCTGGTCGACTGGCCGGCGTGGGTCGAGTGGGTGGTGGTGCTGCTGCTGTTCGATCTGTGGATGTACACGTGGCACGTGATCAACCACAAGGTGCCGCTGTTCTGGCGGTTCCACGCCGTGCATCACTCCGACGCCGACCTCGACGCGTCGAGCGCGGTGCGGTTCCACACCGTCGAGATCGTCCTGTCGACGATCGTGCGTCTGGCCGTGCTGCCGCTGCTGGGCATGACGGCCGGGCAGCTGGCGGTGTACGAGACGATCCTGCTGCCGTGCATCCTGTTCCACCACAGCAACATCAAGCTCCCTGCGGGGCTCGACCGCGTGCTGCGGATGGTGATCATCACGCCGCGCATGCACTGGGTGCACCACTCGGACTGGCAGCCGGAGACCGACTCGAACTTCGGCACGACGATCTCGTGGTGGGACCGGCTGTGGCGTACGTTCCGCCTGCGTGAGGACCCGACGACGATCACGCTGGGCCTGAAGGAGTGGGGCGAGCGCGAGACGTTTAATCTTTGGGGGATGGTGAGCCAGCCGTTCCGGCGGGGGAGGGCGACAGGTGAGAGCTATTCATCCGATCGTTCGTCGAGGTCTGATGAAGACGACTCGGCGTCCTGAGCACCGTGAAAGATGTGAAGCACCTCGACAAGGTCGGCGTCGTGCAGCACGCGGTAGTAGACAACGAACGACCGGAGCGCCGTGAACCTTCGAACGCCCTCGCCGAACACAGGCGAGCAATGTCGCCCCATGCGGGGGAAGTCTCCGAGCTTCTTGAGCTGATCTTTGATGCCACGCAAGACATGGGCCGCCGACTGCTCGCGCCCCTGTTCGATTGCAATGTAATTCCAAATACTGTCGAGATCTGCGTGTGCTTTACGCGTCAGGCGGACTTGCATCAGGCCGTGCTCCGCTTTGCCTCGGTGAGGCGTTCTTTGCCGCGTCGGATCACATCCTCGATCAACTCGTCGGTGAGCGGGACGGTGCGTCCAGCATCGGCGTCATCGATTCCTTCCTGGATCGCCATGCGGACTTCTTCTCGTCGGGCGTCGCGGCGTTGCAGCAACTCCAGCGCTTCGGTCAGCGCGGCTTCGCTGGACGGATAATGGCCTTCCTTCACACGCTGATCGACCCACTGTTCCAGATCACCCGGCAGTTTAACGTTCATCGGTTTGCACCTCGTTTCGCGTTCGATTGATTATACCGCCCTGACCGCTACGATGGTCGGACTATGGCCAAGCAGAAGGACACATCGGTGACCGAATCCTCCAAGGGCAAGCCGCAGCCCGACGCCGCGGCGGGCGCCGCGGACGATCGCGCGGGCGGTAACCCCGAGGCGGATCGTCGCGTCAAGATTGAGAAGCTCCGTGACGAGATCGGCATCGATCCGTTCGGTCGGCGTGTCGACGGGATCGTCAGCCTCGACGAGGCGCGCGGGCGGTACGACAAGGTCGCCGACGAGGCGCAGAAGGCGGACCCGGCGGACGATCGTCGGCCGGTGGTCCGCGTCGCCGGGCGCGTCGTGCTGCACCGCGACATCGGCAAGCTCGTGTTCATGACGCTGCGCGACGCGACGGGCGATCTGCAGGTCGCGGCCAACAAGCGTCACGTCGCCGAGCTCAACTTCAAGCTCGCCAAGATCGCCGACATCGGTGACGTGGTCGTCGCCGAGGGTCCGCTCGCGGCGACGAAGACCGGCGAGATCACCGTCTGGGCGACGTCGCCGCAGATGGAGCGGCCGGCCACGCCGGAGGAGCTCAGCGAGACGAAGCTGCTCGACTACATGCCGAGCGACTCGGCGGTCCCGTACCCCAACGGATTCGAGATCGCGTGCAAGTCGCTGGCGCCGCCGCCGAGCGAGCACTACGGCCTCAACGACCCGGAGGTCCGCTACCGCAAGCGGTACATGGACCTGTACGCGAACCCGGACGTGATGGCGACGTTCCAGAAGCGCAGCCGCATCATCAAGGCCGTGCGCGACTTCCTGACGAACCCGCCCGAGCAGATCGGCCCGGGGTTCCTCGAGGTCGAGACGCCGATGATGCAGTCGATCCCCGGCGGCGCCGCGGCGCGTCCTTTCACGACGCACCACAACGCGCTGGACATCGACCTGTTCCTGCGCATCGCGCCCGAGCTGTACCTCAAGCGTCTGCTCGTCGGCGGGATGCCGCGCGTGTTCGAGATCAACCGCAACTTCCGCAACGAGGGCATCGACCGCTCGCACAACCCCGAGTTCACGATGCTTGAACTCTATCAGGCGTTCGGCGACTACAACTCGATGATGCAGATCACCGAGACGCTCATCCAGCACCTGGCCGTGACGATCTGCGGATCGGCGAAGCTGCCGTACGGCGACATGGTGATCGACTACACCGCGCCGTTCCAGCGGGCGCCGTACCACGCGCTGTTCGAGCAGTACGCCGGGTTCCCGTCGGACGACGACGACAAGCTGTCGATGCTGGCGATGAACATGGGCCTGGACGTGGGCGGCAAGGATCACGACGTGGTGCTCAACGAGGTGTGGGAGCAGCTCGTCGAGCCGAAGCTCGTGCAGCCGACGTTCGTGATCGACTACCCCGCGTCGCTGTGCCCGCTGACGCGACAGAAGGTCGGCCAGCCGCAGATCGCCGAGCGGTTCGAGCTGTTCATCGCGAACATGGAGCTGGCCAACGCGTACACCGAGCTCAACGACCCCGACATCCAGAAGGCCAACTTTGAGAAGCAGGTCAAGGGCATCGACGACGAGGAGCAGACGTTCCGCAACATGGACCATGACTTCGTCGAGTCCCTGCGTGTCGGCATGCCCCCCGCGGGCGGCCTGGGCATCGGCATCGATCGCCTCGTCATGCTGCTCACGAACTCACGGTCGATCCGCGACGTGATCCTCTTTCCGCTGATGCGACCGACCGCGGGGAATGACCAATGACCAAGCACCAATGACCAATGTCGAGCAATCCATCGTGAAGTTGTGTGAACAGATGCTGGATGCCGGATGCTCGATGCGTGATATCACGGAGCAATCCAGCATCCAGCAACCAGCATCCAGCATCGTTTGGCCCAGGCATTGGTCATTGGTGCTTGGGCATTGGTCATTTGCCGATGTATAAGCTCCTGCTCACATTCCGCTACCTGCGACGCAAGCTCATTCCGATCTTTGCGCTGCTGGCGGTGATGCTGTGCACGGCGATGGTGATCATCGTCATCAGCGTGATGGGCGGCTTTCTCGACATGGTCAAGAACGCCGGGAAGACGCTGATGGGCGACGTGTCGATCTCCGCGGGGCTCGGCGGGTTTTCGCACTACGAGGGGCTGATCCAGGAAATTGAGAAGATCCCCGAGGCCGACGCGGCGACGCCGATCGTCGTGGCGTACGGGCTGCTCAAGCTGCCGGGCGACTACGTCAAGGGCGTGCAGGTGTACGGCATCGACGGCGCCGGGCAGGACCGCGTCACGCAGTATCGCGACACGATGTTCTGGACGCGCAAGCGCCTCGCCGACCCGCAGTATGCGCTGATCGCCGGGGTGTACGGCAACACCGACCCGGTCGAGGCGGCGATGACGCTGACCCCGCCGTGGAAGGAACTCGACGGCAAGGTCGACGCGGCGGTGATCGGCATCGAGGTCAGCCCGCACAACTTCCGCCGCAAGGACGGCTCGTACGAGTTCTACTGGCCGAGCGTCGGCGAGGTGATGACGCTCAGCGTGCTGCCGGTCACGAAGAAGGGCGGCCTGCTCGAGCCGAAGCACACGCGCGTCGTGGTCGTCAACGAGTTCAACTCCGGCGTGTACGACGTCGACAGCCAGCGTGTGATCATCCCGTTCAAGACGGCTCAGGACATGATGAACATGACCGAGTCGCAGCGGGTGGCGATCGACGACGAGGGCAACGTGGTGATCGGGCCGGACGGTCAGCCGAAGATCGACGGCACGGTGCCGGCGCGTTGCACGGAGGTGCAGGTCAGCGCGGCGCCGGGCGTGACGGCCGAGCAGCTGCGCGACGCGGTGGAGAACGTGTACAAGCGCTACTCCGACGCGCACCCGGAGATGGTCTCGCGCAGCTTCATCCGCATCGAGACCTGGCAGCAGCGGCAGGCGAAGTTCCTCAGCGCCGTCGAGAACGAGAAGGGCCTGATGAGCTTCCTGTTCAGCATCATCAGCATCGTCGCCGTGGCGATGGTCGGCGTCATCTTCTACATGATCGTCCTGCAGAAGACGCGCGACATCGGCATCCTCCGCGCCATCGGCGCGTCGCAGCCCGGCATCGCCTCGATCTTCCTGCTCTACGGCGCGGTCATCGGCCTGCTCGGCGCGGCGCTCGGCACGGCGCTGGCCTACGCGGTCGTGCTCAACATCAACGCCATCCACGAGTGGCTCGGCAACGGCTGGGGCGCCTTCGCGTACTTCGTGATCGCGCCGTGCGGCGGGGCGGTCGTCCTCACCGCCATCGGCGCGGCGCACGCGCTCGTCGAGACGATCTTCGACCGCAAACGCCTCGCCACCTTCATCATCCTCGCCGTGTCCGGCGCGGTGCTCGGCCTGCTCGCCGCGATCCTCGTCCACGTCGCGATGTCGATGTGGCCCGGACGTTACGCGATCATCGAGAGGCTGTTCGGCGCGCCGTCCGGCGTGGTCGTCGTGGTGAAGGCCGTGACGTGCGGGCTGGTCGCGCTCGCCGCGCTCGACGGCGTGTACTGCCTGGTCGACTGGCTGCTCGGCCGGCTCCGCCGCCCGGCCAAGGTCGCGCTGCTGCTGCCGATCGGCGCGGTCGTATCGTTTCTCGTCCTGCTCGCGATGAACCTGACGAACCCCGCTCTCGCCGTCGAACGCCTCAACGCCGACCTCGGCTTCCAGATCTGGGACCGCAGCGTGTACTTCTTCGACAAGATCCCCAGCCGCGTCGACTGGCGCGAGGTCGTCGTCATCGTCATCGTCGCCGTGGCGTCGTCGACGATCGGCGCGCTGATCCCCGCGCTCCGCGCCGCGTTTGTCGATCCCGTGAGATCGCTGAGGTATGAATGATCGATGATCAACACCGCGCTTCAACCTGTGACGTGCGCTGAACGGCAGATGCTGGATACTGGATGCTGGATATCCGATGCCGCGGACTCATCCAGCATCCAGCATCGAGCATCCAGTATCGGTTCGCTATGACAACGCAAGACTCCATCCTGAAGGCCACCTCCCTGCACAAGCACTACCAGATGGGCAGGGAGGATCTGCACGTGCTGCGCGGCGTCGATATCTCCGTGCGGGCCGGTGAGTGGCTGTGCATCCTCGGCGCGTCCGGCTCGGGCAAGAGCACGCTGCTGCACCTGCTCGGCGGACTCGACACGCCCGATCGGGGCGACGTGCTGTTTAATGAGCAGGACCTGTTCAGCCTCTCCAGCGCCGAGCGCGACCGCTTCCGCAACCGGCACGTCGGCTTCGTCTTCCAGTTCTATCACCTGCTGCCCGAGCTGAACGTCGTGGAGAACACGCTGATCAGCGCGATGGTCGGCGCGTCGCTCGGCGCGTGGACACGCCGACGCGGCGAACTGCGCGAACGCGCCGTCGCGCTGCTCGATCAGCTCGGCCTCGGCGAACGCGTGCGGCACCGCCCCAACGAGCTGTCCGGCGGCGAGCGCCAGCGCGTGGCCATCGCCCGCGCGCTGATCAATCAGCCCGACGTGCTGCTCGCCGACGAGCCCACCGGCAACCTCGACCGCAAGACCGGCGCGACGATCCTCGACGTCCTGGCCGACCTGCACCGCGACCACGGCCAGACGATCGTGATGGTCACGCACGACCAGTCCGTCGCCGACCGCGCCGACCGCGTGCTGACGCTCGAGCTGGGCAAGCTTCAAAAGAGTTGACGGGTTACTTCGCCGGCGCCGGCTGGGCGGGCGCATCGTTGGTGGATGGTGTGACCGGTGCGGGCGTGGTCTCCGGCGTCGCGGGTTCGGTCTCGCCGCTCGTCTCCGGCGTGCGCTTCAGCGCCTTGTCGAGGACCTTCTTGAACTCCACAGCCATGTTGATCTCGAACGGCTCCTCCGACACGCTCGCGTCGTCGGCCTTCTGCTTGAGGTTCGCGATGAACTGGCGGACCTCCTCGTCGGTGGCCTTCTGCTTGAGGCGCGTCTTGCCGGGCTGGCGCGGGTCGGGCTCGCTGATCGGCGCGGCAACCTCCTCGAGCGCCTCCTTCGGGATCGCCTCGGTATACATGCCACGCGCGAAGCGGCCGACCTGCAGCTTCGCGTCCGTCTTCTCCTCGGCGCTGAGGCCCGACGGCTCGATGTAGTGCTTCTCGGTGAACGTCATCGCGCCGAGCGGGATCAGCGGGCTCTTGCCGATCTCCTCCATCACGTTGCCGATCTGCTCGGTCGTGATCTTGCCCGCCTGGTAGTCGTCCTTGAGCTGGTCGAGCTCCGCGATGACCGCCTTCTTGTCTTCCTCGGTCATGTCGGACTGATTGACCATCTCGACCGTCGCGGCGTGCACGCCCGTGCTGATGATCGTCTTGGCCTTCATGACCAGCACGACGACGCCGATGACGATCGCGACGAACAGCACGCCCAGCGCGATCAGGCAGCCGGCCAGCACGTTGCCGCGATAGCGACTCGGATGACGATGACGAACGACGACGGGGCGGGGCGTGTGACGGTTCAGCATGCGGGTTCTCCCGGTGGGTTGGACACGTGATCAGTTTCCCCGCGGCTTGGGCGTCGGGCAAGCGGTCGGTGGGGAAATCGTGCGCCGATCGGTCGCATCTGCCACACGCGGGGGCCGCATTGCCACATGCGATACAATCCGGGGCATGGTTCGACACGTGAGGCGAGTCCGGTGGCTGGCGGCGATGCTGTTGGCGGGCGTGGTGCTGGCGGCGCTGGCGGGGTGCGCGGCGGACGACGACGCGGCGCGTCGCACGCCGCAGGCCGCGCCGCGTGCGACGCCTGAGCCGGTGACGATCGCGATGCCGCAGCGTTTCACCGACGCGGATCGGCTGATCGGCGAGGCGATCGCGGCGGGCGAGATGCCGGGCGCGGTGCTGCTGGTGGGGCGTGACGACGCGATCGTGTACCGCAAAGCGTACGGCGACCGTGCGGTCGAGCCGACGGTCGAGCCGATGACGCCCGACACGCTGTTCGACCTCGCGTCGCTCACCAAGCCGATCGCGACCGCGACGTCGGTGATGAAGCTGATCGACGAAGGGCGGCTGAGCGTCGACGATCCCGTGTCGAAGCACATCCCCGAGTTTGCGCAGAACGGCAAGGGCGGCGTGACGGTGGGGCAGTTGCTGCTGCACCGTGGCGGGCTGACGCCGGACAATAATCTGCGGGATTACGAGCAGGGCGTCGACGAGGCGTGGCGGCGCATCTTCGCGCTGTCGTTCAACTACCCGCCCGGCACGCGGATGCGGTACAGCGACGTGGGCTACATCGTGCTCGGCGAGCTGGTGCATCGTGTCGACGTACGCGGGCGGTCGCTCGACGTTTTTGCGCATGACGAGGTGTTCGCGCCGCTGCGGATGCGTGACACGATGTACAACCCGCCGGTGGCGCTGCGGCCGCGCATCGCGCCGACGGCGCCGACGACGGACGGCCCGCTGCGCGGCGGCGTGCACGACCCGCGCTCGGCGCGGCTGGGCGGCGTCGCGGGGCACGCCGGGCTGTTCTCGACCGCCGACGATCTGTCACGTTACTGCCGCATGCTGATCCACGGCGGCGAGCTCGACGGCGTCCGCGTGCTCAGCGCCGAGACGGTGGCGCTGATGACCGCGCACCGCGCGTTCCCCGAGGGCGGCGGGCGCACGTACGGCTTCGACGCCGACACCGCGTACTCATCGGCGCGCGGCGACCGCTTCGATCCGCTCACCACGTACGGGCACACCGGCTTTACCGGGCCGATGCTGTGGATTGATCCGGTGAACCGCTGCTACGTGATCCTGCTGTGTAGCCGGTTGCACCCGGATGGCAAGGGCAACGTGCTGCCGCTGCGGCGTGCGGTGGTCACGGCGTGCGCCGAGGCGCTGCTGGGGCCGGGCGATTCGGGTGACGGCTTGGGTGGCACTGACAAGCGGTAGCTTGTCAGTGGCGTTGTGCTGACGACATGCGCGCGTGTCGCGCCTCGCCTCGGATCGCTTCGCCCTCCACCACTGACAAGCTCGCGGACTCGCTTGTCAGTGCCACCCCGAGAATCGCCCGGTATCATGTCCCCGTCATGAGCAAGAAGATCGGCGAGTGCGGGTTCTGCGGGCGGGAGATGCCGCTGACGTTTCATCACTTCATCCCGCGCACGCTGCACGCGAACAAGTGGTTCCGCAAGAACTACACGCGTGAGCAGATGAACGAGGGGCTCGACGTCTGCCGCGACTGCCACTCGGCGATCCACAAGTACATCCCGCGCGAGAAGGACCTCGGCCGGGAGTACAACACGCGTGAAAAGCTGCTGGCGCACGAGGAACTGGGGACGTTCGTGGAGTGGTTGAGCAAGCGCGACCCGTCGAAGCGCGTGCGGACGCGCGCGGCGAAGTCGTCGCGGCGGGGTCGGCGGTAGTGCAACGCAGTCGATAGGGATCGCGGCGCAAAGCTCCTCTCCCCTAAGTGGGGGAGAGGCTGGGTGAGGGGGATGGATTTGCGGATTCGTCAGTTCGCCGGTGTCGCAGCGTGGTTGAACGCGTCACCCTCACCCCAGCCCTCTCCCTGAAAGCAGGATATTGCATAGTTGCCTTAAGTGGTGCCTTGTTTGATGGTCAAGGCGATGAGGATCTTGGCGTGAATCCAGCGTCGCACGCGATCGAGGGTTCGGACCCAGCCGGGCAG
>WGMA01000018.1 GCA_016125285.1 Phycisphaera sp.
CTGCCCGGCTGGGTCCGAACCCTCGATCGCGTGCGACGCTGGATTCACGCCAAGATCCTCATCGCCTTGACCATCAAACAAGGCACCACTTAAGGCAACTATGCAATATCCTGCTTTCAGGGAGAGGGCTGGGGTGAGGGTCGACCTCTCGAACACGCTTCACGTTCGCGTCACCGACGCCGCGTTCGCCGATCCATCCCCCTCACCCAACCTCTCCCCCACTTGGGGGAGAGGAGTTCTTACGCCTCGACTTCGGACAGGCTGCGGTTGCTGTCGCTGAACGACTCGACGTTGACGTCCATGCGGTGCAGCATCGTCAGCAGCAGGTTGCTGAGGTGCGCACCGTCGTCGACGGGCCGCGAGCAGATGCCGTAGTGCTTCTTCGCGTCGGACATGTCGTACTGGCCGATCTTCGGCAGGTTGTAGTCGATGTGCTGGCCGTGCTTGAGGCCGAGCTTCCTGCCGCCGGCGAGCACCATCGGCAGGTTCGCGTTGCCGTGGCTGTGGCCGTACGCCATGCCGCTGCCGAACAGGACCATCGTGCTGTCGAGCAGCGGCTCGCCCGCCTCGTTGAACCGCTTGAGCTCGTCGAGGAAGTACGTGAACTGCTGGACGAGGAACTCGTCGGTCTGGCTGAGGCGGCGCATCTGCTCGGGGTCGCCGTTGTGGTGCGACAGCTCGTGACGCGTCTGCGGCACGCCGATCTCCGGGATCGCCAGCCCGTTCGACTCGCTGCCCGACATGCACGTGACCACGCGCGTCATGTCCGTCCGCAGCGACAGCACCATCAGGTCGTACATCGCACGGTAGTACTCACCGGCCTCGGTCTGCGGGATGTTCCGCGTGAGCTTCGCCTTCGTCGCCGCGTCGACCTGCGGCTTGGGGATGTCGAGCCAGCGGTCGGCGCGCTCCACGCGCGTCTCCACGTCACGCACCGAGTGCAGGTACTCGTCGAGCTTGATGCGGTCCTCGGCGCCGATCGCGCTGCGCAGCTCGTTGGCGTCGTCCAGCACCGTGTCCAGCACGCTGCCGCGCCGGTTCAGCCGGCGACGCGCCGCGTCCACGCCGCCCGGCTCCTCGCCGAACAGACGATTGAACACCGTGCTCGGCTTCCGCTCGGCCGGCAGCGGGATGCCGTCGCGCGACCACGCCAGCGTCCCGCCCGTCACCGCCAGCTCCAGCGACGGGAACCGCGTGTACTTTGACGTGACCTCCGCCATCAGCTGGTCCGCCGACACCGTGTTGCGGAACGCGCCGCCTTCCTGGCTGATCTTCGCGCCGGTCAGCCAGATCTTCTCGCACTCGTGCGCCTGCCCGATGCCGTTGGGGTTGTACAGGCCGCTGATCGGCGTGATCTCGCCGCGGTGCTTCTCCAGCGACTTCATCGGCTCGCTGAATTCGTAGCCCTTGCCCGCCTTCTGGATCTGCCACGTCAGCGTGTTCACGCCGTTGGGCACGTAGATGAACACGCTGCGTCGCGGCTTGATCATCCCGTCCGCCGCGCTCGCGCGGTTCGGGATCATGCAGTTCAGCAGCGGCAGGGCGAGCGTCGTGCCCAGCCCACGCAGCACGTGCCGGCGGTCCAGGAGCCATTTCTGCGAGTTCACGTTGCTCATGAGGTCATCGCTTTCGAAAGAGGTCCGACAGAACGAATGCTTCGATGGTGTCACGCAGGCGGTAGTCGGCCGCCTTGCTCTTTTCCGTGATCGCGACCAGGTCGGCGCGGTCGTCGAACGTCATCGTCCGACGCAGCCCGAACGTCGCCAGGTTCTTCACGAACGTCGCGTCGAACGTGTCGAGGTCCGCCAGCAGCAGACGCTTGAATGCCTCGGCGTCGGCGAACTTCCGCCCGTCGGGCAGCTCGCCGCTCGGGTCGACCTTCGGGTCCTCGCCCTTGCCCGCCTGCACGTGCTCGACCGTGCGCCACTCGCCGATCGCGTTGTAGTTGTCGAACGCCAGGCCCAGCGGATCGATCTTGCGGTGACACGCGGCGCAATTCGGGTCCACCTTGTGCGCCTCGAGCTTCATGCGGATCGTCGCCTTCGCCGCGTCGATCGGGTTCGGCTCGATCGGAGGCACGTTCGCCGGCGGCGGCGGCGGCGACTTGCCGAAGATCGACTCCATCACCCACTTGCCGCGGTGCACCGGACGCTGACGCGTGCCGTCCGACGTCAGCGAAAGCACCGACGCCTGCGTCAGCATCCCGCCGCGGTGATCCTCCGGCTTGAGCTGCACACGCTGGAAGCAGTCCTTCGTGACCCCGCCGATGCCGTAGTGCATCGCCAGCCGCGGGTTCAGCATCGTCCAGTCCGACACCAGGAACTCACGCAGCGTCAGGTTCTTGTCCAGCACCTCGCGGAAGTACTCGGTCGTCTCCTTGATCATGCTCTTCTCGAGGTACTTGTCGTACTGGGGGTACAGCTTGGAGTCCGGCGTGAACATGCCGACCTTGTGCAGCTGCAGCCACTGGTACGGAAACTCCTCGCTGAACCGCGCCGCGTAAGGGTGCTTGAGCATGCGCGTGAGCTGCGCCTTGAGCACGGCCGGCTCGTGCAGCTTGTTCTGCTTCGCCAGGTCGAGCAGCTCGTCGTCGGGCATCGTGCTCCACACGAAGTAAGACAGCCGCGTCGCCAGCTCGTAATCGTTCAGCGTGTCGGCCTGCTTCTTCGCGTCGCCCTCGACGATGTACACGAAGTCCTTCGAGCACATGATCGCGAGCATCACGGTCTTGATCGCCGACGGCGCGTCTGCACCCGCCGCGACCTCGCTCTCGTAGAGCTTGATATACCGGTCGATCTCGCCCGGACGCAGCGCCCGGCGGAACGCACGCTCGGCGAACTTCGTGAGCCCCGCACGCGCCTGCTCAACGCCGCTCACGCCCGCCGGCATGTACTCGCCGCGCAGCTTCTTCTCGGCGTCGGTCACGATCGGGCCTTCCCACTCGATCCAGTCGAGGATCAGGAACGGGTACAGCGGCAGCCCCTCCTCGTCGGTCAGCTTCATCTGCCACGGGATGCGCCCGTCGGCGATGCTGATGAACGGCTTGCGTCCGCTGCGTCCCGACCGCGGCAGGTTCGACGGGCCCGGCACGTCGTTGGTCACGTCGAACGATCGGCTGCCCGCGGGCAGGTGCGCGGTGAACTCGACGATCGTCGGCTTGTCCTCCGGCGCGACGATGTCCTGCTCGAACAGCATGCGGTCGAGCTTGTCGGCGTAGAACGACAGGTGCGGGGCGCGGCCGTCCGCGGGCTTCAGTCCGCTGAGCTGCAGCCGCACCTTGAACACGCCGGGCTCGCGGAACGCCTTGTCGTTGCCCGGGCCGGGCCGGCCGCCGGCGATGCGGTGACCGGGCCACATGTCCACGCGGACCTTGTCCGTCAGGCCGCGCGCCTCGAGGTCTTCGAGCTGGCTCTTGCTCGCGCCGCCGCGCAGGTCCATCGCGTTCTTGCGTGACACCGCGGGCTCGACCGGCTTGGCGGGGTACGCCTCGTCGAGCACCGCCTCGGCCGCGGCGAAGTACTTCTCCACGTGCGACGCCGACAGCGTCAGCACCGAGCCGATGCGGTCGAAGCCGTGCCAGTCGGGGTCCTCGCTGAGCCCGCCGGGGTCGGCCACGTCGTAGTGCACGCCGAGCAGGTCGTAGATCGTGTTGGCGTACTCCGCGCGGGAAAGACGGTGGAACGACACGCGTTCGCGCTTCGCCAGCCGCGCCGCCTCGCCGTCCTTGATCCGCGCCGCGAGCCACTCGATGATCCCGGCGCTCTCGTCGGCGGTGGGGCGGTTCTTCACGTCGTCCGGCGGCATCTCGTCGTTGCTGATGCGCTCCATCACGTCGGCCCAGCGCTTGGCTGCCGGCCCGCCGACGTCGCGCGACAGCTCGTCGAGGCGGAAGTGGCCCTTCTGCTTCTTCTCGCCGTGGCAGCCGACGCAGTTGGCCTTGAAGTACGGCCAGACGTCGCGCTCGAAGTCCGGCTGCTGGACGGCCTTCGCCGGTTCGGCCGCACGCGCCGCGCCGAGCGCGCACAGCGTGATCGCCGTGACGACCGCCGCCCGCGCGAACCGCGAGCGGTGGATGTACGTGAAGCGTCCGATGCCTGTGGAGACTCTGCGGAGTGTGCCCATCGTGCCCATCAACTGCATGGCGGAATCCGATCCTCAACGACGCCGACAGGGCGGATTCGACGGCGGCGCGCCGCCTGTGCCCTAAGCCGTTACATCCCCTTGATCTCCGCACGCCATGGGTTACGCAGATCAACGGAGTATATGAACGGTTTCGCAGCCGGACCACGCCGCGGCGGACGATTCTTCGCGTGCGCCGAATCGTTGTTAAGACCGACATTTACACGCCCGCTGGATTCGTGACGCCGGGGACTTACACTAGTGGACTTGCGCGGGTGGCATGTTCACCCCTTGTGTATGGGTGCCACTGGCGGCTTGTCCGCCAGTGATCAACAGGGCCTCCCCGGCACTGGCGGACAAGCCGCCAGTGGCACACGCCGAAACGCGATGCGAACCCGACCGAAAGCAGTCCAACGATGTCTGAAAAAATCATCTACTCCATGATCCGCGTCTCGAAGTCGCACAACCGCACCAAGATCTTCGAGGACGTGTCCCTATCGTACTTCTACGGCGCGAAGATCGGCGTGCTCGGCCTCAACGGCGCCGGCAAGTCGACCCTGCTGCGCATCCTCGCCGGCGTCGACAAGGAGATCGAGGGCGAGGTGCAGATCACGCCCGGCTACTCCGTCGGCTACCTCGAGCAGGAACCCCGGCTCACGAAGGGCAAGACCGTGCGCGAGATCGTCGAGGAGGGCGCCGCGGAGACGGTCGCGCTGCTCAAGGAGTACGAGGAGATCGGTGAGAAGTTCGCCGAGCCGATGAGCGACGCCGAGATGAACAAGCTGCTGGAGAAGCAGGACAAGCTGCAGCACAAGATCGAGGCGACCGACGCGTGGGACCTGGACTCGAAGCTCGACATGGCGATGGACGCCCTGCGCTGCCCGCCCGGCGACACGCTCGTCGACAGCCTCTCCGGCGGTGAGCAGCGTCGCGTGGCGATGTGCCGCCTGCTGATCCAGTCGCCCGACGTGCTGCTGCTCGACGAGCCGACCAACCACCTCGACGCCGAGACGGTCGCCTGGCTGGAGCACCACCTGCAGCGCTACCCCGGGACGGTCATCGCGGTGACGCACGACCGGTACTTCCTCGACAACGTCGCGGGGTGGATCCTCGAGCTCGACCGCGGCAAGGGCTATCCGTACAAGGGCAACTACACCGGCTGGCTGAAGCAGAAGCAGGACCGGATGAAGGTCGAGGAGAACAAGGAGTCGGCCCGCGCCAAGGCGCTGGCGCGCGAAGCGGAGTGGGCGGGCAAGAGCGCGCAGGGCCGACAGGCGAAGAACAAGGCGCGCCTGCAGGCCTACGAGAAGATGCTCAACGACGACGGCACCGCGAAGCGGAACGACCTGGAGATCTACATCCCGCCGGGCCCGCGGCTGGGCGAGCACGTCATCGTCGCCAAGGGCGTGGCCAAGGCGTACGGCGACACGCTGTTATACGACGACCTGAACTTCGACCTGCCGCCCAACGGCATCGTCGGCATCGTCGGCCCCAACGGCGCGGGCAAGACGACGCTGTTCCGCATGATCACCGGCGACGAAACCCCGGACGCCGGCACGCTCGAACTCGGGCCCACCGTGCAGCTGGCCTACGCCGAGCAGTTCCGCGACTCGATCCCCGACGACATGCCCGTGTGGGCCGCGATCAGCGACGGCGAGGAGATCGTCCGCGTGGGCAAGCAGGACGTCAACGCCCGCGCGTTCGCCGCGCGGTTCGGGTTCACCGGCAACGCCCAGGCGAAGCCGGCCGGCGTGCTGTCCGGCGGCGAGCGCAACCGCGTGCACCTCGCCCGTATGCTCCGCAGCGGCGCGAACGTGCTGCTGCTCGACGAGCCGACGAACGACCTCGACGTCAACACCATGCGCGCCCTCGAAGATGCGCTGGAAAACTTCGCGGGATGCGCCGTGGTGATCACGCACGACCGCTGGTTCCTCGACCGCCTCGCGACGCACATCCTGGCGTTCGAGGGCGACAGCCAGGTCAAGTGGTTCGAGGGCAACTACAGCGCGTACGACGAGGACCGCAAGAAGCGCCTCGGCCACGACGCCGACCAGCCGCACCGCATCAAGTACCGTCGCCTGACACGCTGAGTCACGCCGCTCGCGCCTTCGCACGTCACATGCGCCCGCCGTGCGCGCCGCGCGCATCTGACGTGTCATTCCGTGCGCGCGATCTCCGCGGCGCGCGCTCCGCGACTTCGCCGCCACGGTCAAACCACGACTTACAACGCGCCGACCGCGTCTGGTCGATGTAAGTCGTTGATCCACGTCGCCGGCGACCCCGAGTTCGCCGATTTCGATGGTGCGCCAACGGGACAAAAAGGGGCGCAAAGGGGCGCAAAGGGGCGCGAAAGGAGCGCCGAACGGTCAAGAACCCACCCGATCGGAGCGCGAAACGCACTTCAAAACGTCGAAAAGGGCCCTGTTTTTCGTGTCCTAACCGTGCGCACAAGCGCGACGCGTCACGCGGTCGTTTGCACCGGCGGGCGACGGCGATGGCGTATGATCAATGGTGGAGGCGACGATCTCTACGATCGGAGGCGCGCGATGGACACGGCGACGCTCACTCAATTCTTCATGTGGTGCACGATCATCAACGGCGGGCTGCTGGTGTTCTGGTCGGCGTGGCTGATGCTCGCGCCGGGCTTGGTGTACCGGACGCAGAGCGTGTTCTTCCCGATGCCGCGCGAGACGTTCAACGTGGTGAGCTATGCGTTCGTGGCGGTGTACAAGATGGTGTGGGTCGTGCTCAATCTCGTGCCGTGGCTGGCGCTGGAGATTGTGGGGTGAAGGCCCGGGGCAGGCCTGCCCCGGGCTTTAGGTGTGCGCGGGGGAGATGGGCGGGGTGTGGGGGGCGGCCTGATGTCGCGAACATTGTGCCTGACATCGCGTATAATGAGGGATACGGTATAGGGACGTTCGTATGCCTTCCACGAGTCTCACAGAGAGCCAGACACACGATGAAAAGCACACAAAAGTATATGTTGTCGATCTTTGCCGCGGTCCTGATGGCGGTTGTTCCCGTTTTCGCCGGTGGCGGGGACAAGCCGGCGGACATGTCCAAGCCGGTGCAGGTGTTCATCCTGCTGGGGCAGTCGAACATGGTGGGCATGGGGCATGTCGAGGCGGCGAAGGGGCACGCGGAGGGGTCGCTGGTGAACGCGGTCAAGGAGGAGAAGAAGTACCCGTACCTGGTGGACGCCTCGGGGAACTGGGTGGAGCGCAAGGACGTGCGTTACGTGCGCGTGATGGCCAGCGGCACGGGCGCGATGAAGCGCATCAATGACGAGTGGATGATCGTGACGGGCAAGACGATCGGCCCGGAGTACGGCATCGCGCACTTCGTGGGCGACGCGGTCGACGCGCCGGTGATGATCCTCAAGAGCTGCATCGGCAACCGCAGCCTCGGCTGGGACCTGCTGCCGCCGGGCAGCAAGGGCTACGAGTTCGAGGGCGTCGACAAGAAGACGAAGGAGAAGAAGACGTACGTGTACGCGGGGTACAAGGAATCGCCGATGAAGTGGGAGAAGGGCACGGAGCCGGAGAAGATCGGCTGGTACGCGGGGATGCAGTACGACGGCGACATCGCCAACGCGAAGACGATCCTGTCGGAGCTGGACCAGCACTACCCGGGCGCGAAGGGTTACGAGGTCGCGGGCTTCTTCTTCTGGCAGGGCGACAAGGACCGCTACGACGAGGGTCTGGCCAGTCACTACGAGCAGAACCTCGTGCACCTGATCGAGCAGCTGCGTGCGGACTTCAACGCGCCGAACACTAAGTTCGTGTGCGCGACGCTGGGGCAGACCGAGAAGGGCGCCGAGGGCAACGAGGGGCTCATCCTCAACGCGCAGCTCGCGGTGGACGGCAACTCGGGCAAGTATCCGCAGTTCAAGGGCAACGTCGCGACGGTGTACAGCCATCCGCTGTCGCTGGGCGGCGCGTCCAACAGCCACTACGGCGGCAACGCCGAGACGTACATGAACATCGGCGAGGCGATGGGCAAGGCGATGGTGGAGCTGCTGAACGCGAAGTGACGACGCGCGCGGTCGGTCGGATGAACAGTTGATCAACGAAGATCAAGCCCCGGGGCAGGCCTGCCCCGGGCTTTATGCTGCGCGTGGGGTGTGGGTCGAGGGTAATGGGGGAATTGGGTATAGAATGGCGGCGCGGCGTCTCGGGGAGTTGTTGAGTCGAGGGTCGCGGAGCGTGTGTTTATGGTGATCGATCTGCGCAGCGATACGGTGACGAAGCCGACGCCGGGCATGCGGAAGGCGATGGCGGAGGCGGAGGTCGGCGACGACATGCTCGGGGAGGACCCGACGGTCAACGCGCTGGAGGCGCGGGTCGCGGCGATGCTCGGCAAGGAGGCGGCGGTGTACGCGTGCTCGGGCACGCAGGGCAATCAGCTGGCGATCTGGGCGCACTGCCGGGCGGGCGACGAGTTGCTGATCCACCACGACGGACACATCACGTGGTACGAGGGCGGGGCGGCGGCGGTGGTGCACGGCGTGACGTGCCGTCATCTCAGCGGGCCCGGCGGGATGTTCGACGTCGCGGATCTCGACGCGGCGATCCTGCCGGTCGATCAGCACTACTGCCGCACGCGGCTGGTCTGCCTGGAGAACACGACGAACCGCGGCGGGGGGCGGGTGTGGTCGGTGGAGCAGGCGATGCGCGTGGCGGATCGCGCGCACGCGCTGGGGCTGCGGACGCACATGGACGGCGCGCGGCTGATGAACGCGTGCGTCGCCGGCGGGTACAGCCCGGCAGAGGTCACGGCGGGGATGGACACGGTGTCGATCTGCTTCTCGAAGGGGCTGGGCTGCCCGATGGGTTCGATGCTTGTTGGCACGCGCGCGGACATCGCGCAGGCGCGGCGGGGGCGGAAGGTGATGGGCGGCGCGCTGCGGCAGGCGGGGATCGTCGCGGCGTCGGCGCTGTACGCGCTGGATCACCACGTCGAGCGGCTCGCGGAGGATCACGCGAACGCCAAGCGGCTGGCGGAGTGCCTGACGGGGGTGGACGGCGTGACGGTCGACGCGGGGGGTGTGCAGACGAACATCGTGCACTTCGACGTCGATCCGGCTCGGGGCACGGGCGCGCAGCTGGCCGCGGCGCTGGCCCGGCGTGGGGTGAAGATGTACAGCACGGGGCCGCAGCGTCTGCGCGCGGTGACGCACCTGGACGTGGGGCGGGCGGACGTCGAGCGTGCGGCGGAGATCGTCGGGGAGGTTGTGGGTGAGGGGTTCGCGGACACCGCGGCGGGCGGGTCGGCCAATCCGTATTCGTCGCGATGACGCGGAGCGGCGGATCGGGCGGCGGGGGTCAGTCGTCTTCGGGCACGTCGAAGATGTCGGTGGCGGAGAGGCGGACCTTGAAGTCGATCGTGTCGTCCTGCGACTGCTGCTTGGCGATGTCGCGGAGGTCGTCCTCGGTCAGGTCGACCTCGCTGGCGTCCATGCCGAGCGACCGGGTGTCGACGATGTGGCTCGCGCCGAGGTCGTATTCGTTGTGCTGCTCGGCCTGCTGAAAAGTGATCGGCTCTTCGTGCGGCTCGTTGACGCGGAACCGCTTGCCGCACGGCTGGCACAGCACGACCTTCCCGATGTAGGTCGTCGGGATCGCGTGCTTCTTGCTGCACTGGGGGCAAACCACCTTGACGTAGATCTCAGACATTTACTTCACCGTCGATTTGGGAGAATCCATCCTGCCGCCGACTCCAGAGAGTATAGCAGCAAAACGTGGGAGAATTGCGTGGCGTGTCGAGTTCACGGTAAAGGACGCGCGGAGGCCGCGGGTGGCCAGGTCGTTGCGGGTGGCCTGGGCCCGGGGGAGGCCGACGCCGGGCGTTCGGAGGGACGTGCTATCATCGAAGGTTGCGGCGTGCGGTGTGTGCGTCGCGTGAAGACGGCGTCAAGGAGTGAGCGGGTATGACGATTCGCTGGGGCATCGTGGGGTGCGGAGACGTGTGCGAGGTCAAGAGCGGGCCGGGCTTCGCGAAGGCGCCGGGCAGCGCGCTGGTGGCGGTGATGCGTCGCGACGGGGCGAAGGCGGCGGACTTCGCGAAGCGTCACGGCGTGCCGCGGTGGTACGACGACGCGGAGGCGCTGATCGACGACGACGGGGTGGACGCGGTGTACATCGCCACGCCGCCGGGCTCGCACGTGGAGGTGGCGGAGCGCGTGGCGGCGGCGGGCAAGCCGGCGTACGTGGAGAAGCCGATGGCGCGGAGCGCGGCGGAGTGTCGGCGGATGATCGAGGCGTTCGACGCGGCGGGCGTGCCGCTGTTCGTGGCGTACTACCGGCGGCGCGTGCCGAGGTTCGAGAAGGTGCGCGAGCTGATCGAGGGCGGCGCGCTGGGTGCGGTGAAGCGTGTGAGCTACACGTACCGCGAGCACCCCGGCGAGTCTTACGCGGTGCAGTCGACGCTGAGCGACGCGGACCCGTCGCTGCCGTGGCGGCTGCAGGTCGAGCACTCCGGCGGCGGGCTGATCATGGACATGGGCTGCCACGCGCTGGACCTGCTGGACCACTGGCTCGGGCCGATGCGCGACGTGACCGGAACGGCGCGGCGACGCGGCGGGCCTTACGTGGTGGAGGACGAGGTCGAGATGACGTGGCGGACGGACGGCGGCGTCGAGGGCGCGGCGAGCCTGTCGTTCTTCAGCGACGAGCCGGCGACGGATCTGTTTCGCATCGAGGGGGACAACGCGACGCTGACCGTGCCGTGCTTCGCGCCGGGGGCGATCGAGCTGCGGCGCGCCGGGCAGGCGGACACGGCCGCGCCGTTCGAGCGGTTCGAGGTCGCCCACCCGCCGCACATCCAGCAGCCGCTGATCGAGTCGATCGTCACGGAGCTGCGCGGCGAGGGCGCGTGCCCGAGCACGGGGCGCACGGCGCTGCGCACGAACGAGGTGATGGACGCGGTGCTGAGCGATTACTACGGCGGGCGCGACGACGCGTTCTGGTCGCGCGCCGAGACGTGGGGCGGTTAACCGGGCGGTTTCGACAGCGCGTTCATGGCTTCGATCAGCTCGGCCTGGGCGGCGGCGACACGCGGGTCGTCGTCGAGGATCTGCTCGGCGATCCTGTTGAGCTTCGCGCCGGCGTCGAGCACGGCCTGGCGTTCGAGGTCGCCGGCGGTCGGCTTGGAGGCGTTCTGACGCAGGCCCTCGTACACCGACTTCGCGCGGCCGTACGCCGGGTCGTCGCACTGATCGAGGATTTCCTTCTTGACGTCGGCGAGGTTGCGCTTGGCGTCGATGATGCGCTTGACGATCATCTTCCGCGCCTCGGCGGAGGGGCCGGAGTTCGTCGGCGCGGGTCGCCTGACGACGGGCGCGGCCGTCGCGGCGGGCGTGCTCGGTCGGGCGACGGGCGTGGCGTGGCGCGGCGTCGACGGGGTGGAAGGCACGGCGCCCGTGTGCGACGAGTCGGCGCCGGTGATGCGCAGCTGCCGGCGGCTGACGCTGAGGATCAGCGCCGCGGTCGCCGTGGGCAGGGCGCGGCCGCCGTAGACGTTGTCGGTCGACGCGTAGTCGCGCCCGGGCATCACGACGAACCCGCCGTCGTACGTCTCGGCCATGATGAACCACCACTTGATGCCCTGCATGTACTGCTGGAACCGCTTCTCGTCGGCGCGGGCGGCGCCGAGCGATCCCCACAGCGTGCCCATCAGCGTCGAGGCGTGACCCTCGAGCAGGGCGTTGGGGCTGTTGGCGCACGCGACGGCGTAGTACTGGCCGAGCCAGCGCCACGACTGGTTCGACGTGTTGCCGATCAGGTGGGCCAGCGCGCCCTGTCCGGCGCGGCCGTAGTGGCTGATCGGCTGGTCGTTCATCGGCAGCGGGCCGGTCGGCTCGGGGCGGTACATCGAGCGGATCACCAGACGCTTGGCCCCACCGAACTCGTACACGCGGCAGCCGTCGGCCTCCTTGACCATCCACGTCAGATCGTGATTCACGCCGCTGCGTGTCTCTTCGGCGGTGGGCCACAGCACCTTGAATCGGCCGATGTTTTTCATCCCGGTCGGGCAGGGATAGCCGACGCCGTGCGCCGCTTTCGCCGGCGACTTCTCGGGCGTCTCGAGCTCGATCAACGCGTGGTCCCAGACCGGGAAGCCGTAGTCGACGTAGCCGTTCTTGCCGACGCTGTCGAGGTAGCTCTGGTGGAGCCGCTCGTAGCACTGCTTGGAGTAATCGAGGCCGGCCTCCTTGAACAGGCTTTGCGCGACCATCGACAGCCCGCCGGGCTGCGACATCGCGCCGTAACCCTTCGGTCCGCCGGCCGCGATCCGCACCGCGATGGCCGGGTAGGGCTTGTGCGAGTAGCCGCCGTTCTGCCAGTCCTGGCCATCCTCGAACGCCTTGGCCAGCGACGCCATCGCGGGGACGAGCGACTGGTCGTGGCTCAGCAGGTAGTACTCGCCCATCACGATGCCGTCGTAGCCCCAGCCCCACGTCGGAAACCCGCCGCCGTTGTTGGGGTCGTAACGGTTGTCGCGGTAACCGGCCATGATCTGCTTGATCAGCGGCTCGTACTTCTTGTCGCCGCTGGCCATCAGCGCCAGCACGCACGCCGAGCTGGTGTGCACCCGGCCCTTGAAGCCCTTGTCGTACTCGTACTCGCCGACGAGGAAGTCGCACAGGCGGGTGATCGTCCGGTCGGTCCGCTCGCAGTTGAACGGGAACGTCGGCGCGAAGCGGCCGAGCGGCTCGATCTGCAGCGCGACGACCTTCTGCTTGTGCTGGTCGCCGCCGGGCCAGACGATCATGTCGAGCTTGCCGTCCTTGCCCTGGCTGTCCTCGATGAGCTTGGCCATCTCGGTCATCGGGCCGACCATGCCGGTCACCGTCCGCCGGCCAAACTCATGCGGGACGTTCATGATGTGGCCGTTGGCGCCGACGACGATGTCCCCTGGCTGGATCTTGCCGGCGGCGGGTGAGTTGTCGAACACGAACTTGATGGTGAAGTAGCACGGGTTCTCGTGCGTGATGCGGGCGCGCAGGCCCGTCGGGCCGACGTTCATGAAGAACCCGCCGCCGAGCTTGTCCATGATCGGCTGGTCGTGACGCCCGTAGTAGGGCAGCTTCCACGGGTAGTCGCCGTCGCTCTTTTCGTACACCGCGACCGCCGTCGGCGGAACGAAGCAGCCGATCAGCGAAAGCACGATCACGAGCATCCACGGGATGTTGACTCGGATGCGGCGCGCCGCTCGCTCACGCCCGCGTGCGTGATGCTTGTACCTTCGGTACACGAAAAGCATGTCGATACTCCGGGTTGTCAAGCTTCCACTTCAGACCATCGGCCGCGTCGGCCACGACAGGGCCTGCGCCGCGGATGGTGCGTGCCTGTAACCCTCCAAAGTACCGGATATGACAAGCGGCTCAGGGCAACATGTTCGCGGAATCAGGTATGCAAGACGGGGCGGCGCGCGGCGACAACCGCGGCGGGTTCACCGGGCGGTCGCGGCGGCGTAGGGGATTTCGGGGCGTGCGCCGCTTAGAGCGCCGGCAGTTCGCGACGCGCCTTCCTGGCGTAGTCGGATTCGGGGTACAGCTCGATGAGCATCTTCAGCTGCTTGTTGGCGACGTCGGGGTGCCCGGCCTGCTTGAGCGACTCGGCCAGGTCGTACAGACGCTTGGCTTCCTTCTTCCGCTCGGCCTCGGTGAACACCTTCATGAACGGCTCGTTGGTCTCGTAGCCGATGACCCACTGCCTGGCGATCTCCGCGACGGGCGTGTCGTCGTAACGCGTGGCGACCATGCCGTAGGTGCGATACGCGTCGAAGTGCTTGCCCTCGGTCCGGAGGCGGTCGGCGGTGTCCATCTGACGCAGCGCGAGCTTGGCGCGCGTGTCGGCGAGCGCGGTGGTGTCGGACTCGTCGGGCACTTCCAGCGGCGCGACCTGCGGGCGGAGCGTCGCGGCCAGCGACTTGATCGCGTCGCTGCGCGCCGCCACGCGGTTCAGCCGCGCCGCCGCCTTCGCGTCGTCACCCTCCGGCGCGACCAGCGACGCGAGCCGCGCCACGCTGTCCGCCGGCGTCGAGCCACCCATCCGCGCCTTGATCCACCCGACGTACGGCTCGTTCTCGCCGTACTTCTCGAGGAACTCGCCGTACACCTTGTCCGCCGCGCCCGGCGTCCGCTGCAGATACGCCAGGCGCAGGTGATACGTGCGGCCGGCCTCGACCTGCTGCTTGTTGGCCGGGTCGTTGAACACGGCGTTCAGCTCACCGGTCTTGCCGCGGAACTCGGGCAGGTCGCCGTAGAGATCGACGAAGTTACGCAGTTCCAGGTTGCCCTCGTACAGCTCACGCCGGTCGAACGCCGCGACGATCTCGGCGAAGCGCGTGCGCGCCGGGCCGACGATGAACTCGTACAGCAGCTTCGCCTTCTCGGCGTCGTCGCCGGTCCCGTCCAACAGCGGCGCGGTGGCGTTGAGCGCGGCGCGGACCTGCTTGTCGCGGATCATCGAGTAGATCGTCCGAAGCTTGGGTGACAGGTCGCCGAACCGCACGCCGGGGATGCGCGGGAACCCGCCGTAGACGTAGAGCCGCTTGCGCGCCGCGCACAGCACGTAGCCGAGCACCGCGTTGGAGATGAACGGCTGCTTGAGGTAGACGTCGCCGCCGCTGTTCTCCTTGCCGGGGATGTAGTCCGCGGCGAAGTCGGGCTGGCGGTTGAGCGTGAAGTACCACCGCCACTCGTCCATGTACGCGCGGAACCCGTCGGGGTCGGTCGCGGCGAGCGCGGCGAAGGCCGGGCCCATGCCGGGCAGCGTGAACGCGTGGTTCTCGCGCGCCGATTTGCTGTTGTTCTTCAGCCACCCGGCCCACCGCTTGCGCAGGTCGGGCTCGACGTCGGCGACGTACGCCGCGAGCAGCGTCTGGCTCGTGCGGCCGTGGCCCTGGTGATCGTCGGACGCCCACGAGTAGCCGACGCCGCCGCCGCGCCCGGTGCACGCCTTGAGCCAGTTCATCGAGCGGTCCCACGCCTCCTGCGGGACCTCGACGCCGCACTGCCGCGCCATCGCCCAGAACCACATCACGCCGCTGGTCACGATGTTCAGCCCGCCGCCGTCGTACGTGATCGTCGCGCCGCCGTGGCCGAACCGACCGGCCTCCTTGCCTTCCTTGCCCTGGTTCTCCACGAGCTTGTCGACGCGCATCTTGATCAGCGGGATCACCGACTCGTCCTGCGTCGCCAGGTAGTATTCGCAGAGGAACACGCCCGTGTAGAACTTCGCCCAGTTGCTGCCGTTCATGCCGCCCTTGCGGAGGTACTCGACGACCTGCTTGACGTTCTCGTCGTACTTCGAGTCGCCGCTGCCGAGCAGCGTGAGCCCGGCCCACGCGGTGGTGGTGTAGTCGGCGCCGCCGCCGTAGCCCGTGCGCCAGTGCCCGCCGTTCTGCGTCGCGGCGAGGTAGCGGCAGATGCCGTCGAGGTACGCCTCGGACTTGGCGCAGTCGTAGGGCCAGGTCGCGCTCAGCGCCGGCTGACGCGGGAGCTTCACCGCGACCTTCGTCTCCGTGCCGCCGCGCTTGACGGTCAGCTCGATGGCGTTGTTGCCGTCGGAGCGCGACTCGCTGATCTCGATCTGATCGCCGAGGACGCGCGGCGGGCCGTCGCCGCCGGCGCCGACGTTCTGGTTGTGCGGCGGAAACTTCACGCCGTTCGCCGCGACGATCACGTCGCCGATCTTCAACCCGCACGCCGCGCCGGGCGCGCTGGCGTTGAGCTGCGTGACGGTCATCTCGGTCGCGCCGTACGGCACGAACCCGTGCCCGCCGATCGCGCCCATCGGGAACGTGAGCCCGGCCTTCTGCGCATCGGCCTTCGCGGACTCTTTCGACGCGCTGGACAGGTCGGAGTCGGATTTGTCCGACGACGCGGAATTGGCCGTCGCTCCCCGTGTGAGGGGCGTGGCGAAGAGGGTTAAAGCGAGCAGCACGACCAGGGCGGTCGCGCCTCGCAAACGGAGACGCCCATAAGCTCCCACGGGGTCACCTTTCGCTAGCGGTGTACGAAGAGGCCGGGATGGCCGACACGCATATTCTTACACGGCGGCGGCCTTTGTTGTTTCGATATTGCAAAATGGGCTTCTGTGATCTAAAAACAGGTCTGTGACGTCTATTTGACGGCAGAGAGAGTAAATGGATGCATAGGGAGCGTCCGGTCAACTGGCGCGACACATCGCGCCGGGCGACGCAGACGTTTAGCTTGGGGCAAACAACCGATGGGCGCGCACACGCAGAGCTGGACCATCGCGATCTACGCGGCGAGCTGGTCGGACCACTCGAACCGGCTGACCGACGGCGTGCTTCAATACGCGTCGGAGCAGCCGGACATCGAGCTGGCGGATCTGCGCTTCTTCGAGTCGAGCTACGACAAGCCCAGCGAGCCGCCGCCGTGGGTCGGCAAGCCGATCGACGCGGTCGTGTCGTCGATCGGGTTCACGTCGTGGGAGCCGGAGTGGCTGATGAGCGGCGGGGTGCCGCTGGTCAACGTCTCGGCGGACCTGGTCGGCTCGGCGATCCCCAACGTGCACACGAGCTTTTCGTCCGTCGCCAAGCTCGCCGCGGATCACCTGATCGACACCGGCTTCGAGCGGTTCGCCTACGTCGGGTACGACCGCGGCGGCTCGCCGCGGCGGCGCGAGGCCTTCGGCGACGAGCTGCGCGAACGCGGGCACGACCTGATCCGCTTCGACCTGCCGCTGCCCTCGGAGACCACCGGCGAGTCGCCCGACGCGATCGACGGCAAGCTGCTGCGTCAGATCAAACGCTGGCCCAAGCCGATCGGCGTGCTGGCGCTGAACGACCGCGTGGCGCGCCTCGTGTGCCGCGCGTGCGACGAACTCGGGCTGTCGATCCCCGAAGAGATCGGCGTGCTCGGCGTCGACGACTCGAAGGTCGCCCGCCTTGGCAACCCCACGCTGTCGAGTATCCGCGTGCCGAGCGAGGCGCTGGGCTACCGCGCCGTGAAGATGCTGCACCAGCTGCTCCGCGGCAAACGCCTGTCGAACCGCAACGTCGTGCTGCCGGCCAAGGAAGTCGTCGTGCGGCAATCCACCGCGCGCCACCGCGCCGACACCGACGACATCGAACGCGCGATCCGCCTGATCCGCGACAACGCGTGCCTCGGCATCCGCGTCGACGACGTCATGGAGACGCTGCCGATCTCGCGGCCGACGTTCGAGAAGCGGTTCAGCGAACGCGTTGGCCACACGCCCGGCCAGGAGATCCAGCGTGTCCGCCTCGAGCGGGCGAAGGAACTGCTGTCGACGACGGGGCTGTCGATCACGCAGATCGCGTCGATGGTGGGGTACGGCCGCGTGTCGGTGTTCAGCGACTTCTTCCGCAGGCAGACGGGCGACTCACCCAAACACTTCCGCGACGAGCACCGCATCCGCGCGTAGCGCGGCGACGGCTCCCTCTCCCTGCCAGGGAGAGGGCTGGGGTGAGGGTGAGGCCTACGGATAGTTGATCCGCCGCCCCGGCGCACGCGATGTTTGGTGATCCATCCCCCTCACCCAGCCACTCCCCCACTTGCGGGAGAGGGGTTGGTCAACGCGATTGCGCGTCGCCGATCGGCAGGCCGGTCACGGCGTCGAAGCGCATCGTTTGTCCCGCACGCAGCGTGACGACGGGGACGTTGGCGTCGTTGGTCACGACCGGTGCGCCGCCCGGGGCCTCGTCGAAGTATGACTTGCCCAGCGTGACGTTCGCGTGGTGCGCGGCGACCTCGTCGGGCGTCAGCGCGTAGTCGTAGAACGCGACCTCGTCGATCGTGCCGTGGAACGGCTCGTAGCCGCCGGCCGTGCTGCCGATGAACGCGTGGGTCGGCCCGCCGCAGACGATCGGCGCGCCCGCGGCGAACTCGTAGCGCTGCACGAGCGCGCCGTCGATATACAGCGCCTTGACGCCGGACTGCGCGTCGTAGGTCGCCGCGACGTGGTGCGGCTTGCCGTCGGTGAGCTGCGCGACGGTGGGGCGTCCGGCGACGCCGTCGAGCGGCGCCTCGAGCTCGCTGTAGCCGACGCCGTCGAGGAACAGCCCGAAGCTGAGCGAGGGGCCCTTGTCGCGCGGTTCGCCGGGGTGCATCGGCTGGCCCGCGCCGGTGTCGTGCTGGAAGCTGAGCAGGATGCGGTGCTGGCCGTCGTCCTTGCGGAAGATCTCGTCGTAGTCCATCTTCTGCGCGGTCCACTGCGGCGCGATCACCGCTTCGATGGTGATGCCGGTGGTCACGGCGAACCCGCCGGTGCCGGGGCTGGTGCCGCTGCCGTTGCCGACGTTCACGCCGCTGCCGTTGCGGTTGTCGAACGCGACGGCGCCGTCGCCGACGAGCCCCGCGACACGTCGCGCCCCGCCCTGCAGCGTGCCGGGCGCTTTGCGGATCTCGTCGGTCACGACCCGCGCATCGCCGGGCGCGACGCTGTCGAACCGCCACCAGAACCGCGGCAGGCGGTATCGCGGTCGCAGCACGACCACGCCCTCGTTGACGGTCACGATCGTGTGCCCTTCGTCGTCGACACGCACGTCGAAGTCCGTGCCGAGATCGACGACGTTGACCGACGGCGTGGTTACGGTGAAGCCGATCGCCTGCTGCGGCACGCGTGCGGAGATCGATCCGCTGACGAGCGTCGTGGCGCGGTCGGAGTCGAGGCGGACGAGCGTCGGGCCGTTCATGTTGAGCCGCGCGCCGTTGTGGAACTGCAGCCTGGCCTGGCCCTGTCGCAGGCGGAAGGTGCCGCGCTGGACGACGTCGCCGGGCGCGACCGACGCGCCGGTCTCACTGAGCTCCAGGTCCTGCCCGTCGGCGACGGTTGCGACGGTCGCCTGCATCGCGCCGCGTCGCCACTCCATCGCGACAGTCAGCCACGCGATCCCGCCGGCGATGATCACCATCGCCGCGGCGAGGCCCGCGCCCATCGCCCACCACGATCGCCGCCGCCGCACGATCGGCCGCGTGTCGCCGCCATCGTCACCAACAACCTCGCCGATTTCGCGCTCGGCGTTGATCACGCCGTCGAGCCGGTCGCGCCAGCCCGACACGTGCATCGCCTCGTCGCCCGTCGCCAGCTCCGCGTGCAGGTGCACGTAGCGCAGGTAGACGCGCTGCGCGTCGGTGTCGCCGGTGAGCAGCGCCTCCAGCCGCGCCGCGCCCTCCGCGTCGAGCTCGCCGTTGACCTGCGCGTCGGCCAGGTCGATCAGCTCGGCGTAGTCGTCGGCCGGGTTGTGCGTGTCGCCCGTCATGTCGTCTCTCCGCCCGCGGGCATGTGCCGGTCGATGCAGTCGAACAGCGACCGCCGGATACGCTTGATCGCCTTGTACACCGCGTGCACGGATCGGCCGACGCGCTCGGCGACCCACGTCGCGGGGTTCGTCGTGCCGTAGTACGTCTCGAGCAGCTCGCGGTCCTGCTGCCGCAGCTTCTCGACGCAGCCGACCATCACGCGCTGACGGTGGCTGAGCTCGTCGTGCATCTCACGCTCCACGGTCGCCAGCTCGTCGAGCAACGCCTCGCTGAGCCAGTGACGGTCGCGCGCCTTACGGCGGCGGAAGCTGCGCACCTGGTTGAACGCGATGGCCTTCGCCCACGGCACGAAGTCGCGCTGCGTGTCGAACTCGTCGAACTTCCGCCACAGCACGACGCTGGTCTCCTGAAAGATCTCGTCGGCGTCGGCGCGGTGGTGCACGAACGCCAGGATGTACGCCAGGATCCGCGTGTGGTGCTGCGCGAACAGAACCACGAACCGGTCGGCGTCGACGCCCACGGGCGCGCCGTCGGCCGCGTCCGCCTGCCCCTCGTCGCCGGGATGTGCCGAGTCGTCGTTCATGCGTGCGTCTCGCCGCGATCGCGGTCCTCTAAGCATATATGGTCCGCGCCCCGCGTGTTCTGGTACCCCGGCGGCAGCGAACTGAAATAAATCCTTCGCGGGGGTCCCAAAACGATCCGCCCCGAGCCATACTCCTGTGAGGACACGCATGAATCAGATCGCACTCCAGGGCAGCCGTATCCGGATCACGTGGGCCACGATCGCGATGCTGGCGACGCTGGCGACCGCCGCATCGGTGGGCGTCGCCGCGACGCCGGCCGACGAGGCGTTCTTCCGCGCGAAGGTCGCGCCGATCTTCGAGCTGCACTGCGTGCGGTGTCACGGCGAGGCGATGCAGAAGGGCAAGCTCGCCCTCAACACGCCCGCGGGACTGGCGCACGGCGCCGACGGCGACGCGGTCGTCACGCCCGGCAAGCCCGATGCGAGTCGGCTTATCGAGGTGGTCACCGGCCCGAACCCCGAGATGCCGAAGAAGGGCGATCCGCTCAAGCCCGAGCAGGTCGAGGCGCTGCGGCAGTGGATCTCCGCGGGCGCGGTGATGCCGGCCGACACGCGACTGGTCGATCGGCACGTGTCGGGCTCGATGGACTGGTGGTCGCTGCGGAAGGTCATCAAGCCGGAGCTGCCGACGCTCAGCGACGCCGACCGCGGGTGGGTGCGCACGCCGATCGACGCGTTCGTGATCGCCAAGCTGCGCGAGCAGGGCCTGTCGCCGTCGCCCGAGGCGGATCGCCGCACGCACATCCGCCGGCTGTACTTCGATCTGATCGGCCTGCCGCCGACGCCGGAGGAGGTCGACGCGTACGTCCGCGACGACGATCCCCACGCGTATGAGCGCCTCGTCGATCGCCTGCTGGCGTCGCCGCGCTACGGCGAGCGGTGGGCGCGACACTGGCTCGACGCGGTGCACTACGGCGACACGCACGGCTACGACAAGGACAAGGTCCGCCCGAACGCCTGGCCGTACCGCGACTACGTCATCCGCGCGTTCAACGAAGACAAGGCGTACGACCGCTTCGTCCGCGAGCAGCTGGCCGGCGACGTGCTCTGGCCGGACACGGCCGACGGCGTGATCGGCACGGGGTTCATCGCGTCCGGGCCGTTCGACTTCGTCGGGCAGATCGAGGTGCGCAACGGCACGATGGAGAAGGACCGCGTGCGCAACCTCGACCGCGACGACATGGTCACCGTGGCGATGAACACATTCGTGAGCACGACGGTGCAGTGCTCGCGCTGCCACAACCACAAGTTCGACCCGATCACGCAGGCGGACTACTACGGCCTGCAGGCGGTGTTCGCCGCGGTGGATCGCGCCGATCGCGAATACGTGACGGACCCCGACGTCGCCCGGCGTCGGCACGAGCTCGACACGCGTATCGAGACGCTGGCCGCGCGGCACGACGCGATCACCACGCAGATCGCCGCACGTGTGGCCGACGCGCTGCGCACGATCGATACGCGCCTCGCGTCGCTCAACGAGAAGCACGGCGACGAGAAGAAGCGGCCGGAGTACGGCTATCACAGCGGCATCGTCGACTCGCCGGAGATCGTCAAGTGGGTGCAGGTCGACCTCGGCAAGGCGACTGCCCTCGGACAGGTCGTGCTCAACCCGTGCCACGACGAGTTCGCGGGGATCGGCGCGGGGTTCGGCTTCCCGGTGAGCTTCAAGGTCGAGCTGTCGGATGACCCGACGTTCGCGAAGGGCGTGACGGTCATCGCGGATCGCACGACGGCGGACGTGCCGAACCCGAAGCTCACGCCGGTCGTGTTCGACGCGGGCGGCGCGACGGGGCGGTACCTGCGGGTGACGGCGACGAAGCTGGCGACGCGTCAGAACGACTACATCTTCGCGCTCGCCGAGCTGCAGGCGATCGCGGCGGCGAGCGGCGAGAACGTCGCACGCGGCAGGGCGGTCACGTCGCTCGACAGCATCGAGGCGCCGGTGCGCTGGCGTCGCAGCAACCTGACCGATGGCATCTACTTCACCGGCGGGGCGGACCCGCAGCAGCAGGTCGAGGCGGCGATGCTGCGTCAGGAGCGCCAGCGACTGCTCGATACGGCGCTGACCGATGCCGAGCGCGACGAGCTGAAGCGGATCGACGCGGAGCTCGGCACGCTGCGCGGTCGGCTCGGCGACCTGCCGAACGCGACGGGCACGGTGTACGCCGCGGCGACGGACTTCAAGCCGCAGGGCAACTTCGTGCCGACGCGGGGCAAGCCGCGCGTCATCCACGTGCTGCGGCGCGGCGCCGAGAACGCGCCGGACCTCGACCGCGGGCCCGTCGCGCCAGGCGCGATCGCCTCGGTCACCAACGCGTTCGGCCTGTCGCATCACTTCGACCTGCCCGCCGGTCACAGCGAGGGCGACGCACGCGTGGCGCTGGCCGAGTGGATCGTCGACGCCGACAACCCGCTGACGTGGCGGTCGATCGTCAATCGTGTGTGGCAGTACCACTTCGGCCACGGCATGGTCGACACGCCCAACGACTTCGGTCGCATGGGCGCCAAGCCGTCGCACCCGCTGCTGCTCGACTGGCTGGCGACGTGGTTCCGCGACGACGCGAAGGGCTCGATCAAGTCGCTGCACCGCATGATCGTGATGTCGGCGACGTACCGGCAGAGCTCCGGCGGCGACGAGGCGAAGGAACGCGTCGACGGGTCGAACATGTACCTGTGGCGGATGAACCGGCGGAAGCTCGAGGCCGAGCCGCTGCGCGACGCGACGCTGATGATCGCCGGGCAGCTCGACCTGAAGATGGGCGGGCCGGGGTTCCGCGCGTTCGGCTTCAAGGACGATCACTCGCCGCACTACAAGTACGCCGAGTTCGACCCGGACGATCCCGCGTCGCACCGCCGGACCATCTACCGGTTCATCGTCCGCAGCGTGCCCGACCCGTTCATGGCGTCGCTGGACTGCGCCGATCCCTCGCTGATCGTCGAGCGGCGCGTGCAGACGCTGACCGCGACGCAGGCGCTGGCGCTGCTGAACAACAAGTTCATGGTGCGGATGGCCGAGCACTTCGCCGACCGCTTGTCGGTGCTCGCGAACGACCCCCGCGGACGCATCGACGCGGCGTGCCGCCTGGCGTTCGGCCGCGAAGCGAGCCAGGCGGAGATCGACACGCTGCTGCCGATCGCCGAGAAACACGGGATGGCCAACGTCTGCCGCATTTTGCTGAACACCAACGAATTCATCTTCGTGGATTGAAACGATCTCGGATTTCGGATCTCGGATTTGCTGACGCTTGTCGCGGACACAGTGAGGTAGGGCCACATGAAACGACGTCCTGAACAGAACGCACATTCGAATGCCGGCGGCGCGCCCGATTCGCGGAGCCCAATCCGCAATTCGAAATCTGCAATCCCAAATCGCCGCGCGTTTCTGTCTCAGCTCGGCGGCGGATTCGGCGGCATCGCGCTGGCCAGCCTGCTCGGCCGCGACCGACTGCTTGCGGCCGACGCGCCTTCGCATCACATCGGCAACGGCGTGCTGTTCAAGCAGGGCGGCACGCACTTCCCGGCGCGGGCGAAGCGCGTCGTGCAGCTGTACATGTCCGGCGCGGCGAGCCAGTGCGACACGTTCGATTACAAGCCGCGCCTCGTGCGCGACGATGGCCAGAAGTGGGACCCGGGGCAGAAGGTCGAGCTGTTTCAGTCGTCGCCGGGCAACGCGATGGCGTCGCCGTGGCCCTGGCGTCGGTATGGCGAGTGCGGCAAGCACATCAACGACTGCGTCGCGCCGCTGGGCGACTGCGTGGACGACATGGCGTTCATCCACAACATGGTCAGCAAGTCGAACGTGCACGGGCCGGCGACGTTCATGCAGGCGACGGGGTTCATCCTGCCGGGCTTCCCGTCGGCGGGCGCGTGGGTCAGCTACGGGCTGGGCTCGATGAACGACAACCTGCCGACGTTCGTGGTGCTGCCGGACCCGCGCGGGTTCGCGCCGAACGGGCCGAAGAACTGGGCCAGCGCGTTTCTCCCCGCTGAGCACCAGGGCACGATGATCCGCCCGGGCTCGGCGAACCCGATCGCGGACCTGTACCCGCCGAAGGACGCGGGCTACATCACCGACGCGTCGGAGGACGCGACGCTCGCGGCGCTGCACCGGCTCAACGCCGCGCACGCCGAGACGCGTGTCGGCGACAGCCGGCTCGACGCGCGCATCCGCTCGTACGAGATGGCCGCGCGCATGCAGCTGACCGCGCCGCACGTGCTGGACATCTCGAAGGAGCCGCAGCACATCCTCGACATGTACGGCATCAACGCGAAGGACACGAAGTACGACGGGCCGATGGACCCCGGCGAGGAGGCGCGGCACTTCGGTCGCAACTGCCTGGTCGCGCGGCGGCTGCTCGAGCAGGGCGTGCGCTTCATCCAGATCTGGTCCGGCGCGGACAACGGGTTCCCACGCCGCAACTGGGACAGCCACGAAGACATCAAACGCGACCACTGGCCGCTGGGCATGGGCATGGCGACCGGCGCCGCGGCGCTGATCAAGGACCTCAAGCAGCGCGGCATGCTGGAGGACACGATCGTGCTGTGGACCACGGAGTTCGGCCGCATGCCGTGCTCGCAGGGATCGAAGGGGCGCGACCACAACCCGTTCGGCTTCACGAACTGGCTGGCGGGCGGCGGCATCAAGGGCGGCACGACGTACGGCCCGTCGGACGAGTGGTCGTGGCGACCGGCCGACCCGGCGAACCCGACTTACTGCTACGACGTGCACGCGACGATCATGCGCCTGCTCGGCATCGACCACGAGCGGCTGACGTATCGCCACAACGGCATCGACCGCCGCCTGACCGACGTGCACGGACACGTGATCCACGACATCGTGGCGTAATCGGGGAAAACTTTTTCATCAATTTGCCGTCGCGGTGTTACAAATACGCCGCGCCGGTCTATTTCATTGGTAGGAGGACGCGGTATGCGCGTCCGACGCCGTATTGGCGGCCTTAGAGGAAATCGTGCGAACCGAAGAGTATTATCCTGCGGGCGCAAATCGGAGGCCCCTCACGTTGACTTATCGAGAGCACTCCATGAAGCATCGCTATCTCCGCAGACTGGCGGCGTCGGCCGTCACCGCATCCGTCATCGCCACGCTGCTGGTCGCCGTGTCGGCGCAAGGCGCAACCCCCGCGGGCGCCGTCCGCTTCGACCGCGACATCCGTCCGCTGCTGTCCGACAAATGCTTCCACTGTCACGGGCCGTCGGAGAAGGACCGCAAGGCGAAGCTCCGGCTCGACCTCCGCGAAGAGGCGACGGCGGATCACAAGGGCATCACGGCGATCGTGCCGGGCGACCTGGAGAACAGCGAGGCGTGGCAGCGGATCACCGCGAAGGACAGCGACGACCTGATGCCGCCGCCGAAGTCGAACAAGACGCTCAGCGCCGAAGAGAAGGACCTGATCAAGCGTTGGATCGAGCAGGGCGCGAAGTGGTCGAAGCACTGGTCGTTCGTCGCGCCGGAGCGGCCCGAGCTGCCGAAGGTGTCGAACGAGCAGTGGGTGAAGAATGCGATTGATCGCTTCGTGATGGCGCGGCTCGACGCCGAGGGGCTCAAGCCGTCGCCCGAGGCGGACCGCCGCACGCTGATCCGCCGCGTGACGCTGGACATGACGGGCCTGCCGCCGACGGTGGAGGACGTGGAGGCGTTCGTGGCGGACAAGTCGCCGAACGCTTACGAAAAGATGGTGGACCGCGTGCTGGCGTCGCCGCGCTACGGTCAGCGGATGGCGTCGATGTGGCTGGACGCGGCGCGTTACGGCGACACGAGCGTGCACCACGCCGACGGCCCGCGCCAGATGTGGGCGTGGCGTGACCACATCGTCAACGCCTACAACCAGAACCAGCCGTTCGACCAGTTCAGCACCGAGCAGCTCGCCGGTGACCTGCTGCCGGACGCGACGGTCGTGCAGAAGCTCGCCTCGGGATTCAACCGCAACAACGCCACGACGGACGAGGGCGGCGCGATCGCCGAGGAGTACCGCGTGGAGTACGCGGTCGACCGCGTCAAGACGACGTCGACGGTATGGCTGGGTCTGACGATGGAGTGCGGGCAGTGCCACGAGCACAAGTACGACCCGATCACGCACGACGAGTACTACCAGTTCTACGCGTTCTTCAACATCAGCGCCGACGGCGGCATGCAGACACGCAAGGGCAATGCGGCGCCGATGGTCAGCGTGCCCGACGAGAAGAGCCTGACGTTGCTGCCGGACGTGCGTGCGAAGATCGCCGACGAGGAAGAGAAGCTCAAGGCGCGCGAGCAGGCGATGGGGCCGGAGTTCGAGGCGTGGCTGAAGAAGACCGAGGCCGACTTCGTGCTGGACAACAAGGCGGTGAACCTCGTGCCGACCGACGCGCTGGCGTACTACCCGCTGGACGAGGAGAAGGGCAACAAGGTTGTCAACGATACCGATGAGAAGTCGGAGGGCGAGGTCAAGGGCGGCGATCCGCAGTGGGTGGAGGCGAAGAACGGCCGCGGCCTGAAGCTCGACGGCAAGGCGTACGTGGACCTCGGCAACGTGGGCGACTTCGAGCGCACCGACGGGTTCAGCTACGGCGGGTGGATCTACACCGACGGCCCGGCGAACGGCGCGCCGATCGCCCGCATGGACGGCGGCAACGACTATCGCGGGTACGACATGCTGCTGCAGAACGGCATGGTCACGGCGCACATCATCAACAAGTGGCCGACCAACGCGATCAAGATCAAGACCAAGAAGAAGCTGACGCCGAAGGAATGGCATCACGTGATGGTCACGTACGACGGTTCGTCGAAGGCGGCGGGCGTGACGGTGTACGTCGACGGCGCGTCGTGGGAATGGGACATCGAGCAGGACCGGCTCAGCGCGACGATCCGCACGCCGAAGAACCTGCTGATCGGCACCCGTCACGGCGGGTCGCGATTTACCGGCATCGTCGATGACATGCGTGTGTTCGGCCGAACGCTCACGGCGTCGGAGGTGCAGGCGCTGGCGGGTTCCGATCCGCTCGGGCCGATCTTCGCCACGCCCGCCGCGCAGCGCACCGACGAGCAGGTCGCGGCCTTACGGAATCACTATCTCTACAACGTCGACAAGGACTACAAGACGATCGCGGCGCGGCGTGACGAGCTGAAGGCGAAGGAAGCGGAGCTGCAGAAGCCGCTGACGACGGTGATGGTGATGGCGGACATGGCCAAGCCGCGCGACACGTTCGTGCTCAACCGCGGCCAGTACGACCAGCCGACGAAGGTGAAGGTCGAGCCCGGCACGCCCGCGGTGCTGCCGCCGATGCCGGAGGGCGCGCCGCGTAACCGGCTCGGCCTGGCGCAGTGGCTGTTCAGCAAGGAACACCCGCTCACGTCGCGCGTCGCGGTCAACCGCTACTGGCTGATGCTGTTCGGCAACGGCATCGTCAACACCCCGGGCGACTTCGGCTCGCAGGGCGAGTTCCCGTCGCACCCCGAGCTGCTCGACTGGCTGGCGGTCGACTTCCGCGAGTCCGGCTGGGACGTGAAGCGCATGATCAAACAGATCATGATGTCGGCCACCTATCGCCAGTCGTCGAAGATGAGGCCGGACCTGATGGAACGCGACCCCCAGAACCGGCTGCTGGCGCGCGGCGCGCGTTACCGGCTCCAGGGCGAGTTCATCCGCGACACGGCGCTGTACCTCAGCGGGCTGCTGGTCGACGAGATGGGCGGCCCGGGCGTCAAGCCCTATCAGCCGCCGGGCCTGTGGGCGGAGGTCGGCCTCGGCGGCAACCCGAAGTTCACCCAGGATCACGGCGACGCGCTGTATCGGCGCAGCCTCTACACGTACTGGAAGCGGTCGGCGCCGCCGCCAAGCATGATCATCTTCGACGCGCCCACCCGCGAGAAGTGCGAGATCGGACGGGCGCGGACCAACACGCCGCTGCAGGCGCTGGTGACGCTCAACGACGTGCAGTTCGTGGAGACGGCGCGGGCGCTGGCGCAGCGGATGATCAAGCAGGGCGGGGCGACGCCGCAGCAGCGCGTCGACTTCGCGTTCGCGTTGGCCACGGCGCGTCAGCCCAGCGCGTCGGAGCGCGACGTGCTGCTCGACGTGTTCAACGCCGCGAAGAAGAAGTACGCCGCCGACAAGGACGCCGCGACGCAGCTCGTGACCTTTGGCGAATCCAAGCGCGACGGGTCCATCGACGTGTCGGAGCACGCGGCGTGGACGATCGTGGCGAGCACGATCCTCAACCTCGACGAGACGCTGACCAGGGAGTGACGCACATGGACCCGATCACCGAATACCACCGCAACATGACACGCCGGCAGCTGCTGTCGGCGACGCGCGGCTGCCTCGGCGCCGCGGCGCTGGCGACGCTGCTGGGCGACACGCCGATGCTCAACGCCGCGACGGCGCAGAAGGCCAGCAAGCCGATGCTCGGCTCGGCGGCCAACGGCGGTCTGCCCGAGCTGCCGCACTTCGCGCCCAAGGCGAAGCGCGTGATCTACCTGTTCATGGCCGGCGGCCCGAGCCATATCGACATGTTCGATTACAAGCCGGCGCTGCGCGACATCCACGGCAAGGAGCTGCCGGACTCGATCCGCAACGGTCAGCGCATCACCGGCATGACCAGCGGGCAGAAGTCGTTCCCGTGCGTCGCGCCGATGTTCAACTTCGAGCAGGTCGGCCAGCGGGGCACGTGGGTCAACACCGACATCCTCCCGCACACCGCGCGCATCGTCGACGACATCGCCATCATCCGCACGATGCACACCGAGGCGATCAACCACGACCCGGCGATCACCTACATCAACACCGGCACGCAGCAGCTCGGCCGGCCCAGCTTCGGGTCGTGGGTCAGCTACGGGCTGGGGTCGCCCAACCACGACCTGCCGGCGTATGTGACGTTCATCTCCGTCGGCGCCAAGCCCGGCCAGGCGCTGTTCGCGCGGCTGTGGGGCAGCGGCTTCCTGCCGTCGAAGCACCAGGGCGTGCAGTTCCGCAGCGGCGCCGACCCGGTGCTGTACCTGTCCAACCCGCCCGGCGTTGACCGCGACATGCGGCGCAAGATGCTCGACGGCATCGCGCAGCTCAACGGCGAGCGCTTCGACGCGGTCGGCGACCCCGAGATCGACGCACGCGTGTCGCAGTACGAGATGGCGTATCGCATGCAGACCTCCGTGCCGGAACTGATGAGCATCGACGACGAGCCGGAGTCGACGTTCGAGATGTACGGGCCCGACTCGAAGAAGAAGGGCACGTTCGCGGCGAACTGCGTGCTGGCGCGGCGGCTGGCGGAGCGCGGCGTGCCGTTCGTGCAGCTGTTCCACCGCGGGTGGGACCAGCACGGCAACCTGCCCAACGAGATCCGCAAGAACGCCGCGGGCACCGATCAGCCCGCCGCGGCGCTCGTGCAGGACCTCAAGCAGCGCGGCCTGCTCGAGGACACCGTCGTGATCTTCGGCGGCGAGTTCGGCCGGACGATCTACAGCCAGGGCAAGCTGACCGCCAACAACCACGGCCGCGACCACCACGGCCGGTGCTTCTCGACGTGGGTCGCCGGCGGCGGATTCCAGCCGGGCATCGACTACGGCACGACCGACGACTACTGCTACAACATCGTCGAGAACCCCGTGCACATCAGCGACCTGAACGCCACGGTGCTCCGCACGCTGGGCATCGACCACCAGCGGTTTACCGTCAAGTACCAGGGCCTGGACTGGCGTCTGACGGGCGTGAACGGGGCGAAGGTGGTGCCGGGGCTGCTGGCGTGACCGCCCGGCCTCGCTAACTTCGCCGTGAGCCCGAGAATAGCGAAGCAAATCTGATTGCCTTGACGGGGTCCGGTGCTATCATATTTGCTGAAGCGCACTGTGTTCCCGATTGATTGGTGGCCTCGTTGGACTCCAAGCTCGTCGGCGAAACGGATGCTTGGAGATACCGGTCATGCGACTCTATGTTGGCAATCTTTCGTACAACACCACTGCGGACGCCCTTAGCGCGGAGTTCGGCCGATTCGGACAGGTCGAAGACGTGCACATCGTGACGGACCGCGAGACGGGCCGTCCGCGCGGCTTCGCGTTCGTGACGATGGGCGACGCCGAGGCGGGCAATCAGGTCATCGAAAACTTCAACGGCGTCGAACTCGACGGCCGCACACTGACGGTCAACGAGGCGCGTCCGCGTCAGGACCGCGGCGGCGGCGGCGGTGGTGGTGGCGGCTACGGCGGCGGTGGCGGCGGTGGTCGTCGCGGCGGCGGCGGTGGTGGCTACGGCGGCGGCGGTGGCGGTGGTCATCGCGGCGGCGGTGGTGGCGGCGGCCGCGATCGCGATCGCTGGTAATCCCTCACCGGGCAACAAACAATCAGACCCCAATCCGACTCGCGCGGGTTGGGGTTTTTAGTTGCGCCGACCACCGCGGGCTCGACGCGATCGTGGCCACGGGGATTCCCTTAAGCACACTGCGGATCGCCCCTGATGACGCGGATCGCGCCCGCGTGCTTGAATACAGGTGGAGGCAACGGGCTGACAGGCCCCGATTCAACGGAAGGAGTTGACCATGAAGGCCCCACTCGAGATCGCGTTCAGCAACGTGGAGCGCAGCGCCGCGGTCGAGGACAACGTGCGCGAGCACGCGTCGAAGCTTGAGGAGTTGTACGACCGCATCACCAGCGTGCGTGTCATGGTGGCCGAGCCTCACAAGAGCGGTCACAAGGGCAAGCTGTTCCACGTCAAGATCGAGGTCGGCGTGCCGGGCGAGAAGCTGATGGTCGACCGCGATCACCACGACAACCACGCGCACGAGGACGTGTTCGTGGCGATCCGCGACGCGTTCCGCGCCGCCGAGCGCCAGCTGCGCGACTACGTCGACAAGCTGCACGAGCACGGTCGGCGTGCGGGCTGACGCGTGAACGATTGAACGAGGCGCGCAACGAGGCGCGCTATCGCGGCAGGGACTCGATCCAGCGACGCAGCAGGGCGATGCCCTCGTCGTCGACACGCAGCGAGCCGAGCAGCGGCATCTGCCCGGCGCCGCGCACCGACACGCGGCGGAACAGTTCGGAATGATCCGGGTCGCCGGGCGCGACGAGCATGCCGTCGGCGCCGGTCAGCATCGGCACCTTCGGCTTCACGCCGACGAGCCGCATCTCTTCGAGCGAACGCCAGTATCGCGTGGTGAACTCGGCGCGTCCGCCGACGCCGCCCTCGCGGTGGCAGTGGGTGCAGTTGACGTAGAGGTACGCGCGGGCGCGCTGCTCGAGGCCGGCCTTCGCGTCGTACGGGTTCGTCATCGGCGTCGGCTCGGACTTCCACTTCGACACCGGCTGCGCGAACACGCCGAGCTTCTCGAGCGTGTGCAGTTGGCCCCCGACGCGCCCGCCGATCTCCGTGTAGTCGACGTTGCGGTGCAGCTGTTCGGGCGACAGGCCGAGCACGAAGTTGGTGCGCTGCGTGTGGCAGGTGGCGCACTCGCTGCGACCGGCGAACCGCCACGGCTGCGTGCGGCGCCCGCTGGTCGCGGCGGTGTCGGCGACCTCGAACGTCGCGTTGTCGCCCGCCTCGGCCACGAGCACCGCGTCGGACTGATCGTCGAGCCAGCGGTACGTGTAGTACCGCCACACGCCGTCGTAGACGTGGATCACCTGCGTCTCGATGCGCCGCAACTTCGGCGGCGTGCCGGCCTTCGCGGCGTCGCCCGGCGTCGGCAGCATCAACGTCTGCATGAACGCGCTGCCGTCGGGGAACTGAAGGCTGCGGTGCAGCTGCGGCTTGGCTTCGCCCATCTTGGACAGCGCCATGTATCGCCGCCGCACGGCGCCGTCCGCCCACGCCGGGGCGTTGATGTCGAACGGGATCACGCCCGGCGCGACGCGGTGCTCGGCGGTCGACGCGAACAGGCCCGTCTCGCTGAGCCGCTCGGGGAACGGCCCGGCGGACTTGGTCGGCGCGGCCGGTTCGAGGCGGAGCAGCTTGCCGGTGAGCTGTCCGATGTACAGGTCGCCGTGGTGCCCGGAGCCGAACGCGACGATCGGCACACCCGTCGTGGCGATGCGCTCGTGCCGCGTGACCGCCTTGCCGTCCCACGCGAACGCCCACACCTGGCCCGTGACGTAGTCGCCGTAGACCTGACGACCGTTGAGCCCCGCGAGCTTGTCGCCGAGGTACGTCGGCCCGCCGATCGCCGACCGCGCCACGCTGTGCGGCTGCTCGATGATAGGCGGCGTCAGCGTCGGCACGGGCCCGCCGAGCGCGTTGCTCGACCGATACGGATGGCTGCCCTCGAACGCGCTCCACCCGTGATTCGTCCCGCGGCGGACCACGCGCACCAGCTCCCACGACTCGTCGCCGTTGTCGCCCACGATCAGGTCGCCGGTCGGCGTGTGAAACGCGCTGCGCCACGGGTTGCGCAGGCCGTACGCCCACACCTCCGGCCGGATGCCCGCGACGCCGACAAACGGGTTGTCGGCCGGCACGCCGTACGCCTTACCGGGATCGGGGTGATCGACATCGATGCGGATGATCGACCCGAGCAGGTTGTCGGTGGTCTGGCCGATGTTGCCCGGGTCGCCGGGGTCTTCGCCGTCACCGCTCGTGGCGTAGAGCATGCCGTCGGTCGGCCCGAAGTGAAGGTCGCAGCCGTTGTGCCCGTTCGACTCCCACCGCAGAAGATCGACGCGCGACTTGGGGTCGACGCGCGGCGGATCGACCGATGTGACGGTGAAACGCGAGATGATGTTCGCGGCCGGCTTGGGCTTGTTCAGGTTCCACGCGACGAAGATCTGCGGGACCTGCGGGAATTTCGGGTGCAGCTCGACGCTGTACAGCTGCAGGCCCTGATCACCGCGCGTGTCGGGGCCGTCGGGCAGCTCGAGCAGCAACTCGCGTGTCGCGACGCCGTCGGTTTCGTCGAACGTCCACACGCGTCCGCTCAGCTCGCTGACCATCAGCCGATTGGTGTTCGGCCAGGGCTCGATGTTGACCGCGGCGGTGTCGAAGTTCAGCTTCTCAAACGCCACGAGCGCGGTGTACGGCGCGGGCGTCGTGCCGCGCCCGTCGAGCCTGCTGTGATCCCACGCGGGGATCGCGTCGAGGCCGACGGGTGCGTCGTCGTAGCCGGCGCTGCACGCGAACGGTGACGAGATGACCAGCGCCACGATGAGGACGCCGACGATAGTGCGGAGGTGGTGTGCCATGAGTTGATTAGTCTATTGCCGGCCGACGATCCGCAACAGAGGCTGCGCGACCCATTCATTCTGTATCGCCTGACGATGTTGTCTGCCCACAGCGAATGATCTACGATGCCCCGCGAGTCGTTAGGGAGTGGGCACGCTCCATGTGTGAGTTGATATTGCAGAAAACCGCGGATGGTCGGCTGTCGGACCGCGTTTACGTGACGTTGCTGGAGGCGATCATCGCCGGCCGGCTGTCGCCCGGTGACGTCGTGAGCGAGGTGTCGCTTGCGCGCGACCTGAACGTGAGCCGCACGCCGGTGCACGACGCGGTGCGCAAGCTGATCGAGGACGGGCTGGTGACGCAGGCGGCGAACCATCGCCCGGTGATCGCCGCGTTCAAGAGCGACGATGTGTTCGAGATCTTCGAGATGCGCAAGCTGCTCGAAGGCGAGGCCGCGGCCCGGGCGGCGCCGCGGATCGACCGCTCGACGCTGGCGAAGCTTCGCGAGATCGCCGACGGGTTGGCCGGCCCGGCGGACGTCAATGGCGAGTGGCTGGGCCGCTGGGCCGACTTCGATGAGGTGTTTCACGCGGCGATCGCCCAGGCGAGCGGCAGCAAGCGCCTCGACGCCGACATCGCACGTTACCGCCTGCTGCATCGGGGTTTCAATAAACTCGCGACCGCCGATCCGCTGCGTCAGGCCCTCGACGAACACCTCACGATCCTCGACGCGCTGGATCAGCGGAACGCCGCCGACGCGCGGCACGCCATGGTGATGCACATCGGCGAGTGGCAGGCTTACTTCGTCAACTACGCCGAGCGCACCGGCAAGCGGGCCTGACCCGAACGGCGTGTCGGACGCCTCCCGCGGTCGCGGCGAGCGACGATTTCTGGCTGAAGGCGCGGCAGATTGAGCGCCGGCAGGCAGATATGATGGCGAGGTGGCCGAAGACGCTGCCTCGCGGCGCGTCGGGCCGGCCACGGAGGTTTGTTGATGAAGTCTCACGGCACGTTGATGCTTATCGCGGCTCTGCTGGCCGGCACGACGCCGCTCGTTGCCTCCGCCGCGTCGCCCGCAACACCCGGCACGTCCAAGTCCGCCACGCCGTTCGCCCCCGCGGTCAGCGAATTCCTCGACCTGAACTGCTACGACTGCCACGCCGGCAAGATCACCAAGGGCAAGCTCGACCTCAAGGCGTTGTCGACGGACCTGACCAACGACAAGACCCGCGCGGTGTGGGAAGCGGTCTACACGCGCGTCGCCAACGACGAGATGCCGCCGAAAAAAGAGAAGGTCCGGCCGACCGCCGCCGAGCGTCGCACGCTGACCGACTGGCTCGAGCCGCGCATCATCGCCGCGGAGGACGCGGACGGCGCGCACGAGATGGTCGCCCGCCGCCTCAACCGCGTCGAGTACGAGAACACCGTGCGCGACCTGCTCGGCGTCGACACGCACCTCAAAGACATGCTGCCGGAAGACGGTCAGCGGCACGGCTTCGACAACGTCGCCGGCGGATTGAGCATCTCGTCGGTGCTGATGGAGCGTTACCTCGACGCCGCCGACCACGCGCTCGACGACGCGATCTTCCACGGCTTCCGGACGCAGGTGCACTCCGACCAGACGCTGCTCAAGGATCTCGACAAGATCAAGGATCAGACCAAGAAGGGCGCGTACTTCGAGGCGAACGACGCGCTGGTGTGGCACAACACCGGCTACCCGCAGGTGACGGCGCACGGCTTCAACGCGCCGGAGGACGGTCGCTACCGCTTCCGCATCGAGTGCTGGCCGCACAATCCCGACGGCAGGTCGCTGGCGATGGCGGTGTACGCGGGCGAGTTCTACCGCGGCGACAGCTTCTTCGTCGATTACTTCGACGTGAAGGGCTCCGCCGACGAGCCGACGTGGCTCGAGTTCGAGGTGGTGCTCAAGGCGCGCGACACGATCCGCCTGATCCCGTACAACGTCAAGTCGTGGGAGGTCAGCACGAACGGCGGCAAAGGGAAGTCGAAGCCCGCCGACTACCAGGGCATGGGCCTGGCGGTGCGAACGATCCAACGCGAAGGGCCGCTGGGCGACTGGCCCCCGGCGTCGCACGCGAAGCTGTTCGGCGACCTGCCGCTGGAGAAGGTCGCCGAGGCGCGCCCGCGCGGCAAGCGTGAGAACGCGCCGATCTTCGGCGTCGTCAGCAAAGCCCCGAAGGAGGACGCCAAGCGGCTGCTGCGCGACTTCGCCCGACGCGCGTTCCGGCGGCCGGTCACCGACGCCGACGTCGCGCCGTTCGTCAAGCTCGTCGACGACCGGCTCGACAACGGTTACGAGTTCGAGGCGGCGATGCGTGTCGGGTTCCAGGCGGTGCTGTGCAGCCCGCAGTTCCTCGTCATCAACAAGGCGACGAAGCCCGGCGACGACCACGCGCTCGCGTCGCGGCTCAGCTACTTCCTCTGGTCGACGATGCCCGACGAGACGCTGACGAAGCTCGCCGACGACGGTCGCCTGCACGAGCGCAGCGTGCTCGATCAGCAGGTCGAACGCATGCTCAACGACCCGCGCGCCGCGGCGTTCACCGAGAACTTTCTTGGCCAGTGGCTCGACCTGCGCAAGATCGCCGAGACGTCGCCCGACGAAAAGCTCTACCCCGAGTTCGATCACATGCTCGAGGTGTCGATGGTCAAGGAGACGCACGCGTTCTTTGACGAGCTGCTTCACAAGGACCTCAGCGTGCTGAATGTGATCGACTCGGACTTCGCGATGCTCAACGAGCGGATGGCCGAGCTGTACGGCATCGACGGCGTGCGTGGGTTCGATCGGTTCCGCCGCGTGCCGCTGCCGAAGGGCTGCCCGCGCGGCGGCGTCGTGACGCAGGCCAGCGTGCTGAAGGTCACCGCCAACGGCACGAACACGTCGCCCGTGCTGCGCGGCGTGTGGATGCTCGAGAACATCCTCGGCCAGGCCGTGCCGCCGCCGCCGGAGTCCGTGCCCGCCGTCGAGCCCGACATCCGCGGCGCGACCACCATCCGCGAGCAACTCGCCAAGCACCGCCAGAACGAGTCGTGCAACGAGTGCCACCACGTCATCGACCCGCCGGGCTTCGCGCTCGAGAGCTTCGACGTCATCGGCGCCTACCGCGATCACTACCGTTCGGTCGGCGAGGGCGAGCGCGTGAAGTCGCAGGTGCGCGGGCGCGGCGTGCAGTACCGCATCGGCCCCGCCGTGGATCCGTCCGCGGTGATGCCCGACGGGCGCCCGTTCGCCGACATCGAGCAGTTCCGCGCCCGCGTGCTCGAGGACGAGCGGCAGGTCGTGCGGTGTGTGGCCGAGAAGCTGCTGCTGTACGGGCGCGGCTCCGAGCTGTCGTTTGCCGATCGCGTCGAGATCGACCGCATCGTCGACCGCCTGCGTGACAAGCATTACGGGCTGCGCTCGCTGATCCACGAGCTGGTGGCGTCCGACGCCTTCCTGAAACGCTGACCGCAAGCCGCGACGAATCGCAACGTCGTCGCGGGTAGAATGAAGGACACGACCATGGGCACATTCATTGACAGGCGAACGTTCCTCCGCGGGGCCGGTGTGGCGATGGCGCTGCCGGCGCTGTACCAGACGACCACCCGCGCCGCCGGCGCGAAGAAGCTCGACGACGTGATCAACGCCGCGAAGCAGCGCATGGTGATGATCAACACGGGCCTGGGCGTGCACACGCCGTTCCTGTTCCCGCAGAAGGCCGGCCGCGACTACGACGTGACGCCGTACCTCGAGCCGCTGCAGAAGGTGCGCGAGGACTTCACGGTGATGTCGGGCCTGTCGCACCCGGGCGTCGACGGCGGGCACTCGGCCGAAAAGTCGTACCTCACCGCCGCGCTGCACCCCGGGCGGTCGAGCTTCAAGAACTCGATCTCCGTCGACCAGTACGCCGCGGAGCAGATCGGTCACCTCACGCGCTTCGCCTCGTTGCAGCTGGGCACGTCGAGCAGCCGGAGCCTGTCGTGGACGCGTGGCGGCGTCGAGATCCCCGCCGACGACAGCCCCTCGCGCGTGTTCGCACGCCTGTTCCTCGACGGCACGCCCGACCAGATCAGGCAGCAGGTCGCCAAGCTGCGCGACGGCCAGTCCATCATGGACACCGTCGGCGTGCAGGCGACCGACATGCAGCGCCAGCTCGGCAAGGAAGACCGCCAGACGCTCGACCAGTACTTCACCTCCGTGCGCGAGCTGGAGCGGCGGCTGGTCAAGGGTGAGGAGTGGGCGAAGAAACCGAAGCCGAAGGTCGAGATGAAGCAGCCTAAGGACATCAAGGACAGCGCCGACTTCCTCGGCCGCACGCAGCTGCTGTTCGACCTGGTGCACCTGGCCGTGCAGACCGACTCGACGCGGCTGATCACGGTGTTCATCGGCGGGACGAACGCGCCGCCGCCGGGGCTCGAGGGTGTCGAGGAAGGCTGGCACAACCTCTCGCACCACGGCCGCGACGAGAAGAAGATCGAACAGCTGAAGATCATCGAGCACGCGGAGATCTCCGTCGTCGCCGACCTGCTCGCGAAGCTCAAGGACGCGCGCGAGGGCGATCACACGCTGCTGGATAAGACGATGGTGATGTACGGCTCGAACCTCGGCAACGCGTCGAGCCACTCGAACAAGGACATGCCGATGGTCCTCGCCGGCGGCGGTTTCAACCACGGCCAGCACCTGGCGTTCGACCCCAAGGCCAATCCCCCGCTGGCCAACATGTTCGTGTCCATGCTGCAGCGCATGGGCCTCGAGACCGACAGCTTCGCCACCGGCGCCGGCACGCTCGACGGCCTGACGCCGAAGCACGGGTGAACGTCACGCCGCGTCATTTACCCGGCTTGTAGTTCGGATTGGGCTTGGGCATCTTCGCGCCGACGGATTGTTGCCAGGCGTGGAGTTTGGCGAGCATCTCGCGGGTCTTGTCGGGGTTCTTCTTCGACAGGTCGTACTGCTCGCCGAGGTCTTCGGCGAGGTTGTACAGCTCGACGGTCTCGTACTCGTACAGCTCGACGATCTTCCAGTCGCCTTCGCGGAGGGCGGCGCCGGGGCGCCAGGTTGAGCCGTGGTAGTGCGGGTAGTGCCACGCGATGGGTCGATCGGTGACGAGCGGCTGGCCCTTGAGCAGCGGGACGAGCGAGACACCGTCGACGTGCTTGTCGGGCATGAGGGGCAGGCCGGCGAGTTCGAGCATGGTGGGGAAGAAGTCCATGGAGATGACGGGCGTGTCGCAGACGGCGCCGGGTTTGGTGACGCCGGGGGCGCGCACGATCATGGGTTCGCGGACGCCGCCCTCGTAGACCCATCCCTTGCCGGAGCGCAGCGGCAGGTTGCACGTCGAGCCGTTCTTGGCTCCGAGCGTGCACAGGCCGCCGTTGTCGGAGAAGAAGATGACGACGGTGTTGCCGGTGAGCTTGAGTGCGTCGAGCTGGTCGAGCAGTCGGCCGACGGACTTGTCGACGGCGGCGACCATCGAGGCGTAGTCCGGGCGGTCCTGACGCATGCGGCTGACGCCGTCGTGCTCGTCGGCGAACGGCGTGGCGCCCTTGAACATCTTCGCTGCCTTGTCCTTGAAGTGCTGGACGAACTCCTTGCATTCCTGCACGGGCGTGTGGACGTTGTAGTACGCGAGGTAGAGCAGGAACGGCCTGGCGGGGTCGCGCTTGCGGAGGAAGTCGATGGACGCGTCGGTGAGTCGGTCGGTGAGGTACTCGCCGGGCTTGCCGGGCTCGGGGATCTGCGGGTTCTGCCACGGTGCGTAGTAGCCGCCGCGGGGCGAGCCGGTGTGGTTGCCGCCGTAGTTGATGTCGAAGCCCTGATCGGTGGGCAGGAATCCCTCGCCGCCGAGGTGCCACTTGCCGGCGAAGAAGGTCTGGTAGCCGTGCGGCTTGAGGGCCTCGGCGATGGTGGTCTCTTCGAGGGCGAGGTTATCGCGATCTTCGGGCGCGATGAGCTTGGGGTTCTTGCCGCCGGACGCGCCGGGGATCCAGTCGGTGATGTCGACACGGACGGGGTGCCGGCCGGTCATGATGCTGGCGCGGGTCGGCGAGCAGACGGGGCACGCGGCGTAGGCCTGCGTGAAGCGGACGCCGGACGCGGCGAGGCGGTCGATGTTGGGCGTCTCGTGGAAGGTGCTGCCGTTGCAGCCCACGTCGGCCCAGCCGAGATCGTCGACGAGCAGGAAGACGAAGTTGGTGTTCGGGTTGGCGGCGCGGGAGGGCGCGACCGCGATGAAGGATGTGATCGAAACGATGACGGCGGCGATCAACGTGCGGCTGAACGTCATGGAAGGGGTCTCCGCGTGCCGGTGTGCGATTCGGGGGTTCCTAAGCTCCGGGTGCAGTGTAGCACGCTCAACGCCTTCGGCCCGGCCGGTATTGCCGGGTGTAACTTTCGGCGGGGTTGGGGCAACGTTGGATGTCGCCGCGCTCGGCGACGCGGATCAAGATATCCTGTGCGGGTTTGAATCAAGACTTCTCTCCACCAGGTGGGGGAGAGGTTGGGTGAGGGTGAATCCTTCGGGCACAGCGCGTGCTGCGGGAAGCAAGCGACTCGTTCGAAGGATTCACCCTCACCCCGGCCCTCTCCCTCAAGGGAGTGGGAGATCCAGAACACCGTCCCCGAGCGGGACACGACCGAAAGGGCACGCATGAAGACTGGGCACGTCAACATCGTTCGTGGTGGAATCGGGTCGCTGGTGATGGTCGCGGCGGTGGCGTCGATGGCGTCTGTGGCGTGGGCCGGTCCGTTTACCGACCCGCAGGACCCGAAGCTGCCGGCGGACTTCAAGTTCCAGGGCGAGTACGCCACGGGGCGCGGCACGCAGAAACTCGGCTGCCAGGTGATCGCGCTGGATCACGGCAAGTTCCAGGCGGTGATCCTGCCGGGCGGGCTGCCGGGCGCCGGGTGGGACGGGCAGAACAAGTCGCTGATGCAGGGCAGCCTCGAGGGCGACAAGGTGGTGTTCGTGCCGGCGACGGGCAGCCGCAAGTACCTGGCGGACTCGCCCGACGAGTTCAGCGCGACGCGGAAGTTCCCGCCGGTGGGCCAGAAGGAGATCATCGGCGTGATCGAGGGCGGCGTGCTGACGCTGGGCGCGGACGGCGCGAAGATCGAGCTGAACCGCGTCGAGCGTAAGAGCCCGACGATGGGCGCGACGCCGCCGGCCGGCGCGACCGTGTTGTTCAGCGGCAAGGCCGACGATTTGAAGAACTTCAATGGCGGCCGCTTCGACGAGAAGACCGGGTTCCTGAACACCGACGGGCAGGACATCCGCACGAAGGAGAAGTACATGAACTACACGATGCATGTGGAGTTCATGGAGCCGTACAAGCCGGAGGGGCGCGGGCAGGGTCGCGGCAACAGCGGGTTCTACCAGGTCGATCACTACGAGGTGCAGATCCTCGACTCGTTCGGTCTCGATGGCGTGGACAACGAGTGCGGCGGGATCTATCACAAGGTGACGCCGAAGGTGAACATGTGCCTGCCGCCGCTGCAGTGGCAGACGTACGACGTGGACTTCACCAACGCCGTGCAGAAGGACGGGCAGAAGGTCGCCAAGGCGCGGATCACCGTGAAGCTCAACGGCGTGGTCATCCACGACAACGTCGAGATCGACGGCCCGACCGGTGGCCACCGCGGCGACCCCGAAGGCACGCCCGGCCCGATCAAACTCCAGGGCCACGGCAATCCGCTGCAGTTCCGCAACGTGTGGATCGTGCCCAAGGACTGACCGCGACTCTAAACAAATCCGTAAACCTCGCGAACGTGTAGCCTTTGCGCGATTTCCCGCAATAGTATTCCAGCGACCCGACGTGGTGGTGGCGGACGGAGCCGTCACGTTTGGCAAGTCGGGTCATTGGGCAAGGGCACGTAATCGATGGCTAAATTTGGGTTTATGCTGCTGGCGGGAGCCGTGTGCGCGGCCGCTGCGCCGGTGTTCGGGCAGGCGGGTGGCGAGAAGCCGGCCCCGTCGTTCCGGCACGAGGTGGTGCCGCTGCTGACGCGATACGGGTGCAGCCAGGGGGCATGTCACGGCAAGCTGGCGGGGCAGAACGGGTTCAAACTGTCGCTGCGTGGGTACGCGCCGGAGGAGGATTACGAGCACCTGGTGCTGGAGGGGCGCGGCCGACGGATCAACCACGCGGCGCCGGGCGCGAGCATGATCCTGCTGAAGCCGACCAACACGCTGCCGCACAAGGGCGGTCGGCTGTTCGACGAAAAGTCGCGGGCATACGACCTGCTGACGCGCTGGATCGCCGCGGGCACGCCGGGCCTGATCGGTGACGAGCCTTCGCTGAGCCACATCGAGGTGCTCGGCGGCGGGCAGACGATGAAGGTCGGACAGGACGCGCCGCTGCAGGTGATGGCGCACTTCGCCGACGGCGCGGTCCGCGACGTGACCTGGCTGAGCAAGTACTTCACCAACGACCGCGCGGTGCTCGGCGTGAGCGACGAGGGCGTCGTGCACGCCCAGCGCGAGGGCGCGACGGTCGTGCGCGTGCACTTCGAGGACCGCGTCGAGATCGTATCGTTCACCGTGCCGCACACCGACCCGGTCGATCCCGCGGCGTACGCGCAGCGTTACAACGAGGTCGACAGCCACGTGTACGCGATGCTCAAGGACCTGCGCATCCCGCCCGCGCCGCTGTGCGACGACGCGACGTTCATCCGCCGGGCGAGCCTCGACGTGATCGGCCGCCTGCCCACGCCCGACGAGGTCAAGGCGTTCGTCGCCGACAGCGCGACGGACAAGCGGGTGAAGCTGGTCGACGCGCTGCTGGCCCGGCCGGAGTATGTCGACTACTGGTCGCTGCTGCTGGGCGACCTGCTGCAGAACCGCGTGGAACGCGACCACGACGTGCGCGGCGTCAAGGGCGTGCGCAACTTCTACTACTGGCTGCGCGGGCAGGTCGCGGCGAACCGGCCGTGGGATCAGCTCACGCGCGACATCCTCACGGCGACCGGCGACGTCAACGAGCACCCCGAGGTCGGGTACTACATCGTGACCGTCGGTGAGAACCGCGAGGCGCAGAAGTCCGACGTCGTGAACTCCGTCGCGCAGGCGTTCCTCGGCACGCGCATCGGCTGCGCGAAGTGTCACAATCACCCCGACGAACGCTACACGCAGGACGATTACTACCATTTCTCCGCGTTTTTCAGCCGGATCTCGTTCGATCGCGAGAAACCGGAGACCGGCACGACGAAGCTGGTGGTGATGTCGCAGGGCGAGCACGACCAGCACGAGCGGATCGAGAAGATCGAGAAGCAGATCGCCGAGCTGGAGGCGAAGGCGACGACGCAGCAGGGCGAAGAGGCGGACAAGACACGCAAGCAGATCGAGCAGAAGCGTCACGAGATCGAGGACGCGCACAAGCGGATCGACGACGAGCAGAAGCGTCCGGTGGAGGCGCATCAGCCGCGGACGGGCCGCATGGTCGGCGCGCAGCCGTTGGACCGTCAGCCGATCGAGATCTCGCCGGGCGACGACCCGCGTGCGGCGCTGGCGAAGTGGATCACGGACCTGAAGAACGAGAACTTCAGCGGCTCGATGGTCAACCGCGTGTGGAAGCACTACATGGGCGTCGGGCTGGTCGAGCCGGTGGACGACCTGCGTCCGAGCAATCCGCCGACGAACGCGGGGCTGTGGCGATACCTCAACGACGAGTTCGTCCGCAGCGGGTTCGACATGAAGCACCTGATGCGTGTGATCCTCATGTCGCGCGCCTATCAGCACGACTCGACGACGATCGCGCAGAACGCCAACGATCGGCGGTTCTACTCGCACTACTACACGAAGCGGCTCGATGCGGAGGTGCTGATGGACGCGATCGGCGACGCGACGGGCGTGCCGGACCGCTTCGCCGGTTACCCGGTGGGGCTGCGTTCGATGCAGCTGCCGGGCCCGCAGGTCGACGCGTACTTCCTCGACACGTTCGGCCGGTCCGACCGCGTCACGGCGTGCGCGTGCGAGCGCGAGGTGACGCTGCCGCAGCTGCTGCACCTGCAGAACGGCGACGGCGTGGTCGGCAAGATCCGCAACGGCGACAGCCGGCTCGCGCAGCGGCTCAAGGCGTCGAACGACCACGACGCGACGATCCGCGAGCTGTTCCTCGCGACGCTCTCGCGTGAGCCGCGCGACAGCGAGCTGGCGACGATCCGGCAGATGCTGTCGGAGAAGGACGCGGACGCGGCGGCGGTGCTGCGTGACGTGTTCTGGGCGTTGATGAACTCGAAGGAGTTTGTGTTCAACCATTGACGACGGGTCGGTCGGGCGACTCAGGGCACGACCGCCCGGCCGACCGTCATTTTTCGGAGACGTGACATGCTCGACATCTCCCTGCATCGCAAGCATCATCGCCGGTGTGACGGCCTGGCGCGGCGTGACTTCCTCCGCATCGGCGCGCTCGGGCCGCTGGGCCTGTCGCTGGGCGGGCTGCTGCGGGCGCAGTCGCTGATGGCGGCGAGCGGCGCGCCGTCGGCGCACGCGGGGCGTCGCGCCAAGGCGAAGTCCGTCATCCTCGTCTACCTCGGCGGCGGCATGTCGCACCACGACACGTTCGACCTCAAGCCCGACGCGCCCGACGACGTGCGCGGGCAGTACAACTCGATCAAGTCGAACGTGCCCGGCCTGCGCATCAGCGAGAAGCTGCCGATGATGGCGCAGGTGATGGACAAGGTCGCGCTCGTCCGCTCGGGGGCGCACAACAACGACCACCACGAGACGGCGACGAACTGGGTGCTCAGCGGCCGGTTCGGCTCGGCGTTCGGCGACTACCCGGCGATCGGCGCCGTTGTCGCGCACGAGACGGGCTTCGTTGGGCGCGTGCTGCCGCCGTACGTGGCGATCCCGAAGAACCCTTCGTTCTCGTGGGAGCTCGGCCGCAGCGCGTATCTCGGCGGGCGGTACGAATCGTTCCGCGCCGGCGACCCCAACGACGCGAACTACAAGGTGCAGGACCTCACGCCGGTCGAGCCGCTGACCGATCGCCAGACGGCGCGTCGCAAGACGCTGCTCGGCGCGATCGACACACTGTCGGCCCGCGTTCAGGGTGACGACCAGGTCGCGACCTACGACGAGTACCACCAGCGCGCCGCGAACATGATCCTCTCGCCCGAGGCGCAGGCCGCGTTTGACATGGACCGCGAGAAGCCCGAGATGCGCGACCGCTACGGGCGCAGCACGTTCGGTCAGGCCGCGCTGCTCTCCCGCCGGCTCGTTGAGCGCGGCGTGAAGTTCGTGACGATCAACTACGGCGGGTGGGATCACCACGGCAAGATCTTCGAGGGGCTCGACAAGAAGCTGCCGGAGTTCGACCGCGGGTTCAGCGCGCTGATCCAGGATCTGCACGACACGGGCCTGTTGAACGACACGCTCGTCGTGGCGTTCGGCGAGTTCGGGCGCACGCCGAAGATCAACAAGGACGCCGGTCGCGATCACTGGGGCCGCGCCGCGTCGCTGCTGTTTGCCGGCGGCGGCGTCCGTTCAGGCTTCGTGCTCGGCGAGACCGATCGCACCGGCACCGACGTGACCGACAGGCCCGTCGCGCCCGGCGACGTCGCGGCGACGATCTACGACGCGCTCGGCATCGACCTCGGCACGGAACTCCACACGCCCGACGGCCGACCCGTCGGCATCCTCGACACAGGGGCGCCCGTGAATGAACTGTTCGCCTGATCGCATAATGACCCCTCTCCGCCAAGTGGGGGAGAGGTTGGGTGAGGGGGATGGATACGCGGACTCGGCGTACGCGGGTGAAACATGCGCCGTGCTCGTTGCGTCGCCCCTCACCCCGGCCCTCTCCCTGCCAGGGAAAGGGAGTGGTCGCGCCGCAGATGGTCGCTTAACGACATTGTTGCTCGTGGGCGCGCTGATGTGGTCGTTCTGCCTCACCGCCGTCGCACGCGGTGAGGACAAGAAGGACGAGAAGAAGCCCGAGCCGCCGGTTCTGATGGTGATCAGCCCGTTGGCGGTGTCGCCGGACAAGAAGACGATGGTCACGCTCCGCGGCCTGCGCCTCGACAAGGCGACGGAGGTCGTCGTCAAGGTGGGTGACACGGAGATCAAGCCGGAGATCAAGAACAAGGGCGGCGTGGGCGTGCCCAACAAGTTCGAGGCGAAGGAGGTCGGCGATCAGCACGTGCAGGTCGAGCTGACGCTGCCCGCCGAGCCGGAGGTCGATCACGTGTCGATCACCGTCACGACGCCGGACGGCGTAACCGAGCCGCGCGAGCTGCGTGTCATCGCCGCCGACGTGCTGGTCGACGAGAAGGAGGGCAACGACGGCTTCGGCGAGTCGCAGCCGCTGGAGCCCGGCAAGACGTTCCGCGGCGTGATCCAGCACGAACGTGATGTCGACGTGTTCCGCGTCGACGGCAAGGCGGGGCAGAAGTGGACGTTCACCATCGCCGCCAATGCGCTGGGGTCGCCGATGGACCCGGCGTTGACGCTGTATGACGCGTCCGGCCGGCTGGTCGCCCGCCGCGACGACGACTCGCTGGCCACGCGCGACTGCACACTGACCGTCACACTGCCGGCCGACGGCGTGTACCAACTCGGCGTCATCGACAGCCTCGACCACGGCGCCGACATCTTCTCGTACCTGCTGACCGCGAGCGTGGAGTGACCGGCCCGCCGTTCGGTCGCGTATCCCGCGGCAACGACACGTTTTTTGTCTTGCAGGGGTTATGCAAGTCTGTTAGAAGTGCGCACCGATGAGCACTCGACAGTTCTCAGTCATGGCGCCGGCCGAAGCGCAGTACCTCAAAGCGCTGCGGGGGTTCTTTCAGCCGATCCTCGAGGCCGAGTACCCCGAGAAGGGCAGCATGCTGGTGCTGGCGTTGGACGAGGCGTGCAGCAACGTCGTCAAGCACCGGCGCAACGCGCTGATGGAAGGCATGGTGCACGTGCGGGCGACGATCGGCGGCGGGGCGATCCGCATCGAGATCGGCGACTTCTGCGGCACCGATGACATCCCGAACATCAAGCCGCGCGACCTGGCGGACGTCCGGCCCGGCGGGCTGGGCACGCACTTCATCGCCGAGATCATGGACAGCGTGTCGTTTCAGCCGGAACCGGGGTTCCCGGGACGCATGGCGCTGGTGTTGGAGAAGCGGACGGCCGGTACGGGCTCGCCCGCCAAGGACGAAGGGGCACAGGACGATGGCGATTAAAGTGGACACGCTCAACGAAGGCGGCGTGACGATCCTCAAGGTGACCGGCGAGGTCGACCTCGAGTCGTCGCCGGCGCTGCACGATCAGATCACGAAGCTGATCCGATCGGGTGTGCCGCTGAAGGTCGACCTGTCGGACGTGCCTTACATGGACTCCTCGGGCATTGCCGTGCTGACCCAGGGACTCAAGCTCTCGCAGCAGAAGGGCGTGGCGTACGCGCTGCTGAATCCCAGCACGCAGGTTCAGGCCGTGATTGACCTGGCCCTGCTGTCACAGCTGTTCACGATCGAACACACGGACGCGTGACATGGCCGGCGGCTCCATCAAATCCAGCCCGCTCAATCCGCTCGTGCTGTGTGGCAGCGTCGGTCGACGCGCGATCGGGTTTGCCGGTTCCCTCCGCGCAGGCCTCGAACACCTCGGCGGCATGTGGCGGATGTTCGTCTGGGCGATCTACTACTGCACCATCGGCCCGCTGACCGGCAAGTCCAAGCTGCGCGGCCAGCTGTTCCCGATGATGTCGAACGTCGGCGTCAAGTCGTTTCCCATCGTCTTCCTCATCGCTGCGCTCATCGGGGCGATCCTTGTGCTGCAGACCGGCGACGTGCTCAAGAAGTACGGCCAGATCAACGAAGCCCCGGGCGTCGTGGCGCTGTCGATGACGCTCGAGCTCGGTCCGCTGATGACCGCGGTGATCCTCGCGGCGCGCGTCGGCGCGTCCTTCACCGCCGTGCTCGCGTCGATGAAGATCAATGACGAGCTGCTGGCGCTGGAGACGATGGCGATCCACCCCGTCGGCTACCTCGTCGCGCCGCGGTTCCTGAGCATGGTCATCATGGTGCCGTGCCTGACCGTCATGGCGTACCTCGTCGGCATGCTCGGTGGGTCGGTCGTGGCGTTCAGCAACTACGACATCCCCACGTCGATCTACGTGCTCAAGACGACGTTCTACCTCGAGATGAAGCACATCCTCTCGGGCCTGATGAAGTCCGAGGTGTTCGGCGTCATCATCGCGATCGTCTGCTGCTACAACGGGTTCATCACGACGGGCGGCCCGATGGGCCTCGGCCGCAGCACGATGGTCGCGGTCGTGACCAGTCTCGTGCTGATCATCGTGGCGGACGCGATCCTCACCGCCGTCGTGATCAATTACATCCTCTAGCCGGAGCGCCGCGTGTCCGACATCATGATCGAGGTCGACAACGTCACCAAGAGCTTCGGCGATTTCGTCGTGCTGCGCGGTGTGACGTGTCAGCTTCGGCGGGGCGAGACGATGTGCGTCCTGGGCGGGTCGGGCGGCGGCAAGTCCACGCTGCTGAAGATCATGATCGGGGCGATCCGTCCGACGTCGGGGCGCGTGATCATCGACGGCGACGATATCAGCCGCATGCCCGAGGCGCAGCTCAACAAGGTGCGACGGAAGTTCGGCGTGATGTTCCAGGGCGGGGCGCTGCTGAACTCGATGACGGTCGGCGAGAACATCGCGCTGCCCCTGCACTACCACACGAAGCTCGACGCCGACACGATCGGCACGATGGTGAAGATCAAGCTCCAGCAGGTCGACCTGCTGCACGCCGAACATCGACTGCCCGCGGAGCTGTCGGGCGGCATGCAGAAGCGCGCCGCGGTGGCGCGGGCGCTGGCGCTGGACCCGAAGATCCTGTTCTACGACGAGCCCTCGGCCGGCCTGGACCCGATCACCACCACCCGCGTCGACTTCCTGATCAACAAGCTGCGCGACCGCATGCGGATGAGCAACGTCGTGGTCACGCACGTGATGGAGTCCGTGCAGCGGATCGCCGACCACATTGTTATGCTCGACAAGGGAAACGTGATCCTCGACGGCACGCTCGCGGACCTGATGGCCAGCGAGGACCCGCGGATCAGCACGTTCCGCACGGGCGAATACGCGGAGGGCGCCGAGGGCATCACGAGCACGGCGGACTATATGAAGGACCTGTTGATGTGATTTTTGAATTTTGATTTTCGATTTTTGATTTCACGAGCACGCCGCGTCGCACGAGCCGCGATGCTCATATCAAAAATCAGAATTCTAAGATCAAAAATCGGAATATCGACCATGACCGAATACCGAAAACACGAGATCGTGACCGGCCTGTTCATCCTCGCGGCGATCGGCGTCTTTGTGCTGTTCGCGTTCAAGGTCGGCAGCTTCGACCTGTCGCAGTACGTCGGCGGCGCCGGCGTGCACTGCGAGGCGTACTTCCGCAACATCCAGTCGCTCGAAGAGGGCACGCAGGTCGTGGTCGGCGGACGGCAGGTCGGGCGGGTCGCGTCGATCGAGCTGCTGCCCGCCGAGAAACTCGCCGAGCACGCCGACGAAGACGGCAAGATCCGCCCGATCGTCCGCGTGTCGTTCGACATCGACGATCCGCACGTCGTGATCAACCCCGCCAACGCCACCGTCATGCTCGCGCAGGACGGCCTGCTCGGCACGCACTACCTGTCGCTCGATCCGGGCTTCTGGGAGGGCGATTCGAAGCCGGTCGCGAACGTCGCGGGCAAGGAGCCGATGGTCATCCCCGTGACGACCGCGCCGGGTATGGACGCGCTGATGGCCGAGGCGACCGGCCTGCTGACCGACCTGCGCGGCACGCTTGCCGTGCTCTCCGAGCAACTCGAGAAGCCGAACCCCGATAACGCCACCGGCGCGATCGTCCTCAACGCGCGCGACACGCTGACCGAGTCGAAGAAGCTGCTCGCCCGCCTCAACGACCTGGCGAAGTCCGACAACCCCGAGGGCCTGCACGTCAAGATCATCAACCCGCTCGAAGAGCTGATCAAGACGACGGAGAAGGAACTCGTCGAGTTGTCGAAGCGCGTGCAGGAGAACACGCTGACCGAGGCCGAGAAGTTCCTCAAGGACGGGCAGGCGGCGCTGAAGGACGCGCAGGGCGCGGTGACGGATGCGCGCAAGATGCTCGACGAGGGCAACCCGAAGATCCAGAAGATCCTCGCGAACCTCGAGAAGACGACCGGCGACCTCGACGGGTATCTCACGTCGATGAAGGCGGACCTTACGAAGCTGCTCAACGACGCCGACACGCTGGTGACCAACACCGACGGGACGCTCGACGAGAACCGCACGGACATCCGCGAGACGATCCGCCGGCTGCGTCGCACGATGTGGCAGGCGGAGATGGCGTTCCGCAAGGTGCGCGGCAACCCGGCGTACCTGCTGTTCGGCGACGACGAAACGGACCTCGAATCGCTGACGAGCGACGAGTCGGACTTCCGTTTCTCCGGCCGCGCCACGCCTTACCAGCAGCGCGACGAGGGCGACAAGGCCGCGGAAGGGGCGAAGAAGAAGTGATGCGATTTCGGATTTCGGATTTCGGATTTCGGATCGTAGCCGTCGCCGCGGCGCTCGCGGTGACATTGCTTGCCGCGGGGTGTGCGCAGAAGACGATCACGCCGGTGGAGACGTCGTTCAACAAGGGCGTGTATCACCAGTCGAAGGGCAACTACGACGAGGCGATCGCGGAGTATCGTTCGGCGATTCAGGACGATCCGGCGGACTACCGGTCGCGATTCAACCTCGGCACGGCGCTGGAGGCGCGTGCGCTGGAGCACGCGGAGGCCGGTCGGCCGGACCAGGCGAAGGCGTTGCGGGCGCAGGCGGAGGCGGCTTACGCGTCGGTGTTGCAGCAGCAGCCGAGCAACGTGCGAGCGGCGGTGAACCTTGCGGCGCTGCGGTACGAGCGCGGCGACCGCGATGGGGCCAAGGCGCAGCTGCGCGAGATGATCGGCAAGCACGCCGACCTGGCGCTGCCGCGCAACGCGCTAGCGGCGTGGCTGCTGCGCGAGAGCGACACGTCGGGCGCGCTGTCGCTGCTCGAAGACGCGGCGCGGATCGAGCCGGCCAACCTGATGACGAACTACCTGCTCGGTGAGGCGCGGTGGAAGTCGGGCGACACGTCGGGCGCGCTCGCGGCGTTCGACAAGGCGCTGCTGCGTCAGCCCGACGACATCGCCACCCTGATGGCGCGCGGCAAGCTCAACGTTCAGATCAACGACCTCGTCGCCGCCCGCACGGACTTCCAGTCCGTGCTGTACGTCGACCCCGATCACCTCCAGGCCCACCACAATCTGGCGTCCGTGCTCGAAAAGCTCGGCGACCTCGAGGGCGCGGTCGGCCACACCTGGCGGGCGCGCGACCTGAGCGACGACCCGAAACAGGTCGCGGCGTACAACGCCAAGCTCGATGAACTATACCGCCGCCTGCTCGACAAGCCGGCCGCGGCGTCGACCAAGTAAATCCAAGACTGAATCAAACGCGGATCAATCGACGGTGACCGGCTGGCCGCACTCGATCAGCAGCAGGGTGATGTCGTCGTGCTGCTCGGCGGCGAGGGCGCTGATGGTCGAGACGATCGAGCGGAGCCGCTCCTTGGCGGGCAGGTGCGCTTTGTCCTTGACGACCTCGATGAGGCGTTCGACGGCGCGGTAGGGGTCGACGAGGTCGAGCGCCTCGGAGGCGCCGTCGGTGAACAGGTAGAGCGAGCCGCCGTCGGCGTTGACGCTGGTCTCGGGGAACACGAGGCCGGGCATGATGCCGATGGGTGGTGCGGCGGGAGGGACCTGTTCGAACGTGCCGTCGGGGCGGTGGATCAGCGCGGGCGGGTGTCCGGCGTTGGCCATGCGGACCTCGCCGGTGCGCGGATCGATGAATCCGGAGATGATCGTGATGAACATGCCCCGCGACGTCGTGGCGTCGGCGATCTCGTCGTTGACGCGGCTGAGCAGCCGGCCGGGCGACGTCTCGCTCTTGGCTAGGTGGTGCAGGAGGCTGCACGCCTTGGCCATCACCATCGCCGCGTTCATGCCCTTGCCCGACACGTCGGCGAGGTTGAAGTAGATGCGTCCGTCGGGCAGCGTGAAGTGGTCGTAGAAGTCGCCGGACACCTCGCGCGCCGGGACGTTGATGCCGTGCACCATGCCGGGCTGCTCGCCGTCGGCTTCGGGGCGCGGGAGGAAGTCGAGCTGGATCTCGCGGGCGAGTTCGAGCTCCTTGCGGATGCGTTCCTTCTCGACGAGCTCGTCGGCCATCTGCGCGGTGCGGATCGCCAGCGCCGCCGCGGAGGCCAGCGCGGTGGTCAGGTGCTTGTCCTGATCGTCGAACATGCCGTCGGCGGTCTTCTTGTTGATGAGCTCGAGGGCGCCGATGCACTGGCTGCGCACGATCAGCGGGGCGCAGAGGACGGAGCGTGTGACGAAGCCGGTCTCGGAGTCGACGCCGCCGGTGAACGCCGCGTCGAGCTTGGCGTCGCGGACCATCTGCGTCTCGCGGGACTGCACGGTCTTGCCGACGATGCCCTCGGTGGCGCGGAGCTTGAGGCCGGTGATATCGACCGGGCCGGCGCACCCGTGGCACACCAGCAACGGCGTCTCGCCGGGCTCCAGCAGGAAGATCGACGCGGCCTCGGCGTCGAGGTACTCGAGAAACCGCTCCCCGGCCACCTGCAATGTTTCACGCACGTCGAGCGACTCGGCGAACGACTGCGTCAGCTCCGCCAGCAGTTCGAGCTGCTCGGAGAGGGGGCGCTGCGCCTTGTCGTCGAACATGTTGTCGAGGCTCGCGGTCATCTGCCCGGCATTGTAAACGCATCGTTGCAAAAGTGGGGATAAAAAAACGTGTGAGCCGAGGCAAATCCGACGCCAACCAGCAGATAGGTGGTGACGGGCGGGCCGCCGTCCGTCCGGCGAATCACGCAGAGTCGCTGCTACAATAAGCCATTGCCGCCGGACGCTGCGAGCACGACGCGCGTCCGTAAGTCTGGTTGAGGGCACGCACGCATGAGTCAACGGGCACGCATGATGTGGGGCGCCGCCGTGATCGGCGGGCTGTTGCTGTGGGCGATCGCGTGGAACGGCGCCGAACGCGCGACACCCATCGAGTCGATCGCCAGCGCCGCGCCGAAGCCCGCGCCGACCGCGACGACCGCGCCGTCCGACGCGCCTCCCGCACCAAAACTCGCCGACGCCGAAGCCTACGCCAAAACCATCAAGCCGTTTTTCGCCAAGCACTGCACGGCGTGTCACGGCGAAGAGAAGCAGAAGGGCAAGCTGCGTCTCGACACCCTCGCCGTCGACTTCGTCACGCCGAAGATCGCCACCAAGTGGATCGAGGTGATGGACAACCTGAATCTCGGGGAGATGCCGCCGGAGGAAAAGCCCCGGCCGGACATCCACGCGCAGATGGCGGTGACGCATTGGATCGCCGCCGAGCTGCGCAACGCCGAGCGGCTCAGCCACGGGGCGGGCGGTCGCGTCGTGCTGCGACGCATGAACCGCACGGAGTACGCCAACACCATCCGCGACCTGATGGGCATGACGTTCCTGCCCGGTGACAGCCCGGTCGAGTTCCTCCCGCCGGACGGCACGGCCGAGGGCTTCGACAAGGTCTCCGCGGCGCTGATGCTCGACCCGTCGCTGCTGAACAACTACTTCGAGGTCGCGCAGATCATCGCCGACAAGGCGATCGCCGACGGCCCGCCGCCGTTCAAGACCGAGACGATGCGCCTCGAGATGGAGGACATCGCGAAGAACCGCGCCATCGACTACCTCTGCGCCACGCCCGGCATCGAGTGCGGCGAGAAGGACATCGTGCTGATGCGCGGCTCGACGCGGTCGTACGGCGTGATGAAATACCCCGGCACGCACGACGAGATCCCCGTCAAGGGCATGTACCGCATCCGCGTCCGCGCGTGGGGCGAGCGATCGGCGGAGGGCGATGCCGTCATCATGCGCGTCCGCCAGAATCATCCGCAGGCCGACCAGGAGCTGCTGATGGAGACCGAGGTCACCGACGAGCCGAAGGTGTATGAGATCGTCGTGCCGCGTGACCCGAAGTGCGGCGAGTACAACGTGTCGATCGTTAACGAGACGGGCTTCGAGACGACCAGCCAGGCGGGCGTGCAGATCCGCACCGGGCAGGACATGGCCGGCAAGGCGAAGGACTACGAGCGCGTGATCCGCCTGCAGTCGCGCCAGCAGATGGAGGCGCTGACGTGGGGCATGCCCGATCCGAAGGCGGCCGACACGTCGAAGCTCCGCAAGCTGCACGTCGACTGGATCGAGTGCACCGGCCCGCTGTACGACCAGTGGCCGCCGAAGAGCCACGAGATGTTGCTCGGCAAGGGCGAGGGGTCGCCGGACCCGGCGCGTCTGAACGTGATCTTCGAGCGGTTCATGACACGCGCGTTCCGTCGGCCGGTCGACGCGACGGAGATCGATCCGATCGTGGCGCTGTGCAGGTCGGAGCTTGAGGCGGGCGCGACGTTCAACGACGCGGTCCGCGCCGGCGTTGTCGCGGTGCTCTGCTCGCCGCGCTTTCTTTACATCGCCGAGCCGTCGAACACAAAAGAGCCGCGTCCGCTTGACGAATGGGAGATGGCGTCGCGGCTGAGCTATTTCCTGTGGTCGAGCATGCCGGACGATGCGTTGTTCGATCTGGCGCGGGCGGGCAAGCTGCGCGACCCCGCGACGCTGACGGCGCAGGTGGACCGCATGCTCGCCGACGAGCGCGCCGACGGGTTCGTGCGCGGGTTCGGCGCGCAGTGGCTGCGCACGGACGAGTTCCGCAACTTCACTCCCGATACCAAGATCTATAAGCAGTACAACGACAAGCTCGGCGAGGCGATGGTGGGGCAGACGCTGGCGTTCTTCGGCGAGGTGCTGCGGCGCAACGAGCCGGCCACGTGTTTGTTCGACAGCGACTGGACGATGCTCAACGAGCCGCTGGCGAAGTTCTACGGGATCGACGGCGTGACCGGCGAGGAGTTCCGCCGCGTCAAGCTCCCGGCGGACTCGCACCGCGGCGGGCTGCTCGGCATGGCGGGCGTGGCGATGCGCGGGTCGGACGGCAACCGCACGAAGCCGGTCAACCGCGGCAAGTACGTGCGCGAGGTGCTGTTCAACGATCCGCCGGACCCGCCGCCGCCGAACGCCGGCGAGGTCGAGCCGAACATCAAGGGCAAGAACCTGACCGTGCGTGACCGGCTCATCCAGCATCAGCAGATCGAGTCCTGCGCCGCGTGTCACAAGGGCATCGACGGCTACGGCCTGGCGCTGGAGAACTTCAACGCCATCGGCGCGTGGCGCGAGCGGCAGGACGGCGAGAACTTCCGCGGCAAGAACACGCCGCCGATCGATCCGTCCGGCACGCTGCCGAACGGCAAGAGCTACGAGACGTTCGAGCAGTACAAGGCGCTGCTCGGCGAGCAGAAGGACCGCTTCGCGCGCGGCCTGTCCGAGAAGATGCTGACGTACGCGTTGGGGCGACCGATCGAGCCGTCCGACCGCGGGCTCGTCGATCGGCTCGCGACGCAGATGGCCGCGCACGGCTATACGCTGCGATCGCTGATCGATGGCGTGGTCACCAGCGAAGCGTTCATGACGAAGTGAACCAACGAACGGAGGCACGTGAATGAACCTCGGCAAACGATTCCGACTCTCACGACGCACGTTCCTGCGCGGCTCGGGTGTGGCGGTGGCGCTGCCGTACCTGCAGGCGATGATGCGATCGAGCGCGGTCGCCGAAGCCGCGGCCGAGGCGCCGTCGCGTATGGGCACGTTCTACTTCGGCACCGGCATGAACATGCGACAGTTCACGCCCGCCGACGAAGGCCCGAACTACACCGCGACGCGCATCCTCAAGCCGCTCGACAAGCACCGTGGCAGCTACACCGTGCTGAGCAACATGTACCTGGCCGAAGGCGGCGGGCACGACGGGGCGTACCCGTTCGCGACCGCCGTGGCGAAGGGTGAGAAGCAACGCATCAGCCCCGACCAGATCGCGGCGAAGGCGATCGGTGGCGACACGCGGTTCGCGTCGCTGCAGATGTCGGTCGACCGCGGCACGAACTACGGCTCGCAGGCGCTGGCGACGAGCTCGTGGAACGAACAGGGCGTGCCGCTCGCCGCGGAGAACGACCCGAAGCGCATCTTCGATCGCCTGTTCCGCCCCGACACGCCCGAGCAGAAGGCGCAGGAGAAGGGCGAGTTCCGCCGGCGTGGCTCCGTGCTCGACTACGTGCGCGCCGACGCGAAGCGACTCGACGGCAAGCTCGGCAAGGCCGACAGGCAGCAGCTCGAGCAGTACTTCAACAGCGTGCGCGAACTTGAGCAGCAGCTCGAGCGCCGCATCGACTGGGCCGACAAGCCCAAGCCGCAGCCGCAGCTCGACGGCCTGCACGATTACGCGAAGCCGATGCCCGGGCCGGAAGGCAACGGCGAGTACCTCTACGACGACTACGCGAAGATGATGTACGACCTGATCGTCCTCGCGTTCCAGACCGACTCGACACGCGTGATCAGCTACGTGGTTCGCAAGGAGCTGGCCGGCGGCGTGTACCCGGAGTTTCACGTCTCCAAGGGCTACCACGCGCTGACGCATCACGGCAACGATCCTCAGAACCTCGAGGAGCTTGCGAAGGTCGACACGATCTACATGACGCATTGGGCGTACCTGCTCAGCCGCTTGCAGTCGGTGAAGGAGGGCGACGGCACGCTGCTCGACCGCACGGTGCTCGGCCTGTCCAGCGGCATGGGCTTCGAGCACAGCAAGGACAACCTGCCGACGATCCTCAGCGGCGGCGCCGGCCTCGGCGTCAAGCACCAGGGGCACCTGAAGCTCAAGGATCAAACGCCGATCTCGTCGATGTGGCACACGATGGTGGACCGCGTCGGCGTGAAGGTCGAAGGCGACTTCCAGGACTCCAAGGGCGTGATCAAGCCGCTGGTGACTTGATGCTGGATGCTCGATGGCTCGCTGCGCTCGCGATGCTGGATCATGTTCGGTGTCCGCGTTCAACGCTCTGGATGAACAGCGTTAGCTTGCGACCGAGCATTTTGAGCCTTTTAGACAGTGCATCGTAGATTGTTTGGTCAGTCAGAGACTTGGTTTCGAACAACGTTTCGAGGTGATCGATGGTTTCATCGCAGGACGACGAGGCGAACACCAGAAATCGAATGAATTCCTGCTTGTACCGCCGCCGGCCGTAGCCTTCGACGATGTTGGCACGGATGGATTTGGCCGAACGGCGGATTTGCTGGCCAACCTCGTACATCTCGAATCTGGGAAGATCGCGCAATGACATCCGATGGATATCGACCGACAGTTCGCGGGCAAGCGCCCACACTTCCAGTTTCCGGTAGCTCATCTGGTGTACCCCCGATGTCAAACCGCCTCGTCGGCGATCATCCAGCATCCAGTATCCAGCATCCAGCATCGCACATGACATTTTGGTCTGCAATAGTCATCTTATTGATCGGCTTCGCCAGCGTGTCCCTTGCGGGCGAGACCAAGAACTCGATCGGCATGAGGCTGGTAAGCATCGCGCCCGGTGAGTTCAACATGGGCATGCTCAACGAGCACCGGCTGAAGCTGCTGCACAAGTTCAGCGCGTATCAGCGCGAGATTCACGACTACGTCGAGACACCGCAGTTTCCGGTGAAGATCACGAAGGGTTTCGAGATGGGGGCGACGGAGGTGACGGTGGGGCAGTTCCGCGCGTTTGTGGAGGCGACGGGTTACAAGACGGACGCGGAGCGTGCGGGTGAAGCGTGGGTGTTCACACCGGACGCGAAGCGCGAGTCGGAGCGGTTCGCGCCGAAGAAGGGCGCGAGCTGGCGTGACCCGGGGTTTGAACAGACCGACGCGCACCCGGTGACGTGCGTGTCGTGGAAGGACGCGATGGCGTTCTGCAAGTGGCTCGGCGAGAAGGAAGGCGTGACGTACCGCCTGCCGACCGAGGCCGAGTGGGAGTACGCGTGTCGCGCGTCGACGTGGACGATCTACTGCAGCGGCGACGAGCCCGACAGCGTGTACGCCTACGGCAACGTCGCCGACGCGGCGCTCTACGCGGTGCACCCGCAGGACGTCATCCGGCAGCGGACGCACGCGTTGAAGCCGGGCGAGGGCGATGGGTTTGTGTACACCGCGCCGGTCGGGTCGCTGAAGCCCAACCTGTGGGGGCTGTACGACATGCACGGCAACGTGTGGGAATGGTGCAGCGACAAGTACTCCGACCGCATCTATAAGGACATGGCCGAGGAGGCCCGCAAGAAGGGCAGCCGCAGCAAGCCGGCGCCGATCGAGGACCCTCAGGGGCCGGACGACACGCCGCAGCACAAGCACGGGGACTGGCGTTCGCTGCGGGGCGGGTCGTGGTACGTGGCGCCGATGCAGTGCCGATCGTCCGTGCGCGCCTTCGCGGAGGCGGCCGATGCGTTCAGTTACATCGGTTTCCGGGTGGTTCGCGAGGCCCGATGACCGCCGTTTTTCGTTATTTTCCGCTGTCACTCCGCCTGAATCGTGTCCAGCCCTTCACGGGGCGTCATTCTATGCTATTTATTTGCCGTATCGAATGTTATGTGAATTAACATAGCTCATATCCTGCTAACAAATCCGCACTAATCGGACCAGTTAACCAAAAGCTAACAGTCCGCTAGTACAAGCCTAAATGGCCCTACGTAGCATCACCGGCGTAACGGTTGTGAGGATTCCCTACCTTTGAAGGAGAACATCAAAATGATCCGCAAGCGCAACCTCATCGCGACGGCCCTGTTTGCCGTTGTGGCCGGTCTGTCGGTGCCGGCAATGGCTCAGGTCCAGGTCGATTCGCGTCTTCCGAACTACACCCCGACGGGTGGCGTGTCGGGTGCGATCAAGAGTGTCGGTTCCGACACGATGAACAACCTGCAGACCCTGTGGGGCGAGAAGTACGTCTCGTTCTACCCCAACGTCCCGGTCGAGATCGAAGGCAAGGGTTCTTCGACGGCCCCGCCGGCGCTGATCGCCGGTTCGTCGAACTTCGGCCCGATGAGCCGCTCGATGAAGGACAAGGAGATCGACGAGTTCGAGAAGCGCTACGGCTACAAGCCCACCGCGCTGCGTACGTCGATCGACATGCTCGCCGTGTACGTCCATAAGGACAACCCGATCGCGAAGACCGGCCTGAGCCTCGAGCAGCTCGACGGCATCTTCTCCAAGACCCGCAAGAGCGGCGCCGCGGAGATCACCACGTGGGGCCAGCTCGGCCTGACCGGCGAGTGGGCCAGCAAGCCGATCTCCCTGTACGGTCGTAACTCCGCCTCCGGCACCTACGGCTACTTCAAGGATCACGCGCTGTTCAAGGGTGACTACAAGGACAGCGTCAAGGAGCAGCCCGGCTCGGCTTCGGTCGTCCAGGGTGTCGCTTCCGACAAGTACGGCATCGGCTACTCCGGCATCGGCTACCGCACGGCTGACGTCGCCGTCGTCCCGCTGGCTCACAAGAGCGGCGAGAAGGCCGTCCCCGCCGAGCCGAACAACGTCTCGGAGTACCCCCTCGCCCGCTTCCTGTACCTGAACGTGAACTACAAGCCCGGCTCGAAGCTCGACCCGCTGCGTGCCGAGTACCTGAAGCTCGTGTTCTCGAAGCAGGGCCAGGAAGTCGTGATCAAGGACGGCTACCTGCCGGTGAGCTACAACATCGCCAAGCAGGACCTGTCGAACGTCGGTATCAACATCGACACCGACTATTGATCGGGATCGCACAACCGATCAGTCAGTACGACTAGTGCACACATGCAGGTGGCAGCTTGATCGCTGTCACCTGTTTTTCAAGACACGGACCCTCATCAATGGCCGAGCCGACTCCCAGTGCGTTCACCGGTCGCAGCCGCCAGCGGGCGACCAAGCGGAGCGTGATCATCTCCGATCTCGTCGCCCGCGTGCTGATCACCTTCGGCGGCATCGGCACGATCCTGGCGGTCATCGGGGTGTGCGGGTACCTGCTTCTGGAAGTGATGCCGCTGTTCGCCCCGGCCGAGGTCTCGGCGCCGCACGACGTCAAGGCCGCGTGGGAGGGCGACGTGCCCGTCATGGTCCGCATGGACGAGTACCGTGTGATGGGCTGGGCGCTGACCGCCGACGGCAAGCTCGAAACATTCCGCACCGATACCGGGGAGCGACTCGACCAGCAGCCGTTGTTCAGCGGGCACAAGGTCACCGCGGTGTCGTTCCCCATCGGCGGCGATCAGGGTGCGGTGGGCCTCGACGACGGCTCGGTGCACCTCATCAACGTCAAGTTTGCGACGACGTTTGTGCCGCCGGCGGAGATCCCCGCGGAGGTGCGCGCCAAGCTCGAAGGCACGGAGGAATCCGCCGCCGCCGTCGCCTTTAACAAGGGCATGGTCCAGATGACGACGCAGGGGCAGTATCGCCACCAGAAGCTGCTCGTCACGCCGGTGAAAGAGGTTAAGGTCGGCGACACGCCCGTCCGGGAACTGGCGTTCGGCTACCGGGCCGAAGACCCCATGATCTGTGCGGTGAACGGGAAGGGCGAGACCGCCAAGCTCATCGCGATCGTGGGACATGAAGCCGACGACTTTCTGACCGGCGCCCGCACGCTGAAGTTCAGCGCACCGGTCGAGCTTCCGTACAAGCCGCTGTCGACCACGCCGATCAAGTTCGTCGGCATCTCGGGCCCCGGCTCGGAAATCTACGTCATCTGGGAAGACGGGCAGATGCTCCGGATCGACGCACGCGATCTGGACGCGGTGCGGCTGGCCGAGACGGGGCGGCTGGTCGAGCAGGGCGTGACGATCACGCGCGCCGACTTCGTGCTGGCCAACAACACGATCGTGTGGGGCGACTCCAAGGGCCGCATCAGCGGGGGCTTCCTCGTACGCCTGCCCACGAAGCTCGCCGACCCGGATGAACACGCGTTCGTCGAACGCTACGCGATTCGCGACGCCGAGCGGGCGGAGGGCGAGACGAACACCTTCGTCGTGACCAAGCACCTGATGCGTTCGGGGCCCAAGCTCACGTCGATGGTCGCGTCGCAGCGTTCGCGTCTGATGCTGTGCGGGTTCGAGGACGGCTCGATGCGTCTGTACAACGTGACCAACGAGGGTCAGCTGGCGGAGGCCTTCACCCAGGCCCGCAAGCCGATCCACCTGCTCGTGATGGCGCCGAAGGAAGACGGGATTCTTGCGATCGGCGACGACGCGGTGAACGCTTACGACTTCGACCCGATGTTCCACGAAGTGACGATGGCGGCGTTGTTCCTGCCGGTGTGGTACGAGGGTTACTCGAAGCCCGAGCACACGTGGCAGAGCTCCGCGGGGCACACCGGCGCCGAGCCGAAGTTCGGCATGATGCCGCTGATGTTCGGCACGATCAAGGCGACGGTCTACGCGATGCTGTTCGGCGCGCCGCTGGCGTTGCTGGCGGCGATCTACTCCAGCGAGTTCCTGCATCCGCGGATCAAGGCGGGCGTGAAGCCGACGATCGAGATGATGGCTTCGCTGCCGTCGGTCGTGCTCGGGTTCGTCGCGGCCCTGGTGTTCGCGCCGCTCGTCGAGGACATCGTCCCGACGATGCTGGCCGCGTTCCTCACGCTGCCGCTCGCGTTCCTGTTCGGCGCGTACGTGTGGCAGCTGCTGCCGCATCAGTGGACGCTTCGGTTGTCCCACGCGCGATTCGGCTTCTTCATCCTCCCCGTGCTGCTCGGCATCGCCGGGGCGGTCGTGGTCGGCCCGGTGGTGCAGTCGACGATGTTCCACGGCGAACTCAAGGGCTGGCTGCAGTACAGCGCCAGGGACGCGCAGATCGCGTCCAACGAGCTGTCGCAGGCGGCGGCCGCGGCCGGCGAGACGCAGGCCGCGAGTGACGCGAGCCGGATGGCTGACCTCATCGGTGACTCAAAGATCGCGGAGGCTCGCTCGGTCGCCACGTCGCTGGCCGGCACGCTCAAGGACAAGGACCTGGCCGCCAAGGCCGCTGGCATGGCGCATCGCCTGCTTCATCACAATTCGACGTACGGCTGGATGATCCTGCTACTGCCGCTGGCCGGCATCTTCACCGCGCTGCTCTACGTCCGCACGGTCGGCGAGTGGCTGCGGCGACACGCGACGGACTGGAGCCGCACGAAGCTGGCGTGGGCCGACCTGGCGAAGTTCGTCTCCGGCCTGATCGTGGCGTGCCTCATCGCGCTGATCGCCGGCGCGCTGCTCAACCAGATCGGCTTCGACCCGCGCGGCCCTTGGAAGATCTGGGGCCTCGACTTCAGCGTCATGGGCACCTACCAGCAACGCAACAGCCTGATCGTGGGCTTCTTCATGGGCTTCGCCGTCATCCCGATCATCTACACGATCGCCGACGACGCGCTGACCAGCGTGCCCGAGCACCTCCGCTCGGCGTCGCTCGGCGCCGGCGCCACGCCCTGGCAGACCTCCATCCGCATCGTCATCCCCACCGCGATGAGCGGGCTGTTCAGCGCGTTGATGATCGGCCTCGGCCGCGCCGTCGGCGAAACCATGATCGTGCTCATGGCCACGGGCAACACGCCCGTGCTCCAGATGAACGTGTTCAACGGCCTGCGCACGCTGTCGGCCAACATCGCCGTCGAACTGCCCGAGGCCCCCAAAGGCGACGTCCACTTCCGCACGCTGTTCTTCGCGGCGCTGGTGTTGTTCGCGATGACGTTCATGGTGAACCTCGTGGCCGAGATGGTTCGGCTCCGGTTCCGCAAGAGGGCGGTGGCGCTATGAGTTCAGACAAGCCCGAACAGGTCGACGGCGCCGCCGCGCCCGCGAAGCCGAAGCGTATGCGTCGACGCCGCGCCCGCTCGGCGTTGTTCTCCGTCGGCGAGCCGATGATCTGGCTGACCGGCGCCGGGCTGATGCTCTGCACGCTGATGGTGCTGGGGCTGCTCGTCCTGGTGTTCAACTTCGGCATGGGCACGTTCTGGCCCGGGCCGATCATCAAGGTGACCACGCACTCCGGCGAAGTCTACATGGGCGCGGTCACACGCGAGAACCGCTACGTGCCCGAACCGTCGATGCTGGAGAGCCTGCCCCCCGAAGAAGCGAAGCGAGCCAGGGCGGAGATGGCGCAGGACGCCGAAGGCCACATCTATCGTCGCCTGTTCCGCACCGGCAACTTCCGCATCACGCAGAGCCACTTCTCGTGGGTCGACGAGTTCCAGGTCGCCGAGGAGACGCGACCGGAGTGGGCGATGCTCGTCGAACGCCGCGAGTGGGGCGTGTTCTTCGGGACCCCCGACGCGTACGTCTACGTCGACAACGTCATCGACATGGACACGGACAAGTCGAACGACTTCGCGTTGAAAGAGAAGGCCAAGCAGATCGCCGCGAGCAAGCCCGACACGCAGTTCGTCGCGACCGTGTTCAGCAGCGGCCGCGAAACGCTCAAGGTGATTCCCGGCACGGAGATCGACGACGCGCTGCGCGTGCTGGGCACCGCGGAGATCCACAGCGGGGCGGAGGCGACGTGGGACGCGTTCAACCGGTATCACGACGAGGTCGAGGCACGCTGGGAGAAGCGTCGCAACCTCGAGAAGTTCGATACCGGCCGCGTCAACGCGAAGCAGGAGTCGGCCCGGCTCGCGATGCGTGACGCGGAGCTCGAGCTGGAAGACGCGAAGCACATGTACGGCGACGACTCCGACGCCGCGGCCGACGCGCGGAAGCGTCTCGAAGCGGCCAAGGCCAAGTACGAGGAGGTCTCCAAGTGGGTGGACGCCGAGTTCGGCCGCATCCGCAAGGAGATCAACGCGATCAACACCGAGAACGCCCGCTACATGCTCGAGCTGACCACGGCCGGCGAAGGGGCGATGAAGCCGGTCACGATGCTCCAGCCGCTGGACGGGATCGTGCGGATGTTCCCCGCGAACCAGCTGAGCTTCGGCCAGAAGATGGGTGTCTACGGGTCGCGCTGGTGGGAGTTCCTGTTCGACGAGCCGCGCGAAGCCAACAGCGAGGGCGGCGTGTGGCCGGCGATCTTCGGCACCGTCACGATGACGCTCATCATGTCGCTGGCGGTCGTGCCGTTCGGCGTGCTCGCGGCGTTGTACATCCGCGAGTACGCGAAGGCCGGCCCGATCATCTCGGTCCTGCGGATCGCGATCACGAACCTCGCGGGCGTGCCCTCGATCGTGTTCGGCGTGTTCGGACTCGGCTTCTTCTGCTACAAGGTCGGCGCGTTCATCGACGGCGGACCGACGGGCCTGGGCGTGGACCACATGGCGCCGCTGGGCTGGTGGATCCTGCTGGTGGTCGCGGCGGTCACGGGCAACGCGGCGTTCTTTTCCTGGCTCGTGTCGATGCGGAAGGCCAAGCAGTTCGATGAGTCCTCGCGGGCGCTTTCCCGCCTGTTGTCGTGGGCTTCGGTGGCGCTTTGGATCGGTTGCTTCATCATGACGGCGGTGCTGATCGTGTTCGTGCCGTACTTCGACGGATTCTTCCGCGCGTCGCTGCCGAACCCGACCTACGGCAAGGGCGGCCTGATCTGGGCGTCGCTGACGCTGGCGCTGCTGACGCTGCCGGTGGTGATCGTCGCGACCGAAGAGGCGCTGTCCGCGGTGCCCGGCTCGATGCGCGAAGGCGCGTTCGCCTGCGGAGCCTCGAAGTGGCAGACGATCCGCACGATCGTCCTGCCGCGCGCGATGCCCGGCATCATGACCGGCGCCATCCTCGCGATGGCGCGCGGCGCCGGCGAGGTCGCGCCCCTCATGCTCGTCGGCGCCGTCAAGCTCGCCCCGCACCTGCCGATCGACAGCGTGTTCCCGTACGTGCACCCCGAGCGCAGCTTCATGCACCTCGGCTTCCATATATACGACGTCGGATTCCAGAGCCAGAACTCCGAGGCCGCCAAGCCCATGGTGTACACCACCACGCTGCTGCTGATCCTGATCGTGGCGGTCCTCAACCTCGCGGCGATCTACCTCCGCGCCAGGCTGCGGCGGCGATTCGTCGCCAATCAGTTCTAAAGGAGCACGGCCGTGAACGCATCCTCTAACGAAGAGCTCACCGTGGACAAGACCACCAAACCCGCACCCGACAGCGACGAGACCGAAGGCCTCGCCGGTGTCGTCAAGGCCCGCGCCGCCGAGAAGGCCTCGAGCAAGCGCGTCGGCGAGCGGATGCAGGCGATCCTCCGCGGCGAGACGCCCGAAACCGAGACGCACGACGAGCTGCACGCCGAGAACCACATCCTCGAGGTCTCCGACTTCAAGCTGTGGTACGGCCAGAAGCAGGCGCTGTTCGACGTCAACATGTCGGTGCCCGAGGGCAAGGTCACGGCGTTGATCGGGCCGTCCGGCTGCGGCAAGTCGACGCTGCTCCGGTCGGTCAACCGCATCAACGACCTCGTCGACGGCCTCCGCATCGACGGGTCCATGCGCCTGGCCGGCAGCGAGATCTACGATCCGTCGGTCGACGTCATCGAGCTCCGCAAGCGCATGGGCATGGTCTTCCAGAAGCCCAACCCGTTCCCGATGTCGATCTTCGAGAACGTCATCTACCCGCTCCGCATCGACGGTGAACGCAACAAGGCGATCCTGGACGAGGTCTGCGAGCGCAGCCTCCGCGGCGCGGCGCTGTGGGAAGAGGTCAAGGACCGCCTCCACGAATCCGCGCTCGGCATGTCGGGCGGCCAGCAGCAGCGACTCTGCATCGCCCGCGCCATCGCCGCCGAGCCCGAGGTCCTGCTGATGGACGAGCCGTGCTCCGCGCTCGACCCGATCGCCACCGGCAAGATCGAGGACCTGATCCACGAGCTGCGCGGCGAGTACACGATCCTGATCGTCACCCACAACATGCAGCAGGCCTCCCGCACCAGCGACTACACCGCGTTCATGTATCTCGGACGCCTCATCGAGTACGGCTCGACCGTCCAGATCTTCGAGAAACCCCACCTCAAGGAAACTGAGGACTACGTCACCGGCCGGTTCGGATGACCCGCCAAGCCAAGTATGCGTGCCCCTGTACGGCACGATCGACCGAAGGAGAGCAACTATGAAAACCGTACTGACACTCGCGATCACCCTCACCCTCACCGCCGCCCTCGTCGGATGCAACGGCGACGGCGACAGCAGCAGCAAGGCCAGCACCGTCGCCGACACCATGGTCAAGCCCCGCGGCGCGTCCGCGAAGGCTGCCGGCCCCTACGGCAAGCCCGGCTTCGTCACCGAGATCGAAGACGGCCGCCTCTGGGTCTTCAAGGCCGGTGAAGACACCGAGAAGTCCGAGAAGCACATCACGCTGATCGGCGCCGGGCCCATGGGCATGTCCCTCAAGAGCCCCGACAAGGAAACCGCCCTCGCCTACCTCGCCGCCAAGCCCGGGTTCCAGACCGAGATCATCGACGGCCGCCTGTGGGTGTGGAAGGCCGGCGAGCCGAAAGAAGAGTCGGAGAAGCACGCGACCCTGATCGGCGCCGGCCCCGCGGGCATGTCGATCAAGGCCCTCGACAAGGAGACCGCCCTGTCCTACCTCGCCGCGAAGGAAGGCTTCCAGACCGAGATCATCGACGGCCGACTGTGGGTCTGGAAGGCCGGCGAGCCGAAGGAAGAGTCTGAGAAGCACGCGACGCTGATCGGCGCCGGCCCCGGCGGGCTGTCGATCAAGGCGCTCGATAAGGACACCGCCATCGAGTACCTCGCGGCGAAGGACGGCTTCGTGACCAAGGTCGAGGAGGGCCGCCTGTGGGTCTTCAAGTCCGGCGGCGACATGGAGATGTCCGAGAAGCACGTCACACGCGTCGGCGCAGGCCCGATGGGCATGACCATCAAGGCCCTCGACAAGGACACGATCGAGACCTACCTCCGCTGATCGCGCCCGTCCCATCTGGATAAGCAGTCGTGATCGGGTCGGTAGATGTGTGCCGGCCCGATCACTTCATTCAGGGGTCTGCTGTATGTCGCTTCACCTCGAACGACAGCTCGCGAAGGTGCGTCACCTGATCGCCATCCTCGGCGAGCGGGTCGAAGAACTGGTCAAGGCCGCGGTGTACGCCGTCGAGTCCGGCGACAAGGGCGAGGCCGTCCGCACGATCGCGCGTGACACGTCGATCGACAACCTCGAGGTCGACGTCGAGGAAGAGTGCCTGCACACGCTGGCGCTCTACCAGCCGGTCGCCATGGACCTGCGATACATCGTCGCGGTGCTGAAGATGAACAACGACCTCGAGCGGATCGCCGATCAGGCGGTCAGCATCGCCGAGGAGGCCAGCTACCTGGCCGACGAGGCCGAGATCGACATGAGCGGCTATCGGCTCGAGGAGATGGAGTCGAAGGTGCTCAAGATGCTCGCCGACGCGATCGAGTCGGTGATGCGCGCCGATCCTCAACTCGCCGAGAGCATCCGCGCCGCCGACGGCGAGGTCGACGTGCTGGATCGGCGTATCTACGACCGCGTGATCGCCGACCTCAAGCGCGATCCCGACTGCGCCACGCAGTACGTCCACGTGCTGACCATCGCCCGCCAGCTCGAGCGGATCGCCGACCTGACCATCAACATCGCCGAGGACGTGATCTACATGGCGCGCGGCGACATCCTCCGTCACGTCGGCAACGGCTCCGATTTCGACAGCCTCTGATTCGTCGAATTCTTTCTCGCGCGTCTTGCGGCAAACGCGGCGGCGCGTAATCTGAACACATCAAGTGGGTCGCGGCGTGCGTTGTGGGCGTGTGGCTGACGCCGCCGCGCTAGAATGGTGTGTCGTCCGCGCAGGTCGTGGCTCGGCGTTGAAGGTGTAGACCGATGACAGATCACAACACGGTGGCCGCGATCGACGCCGGGTCCAACGGCATCCGCATGACGGTGGGGCGGGTCAACGCCGACGGATCGCTGACCGAGCAGGAGAACTACCGCGCGGCCGTCCGCCTCGGCGCCGACACGTTCGGCGAGGGGCGGTTCAGCGGCAAGACGATCGACCTGGCCATCGCCGCGTTCGACCGCTTCGCCTACCTGCTGCGCGAGCACGAGGTCGATCACGTCCGCGCCGTCGCCACCAGCGCCACGCGCGACGCCGAGAACGGCGACGAACTCGTCCAACGCGTCAAGGCCGAGACCGGCATCGACATCGAAGTCATCGACGGCATCTCCGAGGCACAGATCATCTACAACGCCGTCGGAGGCGTGCGCAACCTCGCGGGACAGTACGTGCTGATCGACATGGGCGGCGGCAGCGTCGAGGTCACCGTCTCACGCAACGGCCGCGCCCTCGGCTGCGAAAGCCTCCGACTCGGACCCGTGCGACTCCTCCAGGAACTCAACCGCCGCGGCCTGACCGAGGCCGACACGCCCCAACTGCTCGAACGCTACCGCGGCGCCGTCGGACACCTCATCCGCGCCGAACTCGACGAAGCCTCCGTCACCTGCGTCGGCACCGGCGGCAACATCGAACGCATGGGCAAGCTCCGCTGCCAGCTCCTCGGCAAGGGCCAGCCCGCCAAGGTGAAAACGAAGGACCTCGAGCTGCTGATCCCCAAGCTGATGGCCATGCCCATGAAGCAGCGGATCACGAAGCTTGGCCTCCGCCCCGACCGCGCCGACGTCATCGCCATCGCCTGCCACGTCCTGCACATGATCGTCCAGGAGATCGACCAGAAACGCGTCTCCATCCCCGGCGTCGGCCTCAAAGAAGGCCTCCTCCGCGAAGTCGCCCGCGAGATCAACCCCAACGTCACCGCCGCCATCATCGCCCAGCCGGTGGTGTGGTCGTCGTAACTTAAAAGGGGTCGACCACTGGCACCTTATCCTCTGGCCGCGCCGCGACGACGACCTGTCCGAGTTCATGCGCTGGCTGACCGTCACCCACACCCAACGCTGGCACGCCCACCGGCACTCCGCCGGGACCGGGCCGGTGTATCAGGGACGCTTCA
>WGMA01000003.1 GCA_016125285.1 Phycisphaera sp.
ACGCCGTCGACCTACGCGAGCCGCCGCTCGGATGCGACACCTCGGCCCACGCTCATGCGTCAGGCCGAATGGATACGTGGAACGATCGGTTCATCAAACACCCCAGGCGGGGTGGACGGGATCGGCTTATCATGGATACGGTGCTGTCAGGTGTGTTCGACGCGTCCGAAGAGCACGGGCTGGGGGCCGTGGCACACCCGTCAGCGGATACGCTTGGTATTCCGGCCGGGGCGGGGCCTGTTGAGTTGCCTAATGTGGTCGCCGCGATAGAATGGCCTCGATCGCCGGGTGCGAATCGGGGGTATTGCGATGTGGTCTATCATTGATACCGGGATTGGCGTCGAGATCCATGGCACGATCGTCGGGTTGTCCAATCTGATGGCGGCGCTTCTTGAAGCGGCCGATCCTGGTGGAGACGGTTCTGCGTCTCGCGTCGCGGATCTCTCGCGGCTGCCGGAGAATGCGATGGGTCGGATCCGTGTGGAACGGACCGAAGGCCCCATTCTCGCGCGTATCAAGGGCAACACGCTGAGTATTTCGGGTGGCAACGAGCAGCTGCTGGACTTCGCCGGTGCGTTTAACGTTCGGGGCCGGGAGTTGGGCACGATCGCGACGTTCGCCTGGGTGCCCGGCGCGACGACGATGAGCGAACGGTCGCTGCCCGTGACGATCAAGCTGATCGATTACGCCGAGCCGCCCACATCCGCGACGGTGGTGGGATGGCTGCTGGTGGTGCTTGGCGGCTTTGCGATGTTTGGCACGGCCATGGCCATCTCGATGTTCGACGATAACGTCTATCGGCGAGAAGCGGCGAAGAGTTTTGTGCCGTTGCCGGTTCAAGGTGGCATGTTGGTCCTGACGACGGCCATCTATCTGGTGTGTGGCTACGCCTTGCTGAATCGCTACGCTTGGTCCCAGCGCGTCTTCGCGACCTGGGTTGCGATCGGGACGCTGTTTGGCCTGACGACCTCCGGGAGTCCCGCCCAGCTTCTCATGGCGGGGATCGGGTCCATCGTGCCAATCGTTCTGGCGTTTCAGGTCTACAGGCCTGAGATCACCGTGTGGTTGGGCACGAAGCCGCCGAAGTCGTAGGTGGCGATGTGGCGGGCTCCGAATGACTGGTCACCCTGTCAGGTGTGTTCGACGCGTCCGAAGAGCACGGCCTACGGGCCGTGGCACACCCGTCAGCGGAGACGGTGGGTATTCTGACGCGGGCACCCGGCGGCGCCGTTTGTGATGGCGTGTCAGTCCGATCGTCGTTGGCGGCGCATCGACCTGATCAACTCGCCGACGCCGAATCCCCACAGCACGGAGTTGCACACGCTGAGGATGATCAGCGCCAGCACGCCATCTACATTCGACCAGACGCTTGCGATGTGCCAGCCAAGCAAGCCGAGCGGGAAGCTGAGGACCCTCAGTGTCCAGCCCAATATGGGGTGGGTTTCGGTGGTTGCGGTGACGCCGTCGAGATTGGCCGCCCAAAAGCCCATGGCGATCGTTACAACCGTGACCAGATGCAGCAGCGTGAGGATCGCGCACAGGCAGCCCACGCGTCGTCGAGGGGGTGTTTGTTTGTGGTCGTCCGGTGTGTCCACGCGTACATGGTACTCGCGGCGATCGCGGCCGCGGAGTTGGGGGCGGCGCGATGTGGTTACGGCAACGCGAGCGTTTCGATGGTCGGGGGCTTTGTGGATGACAACGCGGCGCGGAGGGGGTCGGCGGTGTTGTGGCCGACGGTGATCGCGACGACGCCGGGGGCGGCGGCGGGGGCGAAGGTGGCGTCGCGGGGGTCGAGTTCGAGGGCGCGGAGGCCGTGGGTCGTGGCCATCTTCAGGAGGACGGCGGGGTCGGTGTGATCGCGCTGGTGGAGGAGTCGCATCTCGTCGAGGATGGACATGGTGCCGTGGCAGACGATGGAGTCGGTGCCGAGCGCGACGTTGACGCCGGCGTCGAGCATGTCGCGGTAGCGGTGGTGGCGGTGTCGGAAGTAGTCGCTGGCGCGGGGGCAGTAGGCGACGGAGGCGCGGCACTGGGCGAGTCGGTCGATGTGGGGGTCGCCGACGTAATTGCAGTGGGCGAGCAGCCAGTGGGGGCGCTGGTCGGGGGGGCGGTCGAGGAGGTCGGAGCGGAGGAGCCAGTGGACGGGGTGGAGTCCTTCGTAGTAGTGGCCGCGGAAGGCGGGGTCCCACTTGCCGATCTCGACGAGCAGGTCGTGGAACGGGCCGGTGGCGTCGGCGACGAACTGGAGCTCTTCGGGGGTCTCGGCGAGGTGGGTCGAGACGGGGATGTGGTGCTTGACGTTGAGGTCGGCGGCGAAGTCGTAGAGGTCGGGCCCGGCGGAGTAGGGGGCGTGGGGCTGGAGCCCGACGCGGATGCGGGGGGTCTGGACGGTGTCTTCCCAGCGTTGGAGCTGGTCGACCATGTCGTCTTCAGGGGGGATGAAGTCGATGCCGATGCCGAACTGCTCGATGTAGCTGACGCCGCGGAGTCGGGAGCGCTGGAGGGCGGAGGTGGCGGAGGGTCCGCCGGCGATGTCTCCGACGGTCAGGACGCCGGCGGCGACGGAGAGCTTGGCGGCCCGACGGACGGCGCCGTAGGTCTCGCCGTCACCGCGGGGTTTCTCGCGCATGACCATGCGGACCCAGTCGACGAAGTCGCCGCGGAAGGGCTGGGGGCCGATGTCGGTGAGGTCGAGGTGGGCGTGTGCGTTGACGAGGCCTGGGATGAGCAGGCGGTCGGGCAGGTCGACACGGCGTGGGGGGAGCTCGCTGACCTGGTCAACGGCGTTCAGTACGTCGTTCACTTCGCCGGCGGCGATGACGCGGCCGGCCTCGAGCGCGACGGCTCCGGGGGCGCAATTGACGGACTCGGCGTCGCGTACGGCGGCGGCGATATATACGACAGGCTGTCGAATGTCGGATTTTTCAGGTTGATTCGGCGTCGTCATTGGGTACACTGTTCATTGAAGGATCGAACATCTTAATCGCATAAGGAGATGCGTCCATGAGATCCCCCGTTATAGCTGTTGTTGCGTTGTTGATGGTCGGCATGTTGTCGGGCTGTATGTCCGAGGGCAAGTATCGTGACATGGAGATCGCGTATCGCAAGTCGCAGGAGGATAACACCCGCCTGCAGAGCCGTCTCGCTGAGCTGGATCAGCAGATCGCGGCGATGCGTGGTCAGGGCATGGACGACGCGAAGCGTATGGAGGCGTTGCTCGCCGAGCGTGACGACCTGGTCGCCAAGCTGTCGGAGTTCGACAAGAAGTACGCGGACCTGGCGAACCGCCCGCTGCCGAGCGGCGAGGTCGTGAAGCTGGACGCGAACACGGACAAGGCGTTGCGTGACTTCGCGGCCGAGAACAGCGACATCGTCGAGTATGACGCGGCGCTGGGCATGGTCAAGTTCCGCAGCGACCTGACGTTCAAGCTGGGCTCGGACGACCTGAGCCCCACGGCGTCGTCGACGATCGCGAAGCTGGCGGGGATTCTGAACAACCCGGTCACGAGCCGGTACGAGGTGCGTGTGGTCGGCCACACGGACTCGGTGCCGATCAAGAAGGCGACGACGAAGGCCGAGCACCCGACGAACTGGCACCTGAGCGTGCACCGTGCGATCGCGGTGCGTGACGCGCTGGCTTCGGCGGGCGTGCCGGACCTGCGTACGGGCGTGGCGGGCTACGGTCCGTACCGTCCGGTGGTGCAGAACACGCGCAGCGGCGCCGAGAAGAACCGCCGGGTAGAGATCTACCTGGTGCCGATGAGCCCGGTGAACGAGGCGTACATCGGCAACGTGGCGTCGACGCCGGCGCCGACGAAGGCCGCGCCGGTGGCGAGCTCGACCGAGCCGCTGCGTGACATCCCGCTGAAGTAATCGTCGATACACGAACGGTTCCTATGCGATTGCAGCCGGACCGACGGGACGCCGTCGGTCCGGCTGTGTTTTTATGCGCGGGTCGCGCGCGCGGCGTGCGTGGCGCGGGCGTTGTGGTCGGGGCGGGGGTCGCTATCATGGCGACGGTTTTGACGCGTCTGCAGCAGAGAGAGTCATGAACATTTCCGCCGACGATCTGCCGGTTCAGTATCAGTTGCGGTTCGGCAAGATGGCCGCGTACCGCGACGGCGTGTGGAAGATCCTCTGCGGCGAATTCTTCAACCGCTACATCCCCGACAACGCCGCGGTGCTCGACCTCGGCTGCGGGTGGGGCGAGTTCATCAACAACACCAAAGGCGTCACGAAGTACGGCATGGACCTGAACCCCGACGCCGCGTCGCACCTCAACGACGACGTGACGTTCGTCAACCAGGACTGCTCGACGCGTTGGCCGATGGACGACAACTCGCTCGACGTGGTGTTCACCAGCAACTTCCTCGAACACCTGCCCGACAAGGCGTCGCTGAACGCGACGATGGACGAGGTGTACCGCTGCCTCAAGCCCGAGGGGCGCATCGTCTGCATGGGCCCGAACATCAAGGTGCTCGGCGGGCACTACTGGGACTTCTACGATCACTACACGGCGTTGACCGAAGAGTCGCTGGCCGAGGGGCTGCAGCTGCGCGGGTTCGCGATCGATCAGATCACCGAGCGGTTCATGCCGTACACGATGGTGCGCCGCTGGCTGCCGCCGCTGTTCGTGGTGAAGGTATACCTGAGGCTCAGGCCGGCGTGGTGGCTGCTGGGCAAGCAGTTCCTGGTGGTCGCGCGCAAGCCCTCGACGCCGCTGAACTACGCGGGACGCGACGCGGGCTGAGGCCCCCGGCGACGGCTGGGCGACCGCGCCGCGAGCGAACCGCGCCGCCCCGGTTGTGGTATAACACGCGACCGCTCACACACATTCAGGAGGCACGCATGTCCAACCCCGATTCGATCAGTCGTCGTGACTTTGTCCGTGGCGCCGCCGCGACCGCCGCGAGCATCTCCGCGATGTCATTCATCACCCCCTGGGCCCGCGCCGTCGACGAGGGCAACCCCCTGTTCCGTATCTCGCTGGCCGAGTGGTCGATCAACAAACGCATCCGCGGCGCCGAGAAGCCGGAGATGACGAACCTCGACTTCCCGGCGTTCGCACGCGAGTGCGAGATCGACGCCGTGGAATACGTCAACCAGCTCTGGATGGACAAGGCCAGGGACATGGCCTACCTCAAGGACCTCAAGAAACGCTGCGACGACCACGGCATCTACAGCAACCTGATCATGTGCGACCACGAGGGCAACCTCGGCGACCCGGACGACAAGAAGCGCATGGAGGCCGTGGAGAACCACAAGAAGTGGGCCGACGCCGCGAAGTTCCTCGGGTGCAAGACGATCCGCGTCAACGCCCACTCGGAAGGCACGTGGGACGAACAGAAGAAGCTCGCGGCCGACGGGCTGGTCAAGCTCGCGGAGTACTGCACGCCGCTGGGGCTCAACGTCGTGGTCGAGAACCACGGCGGGCTGTCGAGCCACGGGCGCTGGCTCAGCGAGGTGATGATGCTGGCCAACAACCCGCACATCGGCACGCTGCCGGACTTCGGCAACTTCCGCGTCGACTCCGTCGGCAAGGGCAAGAGCAAGACCGACGTGTGGTACGACCGCTACCTCGGCGTCCACGAGCTGATGCCGTTCGCCAAGGCCGTGTCCGCCAAGACGCACGAGTTCGACGACAAGGGCAACGAGATCCACACCGACTACATGAAGATGATGCGCATCGTGCTCAGCCACGGCTACCGCGACTGGGTCGGCATCGAATACGAAGCGGGCGACGAGAAGGCCGGCATCATCAAGACCCGCGACCTGCTCCGCCGCGTGCGCGACGAGCTGATGGACGAGTTCAAGGCATAATCTTGATTGTTTGACGTCACGGCTGTTGGGGCTGCGAATGGGCGAGTCGTTTCTCATCGTGAATCACGCGAAGCGACAGTACTTGTCGCCTGCGCGGCTTCCGGCGTCGGATCGATTTCCAGCAATCCTGCTCAATGGCATCCTGTCACCGTGCGTATCGCTATTGGTTGTGCGACGGCAAGACGATGAAGGTCGACGCGGGAATCCTGCACCGGGACCCTACTCAAAAGAGCTCGCAGGCTCGTGGTTCGGCGACAAGGTCTCAGCCGTGGGCGATATCCATGAAGAAACTGCTTACAGAGAGATCTGTACTGGGTTCGCAGATATCACTCCGCGTGCGATCGCGATGCTGTTTGAGCACGAAGAATTAGTCTGCGAGACGATGGCGGAACTTGCGCTCCGTGACAGAATCGCAATGGGTTTTGTTGGTTCCGTAGCGATGCTCGGAGGATGCCCGAAGCTGGAGTACGAACTGACGCAGCGATTTGGCGACTGGAAGGCCGCGTATTACACGGCACAGGCGACGGGCGCGACTACATGGCCGCCCGCGCGTAAGTGAGAGCGATCGATCGGAGCAAGAAAATGAGAAGCATCGGCATCATTTGGGCAACGTTGACGATGGCAGTCGCATGTTCTATCGCCGCGTCACCGGTGAAGCCGGAGCTTGTCCTCAAGCAGCGGCTCGATGCGGGCAAGGCGCAGCACGTCGTGGCGTACGGCACGAGCCTCACCGCGGCGGGGGCGTGGGTGAAGCAGGTCGAGGCGGCGCTGAGCGAGCGTTACCCCGGCAAGGTGAAGGTCACCAATAGCGGCGGCAGCGGGCAGAACTCGCGGTGGGGGCTGGCGAACCTGCAGACGAAGGTGATCGACCAGAAGCCGGACCTCGTGTTCATCGAGTTCGCGATCAACGACGCGGTGGCGCGGTTCGACCTGCCGCTCGACGAGGCGCGGAAAAACCTCGAAACGATGCTCGACCGCATCGCCAAAGATCTGCCCGACTGCGTGGTGGTCCTTCAGGTGATGAACCCGATGATCAACTACCCCGAGGGGCATCGCAGCCACCGCAACAACCTCGACGGCTACTACCAGATGTACCGCGATGTCGCGGCCGAGCGCAAGCTGGGGCTGGTGGACCACGCGCCGTCGTGGAAGCCGGTGTACGACCAGGGCGAGGCGGCGTTCAAGAAGCTCGCGCCCGACGGGCTGCACCCCAACGCGGAGGGGTGCACGCGGATCGTCACGCCGGACATTCTCAAGGCGCTGGGGTTTGCGACTGACGAGAAGTGAACGGCCGGGACGAGGCCTCGTCCCGGCCCGTCGCGCGATACGACAACCTATATTGTTCGATCGTGCGTCGCGCGCGAGCGTTTGGTGTGCACGATTGACCGATCCGTCGAGTGCGATGATTATGACGGGCCGGGGCGAAGTCTCGTCCCGGCTTTGGCGAACGAAAGGACCGCAGAGAGATGAAACGCATCGGATACGTGGGTCTTGGCATCATGGGCACGCCCATGGCGCTCAACCTCATCAAGGCGGGTTTCGACCTGACGGTATGGAATCGCACGGAGGCGAAGGCGAAGGACGTGCTGGACGCGGGGGCGTCGTGGGCGGAGTCGCCGGCGGAGGTGGCGGAGAAGGTCGAGGCGGTGTGCATCAACGTGACCGACACGCCGGACGTCGAGGACGTGATCTTCGGCAAGCACGGCATCGTCGAGGGCAACCCGGGCGACACGGCGGAGATGGTTGTGATCGATCACTCGACGATCAGCCCGGCGTCGACGCGGCTGTTCGCCGAGCGTCTGGCCGAGCACGGCGTCGACATGCTCGACGCGCCGGTCAGCGGCGGCGACGTCGGGGCGCGCAACGGCACGCTGAGCGTGATGGTCGGCGGCAAGCGAGCGGTGTTCGAGCGGTGCAGCCTGATCTTCAAGGCGGTCGGCAAGGCGATCACGCACTGCGGACCCAACGGCGCCGGTCAGGCGACCAAGGCGTGCAACCAGGTGCTGTGCGCGGTGAACCTGATGGGCGTGTGCGAAGCGATGGCGCTGGCGCAGCGTGAGGGGCTGGACCTCGAGAAGATGCTGGCGGTGACCACGGCGGGCGCGGGCGGGTCGTGGTCGCTGGCGAACCTCGGGCCTCAGATCGCCGAAGGAGACATGAAGCCCGGCTTCATGATCGACCTTATTAATAAGGACCTGAATATCGTGCAGGCGGAGTCGACGGGGCTGAACCTGCCGATGCCCGCGACGGGCCTGGCGCGTGACCTGCTACGAGCGGCGGCCATCTCAGGCCATGGGCGAGACGGCACGCAGGCCCTGAGCCGGGTTTTCGAAAAGCTCGGCGGTTTCACCTACCATGAGTGAGGCCGATCGAGCGACGTCGGCCCGGTGAGGTGTAACACCGGCGGTGTCGGACGTTATATATCGGAGGGGAGAATCCACCTGTGCGATTCCCTTCCGCCGCGCGAGCCGCGTAGAATCCCCGACCACGAGTCGAAAACGACCGCGAGAAGTATGACCAGACCTATTCCCATCCAGTGGATCGCCGCCGCGGCCGGGCTGACGTGCCTGACGCTGTTGAGCGGCTGTGGCGACGACGAGATCCAGGCGTATACCGTGCCGCACGTCGCGAAGGTCGCGCCGAGCACGGACGCGCCGACCGCCGCCCCGCAGCCCGTCGCGCCGATGCGGCCGATGACCACCCAGGCGACGTCGGGTCCGCAGCGCATGCTCGGGGCGATGGCGCCGCACGGCGACGGCGTGTGGTTCTTCAAGCTCAGCGGGCCGCCCGAGGCGATCGGGCAGGTCGCCGGGGCGTTCGAGACGTTCATCAAGTCGCTGAAGTTCGGCGAGGGCGGGCAGGTCACGTGGACGACGCCGGCGGGCTGGTCGGAGGAGCCGGCCAGCGGCATGCGGATCGCGACGTTCCACGTCGACGCCGGCGGATCGCACCTCGACCTGGCGGTGACGAAGTTCCCGGCGATCGCGGAGATGCAGTCGGTGCTGGCGAACGTGAACCGGTGGCGCGGGCAGATGGGCCTGACGCCGGTGACCGAGGCGCAGCTGGGCGACGTGACGAAAACGATCGACGCCGGGGGTGTGACGGTGACGATGGTCGACTACACGAAGGAAGGCGGCGCGGCGGCGAGCGGCGCGGCGACGCCGGGTGGTCCGACGCTGCCGGCGGGTCATCCGCCGGTCGACGGCGCAGCGCCCGGCGTGACGCCCGGCTCGGCGCTGGGCGGCCTGCCGGGTCCCGCGGCGGGCGGATCGTCTGGCATCACGTTCGCGCAGCCGCTGCCCGAGGGCTGGCGTGAGACGACGGCGCCGGGCGGCGTCTCGCTGCACACGTTCGACGCCGGCGGCGCGGGCGCGATGATGAGCATCACGCTGCTGCCCGGCGACGCCGGGGGCATGCACGCGAACATCAACCGCTGGCGCCAGCAGGTCGGCCTCGCGCCGGTGGACGCCAGCAAGATCGGCGAGGTCGCGAAGCTCGCGTCGGTCGACGGGCTGGAGGGCGCGTCGGTGGACCTGGCCGGCGAGTCGAAGCGGATTGTCGGCGTGATCCTGCCGACGCCCACGAGCACGTGGTTTATCAAGATGACCGGACCCAACGAGGCCGTCGAAGCCCAGGTCGCCGCGTTCCAGCAGTTCGTGCGATCGGTGCATTTCGCCGGCGGGGAGAAGTGATGACGAGCACGACGGGATTGACCGACAACCCCGATCACCTGCGTAAGCGGGACGTCGACGACGTCGAGCCGCTCGACCTGAGCGCCGACGCCGAGTCCGCGCCCGAGTCCGACCCGATGCCCGACGCCGACGGCGACCGCCCGGCGATGGACGCGCCGCGCAACTACGGCCAGGTTCTCGGCAACGTGCTGAAGCTGCTGGCGTCGCTGAAGCTCACCGTCGTGCTGTTCGTGCTGGCGATCTTCCTGATCCTCACCGGCACGCTCGTGCAGATCGACAACGGCATCTGGACCGTCGTGCACGAGCACTTCCGCTGCTGGTTCACGTGGATCGACGTGCAGATCTTCTTCCCGCGGTCGTGGGACGTGCCCGACTGGCTCGGGTTCCCGTTCCCCGGCGGCTACGTCATCGGCGGCGGCCTGCTGATCAACATCCTCGCGGCGCACATGATCCGCTTCAAGGCCAAGGCGCGCGGCACGCGCATGAGCGCCGGCCTGATCATCCTCGCGGTCGGCCTGGGTCTGACGTGGCTGGCGCTGAGCGGCGTGTTCGCACAGGAGGTCGCGGCGACCGAAGGCGCGGCGTTCTGGCGCGTGCTGTGGCGGCTGGTCCAGGGCGGCATCGGCGCCGTCGTGCTCGCCGCGGCGTGCTGGCTGCTGTTCTACAAGCGAGCGGGCATCGTGCTGCTGCACGGCGGCATCATCCTCATGCTCGTCGGCGAGCTGGTCACCGGCCTGTTCGCCGTCGAGTCGACGATGACGCTCGCCGAGGGCGAGACGAGCAACTTCGTCGACGCCTCGCTGGTCAGCGAACTGGCGGTGATCGACAAGACCGACCCCGACAACGTGCACGTCGTCGTCGTGCCGCAGTCGAAGCTGAAGTGGAGCGAGTCGACGGGGCAGACGATCAGCGACGACCGCCTGCCGTTCGACGTGAAGGTCGACACGTACATGGAGAACTCGTCGCAGCCTCGCGAGATCGCGGGGCTCAAGGCCGACAAGCAGCAGCTCGAAGGCGTGCTGGCCGGCGTCGTGGGCGACACGCCGACGGACAAGGCGCGGCGCACCGCGCTGACCGGCCGGCTCAAGGAGATCGACGACACCCTCGCCGCGCCCAACCCCGCCACCGCCGGCTCGGGCAAGGACATGATCCTCGTCGAGCGCCGCGAGGGCACCGGCGTGTCCATCAATCAGAGCCGCGACTTCCCGTCGATGTACGCGACGTTCATCGACAAGACGTCCGGCGAGCCGATCGGCACGTACCTGCTGACGCACTGGTTCGACCCGAACATGACCTCGCGTCAGTGGGACAACCCCCAGACGATCACCGCCGGCGGCAAGGACTACACGCTGTACCTTCGGCCGAAGCGGCTCTACAAGCCGTTCAGCGTGCACCTGATCGACTTCCGCCACGAGCTTTACCCCGGCACGCAGACGCCGAAGGACTTCTCCAGCCAGGTGCGCCTCGTCGACCCCGAGCACGGCGTCGACCGCACCGTCCGCATCTGGATGAACAACCCGCTGCGCTACCGCGGGCTGACGTTCTATCAGTCGTCGTTCCTCGGCGACGACAGCGGCACGATCCTCCAGGTCGTCGACAACGTCGGCTGGATGATCCCGTACGTGTCGTGCATGATCGTGGCGATGGGGATGATGATGCACTTCTGCATGGGGCTCTACGAATTCCTCCGCAAGAGGGCCAAGGCATGAGCTTGAACAAGAAAAGCGTGACGCGGTGGATCGTGCCGCTGCTGGTGATGGCGGCGTTCGGCGCGTGGCTCGCCTCGAAGGCCGCCACGCCCAAGCCGGAGTTCGGCGCGATGCACACCGCGGAGTTCGGGCGGCTGCCCGTGCAGTACGGCGGGCGCGTCAAGCCGCTCGACACCCTGGCGCGCAACAGCCTGACGATCGTGTCGGACAAGCAGACGTGGGTCGACACGTCCGGCAAGGAGCGTCCGGCGATCGACTGGCTGCTCGAGACGATCACGTCGTCCACCGAGAGCTACAAGGCGAAGGTGTTCCGCATCCAGAACCCGCAGGTGCTGAACCTGCTGGGCCTCAAGGAGCGCACGGAGCCCGCGGCGGAGCGCTTCCGCTACGCGTTCGTGGAGTTCGCCGACAAGCTGCAGCTGCTCGACCAGCAGGAGCAGCAGGCGCGGGCGCGCGACGCCGGCCAGCGCGACGTGCTGGACAACCAGGTGATCATGCTCGCCAACCGCATCCGCGTGTTCATCCAGCTGTCCGAGGCGCACCGCATCGTGCTGCTGCGCAACGAGGACACCGCCAAGCAGGTCGCCCAGCGTTACCGCCAGATCGCGCTGCTGCAGAACCGCGACGACCAGATGAGCTTCATCCGCCAGTACCAGAACCTGGCGCGGTTCTCGCTGCCGCGGCTGATTCCCCCGGCCAAGGACGGCGGCGAGTGGAAGCCGTTCACGCAGGCGAGCCTCGAGGCGGTGGTCGGACAGGGTGACCCGGCGTTCCAGAAGATGATGGTGCTGTGCCTGGCCTACGCCGACGGCGACGCCAAGACCTTCAACGAGAGGCTGCCGGAGTACGAGGAATTGGTCGCCGAGCGCATGCCGCACCTGGCCACGACCCAGGCGAAGCTGGGCTTCGAGGCGTTCTTCAACCACTTCGAGCCGTTCTACCACGTGTCCATCCTCTACGTCGTGGCCTTCCTGATCACGATCTTCGCGCTGCTCGGATGGACCAAGCCGCTGAACCGCACGGCGTACGCGCTGCTGCTGCTCGCCGCCGTCGTGCACACCTTCGCCATCGCCTCGCGTGTCTACATCTCCGGCTACCCGCCCATCACCAACCTCTACGGCACCGCGATCTTCATCGGCTGGGGCGCCGTGCTGCTCGGCCTGATCCTCGAGCCGATCTACAAGCTCGGCGTCGGCCTGCTCGTCGCCTCCGTCGCGGGATTCGCCACGCTGCTCATCGCCCACTTCCTGTCCGGCGACGGCGACACGATGGAGATGATGCAGGCCGTGCTCGATACCAAGTTCTGGCTCGCCACGCACGTGGTCATCATCAACCTCGGCTACATGGCCACGCTCGTCGCCGGACTCATGGCGGTGGTCTTCCTGCTGCAGGCCAACCGCTGGGCGGTCGTCGGCCTCAGCGCGTTCAGCATCGGCTTCGCCGGCGTCGCGCTGCGGATGTACGTCAACGGCGAGCCCAGCGCCATCTGGCTGATGATCGGCGCGCTGATCGTCGGCGTCGCCTTCGGCGTGCTCGGCTTCCTGATCGTCAACGGCATCGTCGCGCAGAACTTCGACACCGGCACCGAGAAAGAGCTCGGCCGCATGATCTACGGCGTCGTCTGCTTCGCGCTGCTGATGAGCTTCGTGGGCACCGTGCTCGGCGGGCTCTGGGCCGACGACTCGTGGGGACGCTTCTGGGGCTGGGACCCGAAGGAAAACGGCGCCCTGATCATCGTGCTGTGGAACGCGGTCATCCTCCACGCGCGGTGGGGCGGCATGATCAAGCTCCGCGGCCTGGCCAACCTCGCGATCTTCGGTAACGTCGTGACCGGCTGGTCGTGGTTCGGCGTCAACCAGCTCGGCGTCGGCCTGCACAGCTACGGCTTCACCAACTCGGTCGCGTTCTGGCTGATCACCTTCGTCGTCAGCCAGATCGTGCTGATCGCCGTCGGCATGCTGCCCCGCTCGACGTGGCGCACCGACGCCTCGGCCGATCGCCCCGCCGACGCCCGCCTGCCCGGCACACCCGCTTCGGCGTGAGATATCATGAAGCGGAGCGTTGCAATAGTTCTGGGGTTGTTTCTGATTGGCGGCTGTGATGCGGGAAGCGCGCCGACAAAGCCAACGGCGCTGCCGGCAGATCCGGACAGACTTGTCGATCAGTTGGCATCGACGAATAAGCCTCCGGGCGTCGACGATTTTGATTTGCCGGTTTACGCGCCGGGCTTCGACGCGGCTGACACCGAACGCGTTGAGCGCGTCCGCCAGGCGCTTTGTGAACGCGGGGTGGACGCGATTCCGTCTCTGATCGATCACGCTGACGATGATCGGTACTCTCAAACGGTAACGGACTCGACGACCGTGAACCGCACGGTTGGGCGGAATTGTGTGATAGCACTTTCGCGGATTGTCGATGGCGATCTGCTTCGGGAAAAGTCTCCGTACAGCGTATTCAGTACGAGTGTGATCTGGCACGCCTATCGTGACGGAAACCTTGAAGAGTGGTGGTCGAAACGGAGCACGTGGTCCTTGCGTCAAATTCAGATCGACGCGTTAGAGTGGCGGATCGAGAAGGTTCGCGAGATCGGATTTGTCGGTGACTGGTCAGAAAGTCAGGCGGTCGGCCCGTTGCAGAGAAGGCTCGATCAGTTGAAGAGTGCGCAGGATACGCCTCAGTGACATGGCATCCAACAACTCACAGCGCGGCTCGCGTCGCCTCGGGCGTCGGTTCTACCGGCGTGGCTCGGTCGACCTCGCCCACGCGCTGCTCGGCCGGACGCTGGTCCGCGTGCTCGACGACGGCACGCGCCTCGCCGGGCGCATCGTCGAGGCCGAGGCGTACGTCGGCGAGCACGACAAGGCCGCGCACTCGTACGGCCGGCGGCGCACCGACCGCAACGCCAGCATGTACCTCGACGCCGGTCACGCCTACGTCTACTTCACCTACGGCATGCACCACTGCATGAACATCGTCGCGGACGTCGCCGACGAGCCGACCGCGTGCCTGATCCGCGCGCTGGAGCCGACGGAGGGCGTCGAGGTGATGACCGCCCACCGCGCGAGCAAGATCGCCGCCGACCGCCTGCGTGTGACCGACCTGTGCTCCGGGCCGGCGAAGCTGACGCAGGCGCTGGCGATCGACCGCGCGTTCGACGGCGTCGACCTGACCACCCACGAGCGGCTGTTCGTCGAGGGAGGCGCGTCGGCGCGGGCGGGCGAGATCGTCGCCGGGCCGCGCATCGGCGTGGGGTACGCCGCGGAGTGGGCGGACGAACCGCTGCGGTTCTACGTCCGCGACAACCCGCACGTCAGCCGGCCGCGTTAGCCGCCGTCACGGGGCGCGAGCGGCGTTTGGGGTGTATACCCCTTCCAATGCAGCGTTTGGCTCGATACAATCTGTCTCTTGGGTCGCTTGGGCGTCAACGTTGTACGCCCGCGACGGGGGAAAACGCATCATGCCCAACCCGGACGCAGCCAATCTCGATCAGATCGTCGCCCGCAGCGGTTATCCCATGGACGCGTTCATTTTCGTCCGTCGCGGCCTCGATCACACCGTCCAGAAGCTGCGGCCCAACCACGAGCAGATGACCGAAGCCGAGCGCCACGTGTCGGGGCAGGAGCTCAGCCAGGGCATCCGCGAGTTCGCGGTCACTCAGTACGGCCTGATGGCCCGCACCGTCCTGCGACGCATGAAGATCAACACGACCGAGGACATCGGCCAGATCGTCTTCGCGATGGTCAACGGCGGGTTCATGCAGGCCACCGAGCACGACTCGGTCGCCGACTTCAACAACGTCTTCAGCTTCGACACGGCGTTCGATGTGTCCATCCCCGTCGACCAGGTTCCCGAGGAGGGCTTCGAGCCTGACCCCGTGCACAAGGTCTGAGTCTTTGACCGACGACGCCTCCACGCAATCCGATTCCGACGCCGTGGTCCATGACGACGAGCCGGCCATGGCGGAGGTGGACGTCGAGGACGACGGCCGCGGCGCCGAGCTGGGCGAGCCGCCCGCCCGCCGCGCGTGGCACCGGCTGCACCTCTGGCAGATCACCGCGGTCCGCGACGTGTTCTGGATCGCGCTGGCCGTGTTCCTCATCTGGTTCGGCTACCACCTCCGCGCGATCTTCACGCCCGTGCTGATCGCCCTGGCGCTGGCGTACGTGTTCCACCCGCTGATTACCTGGGCGGATCGCCGCACCGGCTGGGGCCGACCGGCGGTGATCTCCGTCATGCTCGGCGTCGCGGTGATCGTCGGCGGGGCGATCTCGATCTGGGTCGGCGCGACGTTCGTCGACCAGACCGTGCAGCTCGCGTCGCGAGCCGACAGCTACATCAAGGTCATGAACAAGACCGCCACGGAGTACGACATCCCGCTGGGCGACCTGCCGACGCAGATCAAGTCGTGGTCGGACGAGGTGCTGGCGGATCGCGCCGCGTACCTGATCAAGGTCGCCGCGCAGCTGTTCGCCGGGGCGGGCAAGATCGCCGGCGGCGTCAGCCAGTTCCTCGGCACCACGACCTACGTGCTGATGACGATGTTCCTGATCCCGGTGTATTTCTTCTTTTTTGCGTGGCAGTTCGGCCCGCTGACCGCGGGCTTCAAGCGGTACATCCCCGCGTCGCAGCGCGACCGCACGCTGGCGATCATCGCGCGCATGGACACGGCCGTCAGCACGTTCTTCCGCGACCGGCTGTTCATCGGGCTGATCATGGGCGTGATGTTCTCGATCGGCTGGTGGATCTGCGGCGTGCCGTACTGGTTCCTGCTGGGCATGGGCGCGGGGCTGCTGAGCCTCGTGCCGTTCCTTTGCGGCGTGATGTGGCCGCTGGCGATCGCGCTGAAGTGGCTGGACATGACCACCGGCGCCGAGGCCGCGGGCTTCGACGTGTGGGCGATCATGGTCTGGCCGACGGTGGTGTACGGCCTGGTGCAGATGGTCGAGGGCTGGGTGCTCACGCCGTGGATCCAGGGCAAGAGCCTGGAGATGAGCGTCGTGACGGTGATCATCGTCGTGTTCATCGGCGGGGCGGTGGGCGGCATGTACGGCCTGCTGCTGTGCATCCCCGTCGCCGCGTGCATCAAGATCCTGATGTACGAGATCTTCCTGCCGCGCCTGCGGACCTGGGCGGCGGAGAACTGACGCGCCCGTGTTGAACGGTTTGGCTGCTTGCGAACGGCTGGCGGTGGCGGGTCGTGCCTGATGTCGCGGGAGCTTGGCGGCTGTGAGGCTGGCGAGGCTAGGCGCCGTATGTCGGCGCGTTGAACGCCCGAGTCGCGATCAGCAGCGCATAGTTGCTCGCGTGCAGAGCGTCGTCGGGCAGGTGGTCGGGGTGTGTATACCGGACGGCGCGGTTGTGATCATCGTATTCGGCGAAAACACATGTGTAGTCGTTGATAAACGGCCTGATGTCGTCCAGGCGAGGGAAGCGGAGGCTTCGTTTCTTGATCCGGCTGAACAGCACGCCGATCGAACGTGATCGGCCGACCATCCACTGGTACAGGGCGCCGTCGCATCGCGGCTCCTGTTCGCTCTGGCCGTACTGGATCGCGTAGAGACCATCCCGGCGTCCAAGCCTCTCCTGAAGCAGACGGTTATACACGATGCCGTTACCCATGCCGTCCGCGGCGATGTGAGCGACGCCGAGCTGGGTGCACGTTGTTGCGACCGCGTCGAGTATTTCCATCGGATCTTCCCGGGCGGGAAATCGGGTCAGGTTGACCAGGTGAAAAACGTAGTCACTGGTCATGTAGCCAACGGTGATCACGGTCGTCGACGTACCCCCGCCGCCCCAGTCGATGCCGGCGAACAGGGGCACCCGCTGAACGGCCGGCGGCAGGTCGCTGCGGCGGCGCGCCAGTCGTGATTGCCCGCAGCACGCCTCGACCTCTGCGGGTGTGACGACCAAGTCTCCGGCGGTGGTGGGCAGGCCCAGCACCTCGTTCTTGAATTTTGGCAGGCTGTAATTGCGCTGACGATCGAGGACCTGAGGATAGCCGATCCAAGGCACGAGCAGGTGGTTGATCGTGAAGCCGGCGCCCCAGGTCGATTCGGGGTTACGCGCGACCCACCTCCCTTGCGTAAAATCAACGAGTTCCCCACAGGCCTGGCATCGCGGCCCGTCCACGCCAAGGCACCGATCGTCGGGCGCCACTACTGCGCCACACCGGCAGTCGACCAGCCACTCACAGGCCGTCGAGCGGCAGAACAGATCCTCGATGTGGTTGCTGATCGTCTTCGGCGTGCCCGTCGCGATCGTGCGTCCACGCGCCGAGTGCGACAGCGTCTCCTGGAGTACGGGCAGGTCGCCGGGAGCCACGTCTTGGATCTCGTCGATCACAAGCAGGTCGGCCGAGATGCCGCGTGATGCGTCGGCCGAGCGGAAAGCCGAGCGGACGTAGACCTGCGAACCGTTCTCGAAGATCAGGTTCGTCACCTTCGGCTGCTTCGGCCGCGTACCGAGCAGCCGTTGGCGAAGCAGGGGGCTCTCCTTCAACGTCGGGATCAGTCGGGAGTTGCTGAATAGACGCGACTGCTCATCGCGCGGCGTGATGAACAGGATCTTCGCCCCCGGGTGGACGAAAGCCTCGTAGAGGATAGTGTTGACTAGGAATGTAGATTTTTCGACCTGGCGGCTGGCGCGGATTACCAGATTGCCCGCGGTCTGAGCGTAGACCTCGCGCAGGTACGGCCTTTCGTCGAAACGGATCGGGTGTCCGTTCAGGTAGACCAGACGTCGGCAGAAGTCCATTGGCGCGATCATCAGCGTGTGCCTAGTCGTCCTTGATGCTGTCGATCTGGTCGGGCGTCAGGAACGGTGCCAGCATGTTCAGCAGCTCCGGCTCGTCGCGCAGACGCGTCACCAGATCGTCGGGCACGCTGGGCCCGGTGCTGGCGGCGTGGCGGCTACGGTGGTGGGCCAGGATTTCCCTGAGGTTGCCGCGGATGGTGTTGGCCTGTGCTGTTGACAGTTGGCCAAGGACAACCAGGCCGTTGAGTTTGCTGAGCATCGACAGGCACTGACGCTCGGTGAGAATATCGTCGCCAGGGTCACGATGATTCGACTTCCGCTTGGCGCGGTCGCCGGCTTGATCATGGGTCTTTTCTTCTTTGTCTTCATAGGGCACGATGTCGGACATGAGTTACCTCCGTGTGTGTTCGCCTGGGCGACGCCGAGGACGCCTGGCTCAGCGACGCGTGGCATGGTCTTGTTCGCGGCATGGGTGAATTAGTTGCCGTGCGTCTAAACATTTGCAATCAGTTGGCGGCTGGCCGCCGTTTGGCGTAGGGACGGGAATCTTTCCTTGGCGCCTGTACGCCTGGCTCAGTCGCTGTCCAGCGGAGTGCCGAGAAACACGCGGTCCAGATCCATCAACAACCTTGTGGCGTCGCCGTGGAGCAGGGCGTCGCGGATGCGCTTATTGACGTCGCTGGCGGTGGCGGGCCGTTCGATGCCCGACAGCTTCGCCATCTCGGCCGTCGTGGTGGTCGGGCGGATGAGGACGACGGCGATTGCCCTGAACCAGCACAGCAGCGGCAACTGCGAGCGAGCCGCGACGGTGTCGGCGAGCAGTCCGGCCTGCCGGCCGCATCGGCACTGCCAGCAGCGGCGCGTATCGATCCAGGCTCCGCCGATGCTTCCACACGACGAGCAGGGGCAGCGGCCGTCGAAGCGGCGCTGAATCAGGTAATCGCGGCACTGTTGGTCGTTACGAAACCGAGCGATCGCCTCGTCGAGACGGGCGCCCTTGTCGGCCCGGCGTCGCGCCTGCAGATCCAGGAGCCTATCCAGCAGCGCCATGAAGCGACGCGTGTGCTTTTGGGTTTGGGTGATGCCGCGATCGACCGCGGCCGAGTTGAGCGTGCCGGCGAGCAGGTACCGCGTCTCGTGATCGCTCGTCGCGTTGTCGAGCAACCGCAGGACCTCCAGGGCACCCTGCTGCTGGGCCGCGAGGATCGCTTGGTCGCTGAGCTCGAGCAGTGCGGCGCATCCGGCCAGTTGTCGGATCAGCAGGTGCTCGATGGGCCCCTGAGGCGGGTACGCCTGAACCAGCGACTCGTGTATCGTTGCCTGACGGTCGGCCCGCAGCAGCGGCGGGAGCTTGTCGGTCGGCGTTCGGGGGTGGCAGACGCTAAGACCGTTAAGAGTGTTGAGTTCCACCTGACGTCCTCCGTAATACTGTGTTCGTCCGGCGACGTCGCCGGCTCACCAGTATTATCCGGCAGCACCAGGGGGATTCTTGCTGATAGCGATCAGCGTTATCAGCGCCATTAACAGGTCGAAATGGCGTAACCGCCTTTGTTGCAAGGCGTAATGGCCAATTGGATTCCGTGGCTTAACGCCTTTGGCACCAGTTCATACTTCATGTTATTTGGGTGCTTGACACCCTGACGACGGAAATCTTCGAGGCTGACGCAATCGCCTGCGGCGTCGAGCAGGATCTGAAGAAAACGGGCCTGGGTTTCGGTAATCGTCACGGTGTTGCCGTTCTGGGTCAGGGTCCGTCCGACAAGATGAATCCGCAGGTCGGCTGTGACGTCGAGCTTATCAACGGCGGTGCGCAGAAAAGGAACGCGTTGTAACGTCGACCATCGCTTGATGCTGTACTCGTAAGCGGCTTTCGTGGGGACCTTAAGGTGCGCGGCGCTGAGGTTCAGCTTGACCGCCAAGGCCGATTGATGCTGAGGGCAACAGGTGGCGGTGGTGTACAACAGCAGCTGCAGTGGCCAGAAGCCGTGCCACGGCGAGCGGTATTCGCCGGGGTGTGGCATGAAGAGCAGGTGGCGGAGCTCGGCGCCTGAAATGTTTAGGAGTTTCGTGGCGATCTGTTTGGCCTCAAGAATCGATTTGAGTTGTTCGGGGCTCAGGTCTCCACGAATTTTGACCGCCGCGGCTGCATTCGTGGCCACGGCAAGATCCTTGATCTGTTGGGTCAACTCGGTCAGCTCGATGTTGAGAGGATGATCTTGGGTGTTTAGGGCCTCGATGGTCTGCTGCGCGATCAGGTGCTTCAGACCGCGTTCCTCATCAGCGTCTAAGCCTGTTACCTGATAGGCCTTGAGGTCGTAGATGATTCGCCTCATACGCCGATTCGCTTTGTTTCCCAACTCTTCCATGATGTGTCTCGTTTGTTGGGCCGCTATCTGACGAATTATAAGTGATCGACGCCCTGTAATCTTCATCCGTGTGTTCGGATTGATGGGTTGAGTACCCGAAGTACGGAGAGGTGTTCGAGGCGTTCGTCGATCAGGTGACCGCGCACACGTCTACGGGTGGTGCGCCCCTCCCGATCCTTGTGCCAAGTTATGTGAGAAACAATGTAGCCGGGTCGCCAAGGGGCGGTCCTGACAGGGATGATGTATCCCGATCGGGCTGCCTGGAACGGCGCCCAAGGACCTTCTTCCACAAGGAGACCCGGCATGAAGATTCTCGCGTTAGACCTGGGC
>WGMA01000007.1 GCA_016125285.1 Phycisphaera sp.
TCCAGCGCGGTTGGTCTCGACCACCTGCCCGGCTGGGTCCGAACCCTCGATCGCGTGCGACGCTGGATTCACGCCAAGATCCTCATCGCCTTGACCATCAAACAAGGCACCACTTAAGGCAACTATGCAATATCCTGCTTGAGGGAGAGGGCCGGGGTGAGGGTGAAGCCTTCGAATGCGCCGCGTGTTTCCCGCACGCTGCGCCGTGTCCGATGAATCGACCCCCTCACCCAACCTCTCCCCCACTTGGGGGAGAGGGGTTAATCAAGCTCCACGCGCTCGAACAGCTGCGCCTCGGCCCATTCCGCGAACCAGTGTTGCAGCGACTTCGCGAGATCGCTGTCGGGCATGTCGGTGGCGTCGACGGCGGCGGCGATCGCGTCGCCCACCGTGCCGCCGCGCTGCAGCGTGTCGAGCAGGGCGTGCTGTGGGGCGATCAGCGTCAGGCGGCGCACGACGTAGTCGCGGCGGGCGATCGCGACGTACTCGTCGGCGACGGTGGGCGGCTCGGGCGTGGCGTCGGCTGCGTCGTGGTCATCGCCGCGGCCGTCGTCGCACGCGGCGCGGGCGTCGGTGTACCACGCGTTGACGAGATGGCGGAACCGCAGCAGGCGGAGGCACGGCGAGGTGATCAGGCGTGCGTCTGGCCAGCGTTCGGTCGGGATCGCGCGGACGGCCGCGGCGTCGAGCACCGCGCGGCCCTCGACGCCGGGTCCGTCGAACACCTCCGCGATCGTCAGCTCCAGCGTCGCCAGCTCGATGAGAAAGTCCGCGAAGCCCGGCTCGTCGGGGGCGCGGCCGGCGTCGTCGAGGTCCGGCCGCGTCTCGGCGAGGAACCGCGGGAACGCGTCGGCGAGACGGTCGAGCGTGTAGCTCTGCGAGGGGTGGTGCTGGAGGTACTCGAAGGCGAACCCGTCGAACGCGTCGCGACCGATCGCCCGGCGGAGCATGGGGAACGACTCGCCGAGACACTCGAGCAGCCGAGCGTAATAGGCGTTGGCGTACACGCCGAGCCGCTCTGCGGCGGTGAGCTTCTCCGAGCGCGTGACGATCTGTTCGAGCTCGTCGCGCTTCATGCGGATGACGCGCTGCGCATCGTCGGACTCGACACCGCTGTCGACCCCGGCGGGGTGCGTGATCACCGCCTGAAACCAGCGTTGGACGGCGTTGAGGTCGGGCGGGTTGTCGGTTGGGTCGTTGGTCATGGGCTGCTAAGCCGCGAGCGGCTACTCGACCTCCGGCGTGACGTGATGCAGCGGGTGCGGTACTTGGAGGGGGGTCGTGTCGATCGGCGTGTCGTCGAGTTCGTTGGATTCACCGGCGTCGCCGATGTCCGCGCCGATGTAGCGTTTGGCTTTGAGGACCTCGGCGTGGACGACGTCGAAGGGCGGGATGTTGGCGTCCCACTCCAGCAGGGTCGACACGCCGCCGGTCAGGTCGTGGGCGAGCTTGTACAGCGCCCACACGGCGTCGATGACGTGGTTGTCGTGCGTGTCGTTGATGTGCGTGTCGTAGTTGCTGTGACCGGCGAGGTGGAACTGCACGACGCGATCGTGCGGCAGGGCGCGGAGGTACGCCTCGGCGTTGAGGTCGTGGTTGAAGCACGAGACGTAGACGTTGTTGACGTCGAGCAGCAGGCCGCAGTCGGCTCGCTCGGCCATCTCGGCGAGGAAGTCGTGCTCGGCGATCGTTGAGTCGGTGAACGTGACGTAGCTCGACGGGTTTTCCAGCACGAGCGTGCGTTCGAGCGTGTCCTGCACCTGCTTGATGCGGTCGACGACGTGGTCGAGCGACGCGCGGTTCAGCGGCATCGGCAGCAGATCGTGGCTGTTGCGACCGGCCACGCCCGTCCAGCACAGGTGATCGGAGACCCACGCGGGTTGGATGTCGTCGGCGAGGGCTTTGAGTCGGCGGAGGTAGTCGACGTTGAGCGGATCGGTGGAGCCGATGGACATCGACACGCCGTGCATCACGACGGGGTAGTGGGCGCGGACGAGGTCGAGGACGTGTCGCGGGCGTCCGCGTGAGTCCATGAAGTTCTCGGAGATGATCTCGAACCAGTCGACGCGCGGGCGATGCGAAAGGATGTGCGCGAAGTGCACGGTGCGGAGGCCGACGCCGAGGCCGAGGTTCGGGTGTCCGAGACGGGGTGCGGTCATGCGTTCACTTGCGTTTCTGCTGGAACAGCCAGGGGATGACGCCGTCGGCGTTGGTGTACGCGGCGGTCCATGAGTTGTGTCCGACGCCGGGCAGCTCGGTGTACTTCGGGTCGCCTCCTGCGGCCTTGATCGCGGCGATCATGTCGCGCGACTTCTGCACGGGCACGGCGGTGTCGGCGTCGCCGTGCCAGGCCCAGATCGGCAGGCCGACCAGCGCCTTGGCCTTCGACGTGTCGCCCGCGCCGCAGATCGGCGCGACGGCGGCGAACCAGTCGGGGTGCCGCACGGCCATCTCCCACGAGCCGAACCCGCCCATCGACAGGCCGGTGAGGTACACGCGGTCCTTGTCGACCGGCTGCGTCTCGAGCACCTGCTTGAGCAGCGCCTCGACGAGCTTGGCTTCGGCGATGGGTTCGTCGGCGTAGCCGTCGACCTTCTTGCGCCAGTCGAGCGAACCCCACTTGCGTTCCGTGGGGCACTGCGGGGCGATGAGGAAGCACGGGTACTTCGCACGCATGTCGTCGGCGCTCATCCACTCGGGCAGGTACTTGAGCTGGGCGGTGTTGTTGTCGCCGCGCTCGCCGGCTCCGTGCAGGAACAGCACGACGGGGTACTTGACGCCCGGCTCGATCTTCGCGGGCTTGAGCAGCTGGTACTTCAGCTCGGTGGTCGGGCCGCCGGTCTCGGCCTTGATGACGCCGGGCTCGAAGCGTGCGACGGCTTCGGGGGACTGCGCCATCGCGGGGACGGCGACGAACAGCAGCATGCAGGTCAGCGGGGTCCAACGCGTGCGGGGGTGAAGCATGTCGTGCTCCTTGGTGACGTGTGAGGTGTGCCCAGTGTGCCCAAAATCGGTCGGCCGGTTTACGTGCCCGTGTCGGACATCGTATTCGAAACCGGCGTGGTTTCCTTACGGATGCTGTGGGGGTCGAGTTTGCGGAGGCGTCGGCGGATGCGGACCAGGTCCATAACCATGCGGGGCGAGTCGCGGATCGGGTTGACGGTGGACCCGGCGCCGTTGTGCCATTCGACGCCGACCTCTTTGACGCGGTAGCCCAGCCGCTCGGCCAGCGCCAGGGCTTCGCAGTCGAAGGCGAAGCCCTCGGTGATCAGGTGCTCGAACACGTCGTGGGCGGCGCGGGCGGTGAACGCCTTGAACCCGCACTGCGTGTCCTTCAGCCGCGGCAGCAGGATCATGCGGCGGATGAGGCAGAAGCCGTGGTACATCAGCTGGCGGTGGGGCGGTCGCGGCGGGTCGACCTGTGAGTCGGGCATGCCGCGGGAGGCGATCACCACGTCGTAGCCCTGCTCGAACCAAGGCAGCATCTTCGGCAGTTCGGTCATCGGCGTGGCGAGGTCGGCGTCGGACATCACGCGGACCGCGCCGTCGGCGGCGAGCATGCCCCGCTTGACGCTGTAACCCTTGCCGTGGTTGCGATCGTTGACGAGCACGGCCATGTCGAGCGGCCCGGCGTCGAACCCGCGGGCGAGGTCGGCGGTGCCGTCGGCGCTGCCGTCGTCGACCACCACGACCTGCACACGCCCGTCATAAGTCGCCGCCCAGTCACGGATACCCGTCAGGGTCCGGCCGAGGCGTTTCGTTTCGTTGTAGCACGGGATGACGACGGACACGTCGGGGCACGCGGCGTCGGCGGGTGCTGGCGTGGGAGCCGGCAGATCCGGGTTGGCCGGGTTTGCCAGGTTGTCGTGGGGTTCAGCTGAACTCATGGAGGGATTGCCCGGTGAAGTCTAGCAGCTTGACCGTCGTTGTCGACGCGTGCGGAACCATTGCGTAAATAAACAGTTGAGTGGGGGCGGGCGGGATTGTATAAAAAAAGCGAGGACTCATTTCCAGAATTTGCCGGCGGCGTCAACTTATATAGTGAAGACGGGAGCATTCCGTGGGGACCGTATGTGTGGGCGGATAAATCAGATGCACGAGCAGACACAGGCCAATGATGACGCGCTGGAGCCCGGGCCGCCGGTCGGCAAGGGCCCGGCGTTTTTGCGTCTGTTCGTCGAGGGTGAGCGGCGTATCTACGCGTACATCCTGACGCTCGTGCCCAACCGCGCCGACGCGCAGGACATCCTGCAGGAAACGAGCGTGGTGCTGTGGGAGAAGTTCGACCCGGACAACCCGCCGGAGTACTTCGTCGCGTGGGCCAAGAAGATCGCTTACCACAAGGTGCTGGACATGCGTAAGAAGCGTGGCCGCAGCCGGGTGGTGTTCAACGAGACGGTGCTGGAGGCGGTGTCGGCGACGGCGACGACGATGTCGAATCAGATCGACGATCGCGACGGCGCGCTGGCCGACTGTGTCGAGAAGCTGCCCGAGCGCGACCGTCACCTGCTGGAGTGCCGCTTCCGCAAGGGCTCGACGACGAAGAGCACGGCGGCGGAAGTCGGCCGATCGCTCGAGGCGGTGTACAAGGCGCTGTCGCGCATCCGCCAGGGGCTTTACGACTGTGTCACGTCGACGCTGGCGGCGGAGGGTCGGGCATGAACAGCATGATCGACATGCCGGCTGACCTGCGTGAGCTGCTCGACGCGCTGTGCGAAGAGTCGATCACCGACGAGCAGGCGTCGCGGCTGGAGCGGATGCTCGCCGAGGACGAGGCCGCCCGCCGGTTCTACGTCGAATACATGGGCATGTACGCGTCGCTGGAGCGTTACGTGGTGGGCGACGCGTCGGCCGAGCACGACGAACCGCCGATGGCGATCGCGGTGCACCGTCGCGCCGACCGTGTTGAAGAGGAGCAAGCCGGCACGTCAGCTTCCCTCAACACGGTCGGCGGGCCGGTGCTGGCGCGCCTGTGGCGGTCGCCTGTGGCGCGCGTCGCGGCGATCCTTCTGCTGGCCACCGCGGCGGTCGTCACGTTCGTGACCGTGCGCGATCACATGGCTGCCGAGGTGTCGACGTACGACCTGGCCAAAGCCGCGCCCCAGCTGCCCCCGGCTCCGACCGCGCTGCTCATCGACGCGTCCGGCGCCGAGTGGGCCGACCTGCCCGGCACCGACGAGCAGATGCTCACCGCCGGCGCCGAGCTCGCACGCGGCCCGATGCACCTGCAGAGCGGGTCGGCTCAGATGATCCTCGCCAGCGGCGCGGTCGTCACGATGCTCGGCGACACCGAGATGGAGCTGACCGGCCCCAACCGCGTGTACCTGCACCGCGGCCGCCTCGTCGCGCACGTCTCCGAGCGGGCCCACGGGTTCACCGTCGACGGGCCCGGGCTGCTCGTGGTCGATCACGGCACGGAGTTCGGCGTAAGCGTCAGCGACGAGGGCGTCTCCGAGGTGCACGTGTTCGCCGGCCACGTCACCGCCAGCCTCGTCAATCACGCCGGCGCCGTCACGCAGACCACGCCGCTCGACGCCGACGAACACACCGGCGCCCGCCTCACGCCGCGCCAGTTCTCCGTCCGGCCCATCGTCGCCGACCAGCGCCAGTTCGCCGCGTCCGCCCGGCCGCTGCCGATCTTCAACACCGGTCGCGGCCTGCGGCTCGGTCAGCCCGATGCGCACTGGACCATCGAGGGCCCCGACGTGCCGCGCCGCACCGCGGTCGTCTCGTCGAACCCGGCCTACGTGCCCAACGATCCCGACAGCTCGCAGTGGCTGTCGTTCGACCCGGTCGGCGCCGCGCCCGCCGGCGCCAAGTACACGTTCACCACGCGCTTCGACATGACCGGCCTCGACCCCGCCACCGCGCGGCTGCTCGGCCGGTTCAGCGTCGACAACAAGGTGACCGCGATCCGCCTCAACGGGCGTGAGGTCGCCGTGCCCGAGCACCCCTGGGAGTGGTCGGGCTTCGCACGATTCAGTATCACCGAGGGATTCGTCCCCGGTGTGAACACGATGGAGTTTGTCGTGCTCAACAGCGTCCTGGATGGCAAGCAGCAGCCGATGGCATTGCGTGTGGAGTTCACCGGCTCTGCGCTGTCCAATCCCGATGACACATCTACCGGGTCACCATCAAGGTGAGCGATACGGGAACGCGGAGAACAACCATGGGCAGGCATCACACACGTCAGACAAGCGACAAAACAACGTCCGCTGTGCGAGGGTTCACCCTCATCGAGTTGCTGGTGGTCGTGGCGATCATCTCGCTGCTGATCGCGATCCTGCTGCCCTCGTTGCGGCAGGCCCGCGAGACGGCGCGGATGACCGTCTGCATGACGCAGATGCGTCAGCTTTACATCATGCACCACATGTACGCGCAGGACTACAAGCAGTTCATCCCGCACAAGGACGCGTACCTCAAGGACCCCAAGGGCTGGGCGGGCACCAACGGCTGGCCCAACGTGCCGGACATCATCGAGTCCAGCGTGTTCGTGAAGCGCGGCTACATGCCCATGCAGTCGATCGGCATCTTCCTCTGTCCGTCCGACGACGGCTACCGCGAAGACCACCAGGAGCTGGCCGGGTTCTGGTACCAGTACGTCCGTCCGGCGATCTTCAGCTACACGCGCAACGCCGAGCTGCAGAACCACGTCGCCTACCCGACGCTCAACGACATCAAGGTCCCGCACATGACGTGTCTGCTGGCCGAGGAGAACGAGACCGCGCCGATGAACGACGGGTCGTTCTACTCCAACCAGTGGGACATCATGACACGCCGCCACAACGACCGCTGCGGCATGTCGTTCCTCGACGGCCACGTCGACTACGTCAATAGCGACGAATACAACAGCCAGACCTACTCCTGGAGGATCCGCGCCTACCTCGATCCGGCCAGGTATTGATCCCGCCGCCGTGCGTCTCAAGGCGTTCGGCAAACAACCCGCGACCGCCGCCGAACTCCTTCCACCAAGAGGACCCAGCTATGCCTCGCACATGTTCCGGTTATCGTTGCCCCCGCAAGGGATTCACCGTCGTTGAGATGCTGGTGGTGATGTCGATCATCCTGCTGCTGCTGGCGATGCTGCTGCCGTCGATGCGCGCCGCACGCGAGACCGCCCGCCTCGCGGTGTGCATGGCGCAGACCAAGCAGCTTCACCTGCTGCACCTCAACTACGCCGCCGATTACTTCAACACCACCGCCAACAAGGACGCGTACCTGCGGTACCCGATCGGCTACCCCGGCTGGCCCAACGTCGCGGACATCGTGACCTCCAACGTGTTCGTCGTGAAGGGCTACATGCCCGAGGAGACCACGAGCATCTACATGTGCCCGTCCGACACCGGCTACCGCGAGGACCACCCCGAACTCGCCGGCGCGTACAAGTACATCCGCCCGGCCAACTTCAGCTACACCCGCAGCGTCTACCTCGACGACTTCGCGGCGTACCCGAAGCTCAACAAGATCAAGATGCCCGCCCACACCTGCCTGCTCGCCGAGGAAAAGGAGACCGCCCCGATGAACGACGCGTCGTTCTGGTCCAACCCGTGGGACCTGATGACCACCCGTCACAACGACCGCTGCGGCATGGTCTTCATCGACGGCCACACCGACTACATCGACGGCATCGAATACAACGAGCAGACGTTCCAGTGGCGGATCGACATGTATCTGAACCCGACCAGGAATTGACCGCGTGTGTAGCGCGGCGGCCCGATTAGGCCGAATTGGAGGCGTATAATTCTGTCTGGGCACGTCAGACGAGAAGCTATGCAACGATCGAACATCCGTATTGTGGCCTTGAGCGTCGTGGTCGCCGGCGTGATGGTGTTGCCCGTTCGGGCCGCCGAGCCGGTCGACTTCTCGCACGAGGTCGTACCCATCCTCCGCACCTGCACGAAGTGCCACTCGGGCCCCAAGAAAAAGGGCGGCCTGTCCATCGACACGCGCGAGGCGATGCTCAAGGGCGGCAAGACCGGCCCGGCCGTCGTGCCCGGCAAGCCCGAGAAAAGCGAGATCATCTTCGCCGTCACGTCCGACGACCCCGACGAGCGCATGCCCGCGGAGGCCGACCCGCTCAGCAAGCAGCAGATCGACACGCTGCGTCGCTGGATCGCGGAGGGCGGCAAGTGGGAGCAGGGCTTCGCGTTCGCCAAGCAGTTTCACGCCGCGCCGCTCAAGCCGCGCCGCGTGAGCCTGCCCGCGAAGACCGACGCCGCGGCGAACCCGATCGACCGCCTGCTCGTGTCGTACTTCGAGAAACACAACGTGTCGCCCGCCGCGCCGGTCGATGACCGCACGTTCGCCCGGCGCGTCCGCCTCGATCTCACGGGCCTGCTGCCGACGCCCGCGCAGCTCGACGGGTTCGTCGCCGACACGCGTGCCGACAAACGCGAGCGCCTCGTCGACGAGCTGCTCGCCGACCGCCGCGCCTACGCCGATCACTGGCTGACGTTCTGGAACGACATGCTGCGCAACGCGTATCGCGGCACGGGGTTCATCGACAACGGCCGGCGGCAGATCACCGGCTGGCTCTACGCGTCGCTGTACAACAACAAGCCATACAATCAGTTCGTCCACGAGCTGATCAGCCCGGTGGATGGCAGCGAGGGCTTCACCAAGGGCATCATCTGGCGCGGCGTGGTCAACGCGTCGCAGCGCCCCGAGATGCAGGCCGCGCAGAACGTCGGGCAGGTCATCCTCGGCACCAACCTCAAGTGCGCCTCGTGTCACGACAGCTTCGTCAACCAGTGGAAGCTCAAGGACTCGTACGCCCTGGCGTCGGTGTTCGGGGACAAGCCGCTGGAGATCCACCACTGCGACAAGCCGACGGGCGAGACGTCGCAGGTCGCGTTCCTGTACCCCGAGCTCGGCACGCTCGACGCCTCGGCGCCGCGCGCCCAGCGCATGAAGCAGCTCGCCGACCTCGTCACGAGCCCCGACAACGGACGCCTCACGCGCACGATCGTCAACCGCCTGTGGACGAAGCTGATGGGCCGCGGACTCGTCGAGCCGATCGACGACATGGACGCCGAGCCGTGGAACGCCGACGTGCTCGACTACCTCGCGATGGACCTGCAGGAGCACGGCTACGACCTCAAGCGCACGCTGCGACTGATCGCCACGAGCGGCGCGTACCAGTTGCCGAGCGTCGGCGCGGAGAACGTAAAAGACGCGGCGTTCACGTTCACCGGCCCGGGCGTCAAGCGGATGAACGCCGAGATGTACGTCGACGCGCTGTCGCAGCTGACGGACGACTGGCAGACGATCACCGGCGACATGCTCAAGCCCGACGGTCGCAAGCAGGGCGGCCAGCTCGGCGCGATCGCCGGCGTGCTGCAGGACAACCGCCCGCCGGCGCCGGTCTCACGCGAGCTCGCAGGGCGCTGGGTCTGGTCGCACGACCAGGCGGCGAAGGCCGACCCCGGCGGACGTATCTACCTGCGTCGCACGATCAAGCTCGACCGCAAGCCCGACACCGCCGCGGCCGTGATCACCTGCGACAACGAGTTCGTGCTGTACGTCAACGGCAAGCGCGTCGCCGCGTCGGAGGACTGGCAGACGCCCACGCGCGTCAACCTCACGAAGCTGCTCCGCAAGGGCGACAACGTCATCGCGATCGAGGCGGCGAACTGGCCCGACAAGTCGACGGGCAAGAACCTGCAGTTCGGCCCGAACCCCGGCGGCGTCATCTTCTCCGCGGCGATCGACACGCTGGCGATCGGCACGGACAAGACGTGGAAGCTCGCGACGGAGCGCATCGACAAGTGGGAGACGCCGAAGTTCGACGACAGCGCGTGGAGCAACGCCGCGGAGCTGGGCGGGCCGAACATCGGACCGTGGTCCGCCGAGGCGCGGCTCGCCGAGTCGCTCGGCGGGGGCAGCGCGGCGCCGAGCGAGGTGCCCGGCCCGATCCGCGCCGCGCTCGCCCACGACGACCCGCTGCAGCGCGCCCTCGGGCGGCCCAACCGCGAGCAGGTCGTCACGCGACGCGACTCGGTCGCCACCACGCTCCAGGCCCTGGAGCTGACCAACGGCGACACGCTCGACAAGATGCTCAAGCACGGCGCGGCCGAGTGGCTGCGGCGTATCGACCCCAAGCAGCCCGGCGACCTGATCACGGAGATCTACGCCGCGTCGCTGAACCGCGCCCCGACCGACGCCGAACGCGCCGCCGCGCTCGCCATCGTCGGCGCCCCCGCGACGGCTGACGGCGTGGCCGACCTGCTGTGGACGATCACGATGCTGCCCGAATTCCAGCTGATCTATTGATCTGATGTGAGGTGACGAGATGTTTATTCACGACAAGACGAACCGCCGCGATTTTCTGAAGACCGCTTCCGCCGCAACGCTCGGCGCGCTCGCCGCCGGATCCCCGCGCATCCTCCGCGCCGCCGACGACAGCGACAGAGCCCCCGCGGCGCGCGCCGACACGGTGATCCTGCTGTGGATGGGCGGCGGCATGGCGCACACCGAGACGTACGACCCGAAGCGCTACACGCCGTTCGAGAAGGGCGTGCACGCCGACCAGGTGCTGAGCACGTTCCCCGCGATCGACACCGCGGTCGACCCCATCAAGATCAGCCAGGGCCTCGAGTCGATCGCGTCGGTGATGGACCGCGGCACGCTGATCCGCTCGCACGTGCTCGGCGACCTCGGCCACATCCTGCACTCGCGGCACCAGTACCACTGGCACACCGGCTACGAGCCGCCGCTGACGGTCGCCGCGCCGCACCTCGGCGCGTGGATCGCGCACGCGCTCGGCCCGCGCAACGACGCGGTCCCGCCGTTCATCAGCATCGGCCAGCCCTACGAGGGCAACGGCGAGGCCGAGGAGATCAAGGCGTTCGAGACGGCCGGGATCCTCGGCAGCGAGTGGGGCCCGTTCCGCGTGCCCGAACCGGCGCAGGCGATCGAGGCGGTGCGTCCGCCGGCGGGCATGTCGAAGGCGCGCTTCCGCGAGCGCTACGCCGCGTACCGCAAGATGCTCGAGGCGAGCCCCGTCGCGGTGCACGGCAGCGACTATCAGCGCGAATCGCTGCTGCGGTCGCTCGACAACGCCTACCGCCTGCTCGACTCGCCCGCCGCCAAGGCGTTCGACCTGTCGCTCGAGCCGCGCGAGTCCTACGCGAAGTACGACACCGGCAAGTTCGGCCTCGGCTGCCTGCTCGCCCGTCGCCTCGTCGACGTCGGCGCGCGCTTCATCGAGGTGTCGACCGAGTACGAGCCGTTCAAACGCTGGGACACGCACGACAACGGCCACACGCGCATGGCCGACCTCAAGAAGATGGTCGACCGGCCGATCGCCCAGCTGATCCTCGACCTCGAGCAGCGCGGCACGCTGGACCGCACGCTGATCGTGCTCGCCAGCGAGTTCAGCCGCGACATGCTCGTCGAGGGCAAGGCCGACAAGCCCGTGCAGGGCCAGGTGCATCAGCCCGACATCATCGAGGAACTGAAGTACTACGGCATGCACCGCCACTTCACCGGCGCGTCGAGCGTGCTGATGTTCGGCGGCGGGGCGAAGCGCGGCTTCCTCTACGGCAAGACCGCCGACGAGCGCCCGTGCACCACCGTCGAGAACCCCATCACCATCACCGATCTGCACGCGACGATGTTCCACGCCGTGGGCATCTCGCCGAAGCGCAAGGTCGAGATCGAACAGCGACCGTTCTACGTCACGAAAGACGGCAAGGGCGAGCCGCGCATGGAACTGTTCGCGTGACGAGCGATTTCATAAGGAAAGCAGGAATGCGGAAAGCCCGAACCAGCACGAAGCACACAAAGTCACGAAGGCCACAAAGGAGAAACCCCTTCTTTGTGTGCTTCGCGTCTTCGTGGTCTTTGTGCTTTGCATTGGTCATTGTCCTGCTTTCCTGCTTTCCTTATGAATCTTCCGCCGCGCCGCTCGAGCCCATCCGCGTCAGTGACGACGGCAAGACGTTCGTCGGCGCGACGACGGGCAAACGGTTCATCGTGTGGGGCGTCAACTACGATCACGACGGGCCCGGCCGGCTGCTCGACGAGTACTGGGACGACGAGTGGCAGAGGGTCGTGGAGGACTTCGGCGAGATCAAGGCGCTGGGCGCGAACGTCGTGCGTGTGCACCTGCAGATCGGCAAGTTCATGGACGGGCCGGACCGCCCGAACACGACCGCGCTCGATCGCCTCGCGAAGCTCGTGAAGCTCGCGGAGGACACCGGCGTGTACCTCGATGTGACGGGCCTGGGGTGTTACCACAAGCGGAACATCCCGAAGTGGTTCGACGCGCTCGACGAGCAGGACCGCTGGTCGGCGCAGGCGGCGTTCTGGGAGGCGGTCGCGAAGACGTGCAAGGACAGCCCGGCGATCTTCTGCTACGACCTGATCAACGAGCCGATCCTGCCGGGCAAGGAGCCGACGACCGAGTGGCTCGGCGGCGAGCTCGGCGGCAAGTTCTTCGTGCAGCGTCTGGCGCTGGAGCTGAAGGATCGCACGCGCGAGGACATCGCCGAGGCGTGGGTCAACAAGATGGTCGACGCGGTGCGCAGGCACGACGCGAAGCACATGATCACCGTCGGTGTGATCCCGTGGGTGTTCGTGTTCGGCGGGGGCAAGCCGCTGTTCTACGGCGAGCGTGTCGGCAAGCGGCTCGACTTCGTCGCGGTGCACTTCTACCCGAAGAAGGGCGAGGTCGATAAGGCGATCAAGGCGATCAAGGCGTACGAGGTCGGCAAGCCGATCGTCGTCGAGGAGACGTTCCCGCTGCAGTGCGGCGAGGATCAACTGGTCGACTTCATCAGCCGCTCGGCGGACCACGTCGACGGCTGGGTGAGCTTCTACTGGGGCACGTCGATCGAGGAGATGAAGGCGAAGAAGAATCCGTCGTTCGGCGAGGCGATGCTCGCTTCGTGGTTGACGAAGTTCCGCGAGATGGCGGACGGTGTAAAGGCCGGTGAGTGAGGTAGTGTGAAATGATGAACCGTTTGATGATGACGTGTGGCGTTGTGCTGTTTGCCGCGACGTGCGTGCGCGCCGCGGACGTGGATTTCGTGCGCGACGTGCAACCGATCCTCAAGGACCGCTGCGTGAAGTGTCACGGCGGCGACAAGCCGCGCGGCGGGCTGCGGCTCGACGTGCGCGACCTGGCGATGGAGGGCAGCGACAGCGGCGTCGTCATCGAGCCCGGCAAGCCCGAGTCGAGCGACGTGATCAAACGCGTCACGTCGGACGACTCCGACAAGTGGATGCCGCCGAAGGGCGACCGCCTGACGGCCGAGCAGGTGCGTGTCCTGCGCGACTGGATCGCGGGCGGCGCGGTCTGGCCGGACGCCGCGGCGGGCAGCGCGGTGGTCGACACCGACCACTGGTCGTTCCAGCCGGTGCGTCGCACGGCGCCGCCAGCGGTGAAGCACGCCGACCGCGTGTGGAACCCGATCGACAGCTTCGTGCTGGCGCGGCTCGAGGCGAAGGGCATGACGTTGTCGCCCGAGGCCGACCGCCTCACGCTTGTGCGCCGTCTGTACCTCGACCTCATCGGCCTGCCGCCGACGCCCGAGCAGGCCGACGCGTTCGTCAACGATCAGCGGCCCGATGCGTACGAGCGTCTCGTCGACGAACTGCTCGCCTCGCCGCACTACGGCGAGCACTGGGCGCGGCGCTGGCTCGACCTGGCGCGTTACGCCGACACGAACGGTTACGAGAAGGATCGTCAGCGGTCGATGTGGCCGTGGCGCGACTGGGTGATCAACGCGTACAACAGCGACATGCCGTTCGATCGGTTCACGGTCGAGCAGATCGCCGGCGACATGCTGCCGAACCCTACGAACGATCAGCTCATCGCCACGGGGTTTCACCGCAACACAATGATCAACGAAGAGGGCGGCGTCGATCTCTACGAGTACCGGTTCCACGCGATGGTCGACCGCGTCAGCACGACCGCGACAACGTGGCTCGGGCTGACGATGGCGTGCTGTCAGTGCCACAGCCACAAGTACGACCCGATCACGCAGCGTGAGTACTACAAGTTCATGGCGTTGATGGGCAACGCCGACGAGGTCGACGTCGACGTGCCCGACGCCGGCGTGGCGAAGCGTCGCGCGGAGATCGAGCGGCAGATCGCGGCGATCGAGTCGGGCCTCGGCGCGAAGCTCGCGGCGGCGACGCTCAAGCCGTCGGGTCCGCTGCGCTGGCAGACGGTTGCGCCGGTCAGCGCGACGTCGGCGCACAGCGCGTCGCTGACGGTGGGTGACGACGGCGTCGTGCAGGCCGCGGGCGACAACCCGCCGGCGGACACGTACACGGTCGTGATCGACACGCCCCTCGCCGACGTGCGCGGGCTGCGGCTCGAGGCGCTGACGCAGCCGGATCACGCCGGCCCGGGCCGCACGCCGCACGGCAACTTTGTGCTGACCGACCTGAAGGTCACCGTCGCGCCGGTCGGCGATCCGGCGAGGGCGAAGCCCGTCACGCTGACGAATGCCGCCGCGGACTTTTCGCAGCAGAAGTTCGACGTCGCCGGCGCGATCGACGGCGACGCCCGCAGCGGCTGGGCGGTCGACGACCGGTCCGGCACGCTCGCGAAGGACCGCTCCGCGACGTTCGCGTTCACGCAGCCCGTCGCGTTCAAGGGCGGCACGCGGCTGACGATCACGCTCGATCAGCAGTACGGGGCGCACCACACGCTCGGTCGCTTCCGCCTGTCGCTCGGCACGCAGCCCGATATCGCCCCCAACATCGCGCCCGGCGCGGACCCGGCGCGCATCGTCGCGGACAAGGTCGACGCGTGGACGCGCGGCGTCGCGCCGAAGTGCAACAACTGGACGCCCGTCCGGCCGACGTCGATCGTGTCGACCAAGCCCTCGACCTTCGAGGTGCAGCCCGACGACTCCGTGCTCGTCGGCGGGTTCAACCCGAACAACAACACGTACACGGTCGAGCTGCCTGTCAACCTGCCGCGTGTCACGGCGCTGCGGATCGAGGTGCTGCCCGACCCGTCGCTGCCGTCGAACGGGCCCGGCCGCGCGATGTTCGATTCGGTCGGCCCGGCCGGTGACTTCCTGCTCGGCGAGGTCGAGGTCTATACGCGTGACGGCGCCGCGCCGGTCGACGCCGCGCAGCCCGACGCGGGCCTGGCGCGCGTGCCGCTGCACGGCGCGACGGAGAGTTTTGCGCAGAAGGGTCGTGAGGCGTCGCACACACTCGACGGCAAGCTCGACACGGGATGGTCGATCAAGCCGCGTGTCGGCGAGGCGCATCACATCGTGCTGCAGCTCGACAAGCCGCTCGACACCGCCGGCGGTCGACGCGTCGTGGTCAAGCTGTATCAGCAGTACATCCACCAGATGTGCATCGGTCGATTCCGCATCTCGGCGACCGCGGACGACGGCGAGGTGGTTTCGTCGGGGCTGCCGGCGGAGGTCGAGTCGGCGATCGCGACGCCGGTCGCGCAACGCACCGACGCGCAGCGCGACACGATCCGCGATCACTACCTGCGCCACGAGGCGCCGGAGCTGGACGGCGAGCGTGCGCGGATCGCGAAGCTGCGCAAGTCGATGCCGGAGTACGCGACGTCGATGGTGATGCGCGAGCGCGCGCCGGAGCACGCGCGTGTGACGTACCTGCACCACCGCGGCGAGTACCTCAAGCCGAAGGCCGCCGTCGAGCCGGGCACGCCGGCGGTGCTGCATCCGATGCGCGAGGGCGAGCCGCACAACCGCCTGGGCCTGGCGCGGTGGCTGGTCGACCCGGCCAACCCGCTCGTCGGGCGCGTCGTGATGAACCGCCAGTGGCAGGCGATCTTCGGGCACGGGCTGGTGCGCACGTCCGAAGACTTCGGCCATCAGGGCGAGCCGCCGACGCACCCGCTGCTGCTCGACTGGCTCGCCGACGAGTTCGTGAGCGGCGGCTGGACGCTCAAGCGCATGCACAAGCTGATGGTGATGAGCGAGACGTACCGCCAGTCGTCGGTGGTGACCGACGAACTGCTCGAGCGCGACCCGGAGAACCGCCTGCTCAGCCGCGCCCCGCGTTACCGCGTCGGCGCCGAGACCGTGCGCGACGTGGCGCTCTCGGCCGCCGGCCTGCTCAGCGAGAAGCTCGGCGGGCCGAGCGTGTTCCCGCCGCAGCCCGCCAGCGTCACGGCGCTGTCATACGGCCGGCTGAACTGGAACACGAGCACCGGCGAAGACCGCTACCGCCGCGGCCTGTACACGTTCAAAAAACGCACCGCGCCGTACGCCGCGTTCACCACGTTCGACGCCACCAGCGGCGAGCAGTGCATCGTCCGGCGTGAGCGGTCGAACACGCCGCTGCAGGCGCTGACGACACTGAACGACGCGGCGTTCGTCGAGGCCGCCGAGGCGATGGCGCGACACGCGATGCGCACGCCCGGCGATCCGCCGCGGCGCGCCACCTGGCTGATGCGCCGCTGCCTGACACGCGTGCCCAGCGCCGACGAGGTCGACACGCTCGTGGCGTTCTACACGAAGCAGCTGGCGCGGTTCCGCGCCGGCGAGCTCAACGCCAGGCAGGTCGCCGGTGACGACGCGCCGAAGGATGTCGATGTGAACGACCTCGCCGCGTGGACCGCCACGGCGCGCGTCGTGCTCAACCTCGACGAAACGATCACGCGGAATTGACGCGTCAGTTTGTCCACTCGTACGCCGCGATCGCGTTCAGCTCGCGCACGTACACGTTGTGCCCGACCGGCGCGACGTGTGACCACGTCTTGTCGTTCGACACGTGACGCTGGCCGAGCAGGTCGAGCTGCTTGGGGTTCGCATGGATCAGGTACAGCTCGCCGTCGTTGCTGAGCGCGAGGATCTTGTCGCCCTGCGACGCCATCGACAGGTAATCGCCGAAGCGCTCGCTCGACACCCATTTCACCTCGCCGGTCTTCAGGTCGATGCAAGCCAGTCGCGAGGAGCTGAGGTGCAGGTACGCGTTGCCGTCGATCACGATCGGCGACGCCAGGTAACCGACCTTATTGGTGTCCCACGCCTGCTCGGCGGTACACGTGTCGCCGCTCGGCGTGATCTTCAGCAGCAGCGATCGGCCGCCCTTGGCGCTGGTAAACACGCCGTCGCCGAAAGCGGTCGGCGTGAGGATGTTTTGGCCCTCCGCGGCCTTGATCGGCTGCGACCACAGCACCTTGCCGGACGCCGGATCGACGCCGTGCAACGCGTCACGCATCTGCACGAGCAGCTGATTCCGCCCGGCGATCGTCGCGAGCACCGGCGACGAGAACGTCGCCTTGCCGAGCCCGCCGCCGTCGACGAGCGTGCGCCACACCGGCTTGCCCGTCGCCTTGTCGACCTTCACGAACCCGCCGCCTCCCTGAACATAGACGAACCCGCTGTCGATCAGAGGCGAGCAGACCAGCCCCCACGTCGGCAGCGGCGTGCCGTACTCCGCGACCATGTCGAACCGCCAGACGACCTTGCCGGTCGCGCCGTCGAGGCAGACCAGCACGTCGCGCATGCCGCCGACGTAGAGCCGCTGCCCGTCCCACGCCGGGGTCGAGCGGATGTACGACCTCATGCCGAACGCGCTGCCGTAGAACGGCTGGCTCATCTCGCCTGCCCACCGCTGCTGCCAGCGCTGCTTGCCGGTGCGTCGGTCGATCGCGCGGACGATCTCGCCGCCGTCGCGCGACTCGGTGGTGAACACCGTGTCGGCCGTGACGACCGGACTCGAATACGCCGGGCCGACCTGCGTGCGCCACAGGAGCTTGAGGTGCTGCTCGTCGATCGACGTCGGCCAGACCGGGCTGTCGGCGACACGCCCGTCGCGCGTAGGCCCGCGCCACTGCGGCCACTCGCCCGTCACCGGCGCGCTCGCCTTGACCGTCGTCTGCTGGATCGGCTCCGGCGACGCGCACCCGCCGATCACCATCACGGTGACCGCGGCCAGCGTCGCAACGATCTTCATCATGTGGGGGATGCGGTTCATGTCCCGGATTCTACGAAATCACCGTCGCGAGTGTGATGCATCTGGCTATACCCGATTACTTCCCCGCGCCTTTCTATTTCAGCGTTGCGGCCTTCTTGTCCCAATCGATGTGGCGGTCGAAGAGGGTGCCGTACTGCGGGTAGCCGTGGTCGGGGACGGTCTTGTCGCGCCAGTGCTGGACCTGGGTGTCGTAGAGCTGGCGCATCTTGTCCAGGGCGTTGGCCTGCTTGGGGTCTTTGACGACGTTGTGCATTTCGAAGGGGTCGTTGTGCAGATCGTAGAGTTCTTCGGTGGGGGCGAGGCCCAGCTTGGCGTCGGTGTAGTACCAGTAGATGTACTTGTATCGGCCGTCGAGGACGGTGAGGCAGCGGGTGGGTTCGGGGCCCCAGACCTGGACGATGGGCAGGGTGTCGCGGACGGCGGCGTTGGGGTTGTCGAGCAGCGGCAGGAGGCTGCGGCCGTCGTAGGTGTCGGGGACGTCGAGGCCGGCGAGGGCGACGATGGTGGCTGCGATGTCGACGTTGCCGGTGAGCGCGGCGGAGCGGCGGAGCTTGCCGGACTGCGGGTGGCGGGGGTCGTAGATGATCAGCGGGACGCGTGCGCCTTCTTCGTAGGGCAGGACCTTGCTGCCCAGGCCGTGCGATCCGTTGAAGTAGCCGTTGTCTGACGAAAAGATGATGACGGTGTTCTTGTCGATGCCGAGCTTGTCGATCTCGTCGAGCATCATGCCGACGGACGCGTCGACGCCTTTGATGAGCTGGTTGTATTTGCGGAGGGCGGCCTGGTAGGTGTCGGGCTCGCTGTATCCCCATTCGACGAAGCGCGGGTACTGTCGGCCGAACTTGTGGTGCTCGGAGAAGTGTTCGCCGGCCTGCCTGCCGTAGTTGGGCAGCTTGCGGAACACGGTGTCGGCGTAGACGTCGTCGAACATCGGGTCGGGCTGGACGGGGCGGTGGGGCGCCTTGAAGAAGACGGACATGCAGAACGGCTTGCCGGCCTTAACGGACTCGCGCATGAAGTCGATCGTCGCGGCGCCGTAGGCGCGGGTGCTGTGCGGGTATTCGTCGGCGTAGCGCGCGAGGGCGGGGTTCTTCTTGGTTTCGTAGTTGGTCTGGCCTGGGCCGCCCACCCAGAAGTCGAACTCGTCTTTGACGGCCTCGCCCTCGACCTTGCTCGCCTTGGCGGATTGGCCGGGGATGCCTTCAACGGCGAAGCCGAACTTGCCGCCGAAGCCGACGCGGTAGCCGGCGGCTTTAAGGAGTCGCGGGTAGGACGTGGCCCATTGGGTCGCGCCGGTCGGGCCGTGGTCGAAGTTGCAGCCGGTGCGGTACTCGTACATGCCGAGCATGACGTTGGCGCGGCTGGCCATGCAGATGGCGGTGGTGTTGTAGTGGCGATCGAAGACGACGCCGCGCTCGCCGAGCGAGTCGATGCGCGGCGTTTTGACGTCGGGGTTGCCGTACACGCCCAGCGTGTCGTACGCTTGATCGTCGGTGAACAGGAACAGGATGTTGGGCTTGTCGGCGGCGGCTAGCGTGGAAAACGAACAGGCCAGGCAGCACAGGATGATGAGACGGCGCATGAGATGTCCTTGTAACGTGTGCCCGACGGGGGGATTGTAGTGCGCCCGAGCGGTTTAATGCGTATGCAACGGGAACAAAAAAGCCCCCCAGAGCGGTGGGCACTCTGGGGAGCGGAGGGGAGGTACAGGTCTGCCTTATGCCGCGTCCTGCGGCGGGGTTGCATCCTTGCGTGTTCCGGTGCTCTCCGTTGCGACCGCCTTCCGTGCATGCTTCCTTGCGGCCAGTCCGTTGCCCCCTTTAGGGGACCTGTCCTCTTATTCGTGATCCTGGTTTCGGCTCAGCTGCAGCCCATCGAGTTGCCGCAGTTGAGGCACTTGTAGCAGGTGCCGTTGCGGACGGTGATCGAGCCGCAGACGTCGCACGCCGGGGCGTCGCCCATCATCTGGGAGTTCGCGGCGTTGAGCGCGTCGACCACGACGGTCGCGGTGGCCGACTGGGTGTCGGCGACGGCGAGGGCTTCGCTGGTGCGTCGCGACAGCTTGTCGAGCGGGTTGTTGCGGGCCGCGGCGGACTCGACGATCTGCGGATCGTCGAACGCGGCGACGCGTCCGCCCATCTTCGGCTCGGTGCGGCTGTGTCCGTTGCCGCCGTCGCCGTTACCGCCGCCGTTTCCCGACTCGGCGAGCCGCCCGCCGGTCTCGGCGCTGTTGGTCGTCGCGACGCGATCGGACTTGGACGTCGATTCGGTCGGCTTCGACTTCGGCTTGTTCTTGGGCGTCGACGCGGCGGGGGCGGGCGACGACGGCTTGGCCGAGTCGTCCGGACGCTTGGGCGCGTTGGCCTGGCGGTAGCCGGCGATGAACTCCATGCCCATCCAGCGGAAGATGTAGTCGACGAGCGACTTGGCGATCGGGATGTCGGGGTTGCCGGTCATGCCCGACGGCTCGAAGCGCTGGTGGGAGAACTTGTTGACCAGCGACTCGATGGGCACGCCGTACTGCAGCGCGACCGAGATCGCGGTGCCGAGCGAATCCATGAGGCCGCCGATCGTCGAGCCTTCCTTGGCCATGGTGATGAACACCTCGCCGGGGTTGCCGTCCTCATAGAGGCCGACGGTGAGGTAGCCCTTGTGCCCGGCGACGTTGAACTTGTGCGTCTTGGAGGTACGCGTGTCGGGCAGGCGGCGACGCATGGGGCGTTCGACGATCCGCTCGACGATCTTCTCGACGGGCTTGGCGGCTTCCGCGGCCTTCTTGGCGTCCAGGGCGCCGGCCACCTTGCGGGCGGCGGCGGCGACCTCCGCGGCGACCTCCGCACGACCCGCTTCGATGGCTTCCTCGTCCTCAACGTCCTCGCTGTCGGCCGAGGCGTTGAGGGGCTGGGAGAGCTTGGAACCGTCGCGATAGAGCGCGTTGGCCTTGAGGCCGAGCTCCCAGCTGAGTCGGTACGCGGCGGCGATGTCGTCGACACCCGCCTCGTGCGGCATGTTGATGGTCTTGGAGATCGCGCCGCTGATGAACGGCTGCACCGCGCCCATCATGCGGATGTGACCCTGCGGCGCGATGTAACGCTGGCCGGTCTTGCCGCACTTGTTGGCGCAGTCGAACACGGGCAGGTGCTCGTCCTGGAGGTGCGGGGCGCCCTCGACGGTGCCGGTGCCGCAGATCAACTCGTTGAGCGTGTCGACCTGCTTGCGTGTGAGGCCCAGGGCCTTGAGCGCGTCGGTGGCGCCGGAGATGCCGAGCTTCTCCATGGTGGCGGCCCCGAGCGTCCACTCGTTGAACACGAAGCTGAGCTCCATCGCGCCGCCGAGCGCCTCGTTGAGCTTGGTGACGCCGGCCGCGTCCAGGCCCTTGGCGCGGAGGAAGTCGGCGAAGGTGTCGGTGGGGTTCTTCGGCACGGTGCCGTTGTCGTCGGGCATCGGCACGTGCAGGTCGCAGGTGCCCAGCACGTAGGTGAGGATGTCCTTGATCTGGTACGAGTCGTAGCCGAGCGAGTCGAGCGCGGGGCTGAGCGACTGGTTGGCGATCTTGAAGTATCCGCCGCCGGCGAGCTTCTTGAACTTCACGAGCGCGAAGTCGGGCTCGACGCCGGTGGTGTCGCAGTCCATGAGCAGGCCGATCGTGCCCGTGGGCGCGATGACGGTGGTCTGGGCGTTGCGGAAGCCGTTGGCCTCGCCGATCTGCAGCGCCTCGTCCCACGAGCCGCGGGCGGCGCGGAGGACCTCCGAGCCGTTGGACAGCCCGGCGTAGGGCGTGTCGGTGCGACCCTCGACCAGGTCGCCGTCGATCGGCACCGGCGAGGTCTGCAGGCCTTCGTAGAAGCCCAGCTCGTGCGAGCGGCCGGCGTCGGCGTCACGCGCCACGCCGTACGCGGCGCGGCGGTGGTTGCGGATGACACGCAGCATGTGGTCGCGGTTCTTGTAGTAGCCGGGGAACGGCCCGTGCTTGGCGGCCATCTCGGCGCTGGTCGCGTAGCTGCGTCCGGTGAGGATCGCCGCGAGCGTGCCGCCGATGGCGCGACCCTGCTCGGAGTCATACGGGACGCCGGCCTGCATCAGCATCGCGCCGAGGTTGGCGTAGCCCAGGCCCAGCGTGCGGTACTCGTAGCTGAGCCGCGCGATCTCCTTCGACGGGTACTGAGCCATCAGCACGCTGATCTCGAGCACGACCGTCCACACGCGGATGGCGTGCTCGTAGCCCTCGATGTCGAACTCACGGGTGTTGCGATCGTACAGCGTCAGCAGGTTGATCGACGCGAGGTTGCACGCCGTGTTGTCGAGGAACATGTACTCGCTGCACGGGTTGGACGCGTTGATGCGGCCGCTGCCGGGGCAGGTGTGCCACTCGTTGATGGTCGTGTCGAACTGCACGCCGGGGTCGGCACAGCGCCACGCGGCGTAGCCGATCTGCTCCCACAGGTCCTTGGCCGGCACGCGCTTCATCACCTCGCCGCTGGTGCGGCTGGTCAGCTCCCACGTGCTGTTCTCGTCGAGCGCCTTGAAGAACTCGTTGGAGATGCGGACGGAGTTGTTGGAGTTCTGTCCGCTGACGGTCTGGTAGGCCTCGCCGTTGAAGTCGTAGCCGAGCTCCATGCCGAGGCGCTTGGCGGTCTCGCCGACGGTCTCGGGGTCGGTGGGGCTGGTCTTGCGGTCCTTGATGACCTTGAGGCCTTCGACCAGGGCCGCGACCTTGATCTCCTCGCGCACCTTCCAGTTGACGAACTGTTCGATGTCGGGGTGATCGAGGTCGAGGCAAACCATCTTCGCCGCGCGTCGCGTGGTGCCACCGGACTTGATGGCCCCCGCGGCGCGGTCGCCGATCTTCAAAAAGCTCATGAGACCGGAACTGCGGCCACCACCCGATAGCCGTTCGTTTTCAGCTCGGAGCCGGCTGAAGTTCGTTCCGGTCCCAGAGCCGTACTTGAACAGGCGCGCCTCGCGGACCCACAGGTCCATCAGGCCGCCGTCGTTCACGAGGTCGTCCTCAACGCTCTGGATAAAGCACGCGTGCGGCTGCGGGTGGCCATAAGCGTCCTCGCTGGCCTTGGTCTCGCCGCTGATCGGATCGGTGTAATGGTGGCCCTGCGCCGGGCCGTTGATCCCGTACGCCCAGTTCAGGCCGGTGTTGAACCACTGCGGGCTGTTCGGCGCCGCCATCTGCGTCAGCAGCATGTACGCCAGCTCGTCGTAGAACGCCTGCGCGTCCTCCGTCGTGTTGAAGTAGCCGTGCCCCTCGCCCCAGTGCTTCCAGCAGCCGCACAGACGGTTGATCACCTGCTTGACCGAACGCTCCGGCCCGGTGACCACGTTGCCGGCCTCGTCTCGCTTGACCTCGCCCGTCTCGTCGTACTGCGGCACGCCCGCCTTGCGGAAATACTTGCTGACCATGATGTCGGTCGCCAACTGCGACCAACTCTTCGGCACCTCCACGTCGTTCATCTCGAACACAACCGACCCGTCCGGGTTCGAGATCTTGCTCGACCGGCTGGTCCACTCGATGGACTCGTAAACGTCCTTGCCTGCTTCCGTGAAACGACGTGTGATCTTCATAGGTACTCGGCCCCTTCAACAAAACGATGGTTATGAATGCTGCCGACGGCTTCCTTGCCGTGCGGGTTGTTATTCGCGTGTGCCTGTTCGGCGTCCTCCGCATGCTCATCACACAGCAGGGCACAGACCCCGATTCAGCGGGGTTGCCCGACCGGCCCAAACGGGCCGGCTTTATCGCTGCTTGGTCGGCAAAGGTTGGCGAAGCGGCATCGGCGTGCGGCGGGTCAGTTGAACGGTGGGCGTGATACGCATGTGCCCGCTCGTTCTGTAGCCCCAATTCCGCATGTCTCGTTGCCCCTTCACCGGTGAAGCGTTCCTGTACACTCACCTCTTTGCCCGTGGGCCCGGATCGTACCGATCGCGCAACCTGCTCCCCAGCAGGTCCTTATCGGTGACGCCCACATGTCTCTCGTGTCGTTCGCGCTGATGAGTTCCCACTCGTTGCGACGACGAGGAGTATCCTACCACTATATCTGGTGGATTCAACACCAAAGTTCACAAAATCTGGTGTCTCAATTTGGCGCAAACGGCATAAACCAACGAAAGACCAGACCTTAGCGAATTGCAAATTATTTTACCGGACGCACATGATCTAGTGGCGCAAAACAATATTGGTCATGTTGTCCACAAGATGTTGTGTTTTGCGACAGGTTTTGCCCCGGGGAACCGCCAATGTCGCCTGTCTGGGGATGTGTGGTGGGCGGTATGTTACACTTCCTGACGGATTCCTCGCAAACGCTAACCGACACGGATGTTGAAAACTTGGATACGGACACGACCACGGACAACGAAAACACATCCCCGCCGCGATCGTCTGACGTGGACCTGCTGGCCGACCTGACCGACGAGCAGCGGCTGGCGGTCACGACGACCGAGGGCCCGGTGCTGGTGCTCGCCGCGGCCGGGTCGGGCAAGACGCGTGTGATCACCCGAAGGGCGGCTTACCTCGTGCGCGAGGTGGGCATCGCGCCGTGGCAGGTGATGAGCATCACCTTCACCAACAAGGCCGCGGGCGAGATGCGGCAGCGCGTCGCGCAGATCGTCACGCCCCGCCAGGCCAACGCCCTGACCATCGGCACGTTCCACGCCACGTGCGCCCGATTGCTGCGGCAGTACCCCGAGCAGGCCGGCGTGTCGCCCAACTTCTCGATCTTCGATTCCAAGGACCAGACGCAGGCGGTCAAGCAGGCGTTCAAGGACCTGGACATCTCGACACGCAACTTCACGCCGGAGTCGATCAAGCACGCGATCAGCTCGGCGAAGAACGAGCTGATGGACGCCGAGGCTTACGCGAAGGACGCGTCGGACTTCTACAGCCGATCCGTGGCGAAGATCTTCACGAAGTACCAGGCGTTGCTCGATGCGTCGGGCGCGCTCGACTTCGACGACCTGCTGCTCAAGACCGCCCGCATGCTCCAGCGTAACGACGACGTCCGCACGGAGCTGCAGGACCGCTACCAGTACGTGCAGGTCGACGAGTACCAGGACACCAACCACGCGCAGTTCGTCATCGCCCACGCGCTGGCGGTCAAGCATCAGAACATCTGCGTCGTGGGCGACCCGGACCAGTCCATCTACGGCTGGCGCGGCGCGAACATCCGCAACATCCTCGACTTTGAAAAGCACTACCCGGCCGCGATCACGATCAAGCTCGGGCAGAACTACCGTTCGACGCCGCAGATCCTGCAGGTCGCCGACACGCTGATCAAGCACAACCGCACGCGTAAGGACAAGCCGCTGTTCACGAACAACGCGGCGGGCGGCGACGTGAAGGTCATCCAGTGCGCCGACGAGGAGCACGAGGCGCAGGTCGTCGTGGACTTCTTCCGCGAGCAGCACGGCCAGGGCGTGCCGTGGCGCGACATGGCGGTGTTCTACCGCGTCAACGCGCTGTCGCGGGTGATGGAGGACCTGCTGTTCCGCTCGTCGATCCCGTACCAGATCGCGCGCGGCACGGCGTTCTACCAGCGCAAGGAAGTGAAGGACACGCTGGCGTACCTGCGCATCGTGGCGAACCCGGACGACGAGGTGTCGCTGATGCGTATCGTCAACACGCCGACGCGCGGCATCGGCAACACCACCGTCGAGCACCTCCGCGCTTATGCGATCGCCAACGGCATGACGCTGTGGGAGGCGATGGGACGCGCGGCGCAGGTTCCCGCGTTGCAGGCGCGGGCGCAGTCGTCCGTGCTGAAGTTCGTGAAGATGGTCGACAAGTGGCACGACAAGGTGACGAACACCTCGGCCGAGACGCTCGGCTTCGTGCCCGGTGTGCGCGACGTCGTGGAGATGATCCTCCGCGACTCGGGCATGGAGAAGTTCTTCCAGGACGAGAAGACCGGCGACGAGGAGAAACTCGAAAACCTCTACGAACTGGTCTCCGCGGCGCAGCGCTACGACGACGAGATGGCGGCCGAAGCCGAGGCGTCGCTCGACGGCGCGGAGGTCGCGCTGGATGGCGGCGAGCCTTCGCTGCGTCAGAAGGTGCACGACTATCTCGAATCCGTCGCGCTGGTCAGCGACGTGGACGCGGTGGGCGACGAAGACGACGCGGGCGGCAGCGTCAGCGGCGGGGCGGTGACGCTCATGACCCTGCACGCCGCGAAGGGCCTGGAGTTCCCCGTCGTGGCGATGATCGGCCTCGAGGAAGGCCTGCTGCCGCACGGCCGGGCGATCGGCGCGCCGGACGAAATGGAAGAAGAACGCCGGCTGTGCTTCGTTGGCATCACTCGCGCTCAGCAGCACCTCCAGCTCACGCACGCCCGTTACCGCACGATCCGCGGCATCCGCGAACGCACCGTGCCCAGCCCGTTCCTCCGCGAACTCGGCAACGAGCACGTCGTCGTCGAAGACCTCAGCGGCTACGGCGCCTCGGCGTTCGGCACGGGCTCGTTCGGCGGCGATGACGACGACCCGTTCGGCGGACTGCCGCCGATGCGCAGCGGGGGCGGCGGCGGATCGTCGCTGCCTTACGACGTCGGCTCCCGCGTGATGCACCCGAAGTTCGGCCCGGGCAAGGTGCTGTCACTCACCCCCGCCGACAACCCCACGCGCGCCCGCGTCGGCTTCGACCGCTTCGGCATCAAAACCCTCGTGCTCGAGTACGCGAAGCTCGAGCCGCTGTAAGCCGAATTTCGATTTTTGATTTGACGTATCGGCGCGCCAATTCGCTCGCATCAAATCAGAAATCGAAATTCAAAATTCAAAAATCCCACCTCACCGCTCCACCCACTTGTAGGCCGCCTTCGCGTTGCCCGCGAAGTATTTCATCGCGACGTCGCGCCCCTTCTCCGTGAAGTAGGCGTGCACGATGTCGAAGACGGTCTTGTATGCGCCGGCCTTGAGGCACACGGGCCAGTTGGAGCCGTAGATCACGCGGTCGGGGCCGAACGTTTGGTACACGACGTCGAGCTCGGGGCGGTAGTAGTCGACGTCCTTCGGGGCGTCGGCGTTCCGCGCGCCGGTAGCCTCGACGAGCGCGGAGACCTTCATATATACGTTGCGGTGCGCCGCGGCGGTGCGCAGCGCGGCGACCCACTCGTCCTTCGGCGGCTTGCCGTCGATGCGGTTGTTGGTCAGGTGGTTGATCACGATGCGCAGCGACGGGATCGCCTCGGCGAGCCGGGCGACGTCGGGCAGCTGATCCGGCCCGCCGAGCGCGTCGAGCGCCAGGTCCGCCTCGGCGAGCGTCTTATACGCCAGCAGCATCGACGCGTCGTTCAGCGCCGCGCTGATGGTCTTCTGGTCGTTTCGGATGCCGCGGTAGAGCGGGTCCGCGGCGAACCGCTTGACGTGCGCGGCGAACTGCGGGTCGGCCGGGTCGAGCTTGCCGACGATCCCCTTGATCACCGTGTGCTTCTTCGCGAGGTCCAGCATCCACGCGTTGTCCTCGAGCCCCGCCACGGCTTCGACGACCACGGTGCCCGTCACGCCCAGCGATTTGGTCAGCGTGACGAACTCGTCGGGCAGCACCGGCCGATACAGCAGCTTGTCATTCGGGCTCGGCCAGGGCACGCCGCCGGGACGCTCCGTGTCGTAGAAGTGCGTGTGCGTGTCGATGATCGGATAGGCGTCGTCCGCAGCGTGCGCGCCGCGTGCGCCGATCGCCAGAGCGCCCGCAGCGGTGAGCGACGCGCTGATGAACTGTCGTCGTGTGGTGGTCATGCATGGAGTATACGCGTGACCGGCCCGCCTTGGCTGCGGGTCCGAGGCCAATGTGCGCACGATCTGTACGTTGTTGCGAAAGGGCGAAACCATCGGCTCGCGGCGCTCAACTGTAGTCATCGCGGCACGCTAAACTGGCGGGCCGCGTAGGATGCCTGCAGTGAAAGGGCGCGTAATGCGGATCAATCGAAGTCGAGTTTGTTTGCTGGCCATGTTTGCCTCGCTCGGCGTGGCGTCCGTCGTCTGGGCGGCGGACGAGGGCACGCCGCTGCCGGCGGTGCCGGACGGGGCGCGGATGGCGTTCGAGGAAGACTGGTCGAGCGGCAAGATCGATCCGGCGAAGTGGTACGTGCTGCGGAAGAAATGGGGCGGCGGGAACTTCGGCGTCGTGCCGGAGAACGTGTCGATCAAGCCGGACGAGGTGAACGGCGTGACGAAGAACGTCGTGGTATGCGAGGCGCACGGCGACAAGTACGACGGGCCGGTGGTCGGCATGTGGGGCAAGAGGCCGCGTGTCGGCGGGGTGATCGTCACGAAGCGGTTCTTCGCGTCGGGACGGTACGAGGTGGTGATGAAGATCGGCGACGCGACCGCGCACGACGGCGGCCCTGCGGACCCGACGAAGCCGAAGGGCACGGTCCCGGCGATCTGGACCTTCGCGTACCGGTTCGTGCAGACGTCGAAGGAGAACATGCATCGGTTCGTGCCGGAGACGCCGATGTACAACCCGCAGATGCCCGCGTACGGCGGGCCGTTCAACGAGTACTGGACCGAGCTCGACTTCCCGGAGTTCGGCAAGAACGGCGATTTCAGCCAGGCGATGTACAACACGTTCTGCCAGAACCATCATGTGCCGAAGATGTTCCCGATCGGCTTCGTGGCCGACGGCAAGTACCACACGTTCACCACGGAGTGGCGCACGGAACTCAAGCCGCTGCCGGGCGTGCGCGACGATCAGGTCGTCGAGGGCGAGGGCTACTGGTGGGTGCAGGACAAGTCGATCAAGTTCGACGACTACCTCGGCAACCCGCTCAAGCGGCTGGGCAAGGACAACTACGCGGTGTACTGGGGCAAGTCGTCCACGCACTGGATCGACGGGAAGAAGGTTGCGGAGGCGAACCAGTGGGTCCCGTCGATGGCGGCTCAGCTGAACATCGGCATCTGGCTGCCCGACTGGGCCGGTCCCGCGCCGTGGAAGACGTCGAAGGTGTCGTTCGCCTCGGTGAAGATCTGGCAGTACGACGACGAAGGCGACGCACGGGGGATCATCACGGAGGATCTGGCGGACAGCTTTGATGTGAAGGGGAATGAGATACGGTGAGGGCGATCAGCAGAGCGAGCCGCGCCTGCGAAGCCAATCTGTTGGGATTCCATTGGGACCCACACTTGATGCAATGATTCCGCCGACAATCGCTGCATTTGTATCGATATCACCGCCAACGCTGATCGTCGCCCACATCGCAGTCTTGAAGTCGTCGATATTCGCCGCCGCCGCCCATACGCAGAAGGGAACGGTGTCCTGAGCGATGATGCGGGAGCCGTCACCTAGTTCCTCGGCGGCATTGAGTGAGGTTTCGTCGAGGCTGACTTTCATCGCGCGGTGCAGGCCGTCGCGCACGGCGCTCTCGGGTGTGTGGCGTATTGCAGTCAGAATCAAGTCACGCGGCGGCGCATCGATCATGCCAGCTTGGCGGCGGCATGCCCACGCGGTTGCGACGGCGATTGCAATCGCCCCCGCACGCCCCTCGGGGTGGGCATGTGTAACTTCAGCCGATCGATCAGCCTGTTCGACGACGGATTCGTAGTCGTCGGCAAAGTAAGCACCGATTGGTGCAACACGCATCGCCCCGCCATTTCCGAAGGAACCCGTTCCTCGGAACAGATTGCGTGACGCGTCCTGCCAGGACTCGCCGCTCAGGATCGCTCGAAGCAGGTCGTGTGCGCCTGCGCCGTATCCGCGGTGTGAGTCTGCGTCGTAGCGTTCGGCGAATCGTGCGGCGAGCACGTCGCGGTCGATGTGTTTATGGTCTCGCAGCACCGACATGATTGAGATCGCCATCTCTGTATCGTCGGTCCATCGCCACGGGGTCTCGGGTGTCGATCGAGTCGGTAGATAATGCATCCATACTGAGGGATCGAAGAACAACTGGCCAAACGCATCACCCACAGACAGGCCGTCGAGTGCGGTTTGGGCACGGATCAGTCGCGTTTCATGGCTCGGTGAGTGCTGGTCAGTCATGTCTTGGGCGCCCCCAAACGTTCGTACGCAATCCGCCTTGCGCAGCACGTGGCGATCGCGATCGCGTCGGCGACGTCGGGTGGGTTCGGGGGTTCGGCTAAACGGTACTGCGTCGCGATGGCGAGCTGCATCTGCTGCTTGGTGGCGTGGCCGTGGCCGGTGATGGATTTCTTGACCTCGGTGGACGCGAGGTTCTGGATGGGGAGGTTGGCCTGTGCGGCGGCGAGGAGGATGACGCCGCGGGCGTGGCCCATGATGATGGCGGTGCGGGGGTGGGCGTAGTGGGCGTAGAGCTTTTCGACGGCGACGTGGTCGGGCTTGAGCTCGGCGATGAGCTCGGTGAGCGACTCGTGCATTTCCTTGAGGCGCTGCGGCGTGGGGTCCTTGGCTTTGAAGGTGAGGACGCCGGCCTCGACGAGTCGGGGCTCGATCGCGCCGTCGGGCAGCTCGACGCAGCCGTAGCCGGTGATCCGCATGCCGGGATCGATGCCGAGGATGCGCATGGGATTAGTGTCGGGTGTGGGGTGGTCGGTGGCAAGCGCGGGCGTGGCGCGGGTTGTCAGTCGCGTTGGGCGACGATGGACTTGAGCTGCTCGGCGAGTTCGTGGGCTTCGTGCTGGCGGAGGCCGCGCTCGGTGATGTCTTCGCTGGCGCCGCCGAAGGTCTCGATGAGCAGGCCGCCCCAGATGATACCCTTGGTGTATCGCACGGAGGCGACGCGGTCGACCTGAATTTCCTGGTGATCCCGCCGCAGGCCGAAGAACGACCAGCGGAGTACCTCGATGCGTCCCTCGCCGACGCGGATGATCGGGGGCATGAAGAGGCTCGTGATGCCCGAGAAGATGAGTCCGCCGAAGGGCGTGGCGCGGATCTCCATGGCCAGTTCCTGCGCGGCGAGCTCGGCGGCGGTGCGGATGCGCTGGGCGCAGTAGGGGCAGCGTTTGGCGTCTGCGGCGATCGGTTCACGGCACGCGTCGCACAGGATGAAGTTGACGCATCGGCGGGCGCAGTGCGGGCAGTGTGTGGCGTTCGGGGCGATCTCGCCGGCACAGTGAGGACAGGGCATGATGTGGGCTCCCGGAAGCGGTTGAGAAACGTGTCGTGTCAGCCTCGCCACTGGGCGCGCTTGGGTGGGACGCCGTCCGGCGCGTCGTTGTCCGACGCGCCGTCGTCCGATTGATCGCTGTGGTCCGCGGCGTCCGCGGCGAGGGTGTCGTCAAGATCGTCGTCATCGATGTCGTCGAGGTCGTCGCTGTCATCGTCGAGCATGCGGCGTTTGGGTCGGTGGTGGCGCGCGGGGGTCGTGGGCCGGCCGGTGAGCTTGCGAAACACGAGCATGGCCGGGGCGCTGAGGGCGTAGAGGACGCAGCCGAGCGCGAGCGTGAGCTGCGGAACGATGAGCAGCGGCGTGAAGATGAAGATGGCGGTCGCGGCGTAGTGGAACGGGGCGCGGTCGCGGAGGTAGACGTTCATCACGTGGCTGTACCGCAGGGTGCTGACCATGCCGACGGCGCAGATGAGCGTGATAAGGACCATGCTCATGGCGATGATATTTTCGGGGTCGAAGGCCTGAAGCACCGGCTTGTTGGCGTACTTGTGGGCGAGGACCCACTCGAGCAGCAGCACGAGCGAGCAGACGGTGCCGGCCGCGGCGGGCGAGGGCATGCCCTTGAACGACGTGTGGTCGCGTTCCTCGGGCTCGTCGATCTCGACGTTGAAGCGGGCGAGGCGGAGCGCGGCGCACGCGACGTAGACGCACGAGATGACGAACACGGCCCGGCCGAAGATCGTGTCGGCGCTGGCGGTGCCGAGGAACGGCGTGCCGACGCCGACGAGCTGGCCGACGAGCTCGATGACGATGAACGCGGGCGCGGCGCCGAAGCTGATCATGTCGGCCATGGAGTCGAGCTGGGCGCCCATCTCGGAGGTCTGCCGCGTCATGCGGGCGACGCGTCCGTCGAGGGCGTCGAAGACCATGCCGATGAAGATCATCACGGCCGCGACGCTGATCGGGTTCCAGTGGCCGATGACGTAGGTGGACTTGTCGCCGGGCACGAACTCGCGGCTGGCGTAGAAGATCGCGGCGAATCCGCACAGCAGGTTGCCCAGCGTGAGCGTCGACGGGATGACCTTGACCATGCCGCGCGCGCGGGCGCGTCGGCGACGGCGTCGCAGGGCGCGGAGACGGGCTCGGTCGGTGTGAGGCATGGCGATAGGTGACTTTAGGATTCTGATTACCGGTTTTCGATCTGATCGATGTAATCGGCTCGGGCGCCGCGATGTGCGGGCGGATCAGAACGCAACGGACCAGCATCGAAGCCGGTTATCACTTCTTGTCTTCGAGATAGAACATGAGCACGAGTTGGACGGGCTGCGTGCCGCGTTTGCCGGTGAGCATGGCTTCGCCGAGACGCAGCGGCCGCTTCTCCGGCCTCTTCGTCGCGTCGGCCTTGTCGGTTTTCGCGACGTCGGCCTCGCCGCGCGCCAGCTCGCCGAGGATGTCGTCCGTGGTGGGCTCGCCGCCGGTCTTCTTGTCGGCCTGCGATTTCTCGACGTCCTCGGGCACGTCGGCCCAGATCATCCACACCTCGCCAGGCTTGATGCGGTGGGCGATGCGCAGCTCGCTGAAGCTGCGGCCGTCGAGCATCCGCTGGTCGGGCCGCTGCGGAAGGATCGTGGGGCGCGGGCCGAAGTGGTGCGGGAGTATGTCGATCCAGAGGCTGTTGTCGCTGGCGTCGAGGGGCGGCATGAGCTTGATGAGCATCTGCCACTCGCCGGCGATGAGCTTGATCGGCTCCTCCTTGCCGTCGGCTCCCGCGAACCGCACCTGCTGCACGCCGTCGATGCGGTGCACGAGCGTCAGCGGCGTGTAGTCGTTGGCCATGGCCATGTCGTACAGCTTGGTCATGGGGCGCTGGAGGTTGGCGCGGAACAGCGGCAGGCGGGTGGCGTCGATGACGCCGACGTGCAGGCCGTTGGCCTTCCAGCGGTCGAGGACCTGCGTCTCGAGCTCGGCCGGCTCGCTGAGCATGCTCATGGCGAGGTCGAGCTTGGCGTAGGGCTGCGGGTAGAGCTGCTTCTCGATGCGCATCCACGACGGGGTGAACTGGCGTGCGGCGGGGTTGACGACGGTGGGCGCGTCGGGCGGGGTGACGCTGGGTGACGCGGCGACGCTGACGCCGTCGGCCCCGTCGACCGCGAGCGGCGGCGTGTCGTTGTTCGCCGCGGCTTTGGGGCCGGTGACCTTACGGACGTTGGGGCTGGCCAGGTCGCGTAGCGTCACGTCGTCGTGCATGGCCATCGCGTTGGCGATGCGGTCGTGATCGCTGGCCGGACGGACCGTCGTTTCGGTCGTCTTGCAGCCGATCAGGCACAGCGTCACCAGCAGGGTGACCCACACCCCGACGCGTCTGACATTCTTTGCGTATCCGCGATGAATCACAGCGTACCCTTGCCCCGTGGACGTTTTGCCGCGTTGATTACGCCGGCGCTCGGCCGACGCGTGGCGGCGATTACCCCGTTCCCTGAATCACCTGTTCCAGCGTGGTCAGCCCTTCGTCGATCTCGTCGTCGCTCACCGTCAGCGGCGGCGCCAGTCGCAGCACGTTCGCCTGCGCCGTGCCGATCAGCAGCCCCGCGTCGAGGCAGCGTTTCATCACGTCGCCGGCGTTCTCGAACCAGCCCTTCGACGTGTCGAGCTGGATGCCGATGAACAGCCCCTTGCCGCGCACCTGCGTGACCTGGGGATTGTCCGTCATGAACACCCGCATGCGCCCGACCATCCGCTCGCCGAGCGTCGCGGCGCGATCGAGCAGGTCGTCGCGTTCGATCACGTCGAACATCTTGGCCGATACCGCCATCGCCAGGCAGTTGCCGCCGAGCGTCGTGGCGTGCGGCACGCCGCCGTAATGGTTGAAGTCGAAGCACTCGGCCGAACGCTCGCCGGCGCACATCACGCCGACGCCCATGCCGCAGCCGATCGCCTTGCCGAGCGTCAGCACGTCCGGCTCGATGCCCGCGTGCTGATACGCGAACCACTTGCCCGTGCGTCCGCAGCCGGTCCACACCTCGTCGCAGATCAGCAGCAGGTCGTGCTCGTCGCACAGCTTCCGCAGGCCCGGCAGGTAGCCGTCGTCCGGGATGTTGATGCCGCCCTCGCCCTGGATTGGCTCGACGATGATCGCCACCGTCTGGTCGTCGATGCGGGCGCGCATCGCGTCGAGGTCGTTGTACGGCACGTGCTCGAAGCCGGGCACGTACGGGGCGAAACCTTTGCGGACCTTGTCCTGGCCGGTCGCCATCATCGCGGCGAAGCCCCGGCCGTGGAACGAATTCGTCGTGGCGATGATCTTGTGTCGCTCGCCCTTGCCGTACAGGCGTGCGAGCTTGAACGCGGCCTCGTTGGCGTCGGACCCGCTGTGGCAGAAGTAGCTGCGTCCACCGAAGCCGTGCTTCGCGATCGCCTCGGCGAGGCGCGTCTGCGGCTCGGTGTGCAGCAGGTTACCCACGTGCCAGAGCTTCGTGGCCTGCTCGGTCAGCGCCGCGACAAGGTCGGGGTTGCAGTGCCCCAGCACGCCGGCGCCGAACCCGCTGAACAGGTCGAGGTAGTGCTTGCCGTTCGAGTCGGTCAGACGACAGCCCACGCCCTCAACCATGGTGATGGGAAGGCGTGGATAGTTGAGCGTCATGTAGCGATCATGCCGCTCGATCGTCGGGTCCGCACTGCTCACTGCCTGCATCCTGTACCTGCCTCGAAACGTCGTAAAGTCGCGTCATCGGTGACGCGCGTAAACGGCTGGACATGATACCCGCTCACGCGGGGTTCATAAAGGTCCGTCAGGCATTATTAGCACGGGCCGTGGGGGCCGCCGGAGCCGCGAGTCGCCCGGGGTTTCGGCCGCCGGCGCTACTTCGCGTGGGTGAGCATCAGGGCGTAGCCCACCAGGGCGCCGAACGCCATGAAACCAATGATGAACCAGGTCATGCCGCTGGGCTGAAAGAACTGGACCGCCCAGACACCGCCGCCGATGATCGCCGCGGCGACGATGAGCTTCTTGGCGTGCACCCGCAGCGTGTTGACCGTCAGAAACACCACATAGAGGGCCGCGAGGGCGACGACCACGAGCAGGCCGATGCCGACCATCTTGCCGAGCGTGTCCTCCGTCAGCCACTGCATCCAGCCCTTGGGGATCGGATTCGCCGCCTGCGCCAGCTTGTACAGGTCGATCATGTGGGTCGCTCCTCGAAGTGTGGCCGCAGTTTACCTCGGCGGCGCCACACGCGGTAGGGCGGCCGGCGGCGTTACGGCTTGGGCGTCGCGTTGGCCTCGAGGTACTTGCGAGCGTCGTCGAGGCCGCCCAGGTTTGTCACGTGCGTGTAACCCATCGCCTCCAGCGTCGCCTTCGCCTTGCCCGCCCGACCACCGCTGCGGCAGTGCAGGAAGATCGGCTTGTCCTTGTCCGTCGTCACCCCGGTGATCTTGTCGCCGATCTGGTCGTACGGGATGAGCACCGCGGTGGCGATGTGGTCGGTATCCCACTCTTCCTGCGTGCGCACGTCGATGACCAGCGGCGTGGTCGCGACGGCGGCGTCCGCGGTGGGCTTTGTGGTGGCCGTGTCGGTCGGGGCGTCGGTGGCGCCGTCGGTGGCGGGCGCCTCGACGGTCGGGGCCGGCGTGGGCGTCGGCTTCGCGGCGGGCGGCGGTGCGTCCTTCGAGCAGGCGCCCAGCGGCAGGGCGGCGACAACGATCGCGATCCACATGCGTGTCATGGTTCGTGCTCCTTTACGGGAATCGGCTGCAGAGATGATAGCGCGACTCGCGTGCGATTACACGCCGCGCGCTTCTTCGAGGCCGTACTGCTTGATCTTCTTGTACAGCGTGGAGCGGTCGATTTCGAGGGCGGCGGCGGTGCGGCGGCGGTTGCCGTTGTGGGCCCGCAACGCCGCGAGGATGATCAGCCGCTCGGGCTCCTGGAGGCTGTGACGCAGCGGCTGATTCGCGACCGAGTCGAACACCGGCCAGTGCGTGTAGGCGCGGGCGTCGTGACCCGGCGGCGGGGCGGTCGCGCCGTCGGTCACCGCGGCGTCGCCGTCGTCGCGCCGCATCGTGAACAGCGTCTCGCCCGCGAACCCGTTGCGGACCGCCTCGGGCAGATCGTCCGGCGTGATCTCGTCGGTGCGCGCCAGCACCACCGCACGCTCGATCGCGTTCGCCAGTTCACGCACGTTGCCCGGCCACTGGTGCTCGAGCAGCATCGCCATCGCCTCGACGCTCACGCCGGTGATCGGCTTGCGTGTCTGCGTCCGGCTGGCGTTGAGGAAGTGCTCGACGAGCAGCGGGATGTCGCCCGGCCGATTCCGAAGCGGCGGCAGCTCGATGTTCACGACGTTGATGCGGTAGTACAGGTCGTCGCGGAACAGGCCACGCTTGACCAGCGTGGCGAGCGGCTGATTCGTGGCGAGCACGAACCGCGCGTCGACCTCGACCGTGTGATGCGAGCCGACCGGCTCGAACTGACGCTCCTGCAGCACACGCAGCAGCTTCAGCTGAAGCGCCGCGGTCGCGGAGTTGATCTCGTCGATAAACAGCGTGCCGCGGTCCGAGGCGAGCAGCTTGCCGGGGCGGTCACGTTCGGCGCCGGTGAACGCGCCGCGCACGTGGCCGAACAGCTCCGACTCCAGCAACGTCTCGGGGATCGATCCGCAGGCGAACGTGACGTAAGGCCCGTCGGTGCGGCGCGACCGCTGGTGCACCGCGCGGGCGACCATCGACTTGCCCGTGCCCGACTCGCCGGTGATCAGCACCGTCGTGGGCGTCGCGGCGACCGCCTCGATCATCTCGTACACGCGCCGCATCGCCGGGTCGTGCCCGAGCATGCCGCCCAGCACAGGCGTGTCGTTCGGCTGCGGTTTGTCGTCGGTGTTGCACATCCCACCGAATCATCGGACAGAACCGCCCCCGCGAGTTGAGCAACGCCGCGAAACCCGTCGGTGCCGATAAGTCTTGGACCTGATAACAGCCCGGCCCGCGACCGTGCCCACGCTGATCACCGTTCCGGCATTCCGATAAGGATGGGGCCTCCGGGGGCGAATTTCGCAGATCGGTGTCATGACGTTGTCACCGCAAGCGGTGGGAATCGCGTCCCCAAATCGTTATCATGGGGCCTCTGAACCGCTGGGGCGGTTCTGGGGAACCACAACTCTTCCCGATCTGATCGGGACACATTGCAGGGGGCTTTGTCATGGCTGCGAACAACGGTGGTGGCATGGGCTGGCTGGTCTGGATCGGTGTGATCCTCTTCATCAACTTCCTGAGCTATGTCTTCAACTGGCCATTCTGGGTCTATTGACGCGGAACCGACACCGCGTGCGATGCCCGGCGTAAGCGGCGAGCGCGTCTTCGACGTGCTGCTCGGCGTGTCGGTGTTGTCGTGGGCGGCGCTGGGGCTGTGGCACGCCGAGCCGGCCGACCGCTGGACCGCCGTGCGCGTGACGATCGCGTGCCTGCACGTCGGCGTGGGGCTGCTGATCCTGTTCCGCGCGCGGGCCGTGGCGCAGGGGTCGTTCGGCGCGATGGCCGCGGCGTTGCCGGCCCTGCTGATCTCGGGCTGGGCGTTGCGGTCGGCCGCGTCGCCGGGTGCGTGGGCGATCGGCCCGGGCGTCGCGTTCGTGATCGGCGGGGCGTGGGCGATGTGGTCGCTGGCGGCGCTGGGCCGATGCTTCGCGATCCTGCCGTCGCTGCGCGGCGTCGTGGTGCGCGGGCCGTACCGCGTCATGCGACACCCCGCGTACGTCGGCGAGTTGGTGATGATCGCGGCGTGCGCCTGGTCGGCGTGGTCGACGCTGGCGTGGTGGGCGATCCTGCCGCCCATCGCCGCGGTCGCGTTCGTCGCGCTGCGTATCGTTGCCGAGGAGCGCGTGCTCGCGGCGGACGATCGCTACACGGCCTACGCCTCGCGCGTGCGCTGGCGCCTCATACCCGGCGTGTGGTGATTAACTCACCAAATCACCACTTCACCAAATCACCAGATCATCAGACTCCCACGGCCTCGGCGTCGCGGTCGGACAGCGTGCCGCCGTCGCTGCGCGGCTTGACCGTGCCGTCGCGCTTCCACGACCGGTCGCAGCGCGGTTCCTCACGCAGATCATCGATCGTGATCGCCTCCGCGTCGCCCTCGACCAGCGTGAACCGCGACACGCCGCACACGTCCGGCAGTTCCGCGACGTAAGGCCCGTACGCCTCGCGCTTGTCCGCGGGCAGCGCGACGGTGATCCCCGCGTCGAGCGGGTTGTCGATGCCCATCTGCTGCCGCGCGTCCTCGAGCACCTTCAGCGCCCGGTCACGCAGCGCCAGCACGTCGCCCCACGCCGCGCCAGCCTGCGATGCGATTGGCTCCGGCAGCGTGTGCATGTGCACGCAATCGTCGTCGGCCTTCGCGTCCTTGCCGTGCAGCGCCAGCCACGCCTCGTCGGCCGTGTGCACCATCACCGGCGCGATCATGCGGATCAGCGCCTCGGCGATGTCGTACATCGCGGTCTGCGTGCGACGGCGACGGTCGCTGTCCGCCTTGTCGCAGTACAGCCGGTCCTTCGTCGCCGCGAGGTACACCGCCGACAGTTCCTCGTTGCAGAAGCTGTACACCGCCTCGTGCACGCGGCGGAACTGATACGACTCATACCCGCCGCGCACGGTGCCGATCACCCGGCTCAGCTCGCCCATCACCCAGCCGTCGATCGTCGCCGCGTCCGCCTCGCCGATCTCGCGCCGGTCCTTCGCCGGGTCGAAGTCTTCGAGGTTCATCAGCAGGAATCGGATCGTGTTGCGCACCTTGCGGTACTGCTCACCGGCGACGTCGAAGTACGAGTCGTCGACCTTGATGTCGTTGTCCGTGTTCTGTCCCGCGACCCACCACCGCAGCACGTCCACGCCGTACTTGGTGAACAGATCGTCGATCGTGTGGCCCTTGCTCTTGGAGTATTTCAGGCCGTCCTTGTCGACCATGAACCCATGCGTCAGCACGGTCTTGAACGGCGCGCCGCCCGTGACGCCGATCGCCGGCAGCAGCGACAGCTGGAACCACCCGCGGTGCTGGTCGGAGCCTTCGAGGTAGAGGTCGACGGGCACCTGGTCGACGCCGAGCCGCTGGCGGATCACCGCGTTCCATGACGAGCCGGACTCGAACCACACGTCAAAGATGTCGCGCGATCTAGTCAGGGGTACGCCGAGCGTTGATTCCCATTGATCAGGTGCTCCAAGATCTTTGAGCCATTGCGGCGCATCAGGATCCGATAGCGGATCGTATTCCGCATACAGGTCAGCTATCGAAGCTGTAAACCAGTAGTCGGAGCCATTGCGATCAAACACTTTCGCCACGGCCCGAACCGATGCTTCAGTTAGCAGCGCAGCCGGATAGGGCTGAGTCGCCGAAGCGCTGTTCATGATGAAACCTTCAGGTGGGAACAGGGCAGGAATCGGTAATCCCCACGAGCGTTGTCTGCTGATGCACCAGTCTGGGCGGCTGTCGAGCATCCCGCGCATTCGGTTGCGCCCCCAGTCGGGGATGAACTTCACTCGATCCTTTGTTGCGTCGAGCGCGAGTTGGCGGAGTGACGCTGCGGGCATCCGCTTCTTTACCGCCGCAATCGCCGCATCGCCATCCAAACCCGCTTGTCGATAGCTAACGAACATCTCATTTACGGCACGTTCGGTGGACGCTTCCGTTACGGCAATGAACCACTGTTCGGTCGCACGGAAGATCACAGGTGTCTTGCTCCGCCAGTCATGTGGGTAGCTGTGTCCAAATTTCAAGTCATGCAGCAGGTGTCCGCTCTCGCGTAGGTGTTCGGTGACGAGGTCGTTGGCTTCCCAAACGGTTTTGCCTTGTAGCCAGTCCGGCACGGAATCATCAAATGTCCCGTCGGGAAGTACAGGACAGTAGATCGTTGGTTTTGGTTCAAATTTCGCACCGGTGATCGTACGAGTGATCACGTAGTCGACGCGCTTCGTGTTAGAGTTCCAACTTAGACATTTCGCTAGTCCGGTCTGGTAGTCCTCCACGCCGTGGCCGGGCGCGGTGTGCACGAGGCCCGTGCCGTCCTCCAGCGTGACGTAGTCCGCGGTGACCACGGGGCTGACGCGATCAATGAACGGGTGCTTGTACCTGATCTTCGCCGCTTCGAGCTCCGCGCCGGTGCACGTGCCGAGCAGGTCGCCGAACGCGTCGGCCATGTCGAACACCTTGTCGGCCAGGTCGCACGCGACGATCGTCAGGCCCATCCGGCCGTTCGATTCCCAGCGATACAGGCCGTACTCGGCGGACGGCGCGGCGGCCACGGCGAGGTTCGCCGGCAGCGTCCACGGCGTCGTCGTCCAGATCATCAGGCTCAACCCTTCGCCCGGCCGCGCGTTCAGCGAAGACGGCAGGTCCTGCGGGTTGGCGATCTCGAACAGCACGTACACGCTGGTGTCTTCGCGGTCGTAATACTCCAGCTCCGCGTCGGCCAGGGCCGTCTGATTCTCGATCGACCAGTGCACCGGTTTGAGCGACCGGTACACGAGCCCCTTGCCGACGAGGTCCGCGAACACCTCCAGCGTCGCCGCCTCGTAGCTCGGCTTCATCGTCAGGTACGGCTCGTCGTAGTCGCCCATCGTGCCCAGCCGCTGCATCTGCTTCGCCTGGAGCTTGACGTACTTGTCCGCGTAGTCGTGGCAACGCTTGCGGATCTGCGGCGCGACCATGTCCTTGGCCTTGTCGCCGAGTTCCTGCATCACCTTATGCTCGATGGGCAGGCCGTGGCAGTCCCAGCCGGGGATGAACGGCGCGTCGTACCCCAGCATGTTGCGGCTGCGGACGACGAGGTCCTTGAGGACCTTGTTGAGCAGGTGGCCGAGGTGGATCGACCCGTTGGCATAGGGCGGGCCGTCGTGCAGCACGTACCGCGGCTTGCCCTCCGCGCGCTCGCGCAGCAGCTTGTACACGCCGAGGCGGTCCCAGCGCTTCTGGAACTCCGGCTCACGCTGCACGAGGTTCGCCTTCATCGCGAACGACGTGTTCCGCGGGTTCAGCGTCTTCTTGTACGACGGTTTGTCCTGCTGTGTCTGCTCGCTCATCGTCACGTCCGTCTGTCAGGGGAAAGCCTGACATCTTAGCGTATGACGCGGTAAACAGACAAAACCGAGCCGACGTGACGAGCGGTCAGAACACGATGCCATCCTCCCACCAGACCGTGTCGAGCGCGACCCAGCCACCATCGATCTCATGAAAGAACACCACCGTGGTCACGTCTTGGCTGCGCCAGCGGAGTTCACGGATCTTCACCATTGGTGTTGCGGGGTCGTCTGGCGGGTAGGTGTTGAAGAGCGGGCCGTACAACTCTCCTACGGCGTGGTCCAGCGTGAACTCGTCGGACGTAGTCGGCTGTCCCAGTTCGTCAACGACTGCGTCGACGGTCATGCCGAGCAGGTGGGAAAGGTGGCCCATCGACGGCGCGGCTTTCGCGGCCTGGCGCGCGTTCACGCGCTGCGGGCCTATCAGACTGACCGCCACCGCCTCGATCGCCAGCAGCGTGGCGACGGCCGCAATCAACACAGGTACGCAGGATTTGCGATCTGCCGTCATGCCGTACTCCGACTGGAGAACGATCGACCGGCGCCCGTGTCCAAAGCTGTAGCGTGATGTGATCAAACCCCAACCGCGCGCGGCCCGTGCCGCGTGTGCTGTGGTTGAAATCAGCGACCCTAGATGAACAGGTCCAGCACCTGTTTCACCAAGCTTGCCGGTCGCTCAGCCCCCCGCTTGAAAATACACCTCTTCATAGGGCTGGATGACGACCCACCCTTCGCCCTTGAAGTGCATCTGGATCGACTCGCCCGACCCGCGGCCGATGAACGTCTTGAGCGACACGTCGGACTTGAACTCCGGCGTGAGCGAGCCCGACCACGCGACGGTGGCGTTGGGGTCCGTGGTGACCGGCCGATCGGGGCTGACCAGCAGCGTCATCGGCTGATAGTGGCTGGTGATGGCGACCATGCCCGTGCCCTCGAGGCGGACGTTGAACAGCCCGCCCGCCATCATCGCGCCCAGCGACTTCATCATCTTGATGTCCCACGTGACGCTCGGCTCGAACGCCAGCAGGTCGTTGCCGTTGACCACGATCGACTCGTTGTGCAGGTTCAGGATGCTGATCTTCTTGCCGACGTCCGCGAGGTAAACCTGCCCCGAACCCTCGGCCTTCGTCAGCTTCGCGCCCTCGCCGGTCACGGCCTTCTTGAGGAACTTGCCGATGCCGTGCTCCAGCACCCCTTCGCGTGTGAACTTCACGTTGCCGCGATACGCGACCATCGAGCCCATCTTCGTCCAGACCATGCCGTTGAGGTTCACCTCGAGCATGTACTGCGATTCGAGCTCGAACAGGCCCTCCTGGCGGTCGCGCTGCTGGGTTTGCTCGATGAAATCGCTGACGCTGTAGCGGTTGCCCGTCGCGCCCGTTGGCGGCGGAGGTACGGTTTCGGACATGGTTGCCTCCCTGTTTTCCTCGGATGTGGTGACCCCGATGACCCTCTCTCGGACATCACGATTGTACCGCGCCCGGCGCACCGTCAGGCGGCGGCCGAAATCTCCACCGGGGGAATTTTTGGAAAAAGAATACGCATTACGGTCGGGCGGGGTATGATGGACCCGGACGGGGCACGTCTAAATGGTTGTTTGTTTGCATTTTTGGTGAGCAGGGCATGCAGCTAAAGGCCAAACCGGTGACGGCCTTGTCGTGCGGTCAGTGCGGCGAGGCGTTTGATTCGTCGGGCGCGAAACCGCTCTCGACGGTCAACTGCCCCCGGTGCGGACACGCCACGAAGGTGCCCGGCGTCATCGACGGGTTCCTGCTCGTCGAGATCATCGGCCGCGGCACCTCCGGCATCGTCTTCCGCGCCCTCGACGAAAAACTGCACCGCCAGGTCGCGCTGAAGATCCTCGCCGCCGACAGCCAGGACCAGGAGCAGATCGCGCGCGAGTGCGTGAAGGAGGCCCGGGCGCTGGCGCGGCTCAACCACCCCGGCATCGTCCAGATCCACACCATCGGCGAATTCCGCGACCAGCACTACATCGTCATGGAATTCGTCGGCGGCGGCACCGCGCAGCTCAAATACCTCAAGGACAAGTCCAAACGCGGACACGCCGACGAGCTCGACGTGCTCGCGCTCGGCATCGTCATCGCCGAGGGGCTCGGCGCGGCGCAGCGTGTCGGCCTGACCCACATGGACATCAAGCCGGGCAACATCCTCATCGACGAGCACGGCGTCGGGAAGCTCATCGACTTCGGCGCCGCGCCCTACGCCAAGAGCGGCAAGGACGGCGGGGCGGTCGGCACGCCTTACTACGTCGCCCCCGAAGTCGCCACGAGCGGCGCGGGCGACTTCCGCAGCGATATGTACAGCCTCGGCGCCACGCTGTTCCACATCCTCGCCGGCAAGCCGCCCTTCGACGGCAGTTCGGCGAAGGAAGTCATCCGGGCGCGGCTGAAGCGGCCCGCCCCGTCGCTGCGCGAAATGCGCGACGTCCACTCACGCACCGCCGACGTCATCGCCCGCCTGCTGCAGAAGGCCCCCGAAGATCGCTACGCGGCGTACGAGGACCTCATCGAGGACCTCGAGTCCGCGCGCCGTGCGATCGAACGCGGCGAGGCGTCCGAGCCCGCGATCGAGCCTATCGTCGAGCGGGCCGACGATCCGTTGTCAATGGTCGCCGACGCGACGGTCTCGCTGGCGATCGAAACCGGCAGCGTGTCGACCGGCGCGTCGACCACGCGGATGCGCACCATGGGCCGTTCACGCAGCAAGCCGGCCAAACGCAGTTACGCGCTGGTTTACGGCGCGATCGCGGCCGTGATCGGCGTCGCGGCCTTGCTGGCGTTCGGACTGGGCGGCGGAGGAAAGAACGCCGGCCCCGCGAACGCCGACACGTCGACCTCGCCGAACACGCCAGACCCCGCGGTGTCGACGCCGCAGCCCCCTAAGCCCGCGGTGCTCAAGCCGCTGGACACGCCACGGGTCAACGCCGACGATCCGCTCGGTGTCGGCCTCGTCGGACGCTGGTCCTTCGACGACCTGCAGCGCGGCAGGCTCGGCACGCCCAACGCCACCACCGTCGGCGGCGTCATCGCCGTCCCCGGCCCGCACGGCACCGACCGCGACCCCAACCCCGCTGTCGAACTCGACGGCGCCTCGTACCTCAACGTCGACCGCGTCGGCGACTTCGCCTCCACCGACGCGTTCTCCTACGGCGCCTGGCTCAAGCCCGCGGCTTACACGAACAGTTGCTCGCCGATGTCACGCATCGACACCGACGAGGCGCACCGCGGCTACGACATGTTTCTTTCCAACTTTCAGGTCTTCGCCCACATCGTCAGCACCTGGCCGAAGAACGCCGCGCGGATCGCCACCAAGGCTAAGCTCACCCCCGACAAGTGGCAGCACGTCATGGTCACCTACGACGGCTCCGGCCGGGCCGCCGGCATGCACATCTACATCGACGGCAAGCAGGCCCCCACGTCGATCACCAACGACAACCTCTCCGGCCCGATCAACAACAAGGTCCCCTTCGTCATCGGCGCCCGCTCCAACGGCTTCGCCCGCAACTCCTTCTACGCCGGCGGTATCGACCAGGTCGTGATCTACAAACGCGAACTGACCCCCGCCGAGGTCGCGAAACTCGCCTCGCCCGACGCGCTGAAGTAGCGGGCCGCGGTCATCCGATTGCATTGGATCAATGTTTAGCGACGCCCCATCGGGGCGTGTTTACTTGGTGTCTTGCGGCACGGCGCGAATCTCCACACGCTTCCCGTCCCACTTCATTGCCTTCGCGACGTTCAGCGGGTAATCCCACGCGTGTGTCGCCGCGTCATCGGCGTACAGACGCACGTTGCATCGCTCCGCCGCGAGCGCCAGCGCCGCTGGGCAATCCATGTAGCGCATCACGTTCAGGTACGTCGGGCCGTCGCGGTGCGACGCGGGCATGTGCCACAGATCGAGCCGCGTCACTCCGTCCGTAAACAGCGACGCGTACAACACATTGCCCGCCATCGCGCGTTCGCCCTGCATCCACAGCGGTACGCCCGCGAGCCCGTCAACGCTGCGCAGCGTCGCCGCGGCGCGACGGATGTCGTATGCTTGCATGCCGTCGAACGTTTGGCCCAGCAGCATGAATCGGCGACGGATCTGCGTGCGCTTCTTGCCGCTCCAGTTCCACGCCGTCGACCCCACGCCGCGCGGCGCGACATACGCCATCGCCCACTTCGTCCCGGTAAACATCCGCTTCGCCTCGGCCCACGCGTCGCCGTCCGCATCGGGCAGCGTCTCGCCGCTGAGTTGCTCGGCGAAGGCGCCCCGCATCGTCGCAAGCAGGTCTCGCCAATCCGTATCGTCCATTGCGTTGAGCACCATCAGCTCCGGCTTGTCTACCTGAGCGCCGTGCGCCACGTACAACCGCAGCCGCACCGGCCCCTGCGACGTGAAGTCGTACGCGCGGAAGCGCACGCCGTCTTTCGTCACGTCGAACGCCTGCTTCAGGTCGAGCGGCTCCTCCTCCGTCGGCCAACCGCGGAAGCACTTCTCACGCAGATCCTTCATCCAAGCGTCGCGCATCGTTGCCCATTCCGCGGCGTCCCTCGGCACCTTCGGCTCCGGCGCCTTCGCGGTAAACGTCTCGTCGATCGTCGTGTTCAACTCGTCGGCCGGCAGCGTGTCGCCGAACACGCGGAGGTCTTTGCGGTCGAACAGCTTCTCGGCGGGCGGCGTGATCGTCGCGTCCTTGTTGCCCTTGAGGTGTCGCTCGAACCACTCGAACGCGCCGACGCGCAGGCGCTGCGTGTCCTTGTGCGGGCCCTCGGCGATCTGGATGCCCAGCTTGTCGCGCGCGCCGTACAGCTCGTACACGCTACGCACCTTCGTGTAGAGACGCATGACGCCGTCGATCGGGAAGATGCTGTCTTTGTCGGAGTTTTCGATCAGCAGCGGCCGCGGCGCGATCATCGCGGCGACCTGCGGGAAGTCCCAGCGGTACGTGTTGACGTCGAACATGCAGTCGCAGTGCCCCTCGACGCACCCGTCGGCGTACTGCCACGGGAACCCGCCCACGACCTGGTTCCGCATGTCGGTCATCCCCGCGACCGGCACGGCGACTTTGATCCGCTCGTCGATCGCCGACGTCCACCACGTGTACGACCCGCCGCCGCTGCGTCCGGTCATGCCGATGCGCTCGCCGTCGACCTCGGGCCGCGACTGCAGGTAATCGATCGCACGCATGCTGTTCCACGCCTCGACGCCCGCGGGCGTGTACCCGCGCGCGTTCCACCACCATCGGCCCTCGCGATACGTGCCGTGGTGGATGCCCTGGATCTCGCCGAGTTGGAGCGTGTCGATGGTCAGGCAGACGTAGCCGTTGCGGGCGAACCACTCGCCGTGGTGCTGGTAGCCGGTCTTGTTGCCGTAGCTGATGTCGCCGTCCTTCTGCTGCGAGTGTCCGCAAACGTAAAGGATCGCGGGCGCGGGCTTGTCGAGGCCCTTGGGCAGGTAGAGGTTCGCGGTGACGTACAGGCCGGGGCGCGACTGGAAGTGCAGCTTTTCGACGGTGAACTGCTCGTGATCGAGCTTGCCGGTGATCGTCGCGTGCAGCGGCGTGCGTTCGGGCAGGGGGTCGAGGCCGAGCATTTCGAGCAGCTGCTTGCGGTACGTGTCACGCTGCCGCTTCCACGTCTTAAGCGCCGCATCGTCGAGGCACGCGGACTCGAGTTTGGCGGTCTCGACGCGGAAGTACTCGCCGAGCATCGCGTCGCCGCGCTGGGTGTCGGGCTGGAACTTCGGCGCTTCGTCCGCGGCGCGGGCGGTTGGCATTGCACCGTAGAGGACGCAGAGAGCGCAGAGAAGCGAACCGAGGCAGTGATTGAATAGATTCACGCCATAACGATGCCCGTGCCCGTGTGACATTGCTGTGCCCTCAGTGATGTCTGTGGTGAAACGCCTGCTCCCTCTCCCTTTCAGGGAAAGGGCTGGGGTGAGGGTCGACTCGTCGAACGAGGCGCATGGCTCCTCCAGCTTGCGTTGTGCTCGAAGAACCAGCCCCCTCACCCAACCTCTCCCCCACTCGGGGGAGAGGGGTGGAAAGGTCAGCCCTCGCCGCGGAGGGCTGCGAGCATCTTAGCGCGGTCGGGGGCGCCGAACAGCGCACTCGCGGCGACAATCACGTCGACGCCCGCGGCGATCGCCTGCGGCGCCGTCTCGGCGTTGAGTCCGCCATCGATCTCCAGGCGCGTGGTCGGCTTGAGCATCGGCTTGAGCGTCCGCGCCTTGTCCAGCGCGATCGGCATGAACGACTGCCCGCTGAACCCCGGGTGCACGCTCATCAGCAGGATCATGTCCAACTCGTCGAGCAGGTGGAAGATCGCCTGCGGCGGCGTCGGCGGGCGGATCACGATGCCCGCCTGGCAGCCCGCATCGCGGATCTGCTTCAGCACGTCTTTCTCGTTGTCCGTCTTGCGGCCCATCGCCGCCTCGATGTGGAACGTGATGCAGTTCGCCCCCGCCTTCGCGAACGGCCCGACGTAGTCCTGCGGATCGGTCACCATCAGGTGCACGTCCATGTACACGTCGGGGAACATCGCCCGCAGGTCCGCCACCATCTTCGGCCCCATCGACAGGTTCGGCACGAAGTGCCCGTCCATCACATCGACGTGCAACGCCTCGGCGCCGAGCTCCAGCACCTGCGCGCAGTCTTCACCCATGCGGGTAAAGTCCGCGCCGAGGATCGACGGAAAAATCATCGGCAGACGCGGCGGGTTGTTCAGCAGGTTGCTCATAGCGATTTCGGATCTTGGATTTCGGATTTCGGATTGATCCGGTAGAGCGGAGCCAAATCCGCAATCCGAAATCCGCGATCCGAAATTGGACTTACTTGTCGTCGAGGACTTCGACCGCTTCGAACTTCTTGCCTTCGAGCATGGCGAGGGACGCGCCGCCGCCGGTGGAGACGTGGCTGACCTGTTCGGCGAGGCCCGCGACCTCGATGGCCGCCGCGGAGTCGCCGCCGCCGATGATGCTGATGGCGCCGTTGTCCTGCGTGACCGCGGCGATGGCCTTGGCGACCTCGAAGGTGCCATGGTCGAAGGGCGGCATCTCGAACACGCCCATCGGGCCGTTCCACACGATGGTCTTGGCGTCCTTGAGCGCGTGGCGGAAGTCCTTGATGGTCTGGGGGCCGATGTCGAAGCCCTCCCAGCCGTCGGGGATGTCGCCCTGGACGATCTGCTTGTTGCAGTCGCCGGAGAACGCGTCGCCGCAGTGCGTGTCGACGGGCAGGTGCAGCTTGTCACCCGCGCGCTCGATGATGGACTTGGCGAAGGCGACGTCCGCGGCGCGCTTCTCGGGGTCCTTCTCGATCAGCGAGTCGCCGATGGTCTTGCCCTGGGCGAGGGCGAAGGTGTAGGCCATCGCGCCGCCGATGAGGATCTTATCGCAGATGTTGATCAGGTTTTCGAGCACGCCGATCTTGTCGGCGACCTTCGCGCCGCCGAGGATCGCGACGAACGGCCGGGCGGGGCTGTTCACGGCGTCGGACAGGTACTCGATCTCCTTGTTGACCAGGAACCCGACGACGGCGTCCTTGCCCTGTTCCTTCATGATCTTCGGCACGGCGTACATCGACGCGTCGGTGCGGTGGCACGTGCCGAAGGCGTTGTTGCAGTAGATGTCGGCCATGTTGGCCAGCTGACTGGCGAACGCCTCGTCGCCCTTCTTCTCGCCGTTCTCGAAGCGGAGGTTCTCGATGAGCAGCACGTGGCCGGGCTTCAGGGCCGCGGCCTTGGTCTTGGCGTCGTCGCCGACGACGTCCTCTGCGAACTGGACGGGGCGGTTGAGCAGTTCGGAGAGCCGCGCCGCGACGGGCCGCATGGAGTACTTGACGTCGCCGGGATCACCGCCGCCCTTGGGCCGACCGAGGTGGCTCATGAGGATAAGCTTTCCGCCGTGATTGCGGACGTAATCGATGGACGGCAGGGGCATGCGGATGCGGCGGTCGTCGGTGATATGGCCGTCGTCGTCGAGCGGCACGTTAAAGTCGACGCGCATCAGGACGGTCTTGCCCTGAACGTCGAGATCGGTGATGGTTTTCTTGGCCACGGTCAAATCTCCGGGGTAAGTAGGGTTGCAGCGGGACAATTTAGGGAACGCGGGCGGTGGTCGCAAATCGTCGGTGAGCGCGTCGTGAAGCAACTCCCTCTCCCTGGAGGGCGTGGATTGGGGTGAGGGTGTACCGTTCGAACACTTCGAAAGTTTCGCCTGGATGCGCCGAATTCGATGAATCGACCCCCTCACCCAACCGCTCCTCCAACTGGTGGAGAGGGGATTCAACGCGTACGGGGCGACAACCCCGCTTGTTTATGGACCTTGCGCCGGATACCATTCCGCCTTCGCGCTCATCGCGCCGATCGTGCATTAACTGAGAGGGTGCGGCGGCGCCAAGCCCCGCAATCGAGAAGGAACATGAGTAAGCAGGATATCCGTAACGTCGCGATTATCGCACACGTCGACCACGGCAAGACCACGCTCGTCGACGGGCTGTTGCGTCAGTCCGGCCAGTTCCGCGAGGGCGAGCTCGAGGGCGACTGCATCCTCGACTCCAACCCCATCGAGAAGGAACGCGGCATCACGATCCTCTCGAAGAACTGCGCCATCACCTACCGCGACCCCAACGGCCACGACTACCACATCAACATCGTCGACACCCCGGGCCACGCGGACTTCGGCGGCGAGGTCGAGCGCGTGCTGATGATGGCCGACGGCGCGCTGCTGATCGTCGACGCCTTCGAGGGCCCGATGCCGCAGACGCGCTTCGTGCTGTCCAAGGCGCTGGAGAACGGCCTGAAACCGATCGTCGTGATCAACAAGATGGACCGCACCGAGGCGCGTCCGCAGCAGGTGCTCAACGAGGTGTTCGACCTGCTCGTCGAGCTCGGCGCCGACGACCACGCGTTGGATTTCCCCGTGGTGTACGCGTCGGGCCGTGACGGCTGGGCGTCGCACAACGAGTTCGCGAAGACCGACAACGTCCGCGACCTGTTCGAGGCGATCATCACGCACGTGCCCGCGCCGAAGTTCGACGCCGACGCGCCGCTGCAGATGCTGATCACGACGCTGGACTGGTCGGACTACGTCGGCCGGATCGGCATCGGCCGCGTCATGGCGGGGCACATCCGCAGCGGTCAGCAGGTGGCGCGCATCACGCGCGACGGCGAGAAGTCGACGCAGAAGGTCGGCCAGCTGTTCCAGTTCCAGGGCCTCGGCCGCAAGCAGGTCGACCGCATCGACGTCGGCGACATCTGCGCCGTGGTCGGCCTCGAGGAGGTCGACATCGGTGACACGCTCGCCGACGTGGAGAACCCCGTCGCGCTGCCGCCGGTGACCATCGACGAGCCGACGCTCGACATGACCTTCCGCGTGAACAACTCGCCTTTCGTCGGCCAGGACGGCAAGTACGTCACCAGCCGCCAGGTCCGCGACCGGCTGATGAAGGAGCTGCAGTCGAACGTCGCGCTGCGTGTGGAGCCGGGTGAGGGCGGCGACGAGTTCCTCGTCAAGGGCCGCGGCCTGCTGCACCTCGGCATCCTGCTGGAAAACCTGCGCCGCGAGGGCTACGAGCTGTCCGTCGGCAAGCCGCACGTGATCATCCGCGAGCTGAACGGCGTGAAGAGCGAGCCGATCGAAGAACTCGTCATCGACGTGCCGGAAGAGCACGTCGGCTCGGTGATGCAGCTGGTCGGCGAGCGGAAGGCGACGCTGGAGACGATGCAGGCGAAGGGCGAGTACACGCACCTGGTGTTCCGGATCCCCAGCCGCGGACTGATCGGATTGCGGACGCGGCTGATGACCGCGTCGCAGGGCAACGCGCTGGTGAACCACACGGTGTGCGGCTACGGGCCTTACCTCGGGCCGATGTCGGGTCGGATCAACGGCGTGATGATCGCCACGGAGTCCGGCGCGGTGACGGCGCACGCGATGGAAGGCCTGGCGGACCGCGGCGTGATGTTCGTCAAGCCGGGCGACATGGTCTACGAGGGCCAGATCGTCGGCGAGCACAACAAGGATGTCGACATCCCCGTCAACGCCACGCGTAAGAAGCAGCTGAACAACATCCGCTCGGCGACGAAGGAAGCGACGACCACGCTGAAGGCCTCGCGTTCGATCACGCTCGAAGGGGCGCTGGAGTACATCGAGGACGACGAGCTGGTCGAGCTGACGCCGAACTTCATCCGTCTGCGGAAGAAGATGCTCAAGGAATCGGACCGCCGTCGCGAGGATCGCAAGACCAAACAGGCGGCGAAGGCCGGTGTGTGATCGCGGCGGCCGTCACGCGATCATTTTCGGCAACGCGTTGAGCAGTCGCAGGTCCGGCGGGTCGATGATCTCAAACCAGTAGTGACCGAGGGTCTCGGCGAGCGCGATGCGCCCGGCTTCGAGCTGGTCGGCGTACCAGTGCATGAACGCCTCCAGCGACGGCGCCATGACGTACTTGATGTTCTGGTCGCACCCGAAGTTGACGATCTGCCCGGCCACGCCGTTGGGCCCCGGGTCGAGGTCGATGCCGAGGTGATTGCCGACCCGGTCGTAGGCGAACGGCACCCACAGCCCGTTGGCGTAGACCGGCTTGACCGCGCCGGGGCGATCAGAACGACAGTGTTCGTTGACGATGTTCGCGTCCTTGTCGGTCTGTGACGCGGCGAGGTCCGCCCAGAACGCGCGGTGCCGTCGCACGTATCGCAGCGACAGCAGCTGCATGCCGCCGATGAACCCGATCGCGTCGGGACGCTGGCCGTCGTGGCGCTCGTACGACGCGCGGAACGATTCGGGCACGGGCATGCCGATATCTTCTTCGAGCCTCGCGAGCGACGCTTCTTTGCAAGGGCCGGCGAGGTCCACCAGGATCTGCGGACAGTTGTCGGCCGCCCACGCTTCGATGCGGTCCCAAGCATCGCCGACGGATTGTGCGGGTGTGGGCATGGTGCGCGGTGGTGGTGGAGGGTCGACGCCGGCCGCGCGTGGGTGCACGGTCTGGATCCGGCAGGGCGACACTATACCACGAGCGCGGGGCGACTGCGTCCGAGGCCGCTACTGAGCAACGGTGATCGACAGTTCCTGCGGCGTCTGCTCGACGTTGCCCGCGGCGTCGATCGCGTGGGCGCGGATCGTCAGCACGCCGGGCTTGACGTCCTTGAGCGTGACCGACCATCGGTAGAAGTTGTAGTCGACGTCGCGGGCCTCGACGCCGTTGACGACGACGCGTGCGGTCGAGACGTTGTCGCTGGTCGTCCCGCGGATGGTCAGCGAGCCGTCGGCCTCGCGGCGCACGGGCACGCCGCGCGTCGGCCAGGTGACGACGGTCACCGGCGGCTGATCGTCGACGGGCGTCAGCAGCGTGGGGAACTCGACGTTGGACACCTCCGCGACGCGCGCCTCGTCGCCGGTCAGCGGGTAGTCGGCGTGGTAGTCGAGCCCGTCGGCGCCGAAGTCCTTCGCGGCGGTCGACACGATCTTCGCGTGCCGCCCCGCGCCGTAATAGTCATGCAGATAGATCGGCACGCCGGTCGGCGTCTTCGGCGGCACCACCAGCCCGCCGCCGCGGTTGACCAGCGGCTTGACGTTGTGCTTGTACGGCTCGTCGCCCGCGTCCGGCGCGGTGACGTGGCGGATGTGCGTCACCGCCTTGCCCGTGACGTTGTTGTCGCTGATCTGGATGAACGGCATCGAGCGCCCGTACCGCCGCCCGGCGAACGTCAGGCCGTCGACGGTGATCGGCCCGTGCTGCGTCGACTCGTCGTCGAGCCCGCGGTTGAACGGCTCGGCGTCGGTGTCGGCGATGCGGATGTCGCGGTAGACGTGGTGGTCGAACCACGGCCGGTACACGCCGTACGCCGCGTCGTGCACGTCGAGGTGTTCGACGAGCATGGTCGGCAGCTGCGCCCGCAGCGCGTAGTGCGTGTTCCACGCCGTGAGGTGATCGACGTGGTGCGGGTGCGACGTGTCGGGCCCGACGCCGTCCGTCCCGGCGAACACGAAGCTGTACAGCCCCTCGGTGTGCGACTCGTTGTCGCTGAACCGCCAGATCGGTAGCGTGCGGATGTCGACCACGGCGGTCGATCCGTCGGGCTGGCGGACGCCGAGGTTCGAGTCGAAGTTGGACCGCTTCTGCGAGTCGTAGCGGTAGCCGTACTCGTGGTTCTCGCAGGCGACGTTGCGGGTGAAGCTGTTGCGACCGTTGGCCCACCAGAACGCCGCGCCGTCGTTGGGGTCGAACGGCAGCGCCTGGCCCTTCATGTGCGGGCCGCGCAACGCCTGCACGCCGAGGTTGCGGTCGAGCGTGTTGTACTCCTCGGTGCCGTCTTCCAGAAAAAAGCCGTGTCCGACGGCGCGGTACCCGACGCAGTCGCGCACGACCATGTACTGCGTGCCGTGGATCGTGATCCATCGGTTGTGCGAGTCGACGATCGCGGCCCCGATCACCGACGACCCGCGCAGCGTGTCGCGCACGCGGTGGAAGTGGATCGGGTACCGCCCCAGCGTGTCGCGCTTGCCGAGGTGTGCGAAGCGGGCGTAGCTGATCGATCCCGCGGCGTAACGGTGATACATGGTGTGCCCGCGCGTGCGATCGCCGTCGGGGTTGGCCGACTCGACCACGACGTTACGCGACAGGTTGGCGACCTCGCCGCGATAGTCGCCCGTGCCGAGGTGCAGGTTGTCGAGCGGGGCGTCGAGCGTGACGGTCACGCCGTCGATCGCGGTGACGATGCGCTGCTCGGTCGTCGGATGGATCGGCAGGTAGTCGGCGCGTTGCTCGCCGCCGCGGCCCTCCTCGCGCGGGCCGGTGCCGGTGATCAGCAGCGTGTCGCCGACGCTCCAGCCGGTGACCGCCTCGGCGAGCGTGACGGTGGTCGCGCCCTTCGCCGCGTCGGCGCCGAGCTCGACCCACGTGCGGTTCATCGGCGCGCCGTGGTAGTCCATGCGGCCGCCCGGTCGGCAGATGATCGCCGGCTCGCTGGTCGGGTCGAATCCGTCGAGGAAGTGCAGGCGGATCGTCGCGGTGTGCGGATGCGGGATCGGATCGTCGGTTGTGCCCAACTCGAGCGCGGGGCGGGCGTCGTCGGGCGCGCTATGCGTCGCGGGATTCGCGTCGAGGTCCGGCGCGGCGTGGTCGCCGTGGTCGTGATCGTCGACGTCGTGCACGCCCGCGTGATCGCCCCGCCCGCCGATCGTGATCACGCCGACGTTCAGCAGCGTCGAGCGATCGCGTGCGAAGGTGAGCGTCCCAGCGACGTGGATGTCGCGGATCACCTGCGCCGCGCGGGAATCGTCCGGCTGAATGTCGTACGTGACGCGCACGCCTGGCTCGATGACCACCTGATCACCATCGCCCGGCACGCGATGGTCCGCCCATGTCGCCGGCGCCGACCAGGGACCCGATCGCGTCGCCCTCGGGCCGTGGCCTGCATCGTCATCGGCCGCACGCGCCGCGCCGCTCAAGACGCTCGTCACGGCGATCGCGCCGAGCGTGCACAACGCTACGACCAACGATGCAACCCAGCGCCTGGACATGCCGCGCCTCCGATGTGGTGTCCCCCGGGCCGATGTGGATTGCCCGCCGCGATCAGCCGTCGTGCTTCAGCGCCTTGTGCAGCGAGCGTGCGGCGTCGTTGTCGCTGCGCTTGAGCATGAACATGAACGCTTCACGCTGGGTCTCGGGCATCTTCTGCAGTTGGGTCCGGATCTGGTTGACGAGGACCTGACGCTGCTCGCTGGTCGCCCGCTGCCACGCCGCCTGGGCCTGGCTGAGGAACTGCGCCACCTGCGGGTTCGTCGGCCTGGGACCGCGCGCCTCGTCGTTCGCCGCGCGACCGACGGCGACCGCGGGCAGGTCCGTCAGCGGAGCGACCTTGCCGCCGTCCACCCCGCGCACCTTCATCGACCGGATGTGACCGTACTGCCGGTAGAGCAGATAGTTGAAGTTGTGACCGGTGCCCATGTCATATCGCGGCGTCAGCTGCGCGAGCGGGCCCTCCCACTGCACGCCGCCCTTGCCGTCGATCGAGACCGTCAGCGACGCGTTGTCGCCCTTGACGCGGACCTTGATCCCCACCGTGTAGTCGTGGTTCTCCTCGGTCATCGGGTAGCGGAACCGCGTCGGGTTCGCTTCGTCCTGCACACGCTGGTCGTTGACGAACGCGAAAGCGTTGGGCAGATCGTCGGCGCTGCTGTAGACGAACAGCGTCGTCGACGTCGTGCCCACCGGGATCTCCAGCGAGAACCGCCCGTTGCGCGACTCGCCGTGCGACGTGACCATCTCCAGGTCGTAGCTGCCGGTGATCGTCACGGGCATGACGATCGTGCCGGCGTAGCTCACGCTGTGCACGCCGTTGTTGTCCTTCGTCCACTGGCCCGCCTCGGGGCCGCGCGCGTGCTTGGCCGGGTCCACCAGCGCCAGCACGTCGACCCACGCGCTGCTGCGCTGCACCGACAGCGCCGACGGGCCGAGCCGCTCGGTCAACGCCGCCAGCTGATCGCCCACGCGCTTCCGCTCCAGCGTCGCCTTCGTCTGAACCAGGTCCGTCGCGGTGTGCTTGGCGAGGAACGCGTCGTAGTAGTCCGCCGCGTGCTGATACATCGTCGCCCGTGACCGCAGCGCCCCGGCGGTCGGCGCCAGGTCCTTGTACCAGTCGGCCAGGGCCATGAACTGATCTTCGGTCATGTCGTCCTGCTTGCCCGACGCGAGGCGGATGTTCGTCTTCATCGTCTCGTCGTCGATCAGGAACGTGTACTTGCGCGCCTCGGTCGGATCGTCGAGCTCGACGATGTGCAGCCGCACCAGCTCCGCCGCCGCGGCCTTGTCCTGCGGGTTCGCCTTGACCCGGGCGCGGGCCGTGTCGATCTGATTCTGCACACGCTGCGCCGCCACGGCCTCGTCCAGCAGCGCCTTGAGTTCGTCGCGACGCGACGTGTGGATCGACGTGCCGATCACGCCCGCGCGACGGTACGTGAGGATCGCGTCCGACGGGTTGTCCTCCGCCAGCTGCGCCGCGGCCAGGTCGAGCATCGTGTCGATCAGCTTCTCGCCCGCCGCGGGTCGATCGGCGATCGGCGTCTTGAGGTACGCCTTCTGATTCGCGTCAACGAGCTGCTTGAGCAGTTCGACACGCCGCTCGGGCGCCTTGTCGATCAGCAGCCGCAGCGCCGTGTCGGTGACCGCGCCGCCCTCGGGGCTCTTCGCCGCCAGCGTCGCGGCCTGCTCGGCCAGCACCGCCACCAGCTGCGGGTTGTCCGCCGTGTTCTGCGCCGCGTCGAGCAGCGTCTTGGCCAGTTGCAGATCGTCAGCCGGGTCGGGCGTGCCGGTCACGCGCTTGACCTCGCCGCCGAACAGTTCGTCGAACAGCGCCTTGGGGTCCGGCTTCGACACCGCCGCGGCGCTCGGCGCCTCGACGTTCGCCGGGTCGTCGGCGGCCTGTGCCCACAGCATCGCCGGCAGCGTCGCGACAAACGCCACCGCCACAAGCGCACAAGCCATTCGCCTCAACATGTCAAGCTCCCTGAAGAAGGGTCCGTGCTACCGTCTCTAAAACGTGCCCCGTCACCTGATTATTGCCCAATCCCGCACTTGGCGAAAGGTGAATGGCCGGGTTTTGGCCGATAAACCGTCCGCCAACGCCGCGTCGGGCCGGTGACGGCACGCACCCGCGACGGCGGGCGACCACCGTTAGGCAACGTCTATAGCCCCGCCGCGGTAACGCCCGGCGGTTAATCCGCCGCCCGGACCGGGCTTAGGCGTGCTGCGACCGCCGGATCACTTGCCCGTCAGGGCGTAGAAGCCCTTGCCCGTGTACTTCAGCTTGTCACGCCGCACCAGTTCGTCCCACACTTCCTTGGGGAACTCGAACGGCGGAATAATCTGATCGATCTTCGACGCCTCGCCCTTGCTGAGCGGGTCGCGGTTGCTGATCTGGGATTCGTCGTCGAGCCGCGTCAGCCGCAGACGCTTCTTGAACGCACGCAGCGCCTTCTGCAGCGTCATGTCGTCCGGCACGTTTTCCGGCGCTTCGGGCGTCGGCTCCTCCGGGGCGGCCAGGTCGCCGATCAACGCCGCGAGCTTCTCGACGCCGCGCATCGCCACGACGTTGTCGACGTGGTTCTTCTCCAGGTCGGTCTTCTTGAGCAGGTTGTACGCCTGCTTCCACTCGGCGCTGGCGCGACGCGGATCGGGATACGCGCGGATCGCGCCGAGCAGTTCGTTGAGCTTCTTGACGATTTCGGGGTCTGCGGGCATGGCGACAATATACCGGGGGCTCGCTTCGCTCGCGATGTTTGATATGGATGGCTCGCGGTGCTCGATGCTGGATGGCTCGCTGAGCTCGCGATGCCGGATCGGTGCGGGTTTACGATGGACGCATCCAGCATCCAGCATCCAGCATCCAGCATCCAGCATCCAGCATCCAGCATCCAGCATCCAGCATCCAGCATCACTCGCCGGCGTCGAGCGGCACGTCGATCGACATCGCGGTCGGGCCGCCGTCGCGGAGCCAGCCGGTCGGGCAGTAGACGTGGCCGGTCAGCCGGGTGACCTCGTCGGGCGTGTTGAGCTCCGCGGCGAGCGTCAGCACGTAGCGGTCGCCGACGCGGCGGAACACCTGCGGGTCGTTGGAGCTGACGGCGCGATCGTGGCAGAAGAAGTACACCTCGCTCGGCGCGGCGTTGACGGCTTCGGGGTCGCGCGGCGTGAGCGTCAGCGTGAAGCCCTTCGCCGTGCGCGACGCACGCGCCGACCACTGCGGCACGTCGCGCGGCAGGCCCGCACGCACCGCGTCGAACCGCGTGTGCCACTTCGCGTCGAGACGCGGCTCGCCCGCCACCGGCAGCGTCGCCGACACCGGCCCGCTCGTCGGGTGGCAGTTCTTCGCGCACGCCATCCAGCTCGCCGTGCCCTTCAGCGTCACCCGCTCGCCCGGCGACAGCGACTTCGGCGGCGTGATGTCGATCAGCAGCAGCGCCTCCGACTCGTAGCCCCACACCGTGTACACCGCCATCTTGGACAGCTCGGGCGCCTGCCAGCGGATCGCCGACGCGGTGAAGCCGTCCGGCAGGTCCCACTTGATGCTCGTCGGCAGGCCGATCACGCCGGGGTTCCGCCAGTACGTGTGATAGCCCGGCGCGTGGCGCACGCGCAGGGCGACGGTGAACGGCGTGCCGGGCGCGATCGCCGCGGCCTCGCTGACGAGCGTGACGTCGGCGCCCGCCGCGGGCAGCGGCTCGCTCGTCGCGTCGTCGCCGCGCGCCGCGACGCACGCGCACAGCAGCGTCGCGAGGGTGATCGTCGTGATGGTGGTACGTAACTGCATCCGCACGTCTCCGGTGTCGCGCCCGTCGGGTCGCACATTATACGTGCGCCAACCCACCGGGGGTCGCGTGGCCGGGTGATCGCGGCGAACGCGGTTAGATGCTTTCGGCGCCGTGATATGTGCGGAACGCACGCAGGCCTTCGCGGCCCATGTAGTTCTTGAGGATGCGCTGGTCGGTCTCGATCAGGTCGACGAGGACCAGCGCGTCGAGCGTGTTGCCGAACTCGGGGTCGACGTTGAAGCCGAGGTGGCGGGCGCCGAGCTTGAGGTACTGCTTGAACAGGATGGGCACGCCGCGCTGCTCGGGGTCGATCTCGGAGATGAGGTTCGACACCTCGTCGATGTCGCTGAGCATGCGCTGGGTGATCTGCGGGTCCCAGTGGCGCGGCTGACGCAGGTGGGGCGGGTTCTTCGGCTTGACCATGTCCGCCAGGTCGCTGGGGCGGTGCGTCTGCATGAACGCCATCATCATCCACTGCGACAGGTCGGTGTAGTCGTCGGAGATGCTCACCGGGCCGAACAGCTGCCGGTACCGCGGGTGACGCACGCAGTAGTGCGCCAGGCCCTTCCACAGCAGCAGCAGCCCGCTGTACGACTTCTGGTACTCGGGCCGCACGAACGAACGCCCGAGTTCGAGCGCGGGGTTGATCTGCTCGAGCATGCCGCGCTTGAACTTGAAGAGGGTCGTGGTGTACAGACCCGCGGGGCCGCGCTTCGGCAGGATCACGTCGGTCTGCCCGAGGCGGTACGCGCCGACGATCATCTGCGGCTCGCGATCCCAGACGAACAGGTGCAGGTAGTCCTCGTCGAAGCGGTCGAGGTCGATGGACTTGCCGGTGCCCTCGCCGACGCCGCGGAACGTGATCTCGCGGAGGCGACCGATCTCGCGCAGCACGTTGGGCAGCTGCCGGGCGGTGCCGTAGTACACGTCGTAGTCGCCGCTGGACAGGATCATCGCGTCTTCGGGCAGCGCGTCGATCTCCCGCTGCAGGATCGTCGGATCGACCGGGTCGATCACCGGCTCGACGCCGGCGCGGCGGTGGCTGCCCTTGACGGAATGCGGCGTGGGCAGCACGGGCGTGTCGGCGGTCGGGCCGGACGCTTCGTTGTCGACGCCGGGCGTGAGGCGCGTGTCGACGAGGCCGGACAACACGCTCGTGCGGCGCTTGCCTGGCGACACGTTGGTCGTCGCGGCGCCGCTTTCGGCCGGGTCGCCGTGCTCGCCGTGCGGCTCGTTCATGCCGAGCAGGTACGTCCGCATGCGCAGGTATTGCGTCATGTCGGCGTCGTCCTCGAATTCGGCGAGGCGGTCGTGGCTGATGGCGCGGCCGATGCGGAGGTCGACGTGCGAGTCGCGCCGGTGGATGAACTCGTGCGGCAGCATCAGCGTGCGGAGCGTCGGGTGGATCATCCCGGCGAGCTGAAACACCGCGCGGTTGCGTCCGCCGAAGTAGATCGGCACGACGGTCGCCTTGGTGCGCCGGACGATGCGCGCGACGGTGGTGCTCCACGCCGGGTCCGTCACGCTGTGCTTGCTGAGCTGCCAGTGGCTGACGGTGCCCGCGGGGAACACGCCCAGCAGGTGGCCCTCGCCGACCCACTCGAGGCTCTGCCGCATCGACGCGAGGTTGGCCTTCGCCGCCTCGGGCCCGCCGAACGGATTGACGAACAGCATGATCTCCCGCAGGTGGCGGATGCGGCCCAGCAGGTGGTTGGCCATGATCTTCACGTCGGGGCGGACGCGCCGCAGCAGCTGACCGAGGATCAGCCCCTCGATCGCGCCGAACGGGTGGTTCGCGACGATGACGACCGGGCCTTCCTTCGGGATCCGCGCCAGCTGCTGCTCGGTGGCGTCGTAGGTGACGCCCATGACGTTGAGGGTCTGCTCGAGGAACGCGTCGCACGACGGGGCGCGGTGCACCTGGGCGTAGATCCGCTCGAGCTGGGGCAACGCGAGAGCCCGCTCGACGATCGGCACACCGACGGCCGACAGCAGGCGTCTGCCGAGCGTGGATTTACGCCGAGCTCGCAGGCGGGTCAGTCGGGTTCGTGGCTCGTTGGGCCCCATGTTGAAGTTCGCTCCCCGGGATCAGGTCGAAACGATACTCTCGGCTAACTCTATCACCGCATCGTTCACGAATGTTAAGGTTCGATCGAATTCCCCGCTAACCCTGTCGGTTTGCGGCGATTGTGGCCGTCGGCGGGCCGGCGCTGCGACGCCGCGCGTCAGTGCTCTCCGTCCCCGTCGGCGCCGCGCTGCGCCTCCTCCGCCGCGGCCCGGTCGGCGCGGACGGTCTCGGTCAGGTCCACCTGCGCCGTCGCCGAGGGGTCTTCCTCCATCGGCGCGTCCGGCGCGGTCGTCGTGTCCAGCGGCGCCCACGGCTGGTCGCTGTTCATGTGCATGTCCATGAACCACGTGTAGTCGAAGATGCCGATGTTGTTCGACTCGTTGAGGATCCGCAGCACGAACTGGATCGACACCGGGCGATTGCGGATCGTGGCGACCTGCACGGGATGCCGCGGCCCGGACCCGAGCCGCGTGCCCATGTTGATCAGCGTCAGCACCACCGTCGTGCGATCCTCCAGGTCGTGCTTGATGCGCGGCGTCGAGTCGTCGTAGTCGCGGCGGAACACGAGGCGGCAGGTCAGCGGCGGGCTGGCCGGCAGGCCGAACTCCAGCGGCGTGTAAAGGTTGTGGATGATCGTGCCCGAGCCCATTACCTCGAGCGTGCCGGCGCGGATGCGCAGGCCGTCCGAGTCGGCGATCGCGGGCGGTGGTCCGAGCTTCGCGGTGTCCTGCATCTTGTCGGGTGGGGATTCGTTGCTCATCGTGTACCCGGTCGACGCGCGATCGACCGCCGCTCCTCTCTCCTCGCAGCGGCCGGACCGCGACTTCAGGATGGCTCGTAGCGTTGCTTCCCACGTGCAGCATCATCCAGCTGTCACGCCCGTTAGCCACATTATACACCCTCGGCGCACGTCGGGTGAGGCGCGTGCACAATATCGAACACGATGATTTGTCGCGGTGATCGAACGCGAACGCGTCAGAACTGCCAGGGATATTTGCCCCAGCGCTTGCGGAACGCCTGCACGTACGCGTCGTTGAGCCGGTCGTCGGACGGACGCGCCGTGGCGTGCGTCGCGGCGTGGTCGGCGGCGGCCTGCAGCGACGTCGTGGCCGTCGTGGTGGTCGTCGGCATGACGTGCGTCGCGGTCACGGGCGTGGCGGACAGGTACACCGTGCGGTACGGCGTGGTGCGCGCGTCGGCCAGATCGTTGTCGCCGTGGCGCGGGGTGTCGCGTCGCGCGGCGCCGTTGGGGGCGGCGGCGGGCGCTTCGGGTTCGGTCTGCTCGCCGGGGCTGGGGTAGTGGTCGTAGCGCGGCGCCAGGCGCGGCACGCGTCCGCCGGGGATGCCCGGGCTCACCGACATGCCCCAACCGGTGCCCGTGCCGGGGGCGCGGCCGCGGAGGTACGGCGGGATCGCCGCGACCTCGGCCGCACGCTGGAACTGGTTGAACGTGAACGATCCGCCGTACGACTGATACCGCATGAAGTCCCAGTGGAAGTCGAGTCGGCCGTAGAGGTCGGCGGTGTCGCGCGTCTCCCACGCCGCGACCATGCCGCGCCGCATCATCTCCATCGACGCGTCGAACTCGCCGCGGCGATGCGTCCGCCGCATGTTCTGCTGGAAGACGGTCGCGTTTTCGTGCGACATGATGTTCAGGTCGAAGGTGGGCACGTCGTCGAAGTTGTGCGGGTCGCGCGGGCGGGCGATACCGGTCTCACGCAGGTCGGCGAGGCGCACGCCGACTTCCTGCGCGGTCGCGGGGTCGGGCATCAGGTCGGTGCCGACGTAGGGCGACAGCGCCTCGGCGGCGCGCGCCTTGGCCGCGGCCTCGGCGTCGTGCGGGGCGGTCGCCGCGGGTGCGGGCTCGCGGCCGCCGACGCCGAACTCGGCTTCGAGCTGACGCAGGCGGGTGTCGTCACCGCGGTCGCTGACGAAATGGAACGCCCGGCCGTTGAGGACCTCCGCGGCGGCGAGGGCGCGCGGCGTGCCGTTGGCGCGGGCGATGATCAGCTCGCCGATCTTGCCGGTCGGCAGCGCGTAGTTCGCGTCGGGCCCGATGCTGAGCTTGTGGCTGGTCACGCCGATGACGCGCCCGTCGGCGGACAGCAGCGGCGCGCCGGACGACCCTGCGCGCACCGGCGCGGTCGTCTCGATGACCTGGAACGCGCCGGTGTAGTGCCGATGCATGCCCTTGACGGCCCCGGCCGCGATCGCCGCGCCGCGGGGGTCGAGGTCGACCGCGTACACCGCGTCGCCAACGCCGGGCAGCACCGTCGCGCCCATCTTCAGGTACGGCAGGTTCTCACCGTCGACCTGCAGCAGCGCCAGGTCGGTGTCGCGGTCGGTCGCGCTGACGTAAAGGGCGTCCATCGTCGTGCCCTCGGCGGTCTCCGCGGTCACCGCCGCCGCGTGTCGCGCCGCGGGGTGATTCGTGACCAGCAGGCCGTCGGGCGACACGAAGAAGCCGGTCGCTTCGCCGATCAGCTGCCCGCGCTCGTCGTGGAACGTCACGTGCGCGACCGACGCGGCGGCCATCGCGTTGAGGCGCTCGACGCTGAGTCCCGCAGGAGCCGACGTAGCAGCCTCCACCACGGCGGGTGTTTCGACCGTCGCGGCCGGGGTCTCCGTCACCTGGGCGGTGGCGGCGGGCTCTGTCGCTTCGGTTTTCTGGGGGGAGGGGGGGGTCGCAACGGCCTCGACACGGGCCTCGGTGGCCTTATCGGTATGAATATAAACAACTGCTGGTGAAGGTTGATACGTGGATGTGTGGGTCTGGGAGGCGTCGGTCGGGGCATTGGGGGCTGGCTTGGTGAGCACGTCGACGACGAGCAGGCCGCCGAGTATCGCGGTGCCGGCGAGGCACATGACGCCGATCGACACGTGCATGAACCGCTCGGCGGCGTTGGACCGCCCGTCTGCGGCGGAGACGACGGTGACCGCGTCGCCACATCCGCTGCAGCGGACCTGGGCGGATCCGTCGCGCAGACACGCCGTTGGTACGTTCAGCTTGCTCCCACACCGCGCGCATGTCGCCTGGGTCATGGCTCTTCCTCTTGAAATGTCGCTCACCCCCGACGGGCTGCTGCATTATACACCATTAACGCACAGCAATCGCCTTTATTCCCATCAATAATGGATGCGCGAACAGGCCCGGAGTTCCCCCAAACGCCGATTTTTTCTTACGCGGGGCGTCTGCCACGGAACGGCCCGCCCGGTGCGGGTACACTGATTCAGTGACCCGCCTGATCCTTATACGAGTTTGACCGGAGCGACCGATGCCGACACGACCCACGGTGACCGCGATCGTCCTGACGCTGGGCGCGATGGCGTTGCTGGGTGCGGCGGGTCCGGCGCGGGCTGGGGATTTCGAGGCGACGCTCGAGATCGCCTCGGCGGACGCGAAGCAGAAGGCGGTGGAGATGGACGTGCCCGCGGCGTCGGCCAAGCCGATCGAGCGGCCGGTGTTTCACGTCAAGGCCGGCCAGCCGCTGCGGTCGAAGTGGCGGGTGACATGCGTGGCCGACGCGAAGGTCGTCGACATCGTCGTGCACTTCTACATCGCCCACGAGGATAAGGTCGGCCAGGCGACGCAGCCCGACCTCAGCGAGGACAACGTCAGCGTCGAGTCGGCGGTGACGATGGACTTCGACCCGCGTGACTTCACGTCGGCCGACATGCCGTTCACGCTCGACGAGCCCGGCGCGTATCGCGTGCAGGTCGAGACGCTCGGCTCGACACCCGGCGCCGGTCACGGACACGCCGCGACGCTCGACCTCGTCGTCGACCCCGTCGAGCCGGCCAAGCCCGACACGCCCGCCAAGTCCGACGACGCGGGCAAGCCCGACAAGCCCGCCGAGGGCGGCGACAAGAAGTGAGGCCAACGAGTATGCGACACGATCACCCGGTAGTGCGTGCGACGATGATGAGCGGCGCGATCGCGCTGGCGCTGCTGATGGTTTGCGCGCGACCGGTGCTCGCCGAGCATTACAACATCAGCCTCACCGTCGAGACCGTCAGCGAGACGGCTTCGGCGCCGACCGACCCGGACGACTCGCCCAACAGCTACAAGCCGACGCCGACGTTCAAGGTCGAGCGTGACGAGCCGCTGGTGCTGCAGTTCCTGGTCAAGAACGTCTACCCGCACGGCACGCGCAAGCAGGTCGGCGTGCACTACCTGATCGCGCGTGAGCCGAGCAAGCCCGCCGCTACGCCGACGGACAAACCGGCGTCCGACAAGCCGGCGTCCGACAAACCCACCGACGCGAAGGCGCCCGCGCCCGCCGCGCCTGCCAAGCCCGCCACGCCTGCCAAGCCCGCCACGCCTGACACGTCGACGCCCGCCAAGGCCGCTGACGAGCCCAAGTCTGACAAACCCGCCGCCTCGCCGCTGCCGCCGCTGCCGCCGCACATCATCGAAGGCCCGCCGCCGCTTGAGCCGGGCACGCAAATGGTGATGGAGGGTGACTTTGTCGTCAACTTCAAGCCGAAGGGGATGACGGGCCTGCGGCAGGCGCTGCGGCTGCGCGATCCCGGCCACTACCTCATCCGTGTCGAGTCCCGCAAGAGCCAGTCGGACCACGAGCACTTCTCGCAGATGCACCTGATCGTCGAGTAGGTCGGCGGCGGTGTGCGAATTATCTCACACCGCCTTCGACTTCGCTGAAACCCCTGAAAAACGCTTTCGAACCGCCCGGCCTACGGGTATATTTACCCGTACACACCGCCGGCTGCCTGCCGGCACGCGACCCACCGATTGCGTCTGACACCGGGCGCTCCACACGCACGAACCCCGTCCCGGTTCAACGCACGAACTCACCACCGCAGGGGCACAAATCATGATCGATCGACTCGCAGGACGTACGCGTTGCGCACGCGGATTCACCATCGTGGAGATGCTGGTGGTGCTTGCCATCATCGTGCTGCTGCTGGCGATCATGCTGCCGTCGATGCAGATGGCGCGGGCGAACGCGCGCACGCTGCGGTGCCAGGTCAACGAGCGTCAGCTCCTGCAGGCGCAGCAGAACTACGCCAGCGACAACTACACGGCGTTGGCGCACCCGAACTGGCTGAGCAAGGAAGACGGCGACCCGGAGGACATGAAGTACGCCGGGTGGCTGTACAAGTACCCCGACCGCGCGGCGCCGAAGGACGTGGAGAAGGGCGCGCTGTGGCAGTACCTCAAGGACATCGACGTGTACCGCTGCCTCGATCACCCCGAGCCGTGGGAAGGCACCGAGCGCATCACCAGCTACTGCCTCAACGGCTCGCTGGTCCGCTTCGGTAACACCGACCCGCAGTACTACACGACGTTCCGCCTGAACCGCTGGCAGCCGGAGGACATCTTCTTCTGGGAGACGCACGAGGAGAGCCACTGGTGGAACGACGGGTCGAACTTCCCGTCGGAGTTCGCCACGGGGCGCCATCCGCTCGGCGGCAACCGCGGCGCGGGCAACGTCGGCATGATGTGCGGCGCGGTCAAGTGGCTCAGCGAGGAGGAGTACCTCGAGCTGTCGTACTCGACGACGAAGAACCACCTGTGGAACGTGCCGGACTCGACGACGGGTCGGTGAGCGGCGACGTTTCGCGGCATCGATGAAGTCATCAGGGCCCACGGGGCGGAACCCGTGGGCTTTGTCGTTGCGGGGCGCGCGCGGGGCGTGTGGCGGATGGGGCGGCGGTTCGTGTACCCTATGCCGACCATGTCAGACGTGAATACACCATCGAGTAATGGACGTGAATCGACGCCGGACGTTTGCATCGTCGGCGGTGCGGGTCACGTGGGACTGCCGTTGGGCCTGGTGCTGGCCGACGCGGGGATGAACGTGTGCCTGCTGGACGTCAACGGCCGCATGCTCGACGAGGTGCGCCACGGGCGGATGCCGTTCGAGGACCGCGGCGCGCAGGAGGTGCTCGACCGCGTGCTGGCGGCGGGGCGCCTGTCGTTCAGCACCGAGACGTCGGCGATCGCGGGCGTGCCGATCGTGATCGTGACGATCGCCACGCCGGTCGACGAGTACCAGAACCCCGACTTCAAGGTGTTCACCGCGTGGGCCGACGCCGCGGCGCCGCACCTGAGCCCCGACCAGCTGATCGTGCTGCGGTCGACGATCTACCCCGGCACGACCGAGTGGGTTGACAAGCACTTCCGCGAGGCGGGTCGGCCGGTGCAGGTCGCGTACTGCCCGGAGCGGATCGTGCAGGGCTTCGCCGTCGAAGAGCTGCACACGCTGCCGCAGATCGTCAGCGGCACGTCGGAGGTGGCGCGTCGGCGCGCGGCGGAGCTGTTCGAGCGGATCGGCACGACGGTCGTCCCGCTGGCGCCGATGGAGGCCGAGTTCGCCAAGCTGTTCGCCAACGCGTACCGGTACATCCTGTTCGCGATCGCCAACCAGTTCTACATGGTCGCCGACTCGGCGGGCGTGGATTACAACCGCGTGCTGACCGGCCTCAAGACCGACTACCCGCGAGCCAAGGGCGTGCCGGGCGCGGGCTTCACCGCCGGGCCGTGCCTCTATAAGGACACGATGCAGCTCGCGGCGTTCAGCCAGAACCACTTCCCGCTCGGCCACGCGGCGGTCGTCATCAACGAGGGCCTGATCCTCTACCTCGTCGAGCGGATCAAGCAGCAGTACGACATGGAGAAGACGACGATCGGGCTGCTCGGCATGGCGTTCAAGAGCGACTGCGACGACATCCGCTCGAGCCTCAGCTACAAGCTCAAGAAGCTGCTGAAGCTCTCGGCGAAGCGCGTGATCGCGGCGGACCCGCACGTCGTGGTCGACCCGGAACTGCTGCCGGTCGACGAGGTAATCGAGCAGAGCGACCTGTTGATCCTGTGCACGCCGCACGCGGAGTTCAAGAACCTGGACCTGCGCGGCAAGCCGCTCCTCGACGTGTGGGGCATCTATCCGCAGTCGGTGTGAGAGCGTGGAATTCGTTTAGCGACGCCCCGCAGGGGCGTGCTTTCACCTCTGATGTCCGTTGGAAAGCACGCCCCTGCGGAGCGTCGCTAAACAGTCACGCCGCACGGCGCGTGCGCCCAGGAGTTATCATCTCCGTTGACGATGTCTCAACGCCTCAACATCGCGGTGATCGGGGGGCGTTTCGGCGCGCAGGTGCACGTGCCGGCGTGGCGGAGCGTGGGGCGGTGTGACGTGGTCGCGCTCGGCGCGAGCACGGAGGCGTCGGCGCGCGCGGCGGCGGAAGCGGCGGGCGTGCCGCGGGCCGCGGGGGACTGGCGCGCGATCGTCGTGGACGAGACGGTGGACGTGGTGTCGGTCGCGGTGCCCCCGATCGAGCAGCCGGCCATCGTGCGGGCGGCGCTGGAGCACGGCAAGGCGGTGTTCTGCGAGAAGCCGCTGGCGGTGAGCGTCGACGACGCGGCGCAGCTGGCGGCGCTGGCGACGCGGCGCGGGCTGGCGAACGTGATCAACTTCGAGTTCACGGTGATCCCCGCGTGGGGCCGCATGCGGACGATGCTCGCGGCGCGCGACCTGGGCGCGCCGCGGTGGGCGCGCGTCGTGTGGCGCGTGCGCACCTACGCCAACGAGCAACGCCTGAGCGACAGCTGGAAGACGCGGCCGGGGCAGGGCGGCGGCACGCTGAGCAACCTCGCGGCGCACACGCTGCACTACGTGGAGTGGATGCTCGGGCCGATCGCGCGGCTCACGGCGCGGCTGGAGAAGCGCGGCGACGACGACCGCGACACCGACACGCGTGTGACGATGCGGCTGCATCTGGTCAGCGGGTGCGAGGTCGACATCGAGGTCGACGCGGACTCGACGGATCGGCGGGTGCACATGATGTCGGTCGAGTGCGAGCGGGGCACGCTGCAGCTGCGCAACGACACGGGCGACTACATCTCGGGGTTCCGCGTGCTGCGCGGCGCGGGTGCGGGCGGGGCGTTGGAGACGGTGCTGGCGGACGACGCGTTCGTCAGCGCGAGCGGCGACGGGCGTGTGGCGGCGACGGCGGTGCTGGTGCGACGCGTGGCGGACTGGTTACAATCAGGCACGCCCGCGCGGCCGAACTTCGCCGACGGCCTGCGGGTGCAGCGGCTGATCGACGCCGCGCGACGCGCCGACGCGACCGGCGAGCCGACGCCGACGCCGCAGCCCGACACGACGTGAACGCACATCGAGAACGCCGTTTTGACCGACACGAACCACGAAACGCCGACGCCGAAGCTCGACATCGTCATCCCCGTGTACAACGAGGGCGAGGCGATCTGGCCGGCGTTGGACAGCTTCCTCGACCACGTCAAAACGCCGTTCCGCGTGCTGATCTGCTACGACCACGATGACGACACGACCGTCACGTCGCTGGCGAGCTACCCGCGGCGCGGCGAGGTGGACATCGTGCTGGTGAAGAACCGCGGGAAGTTCGCGCACGGGGCGGTGATGACGGGCTTCGCCGAGAGCGTCGCGCCGTACGTGCTGACCTTCCCGGCGGACGACTCGTACAACGCGCCGAACATCGACCCGATGGTCGCGCTGGCGGACGAGGGCTGCGCGATCGTCTGCGCGAGCCGGTTCATGAAGGGCGGCTGCATGAAGGGCGCGCCGTGGCTCAAGGGCATGCTGTGCCGGTGGGGCAACTTCGTGCTGCGCCACCTCGGCCGCATCCCGACGCACGACGCGAGCAACGGCCTGCGCCTGTTCGCGCGGCGCGTGTTCGAGGAGATCGAGATCGAATCGGACTCGGGGTTCTGCTACAGCATCGAGCTGCTGGCCAAGACGCACCGGCTGCGGTGGCGGATCGGGCAGACGCCGGCGCAGTGGTACGAGCGGACGCAGGGCACGAGCCGCTTCCGCGTGCTACATTGGCTGCCCGCCTACGGGCGATGGTTCGCGTACGTGTTCGCGACGACCTGGCTGGGGCGGCGCAGCGTGAAGATGGTCGACCGCGGCGGGGCGGACAACGGCGACACGACGGCGACCCCGACACAGGAAGGCGCGTGAGATGAGCAAGACGTATCTGGTGACCGGCGGGTCGGGCTTCATCGGCGCGGCGCTCGTGCGCCGGTTGATCGCCGAGGGTCACGCCGTGCGTGTCATCGACAACCTGGCTCGCGGGCACGTGCGGCGTCTGGGCGAGGTGATCAACGCCGTCGAGTTCATCGAGGGCGACATCCGCGACGCCCGTGCGGTCGACAAGGCGACGAAGGGCGTCGACAGCGTCATCCACTGCGCGTTCATCAACGGCACGGAGTTCTTCTACAAGTACCCGGAGCTGGTGCTCGACGTGGGCGTGCGCGGCATGCTGAACGTGCTCGACGCGTGCCTCGAGCACGAGGTCGGCGAGCTCGTGCTGGCGTCGAGTTCGGAGGTGTACCAGACGCCGCCGACCGTGCCGACCGACGAGTCGGCGCCGCTGGTGGTGCCCGACGTGATGAACCCGCGCTACAGCTACGGCGGGGGCAAGATCATCAGCGAGCTGCTGGCGATCAACTACGCGCGCAAGCACCTCGACCGCATGGTCATCTTCCGCCCGCACAACGTGTACGGGCCGGACATGGGCTGGGAGCACGTCGTGCCGCAGTTCATCCTGCGGATGAAGGGGCTGGTGGACGCGGCGGACGCGGACACGGCGGCGGGCGGTAACGTGACGTCGATCGAGTTCCCGATCCGCGGCAGCGGCGCGGCGACACGGTCGTTCGTCTACATCGACGACTTCACCGACGGTCTCTACCGCGTGATCGATCGCGGCGAGCACATGAATATCTACCACATCGGCACGATGGACGAGGTGACGATCGTGGACGTCGCCCACGAGGTCGCGGCGTGCTTCGACCGCAAGGTGCGCATCGTGCCGGGCGATCCGGTGCATGGCGAGACGCCGCGCCGCTGCCCCGACATCACGAAGCTGCGCGGGCTGGGGTACGAGCCGCACGTGTCGCTGGCCGACGGCATCGCGCGGACCGCCGAGTGGTACATCGCCAACGCCGAGCTCGCCCCGACGGGTGAGTACCTCGACGCCGACACATCGAAATCGAAACAGGGAGGCGCCACGTGAGTGACACCGCCGTTCAACTCGCCGCGGGCACGGGCTCCAGTGTCGTGGTGGATCGTTGCCAGGTGTGCGGCGACGCCGCGCTCGAGACCGTGCTGTTTCTCGGATACATGCCGCCGGTCAACCAGATGCGGACCATCGGCGACCGCCCGCACGAGCAGCCGTCGTACCCCGCGGAGGTCCTGCGCTGCCCGACGTGCAACCTCGTGCAGCTCGGCCTGATCGTCGACCCGTGCGTGCTGTTCCCGCCGGAGTACCCGTACCGCAGCGGCACGACGCGCATCCTGCGGGAGAACTTCGCGGACCTGTACCGCGAGTCGAGCGCGTTGATCGGCCTGACGGCGGACGACCTGATCGTCGACGTCGGCTCGAACGACGGCACGCTGCTGCGGAACTTCCTCGACGGCGGGCACCGCGTGCGCGGCATCGAGCCGACCGACATGGGCAAGCTCGCCGACAGCGAGGGCGTGCCGACGACGATCGCGTACTTCGGCCGCGACATCGCGCAGAAGACGCGCGCCGAGCACGGCGCCGCGAAGATCGTCACCGCCGCGAACGTGTTCGCCCACATCGAGAACGTGCACGCCATCGTCGACGCGGTCGTCGACCTGCTCGACGACGACGGCGTGTTCATCAGCGAGTCGCACTACCTCGCGAGCCTCATCGAGACGCTGCAGTACGACACGGTCTACCACGAGCACCTGCGCCACTACTCGGTGCGGTCGCTGAGCTACCTGCTGCGGATGCACGGGCTGGAGGTGTTCCACGCCCGCAAGATCCCGACGCACGGCGGATCGATCCGCGTGTACGCCGCACGGACCGGCACGCGCGCGGTCCAGCCGAGCGTCGCGGAGATCGTCGCCGAGGAAGAGGCCAACGAGCCGGCGGGTCTCGCGTCGTTCTCGGCGCGGGTGGTCAACTCGAAGCTCGCGCTGCACGCGCTGCTGCGTGACATCAAGGCGAAGGGGCAGCGTGTGTACGGCATCGGCGCGCCGAGCCGGGCGAGCACGCTGATCAACTACGTCGGGCTCGACGCGGGCATCGTCGACGCGGTGATGGAGGTGCCGGGCTCGTACAAGATCGGCAAGTACATGCCGGGCACGCTGATCCCCGTCGAGGCCGAGACGCGTCTGTACACCCACCCGCCGGACTACGCGTTGCTGCTGTCGTGGCACATCGCCGAGGAGCTGATGCCGAAGCTGCGGGAGAAGGGCTTCGCGGGCGGGTTCATCGTGCCGCTGCCGGAGCCGCGCATCGTCAACCCGTGACCGACTGCCGAGGGAGACCCGCGTGTCGCACCCGATGGTGATCGCGTTCGCCGTGACCGTGGCGTTGGCCGCGGCGGTGGGGGTGTGGGGCGCGTGGCGGCTGCGGCGTGAGCGGGCGATCGAGGCGCTGATCGCGATCGCGGCGCCGGTCGGCGTCGTGCTCGTCGGCTGGATCTTCTACACGCATCTCGCGGCCAACGTCGCCTGGTCCTGGAACGACATCCGCCTCGCGCCGTCGTACTTCGTGACGCACGGCGTTGAACTCTATCCAGCGCCGGACGCCGGGCCGATCATCGGCTGGGTGTACGGCCCGATGACCGCCTACGCCTACACGCCCGCGACGCTCGCGCCGACGCCGACCGCCGCGATCGTCACCGCCATCGTCATCTCCGGCCTGCTCACGTCGCTGAGCGTGTGGCTCGTGCTGCAGACGTCGGCGCGCACGCTGTCGGAGCGGTTCGTCATGACGCTCGCGGCGGTCGGCTTCGTCGCCTGGGCGATGGACAACCCGCAGTCGAAGTACGCGATGACCAACATCTGCGCCGACGCGCCGTCGCTGGGGCTCGGCGTGATCGCGTGCTCGCTGCTGCTCGCGGCCCGGCGTCAGCGCCATCGCACACGCCGCCACACCGCCACGTGGATCGCCGCCGCCGCGTGCGCCGCGCTGGCGACGTGGTCCAAGCAGATCGAGGCGCCCCTCGTGGTCGCGCTGCCGCTGTTCGTGCTGATCGACGAGGGCTGGCGGCGGGCGCTGCGGTTCGGCGTGATTCAGCTGATCGTCGGCGTCGTCGCATCGATCGCGATGGTCGCGCCGTACGACCCGCGCGGCGTGTGGTTCTGCATGTTCGAGCTGACCGGCGGGTCGCAGTACCGCACGTGGAAGCACCCGGGCATGAGCCCGTTCGGCGAGGCCTCGCTGCTGCTGGGCGAGATCACGTGGGTCTGGGCGGCGCTGCTGATCGTCGCTGTCGCCGCGGGCTGGTGGACGCTGCGACGACGGACCCGCCGCCCGCTGCGGCTGATGCGCAGGCATCCGGCGGTGCTCTTCGTGATCGTGGCTGTGCTGCTGATCCCGCTGTCGATCCTCGGCATGGCGAAGGTCGGCGGGTTCTACAATTCGATGCACACCGCGTTCTACGTGCAGGTCGCGGCGTGGGTGGCGATCGGTTCGCTGGCGATGGTGCGGCATCGGCCGCGCTTCGCCGTCGCGGTGAAGGCGGTCATGCTGATCGCGATCGGGTGGAAGGTCGCCGCCGCGCTGCCGGAGGTCGACACGCTGCCCGGCGCGGCGCAGCTTGCGGACAACCCCACCGAGCGTGGCGCGGCGTTCGTTCGGGCGCACCCCGGCGAGGTCTACCTGCCTTATCACCCGCTGGCGACGTACTTCGCCGAGCACGCGGTGTACCACAACGGTTACGGGCTGTTCGATCGCCGGTCCTACGGGCGGACGGACACGCCGGAGTACGTCCGCGCCTATCTGCCGCCGCACCTGCGCTACATCGCCCGTCAGTCCGCCGCGGAACACGCGGAGCTGGACCTGCTGCCCGAGTTCAACCGGCGGATCGAGGCGCCGGAACTGCCCGGTTGGGAGGTGTGGGTCCGTGGCGACGACCCGCTCGTGGCGGCTCCTCCGGCCCCGCCGCCCGCGCCGTGATTCTCGTGGGGCGGATTCGTCACCGCTTGCCGACTTATGCGCGTCTTGACGCTACACTGATGCGACCGCGGTGGTACGTGTACGGCGTGTTGGCGCCGTGCTTGGCGCGGTGGTGAGCACGAGCAACGTCTATGTTTCAGTGGATCAAGAGCATCGTCGGCACGCTGCTGGTGCTGGCCGTGATCGGCGGCCTGGGCTGGGGCGTCTGGCAGAAGCTGCAGACCGAGCAGGCCGACACGGGCGGCGGCAAGAAGGCTCGCGGTCCGGCCGGTCCGGTGCCGGTCGAGGTCGGCGTGGTGCGGCACGAGCCGATCGAGCTGCGCCGTGCGTTCAGCGGCACGCTCGAGGCGTCGGCGAGCTTCACCGTGGCGCCGAAGGTGAGCGGGCGCGTCGTGCGACTCGCGGTCGATCTGGCCGACACGGTCAAGCGCGGACAGGTCATCGCGGAGCTCGACAACGACGAATACCAGCAGGCGGTCACGCAGGCCGTCGCGGATCTGGCCGTCGCGAAGGCGAACCTCGCTGAGGCGAAGAGTGGCGGCGAGATCACCAGGCGTGACCTCGAGCGCGTGAGTACGCTGCGTGAGCGCGGCGTGGCGTCGGAGGCGCAGTTCGACGCGGCGCAGTCGGCGCAGCTGGCGAAGCTCGCGCAGATCGAGGTCGCCAAGGCGCAGGTCACGCGGGCCGAGGCCGCGGTCGAGGCCGCGAAGATCCGGCTCGGCTACACGACCGTTTCGGCGACGTGGGCCGATGGCGACGATCAGCGTGTGGTCTCGGCGCGGTTCATCGACGAGGGCGACACCGTCGCGGCCAACACGCCGATGCTCTCCATCGTCGAGCTCGACCCGATCAAGGGCGTCGTGTTCGTCACCGAGCGCGACTACGCGCGGCTCAAGCCGAACCAGCGCGTCACGCTCACCACCGACGCCTACCCCGGCGAGCGGTTCAACGGGCGCATCGCGCGCGTGTCGCCGGTGTTTCAGCAGGCGTCGCGGCAGGCGCGCGTGGAGCTGGTGATCGACAACCCGGAGCGTCGCCTCAAGCCCGGCATGTTCATCCGCGCCGAGGCGATCCTCGATCGCGTCGAGGACGCCGTGATCGTGCACGCCGACGCGCTGACCAAGCGCGACGGCCGGATGTGCGTGTTCGTGCTCAACGGCGACGGCGCGACCGTCGCCCGGCGGTTCGTCGAGGTCGGCATCCGCAACGGCGACCACGTGCAGGTGATCGGCGACGGCGTCGAGGGACGCGTCGTGACGCTCGGCCAGCAGCTGCTGGACGACGGGTCGAAGGTCATCGTGCCGCAGTCCGCGACGTCGACCGCCACGCCGGCCAAGCCGGAGGCCGACAGCGAATGAGCCTCCCCCGTTTCAGCGTGCGACGCCCCGTGTTCACGACGATGGTCACGCTCATCATCGTGATCCTCGGCGCGTTCTCGCTCAGCCGCCTCCAGATCGACCTGCTGCCCGAGATTGAGATGCCCACGCTGACGGTGCGCACGAACTACGAGGGCGCCGACCCCGAGGTGGTCGAGCGGCTCGTCACGGAGGTGCTCGAAGAGGTGATCGCCACGGTGCCGGGCGTCGAGAAGATGACGTCGACCTCGTCGGAAGGCACGAGCAACATCCGCGTGCAGTTCGCGTGGGGCACCGACATCGACAACGCCGCGATGGACGTGCGCGCGACGATCGAGCACGAGCTCGACGAGATGCCCGACGACATCGAGCCGCCGCAGATCCGCAAGTTCGACATCGCCAGCTACCCCGTGGTGATCCTCGGCATCTCCAGCAAGCTCGACCCGGTCGAGCTGACCGACCTGATCGACGAGCAGGTGACGTATCGCTTCGCGCGGCTGCCCGGCGTGGCGCAGGCGGACATCTTCGGCGGCTTCGAGCGCGAGGTGCGCATCGAGCTGGACCTCGGCCGAGTCAAGGCGCTCGGCGTGCCGCTCAACACGCTGCTGACGAAGATCCGCAACGCCAACGTCGACCTGCCCGCCGGGTCGATCGAGCAGGGGCGTTACGAGGTCACGCTCCGCGCCCCGGCCGAGTTCAACGACCTCAACCAGCTGCGTGACACCGTCGTCGCTGTGCGCCACGGCGCGCCCGTCACGCTCGGCCAGCTCGCCGTCATCAACGACACCTACAAGAAGCTGACGCGCATCGTGCGGGTCAACGGCGAGCGCGGCATCCGCATCGGCATCCGCAAGCAGCCCGACGCCAACACCGTCGAGGTCGCCGATCGCATCCTCGCGGAGATCGACGAGGTCAACCACGACTTCCCGCAGATCCACGTCGTGGCCGTGACCAACCAGGGCAACTTCATCGAGCGGTCGATCCACAACGTCGCGAACTCCGTGCTGTACGGCGGCGGCCTGGCCGTGTTCGTGTTGCTGTTCTTCCTGCGCAACATCCGCAGCACCGTCGTCATCTCGCTGTCGATCCCGATCTCGATCATCGCCACGTTCGCGATGATCTACTTCGGTGGGTTCACGCTGAACCTCATGACGCTCGGCGGGCTGGCGCTGGGCGTGGGCATGATGGTCGACAGCTCGATCGTCGTGCTGGAGAACGTCTTCCGCCGCCGCGAAGAGAACAACGAGACGCCGGTCGAGGCCGCCGTCGAGGGCACCGTCGAGGTCGGCGGCGCGATCATCGCCAGCACGATCACGACGCTGGTGATCTTCCTGCCGCTCATCTTCGTGCGCGGCATCTCGGGCATCCTGTTCAAGGAACTGGCGTACGTGATCGTGTTCTCGCTGATCTGCTCGCTGCTGGTGTCGCTGAGCCTCGTGCCGATGCTGGCGTCGAAGCTGCTGAAGGCGACCGACCGCGACAAGCCGCGGCGGGGGCCGATCGCGTGGCTGGGCGGCCTGGCCGACCGTGCGTTCCGCGAGCTCGACAACACCTACCGCGACGTGCTCCGCGTCGTGCTGCGCATCCGCCTGCTGACGGTGTTCGGCGGCCTGGCGCTGCTCGGCGCGTGCCTGCTGCTGGTGCCGAAGATCGGCACCGAGTACATGCCGCCGAGCGACGAGGGCGAGGTCCGCGTCAGCGGCGAGATGGAGGTCGGCACGCGGCTGAGCCTCGTCGATCAGCAGACGCACGCGATGGAGGACATCGTCTACGACGCCGTGCCCGAGTCCGTGTCGTCCGTCGTGAGCATCGGCGCGTCGGGCTACCGGCCGACCGAGGCGACACGCGGCGAGATCACCATGTCGCTCACGCCCGCGACGCAGCGCAAGCGGTCCAACACGGAGATCGCCAACGACCTCCGCCGCCTCGTGGCCGGCAAGATCCCCGGCATGGAGGTGCGCACGCGTGCGCCGCAGGGGCAGTTCCTGCTCGAACGCGTGCTCAACGCCGACGAGGGCCTGAGCGTCGAGGTGCGCGGTTTCGATTTTCAGACGCTCGACCTGCTCGCCAGCCGCGTCGCGAAGGAGATCAAGGACGTGCCCGGCGTGACCGACGTGCGCACGAGCCTCGAGGCCGGCGTGCCCCAGGAGATGATCCACATCGACCGCGACAAGGCGGCGGACCTGGGCCTGAGTCCGCGCGACGTCGTCGAGGCGCTGAAGACCGCGGTCGCCGGCACCGAGGCGGGCGACTTCCGCTCGGGCGGCAACTCCTACCGCATGCTCGTGCAGCTGCGCGACGCCGAGAAGCTCGAGCTCGACGACATCCTCGACCTGACGATCTCGACGCCCACCGGTGAGGAGGTCTCGCTCCGCAACGTCGTCGACGTCAGCTCCGGGCGCGGCCCGATCCTTATCGACCGCAAGGATCAGCAACGCCTCGCGACCGTTTCGGCCAACGTCGCCGGTCGCGACCTCGGCTCCGTCGCCGCCGACATCCAGGCGAAGCTCGACACGATCCCGCGACCCGTCGATTACGACCTCATCGTCGCCGGCGACTTCGAGCAGCAGCAGGAGGCGTTCAACGAGCTGATCGTCAGCCTCGGCCTCGCGCTCGTGCTGGTCTACATGGTGCTCGCCTGCCAGTACGAGTCGCTGCGGGACCCGGTCATCGTGATGGTGTCCGTGCCGATGGCGGCGATCGGCGTGCTGCTGACGCTGTTCCTCACCGACACCACGCTCAACGTGCAGTCGTACATCGGTTGCATCATGCTCGGCGGCATCGTCGTCAACAACGCGATCCTCCTCGTCGACCAGGCCGGGCAGCTGCGGCAGCACGCCGGCTATTCGACGCGCGAGGCCGTCGCGGAGGCGGGGCGACGCAGACTCCGGCCGATCCTCATGACCACGCTCACGACGATCCTCGGCCTGATGCCGCTGGCGCTGGGCATCGGCGAGGGCGCCGACGCGCAGGCCCCGCTCGCCCGTGCCGTGATCGGAGGGCTGACCGCCTCGACGATGATCACACTGCTGCTGGTTCCGGCCGTATACTCGCTGTTCCACCCCGACGCGAAAGTGACCGACGAAGTGAAAGGCGCCGCGGCATGACACGACGGAACGGTCGACGCAACGACACACGACGCACACCGCGCGCCGCGACAGGCGTCGCCGCGCTCGCTTGCGCCATTGGCGCGACGATCATCGTCGGCTGCGCCCCCGAGCGTTACAGCGCGTTCCAAGTGGACTGGCAGAAGCAGATCCCCAAGCACCCCGGCAAGTCGCTGGAGCCGAAGTCGATCGAGCCGGTCGCCGTCACCCAGGACAAGCCCGCGCCGCTGCCGTCGCTCGAGGGTGACGGCCCGCTCGCGCTGTCCGTCGAGCAGGCGACGCTGCTGGCGCTGCGGAACAACCGCGACCTTGCGGTCGAACGCTTCAACCCCGTCATCGTCGGCGCGTACGAGCAGATCGAGCGCGGCGTGTTCGACCCCGAGGTGTTCGCCGGTCTTCACCACGAGCAAGGCACCGCCGAGGAGACCGCACGCTCCACCGGCGCGCGCTTCAGCGTCGACGCACGCGAGACCGGCGGCGGGGCGGGCGTCCGGCAGAAGCTGCCGTCGGGCACCACCGTCGAGGCCACCGTCGATCAGACGCGCAACATCTCCAACCGTGCGCCCGAGCAGCACGAGCTGCGCCTCGGCCTGACCGTCACGCAGTCGCTGCTGCGCGGGTTCGGGCCCGCGGTGAATCTCGCGACCGTCCGACAGGCCGAGCTCGACACCGTCGCGTCGACCTACGAGCTGCGCGGTTACACCGAGGCGCTGCTCGCCGAGGCCGAGACCGCGTATTGGCGATACGTGCTGGCCGAGCAGGAGATCGCGATCTTCGAGCGGTCGCTGGAGGTCGCCAAGCAGCAGCTGGCCGACGTCCGGCAGCGCATCGACGTGGGCGATCGCCCCGAAGCCGAGGCCGCGGCGGCGCGTGCGGAGGTCGCCCGGCGTGAGCAGGCGCTGATCGACGCGCGCAGCGTCGTCGAGGAACGTCGCCTGCGACTCGTCCGCCTCATCAACCCCGGCGCGACCGGCCAACTCGGCCGCCAGGTCCGCGCCGTCACCGAACCCAAGGCCGCTGACGCCCAGCCGATCACCGACGTCGACGACCGCCTCAAGCTCGCGCAGGCCAAACGCCCGGAGGTCAACGAGGCGATGCTCCGCCTCGAGCAGCGACGCCTCGAGACCGTCGTGACACGCAACGGCCTGCTGCCGAAGCTCGACCTGTTCGTCACCGTCGGCAAGTCCGGCTTCGCCGACACGTTCACCGACTCGTTCAGCAACCTGCGCAGCGAGACGTACGATTTCGCCGCGGGTGTGAGCATCAGCCAGACGCTCGGCCGCCGCGCCGCCGAGGCGCGTGACCAGATCGCGTGGTCGTCGCGCCGCCAGGCCGCCGCCGCGGTGACGAACCTGCGTCAGCTGATCGACCTGGACGTGCGCCTCGCCGTGAACGAGGTCGACCGCGCCCACAAGCAGATCCAGGCCACCGCCACGACCCGCGTCCTGCAGGAGCAGACGCTCGAGGCCGAACGTCAGCGGTTCAACGTCGGCGCCTCCACCGCGCTGCTCGTCGCGCAGGCGCAGCGCGACCTGCTCGCGGCGCAGATCGACGAGGCCCAGGCCATCGTCAACTACCGCATCGCGCTCATCGGTCTCTACCTCGCCGAGGGCAGCCTGCTCGACCGCCGCGGCATCCGCATCGACGCGCCCGACCTCGCGTCGCGCCGTCAGACCGCGGAGTAAAGTTTCATTTGATGAGAGGCGTTACGCCACGATGTCGTGCGCGACGTCGCCGTACACGTCGGTCAGGCGGAAATCGCGCCCGGCGTAGTTGAACGTCAGGCGTTCGTGGTCGAGGCCGAGCAGGTAAAGGATCGTGGCGTGCAGGTCGTGGATGTGCACGGGCTTGACCGCCGCCTCGTAGCCGATCTCGTCGGTCGCGCCGTGGGCCAGGCCGCCGCGCGTGCCGCCGCCGGCCATCCAGATTGTGTAGCCCTTGTTGTTGTGGTCGCGCCCGTCGATCGACTGCGCGTAGGGCGTCCGGCCGAACTCACCGGCCCAGATCACCAGCGTGTCGTCGAGCATGCCGCGCTGCTTGAGGTCCGCCAGCAGCGCCGCGATCGGTCGGTCCACCTCGCCGGTGGCCTTAGTCAGCTGCGCGCCGAGCAGGCGGTGATGGTCCCAGCTCGGCGGGGCGGTGACCTCGACAAACCGCACGCCCGCCTCCGCGAGCCGCCGCGCCAGCAGGCACTGTCGCGCGAACCGGTCGCCCTGGCCGCTGATGCCGTACATCGCGCGGATCGACTCCGGCTCGTCACGCATGTCCAGCACGTGCGGCACCTCGCTCTGCATGCGGAACGCCAGCTCGAACGACTCGATCGCGCCCTCGATCTCGGGGTGATGCCCGTCGTGCTCGAGCTTGCGCTCGTTGAGCGCGTTGATCAGGTCGAGCTGTGCCCGCTGCGTCTGCCGCGAGACGTTCGGGTTGTCGATGTTCTTCATCGGCGGGCCCGGTTCCTCGTCCTTCTTCCACAGCGCCGCGTAAAGGCCCGGCAGCTGCTGTCCGCCGACCTTCGTGCCCTGGCAGATCGCCGGGAGGAACCCGCTGCCGTAGTTCGTCGCGCCGCCGAACTCCGCCGGCGGACTGAGCGTCACGAAGCCCGGCAGGTTCTGGTTGACCGAGCCCAGTCCGTACAGCGTCCACGCGCCCAGCGACGGCCGCACGAACTGGAAGCTGCCGGTGTGCAGCTGCGTGAACGCCTGCGGGTGGTTCGGCAGATCCGTGTGCATCGAGTTGAGCAGGCACAGGTCGTCGGCGTGCTGCGCCAGGTGTGGGAACAACTCGCTGAGCCAAAGGCCGGACTCGCCGTGCTGCGCGAATTTGAACGGCGAGCCGAGCAGCTTCGCCACGCCGCCCGCCCGGCCGACCTTCGTCGTCTGCCCCGTTCGCTTGTTGAGGTCCGGCTTGTAATCGAACGTGTCGACGTGCGACGGTCCGCCCTTCATGCACAGGAAGATCACGCGCTTGGCACGCGCAGGAAAGTGCGGCTTGCGTGGCAGCAGCGCCGCCGACGAGGCCGCGTCATCGCCCGCGGCCTGAGCGATCGCCGACCGCGCACCGCTCTGCGCCGCCATCGCCGCGAACGCGAGGTACCCGAACCCGCTCGACAGCGAGCGGAGCATGTTCCGTCGTGATAGGTCCGGCGTGATATCGCGCATGACAGGTGTCCGTGTCGTTCGTCGCATCGAATTGTCCCCCTCACGCCCGTGCCCCATCATAGCGGCGCGCGACCGGCCGATTCCACGAAAAAAACCGCCCGCTCACCGATGAGGCCTGCGGGCGGTTGATGTCGTGCGTTCGATGGATCGCGGCCTCAGCGCTTCGCCGTCCACTCCTTGTACGGCTTCTCATCGCCTCCGGCCCACTTGCCTTCGAGCGTATCGCCGGTCTTGCGGAACCAGAACGTGCCGTTCTTGTCGCCGGCCTTCCACTTGCCGTGCAGCAGGTCGCCCTCGACCGAGCCCTTGAACCCGGACTTCAGACCCTCGCCGTAGCGTCCGGTCACCTCGTCGCCGACCTGCTCGATCTCCATCGGTCCCGCGCTCGACTGCCACTTGCCGGAGAAGTCCTCGATGCGCTGGCCGACCCACTTGTTGTTCTTCTTGTCTTTGGTGGAGAAGCCGCCCTTGAGCACATTGCCCTCGATCGTGGCTTCGAATGCGCCGCCGTTGTTGTTCTTGCCGGACCACGTGCCGGTCAGCGTCGATCCGTTGACGGTGCCCTCGATCGTGCGACCATCCGAGTAGCTGCCGGTGGCGTGGTCGCCGTGCTGCCTGATCGTCACCACGCCGACGTTGGTCTTCCAGTCCCCGGCGAAGTTGGCTCCGTTAAACCTCGGGGCGGTCGGCGCGGTCTGACGCTTGGGATCCTCGTGCTTCGTCGGCGCGTTGGCCGGAGCACTGGTCGGGCCGTCCGGCGCACGCTTCTCAGGACTGTCCGGCGGATGCTTCTCGGGGCTGTCCGACGGCTGGGCCGGCGGCTCGGCGCCGCCGGACGCGGGCGCGTCGGGGTCGACGTTGTACTTCGCGTTGATGGCGGCGGCCTTCTCGTCGTAGCGCCGGTCGATCTCCGCGGCCTTGGCGGTGTACAGCTCCGGCTTGCCCGCCTTCGTCGCCTCGCGCCGCGCCTGATCGAGTTCGCGATTGCGCTCCTGTTCGTTTTGGCGCATCTCGCGGTCCCACTCCTTGAGCTCCTTCTCGTCGAGTTTGTCCTTGGATCGGCCCTTCGCCTTGCCCTTGCCGTGCGCCTCCTCGGACTTGCCGGGGCTGTCCGGCCGACCGGGCTTGTCGGGCTTGTCCGCGTACGACGCCGCGGGCGCGAAAACGCCCATGCCTAGAACCAGAAGAATCATGACCAGAATTCGAGCTTTCATGTCATCCCTCGCATTGAATTGACGCGCGCATTATTGCGCTCGATCGTTTCTCCAGTCCTGAGTGTATCCGATGGGGGATCGGATGGCGCTGGGGGTTCTGCCGAGCGGTCGCCGTCAGTCGATATACCGGAACTCCGCGGCGCCGAGCAGGGCGTGGCAGAAGTTGGCGTACGCCTGCACGTCGACGTCGGCCTTTGAGCGGGCGCCGCCCACGGCCTCGAGTTCGCGGAAGAATCGCTCGGCCATCGCACGCTCGGCGGCGTCGGGCGCGCGGCTGAAGCAATGGACGAATGCGTTGCGAACACGGGCGTCGTCGTCGTTGGTCTCCTGACACAGCCGCTTGCTCAGCGCCTCGGCACGCTGCATCACGAACGGGCTGTTCATGAAGTACAACGCCTGCACCGGCACGTTGGTCGTGTCGCGCGCGCCGGTCACCATGCTGGGCTCGGCGAAGTCGAACAGGTCGAGCACATCGGGCAGCCGGTCGCGCAGAACGGGCAGGTAAACCGAGCGGCGGAGCGAGTTGTCCAGGTCCTTCGGCACATAGGGGATCATGCCGACGATGCCGACGGGCTTCTCGCCGATGGTGGCCACGAGCGAGCCGGGCCGGCGTGACGTATCAAGCTGGCCGGAGACGAAGAGCATCGCGTCGCGGATCGACTCGGCGTCGAGGCGTCGCTTGTTGGCGCGCCACAGCAGCCGATTGTCCGGGTCCTTCGCGAACGCGTCGGCGTCGAAGGTGGAGGCCTGCCGGTAGGTGCGCGACAGCGCGATCTCGCGCACCATCGCCTTGACCGACCACCCCTGCTTGATGAATCGCAGCGCGAGGTGGTCGAGCAGCTGCGGGTGCGTGGGCCGGCTTCCCTTGAAGCCGAAGTTGTCGACGGTCTCGACGATGCCCGAGCCGAGCATGTAGTGCCAGATGCGGTTGACCATGACGCGCGACGTGAGCGGGTGGTCGGGGTGCGTGAGCCAGCGTGCGAGTTCGAGTCGGCCGCTGTGGTCGGGCGGCGGGGCGGGCACGTCGGGCAGATCGACGATACGCGGGAAGCCGCGCGGCACCTTCGGGCCTGGCTTCGCGATCTCGCCGCGCTCGAGCAGTGGCGCGTCGTGCATCGTCTCGCGGTCGGCGACACCCATGCACAGCGGCAGGGCGTGGCCCTCGTCGTCAACGGTCTTGAGCGTGCCCTCGATGCCGCCGCTACGCCAGATCAGGCCGAGCACCTCCGCGAGCGAAACGGTCTCGGTGGGATCCTTGCCTTCGGCCGCCGCCTTCATCGAGGCCTTCTTGAGCTCCTCGCCGCGCGCCTTCATGGCGGCGAGATCTTCCTTGAGCTTGGCGAGCTTCGCGGGCGGAATCGACTGGTTGGGGATGAGCTGCTCGTCGAGCTTCGGCAGGACGAGCAGGTCGCCGCCGAAGATGTTGCCGGGCGCGACGGACGTGCCGTAGTACGGCTTGGTGCTGACGAAGACCCCCGCCAGGGCGTAGTAGTCCTGCATGGCGAAGGGATCGAACTTGTGATCGTGGCAGCGGGCGCACGCGACGGTCGTCGCGGTGATCGCACGCGTGACCGTGTCGATCTGCTCGTCGATGACGTCCGCCAGCGCCTGGAACAGGTTCATCTCGTTGAGCCCCTTCGGCCCGACGGCGAGGAACCCGGTCGCGATCATCAGCCGGGCGCGCTCGGCGTCGGACGACGTGGGCAGCAGGTCCCCGGCGATCTGCTCGGTAATGAACCGGTCGTACGGCACGTCCGCGTTGAACGCGTCGATCACGTAATCGCGATACCGCCACGCGTGCGGGAACGTGACGTTCGTCTCCTTGCCGCTCGACTCGGCGAATCGCGCCACGTCGAGCCAGTGCCGGCCCCATCGCTCGCCGTACCGCGGCGACGCGAGCAGCGCGTCGACCTCACGCTCGAGCGCGGCGTCGAGCCCGTCGGCTTGGACACGCGCAAGGAAGTCACGCAGCTGCTCCGGCGACGGCGGCAGCCCGATCAGGTCGAAGTACAGGCGACGCAGCAGCGTCCCGGGCGCGGCGTCCGGTCGCGGCGCCAGGCCCGCGGCGTCGAGCTTCGCGAGTACGAAGCGGTCGAGGTCACGACGCGCCCACGTGGCGTCCGACACCTTCGGCAACGCGGGCTCGACCGGTTTGATGTAGGCCCAGAACTTGCGGCCGGACTCGAGGTCCGTCGGCGCCTGCGCCAGCGCCGGCCCCGTCGACTCGCGCGGGTCCGCCGCGCCGCGCTGGATCCACGTGCGGAAGTCCGCGATCACCGCGTCCGGCAGCTTCGGCTTCTTCGCCGGCATCTTCAGCTCGGGATCGGCGTGCGTGATCGCGGTGAACAGCAGGCTCTTGTCCGGGTCGCCAGGCACAACGGCAGGTCCACCGTCTCCGCCGCGCCGCAGCGACTCACGCGTGTCCACCAGCAGCCCCGCCTTCGACTTTTTTGCCTCGGTGGAGTGACACTTGTAGCAGTGCTCGACAAGCACCGGCCGAATCCTGGCTTCGAAGAAGTTGACGTCCGCGTCAGCCGCGCCATCCGCCGCGACGACGCGTTCGCCCGTCGCGACAATCGCCATCGCCATCATGACGAGCGTAACGACGACACCACCGTGTCTCGTAAAGGGTTCTGTGAGCATGCCCGGTCACCCGCTGAAATGTTGGAGCTACGTGTTCGCCATAACGAACGCCGAGCCTGTGCCCGCCGCGTCCGCGCTCCGCCCGCCGCATTGTAAGACGCACCACCCACCACATCCAAACGTACTTTTCCGCCGCACCACGCCGCGCCCCATCGCCCGCGACTCCGCCACCCGCATCCCACGCCGCCCGCGCTCGTGGATTGCGACCCCGACGTGTGCTAATCTACTATTCCCAATCGCGTCCGCGTAGCTCAATTGGATAGAGCGTCGGCCTCCGGAGCCGAAGGTTGCAGGTTCGAGCCCTGCCGCGGATATTCGAAGACGCATAGCGTCACGAAGTGACGAAACGCGTCAAACCCTTTCTGCAACGCTATTCCCAAGCCGCTCAAAATTTGGGAGTTTCTGCACGTTCAGTGACGCGAGGTGTCACACGATGTCGGCTAACCCCGAATGTGTGCAGCCAAGAAGCAGGTAGCGGTCCTTGAGGTCGAGAGATTGGGAGGGTATTTCGGGGGTGCCCTCCACCTGCTCGGCCTCGACCGCGAACGCATGACCGATCTGTACGGCAACCTTGTCCACGAGGTGATCGCGTCATCGACGGACATCCCCGAGGTCGCTTTGCCCTGTCACTTCTTGGGGCGTAGACGCAGATAGAACGGCGGGCGGAGGTACAGCTTCATCTCGGCAGCGCCGCTGCGGTAGTTGACGCGGACCGGGACCTGCCAGGCCCGGCCACTCGATTGAAACTCGATAACCGATTCGGCGGGCGGCGCCTTGCCGCGTTGCTTGTAGCCGTTCGGCTCAGCGACCTTCTTCGCGTCGTAGCCTGACGCATCGACGAATCGTGGATCGGCGCCCTCGGCGAAATAGGCCAGGTCTTCGCGCGCCCACGGCAACGCCCATACGTGCTTGCCATCCAGTGTGGCCAATTCAGAGTCGCTGATCTGAAGCAACTCCGCGACATCGTCGTGTTTGTGTGATTGTTCGATCGCCTGATCCGCGAAGTGGCTCGCCTGTGACTGGCTGTCGCAATCCAGCAGCGGCCAGAGCGCCTCCGTATTGCCCGACACATACGCCTTCTGGGCGGCGATGAACACCGCGATCGCCTGCTGAGACATCGCTTCGGTGGAGAGTTTCGGCAACTCCGGCGCCGGGCCCAGTAACGCGTCCAGCGATGGCACGCTCAGATGCGCACGGTAGTCCATCGCCTGACCACCGAAATGCCCCTCGACGGTGAAGGTGTAGGGCACCAGCTTCTCATCGGGCGTCTGCTTCTGCACGACGATGGCGGTCGGACCGGCCATGCGCGTGCCGTGATCCTTGAGTTTGGCGTCGTCACGCTGGCCGACGAGCAGTTCGCGATGGGCTTCGAGAAAGAACGGAGCAACAAGGACGTCCTGGCCTTGGACCGCGCGTGCCCCGGCGTCATCGTCGACGCCGAGTTGTGTACGCAATGTTTGCTTGGCTGCGTCGGATAGGCCGTCGTAGTTGCTGCGGATCCGCGCGGCGAGGAGGCCCGCGCTCTGTCGCGTGGCGCGGTCGACCTGTTCCCATGCGGAGGCCGCATCGCGATCAAAGAGTGCGCGTCGCAGATGCACATGTGCGTCGCGCAGTCGAAACATCCATTCCCCGGCGTGAAGGACGCTCGTGAAACCCAGCATCGCGACGATAAGAATCGTTTTGATTCTCATGTGGTATCGGGTGATCGTGAACGTGGCGAGGTGTTACGCGAGCAACTCGTGCAGCGGGCCGTCCTGCGGCAGGTCCGCGAGGCCGAGGTCGGGTAGGCCGAATCGCTCACGGCGATCGCCCGCGGCGTTCAGCAGCGTGGTGTACAGGTTCGCGATCGTGCGGTGGCTCTTGTTGCCGTACCCGGGGAACTGCAGGAACCGCCCGCGTGTGCGGAGCCGCCCGCCGAGATCGCCGAGCATAACGACCGGCCATTCCCAGCAACGCGAATGGTGCGCCTCCGCGGCGTCGGACATGTAGATGATCAGCGTGTGATCGAGCATCGTGCCGTCGCCCTCGGGGATCGCGTCGAGCTGATCCGCCAGGCGTGCGATCTGCTGCATGTGGAAGCGGCGGATCATGATCGCCATGTCGGACCAGGTCCAGTCCTTGTAAGAACCGCCGTGCCCGATGGTGTGCTTGCCCACGGCGATCCCCAGACCCGTGAACTTCACGGAGAAGTAGGGCGTGCCGCAGCCGGAGGCGATGGTCACGACGTTGCTCAATCCGCCGATGAGCGTCGCTGCGGCGAGATCGAACTGCGACTCGAGCCGATCGGTTTCGACAGGCGAGCGGTACTTGTCGGTGACCTCCGGCTTGGCCGCGCGGAGCTTGTCGGCGATCCGATCGAGGTCGAAACGCCTGCCGCGCATGGACTCGAACGAGTCGACGTAGCTCTGCAGTTTCTCTCGCTCGGTGCCGGACACCTGCGCTTCGGCGCGTTTGACGTCCTCGACCATGAAGTCGAGCAGGTTGCCTTGTGCGATGAACTCCTGCCGAGCGTCCCCGCCCGCGACAGAGCCGAACAGGTTGGCGTATGCCTGATCGGGTCGGCACTGCGTAGGCAGCTTCTTGCCGGGCCCGCTGGCGGAGATGTTGTACACGGCCGCGTGCTCGGCCTTGTCGGTGATACCGAGGCCGACGTGGGGGAAGATGCCACCGATCTTCTTTGCCAGTGCCCAGTCGACGGTTTCAGCGTACGCGCCGGACTTCGCGGGGTATGCCCCGAGCGCTCCGAAGTCGTTGGAGTGTCCGCCGCCGCAGATCCGTCCGGACAGACCTTGGAGGATGCACATCCTATCGCGGTACCTGCGGAGCGGTTCAAGGGCCGGGGCGGGATCGTGGTCGATCAGGCGATGCTCAACAACGTCGGTCAGATCGTTCCGGTTCTGTGACTTGACATTGCGTTCGATGCCCTGGGGCTGAACCTGCTCGGCGTTGCAGCCGTTGCCCTCGACAATGAACACAAAGCGCATGGGCTTGATTGTGCCGGCGGTCTCGGCGCGGACCCTGTGGATCATCGGAAACAGGAGTGCTCCACCGGCGCCGAGCGATACGCCGCGTAGTATCGACCTGCGTGATACGCCCATCGGTCTTCTCCATTCGGGGATCTGACGAGCCCAGATATTAAACGGTGTTCATCGCAAAATTGTCGAATCGCCCCCAACGAGTACGCCGAATAACGCATTCACATTATTTAGTTCTGAATTCAGAATCAAGGACTGCAAGGGGGTTTGCCTGATATTTTGACGTATTTGATAAGTTGATTTCTGAATCAGCGTGTCTATACTCATTCTGCATTCATAATGATATCATTGAATTCCGCGATCTCGGAGGCTGCTGAATGACTGTTCGCGTTTACATCGATGGAATTACGAGGCTTGAAGCCGCGAGCGACAATCTCGCCGAGTCGGTCTATGAGACGCTGATGGAGGCGATCGTTTCGGGGCGGTTGCGACCGGGCACGGCGTTGAGCGCGTTGCAGGTTTCCGAGCAGATGGAGTTGAGCCGGACCCCCGTTCAGCGTGCCCTGATGCTGCTGGCTGCGGACGGACTGGTGGAGATCGAGTCGGGTCGTCGGGCGCGCGTGGCGACGTTTACGCGGGATGACCTCTATAACGTGTTCGAGATGCGCCGGATCCTCGAGTCCCGCGCGGCGGAGCTGGCCGCGGGGCGGATGGACGACCGTCAGCTGCGTCCGCTTCGCCGCACGATGGACGAGCTGGTTGCGGACACCGACGCGATTGATTGGCATCAGCGTTGGACGGACTTCGACGAGGTGTTCCATCGCACGATCGCCGAGAGCAGCGGAAACCCGCTCCTCGCCAAGGACATCGGTCGGTACCGGCTGCTTCATCGCGGGTTCAACCGAATCAGCACAAACGTCCCGCTGCTGCAGCAGGCGTGGAAAGAGCACGATGAGATCCTCAGCGCACTCGAGGCGCGCGATGGCGACGAGGCGCGCGACGCGATGGACCGGCACATCAGCAACTGGCAGGCGATCTTCGTTGAGATGTTTCCTCAGCAGCAGTGAGAACCCATTCGGCAACAGGGCGCGCGTCAGATGGCACGAACTTCGTACATTTCCAGCGGACTGCTGCTCGGCGTGTTGTCCGTCGTGATGGCGAACGGCGTCGCGCTCGGGCAGCAACTCGAGCTGAAGAGCATCGAGCCGGACGTCGCGGGCTTCAAGGCGCGGATCGTGCCGCTGTTCGAGGACTACTGCCTCGACTGCCACGACAACAAGATCAAGAAGGGTAACTTTTCGCTCGAAGGCATCGACTCGACGCAGATCAACGGTGACGGGCTCGAGACCTGGCGGCTGATTCGCGAGCAGGTCACGTTCGGCGACATGCCGCCTAAGGACAAACTTCAACCAACGCCGGACGAACGCAAGGCGATGATCGCGTGGATCCGTGACGAGCTGCGAAAGGGGCAACTCCCGGGCGTGCCTAAGTCCGAGAAGCTGGCGCTGCCCCAGTACGGCAACTACGTCGATCACGACGCGCTGTTTGGCGCGCGTCTCGACCGCGTCTATCCGGCTCCACCCCGTCTATGGCGGCTGCGTCCCGATATCTACGACTCGACGATGCCTCGACTCGGTGATCGCATCGAGGGACTGGCCAACGGGCTCAACGAACTCGACGATCCGGAGTTCAAGGACTACGCCGCTTCGTACTTTCTGGACGAGGCGGCGACCGCGCCGCTGCTGGGCAACGCGAAGAAGATCGCCGAGTCGATGATCGGACCACGGGCGAAAGACCGCGTCTTTAGGGAACTGGCGAGCGACGATGGTCCACCGAAGCCGGAGGCGGTGCGCGACGCGATCGGCGTGGTGTTTCGCAAGGTGTTGGATCGCGGGGCGACCGCGGAGGAGACCGATCGCTTCCAGGCCTTCTTCGACAAGACCGCGGCCGCGGCGGGTCACAAGACGGCGGCGAAGATGATGATCACGGCGGTGCTGATGCAGCCGGAGGTGCTGTATCGGCGCGAGTTGGGCGACGGGAAGCCGGACGAATACGGGCGCGTGCGTCTATCGCCGCGTGAAATCGCTTTCGCGTTGTCTTACGCGCTGAGCAACGAGCCGATCGACGAATTCATGAAGTCGGCGGCGGCCGGCGGGCTCGCCACGTCAGAGCAAGTCGGGGCGCTGGTGCGGTCACGCCTGGCGGACGATTCTCGCGGGCAGGGCAAGAATCCACGCGTCCTCCAGTTCTTCCGCGAGTACTTCAACTATCCGTTCGCTCGCGACGTGTTCAAGGACAAGCCGGAAGGCGGTGATCACGATCCCCAGCGGCTGGTGGCTGATCTCGAGGCGACGATCCGCGACGTGCTTCGGGCGGACCAGAACGTATTTGCTGAACTGCTTACCACGCGGAAGTACTACGTCGACGCCAATTTCAAGAACGACAAGCGTGACGGCGTCATTCTCGTCAAGGGCCACGAACGCTGGTCGCCGTATCACACCGCCTATAACCTCTCGCCGGACTGGAAGTGGTCTGCGGAGACGCAACCCGTCGAGTTCCCGCGCGACGAGCGGGCGGGGGTATTGACGCACCCGGCATGGCTGGCGGCGTGGTCCGGCAACTTCGAGAATCACCCCGTGCAGCGCGGGAAGTGGATTCGTACGCACCTGCTCGGCGGATCCGTGCCCGACGTGCCGATCGGCGTCGACGCGCGCGTGCCCGAGCGGGAGCACACGACGTTCCGCGACCGACTGAAAATCGCGACCGAGCCCGCGGAATGTTGGCGCTGCCACAAGAAGATGAACCCGCTCGGCGTCGCCTTCGAGCGATACGATCACTACGGTCGTTTCCAGCGCCTCGATGCCGGTCAGCCGGTCGACGCGAGCGCGCTGATCTCGCGAACCGGCGTCGCGGAACTCGACGGTAAGAAGGTCGCCGGCCCGATCGAGCTGGTCGAACTGCTGGCGAAATCCGAGTACGCCGAGCAGGTGTTCGTACGCTATGTGTTCCGCTATTTCATGGGCCGTAACGAGACGATCGGTGACGCCAACACGCTGCAGGACGCCCACAAGGCGTACCGCGACAGCGGCGGCAGTTTCCGCGAGCTGGTCGTGTCGCTGCTCAGTTCCGATTCGTTCCTGCTCAGACAAACATCGGCGCAAGCCGGGAGCAAACCATGAGTATCGATCGTCGTACATTCTTCCGGGGCGCCACACTCGGACTTGGCGGCCTTTACCTCGCGCCGTTTATCCGCCAGCTTGACGCCGCGACGGCCGGGTCCGCCAGGCCCGCTCGCGTGTTGTTCTTCGTGCAGGGCAACGGCGTCTATGTCAATGAGATTCAGCCGGCGGGCATCGAACGGCCAAAAGATCCCGACAAACTCGAAGACCGCACGCTCGCCGATCACGAGATGGCGATGAGCCTGCGGCCGCTTTCGCCCTGGGTCGACAAGATGACGATGATCCACGGCCTGTCCGGCCGGATTGCGCGCGGCAGCCACAACTCCGGCTTTGCGGCGCTGGGTTGCTGGCCGATGAGCAAGAGGGCGTACGGCGAAACGATCGACGCGGCGCTGGCACGTAATCTTGGCGGCATCTTTCCACAGGTCGGCGTCGGCGTGTCGAACAACGCCGCGTCCATGGCCTACATCGTCACGTCGACGGACAAGGGTAAGGCGATGCCGACGCTTTTGAATCCCGTGCTCGCGCTGCGGCAATACTTCTCAGCCGGCGCGGCGGGTTCGGCACGCAAGGAGTTCGACGCCGATACGAACCTGCTGGACTTCATGGCCGACGACGTCAAACGCATGCAGTCGCGCCTCGACAGCGAGGAGAAGGCGAAGCTCGAGCGGTATCTCGACGCATTCGAGTCGATGAGTGGACGCCAGAGCAAGCTGCTGTCGATGGCGGACCGCATCGCCGGCGCTGCGCCACGGATCGACTCCAAGGTCGGGAACATCGTGGAAACGAAGACCGGGCCGACCGGCGTGTTTGATCGGCTCGAGGCGCAGTTCGACATCGCGGCGGGCGTGATGGCGGCCGGACTGACCAACGTCGTGACCGTCACCGCTGGCGCCGGGCCTGACCGCATCGGCCTTAGCTGCATGGCGGAGGAGATCGGCCAGGGCTCCGGCTTCATCGGTTCGCACGCCATCGGTCACGGCGCGACACAGGCGGGAATACCGGCGGGCATGTGCCACGCGCTCATTCGTCGCACGTGCATCGAGAAACTCGCTCGCTTCATCAAACGCCTCGAGTCGATCCCCGAGGGCGACGGCACCATGATGGACAACACGCTGATCGTCTATCTGTCGGACTCCGCCGAACAGCACCACCCGCGTTGTGAGGAGTGGCCGTTCATCCTCATCGGCGACCTCGGCGGCCGTTTGAAGCTCGGCAACCGATACCTGCGCTATCCGTGGTACGGCAAGACGGGGCATCGCACGATCGCCAACCTGTACGTCTCGCTGCTCAATGTCGTCGGCGACGGTTGTCGGACGTTCGGCGTTCAGGACGTGGCGATCAGCGATCTCGACCAGACCGGCCCGCTCGCGGAGATCATGCTTTGAGACGACGAGTCGTTCAGTTGCGACGCCGGCGCATCGTGCTGTGTGCATGGGCTGCGATGTTGGTTTGTGTGGCCACGACGGCGCGGGCGGAGCACCGCGTCGCGTTGCTGATCGACAACAGCGGGCACGCGGATAAGGAGATGACGACGCCCGCTCGCGATCTTGAAGCTTTGGCCGCCGCTTTCGAGAAGTTCGGCGTGCGTTGCCGGATCGCCAAGGGACTCGACGAGGCCGAGCTCAAGCGTGTCTGCTTGGAGTTCGCGGAGACCACGCCGACCGCCAGCACCGCGATCATCTACTTCACTGGCGCGGTCCGGCAGGGCAACTCCAAGGGTAAGGACGAAGTGCTTCTACCCGGCACGGACACGCGGGCGGGGCGGGGCTACGCGCTCAGCGACCTTCTGTCGGCGCTCGACAGCCGAGGCGGCAGTCGCCTGAATATCGTCATCGTTGACGCAGCCAAGGCGGCGAAGTTCAAACAGGAAATCCCGCGCGACAGTTTCGTCGCGTTCAATGATCAGGGCACGTTGGTGAAGAACCTTTCTTCTAGTAACGACATGTTGGGGGCGTTCGGCGCCGGCGGCGCTTCCGTGATGTCGACAATCCCGAAGTCCGTGACGCTGACCGGTCGCGGTGACGACGTGATCTCGCCGCCGGACAAGTTCGTGCTCGGCACGAAGACGGGCGACGAGTGGGTCAATCGCCGCGGCGCGGTCTTCGTGTGGATCGCGCCGGGGCGATTCGTTAAGGGCAGCCCGGAGACGGAGTCGGGTCGTTATTCGGATGAGAAGCAGGAAGAGGTCGTCATCGAGGAAGGCTTCTGGATCTCTAAGTACGAGATGACGCTCCGTGAGAACCTCCGCAACCGCCCGAACAAGACGATCGCTCGTGACAAGAATCATCCCCTGACGATGGTGAACCTCGACGACATGCGTAAGCAGACGCAAAAGACGATGACGGAGGATGACCAGAAGAACGCGGGCCTGCCGAAGGACTGGCAGTACAGCCTGCCGACCGAAGAGCAGTGGGAATACGCCACGCGGGCGGGAACCACCACGGCCTACAGCTTCGGCGACGACGCGTCGCAACTGCCGGAATTCGGCAACTTCGCCGATAAGTCGTGGTACGACACCGGCGACATCTACTCACAACGCGCGCACCGTACGCTTGACGACGGCGTGGTCCACCTTGCGCGCGTGGGCAGCTACAGGCCGAACGCGTGGGGGCTCTACGACGTGCACGGCAATGTCGCCGAGTGGTGCATCAACGGCGCCATCCGCGGCGGCGGGTGGGCGAGCACGCCCGAATACTGCCGCTCCGCATTCACCCAGCCCTTCTCGAGCCGGGACGAACAGAACTTCATTGGCTTTCGGCTCGTGATCCAGAAGGCGCCTCCGCCGCAACCCAAGGCGACCCCGAAGAAGAAGTGATTGCATGAGACTCACGCTTCTCGCGATGATGTGCTCCGCCGTCGGTACGATCGTCAGGGCGCGCTGTGGATGCGCGTCAGCCGCCATCGAACGGTTACCCGTTGCAACGATTTCTGCGATCAGGCGATCCCGATGAGCAACCCTTCACGACTATGGCCCGTTCTGATCGCTCTAGTGGTATCTCTCGCCGTTGCCGATGATGCCCCGAAGTCCGGCGAGCGCTTCGAGATCAACTCGAAGATGCCGAAGTACGACGCGGTCCTGTTCGTGTATGACGCGGACAACAAGGCGTGGCCGAGCTTTTGCCACGGTCGCCCCGAAGATGGCGGATATTGGGTGTACGACGACACGAAACACCGGGGCGCGTTTGAGATTCATTTCGATCGGATCGCGCAAAACCTGGGCGATCAGTCGCGGCGAGTCCTCGGTGAAACGGTCGTGGACGGCAAAACCGACCTGGGCATCAAACTGATCTCGATCGGCGAGGCGCGTGAGATCAAGATCGATTTCAACGACGACTATTCGCCGATCGCCAAGTCGAAACGGAACCCCGAAGGCGTGAATGACGTCATTCGCTCGCCGGCCGTGCTCGAAGTGACGGTTCGCGGGACGACCGTTCGCGCCGACGCGGAGGTGCGGGTCAAGAGCGGCGGGAAGACGTCGATCTGCATCGATGCGTTCTTCACCGTCGACGGCAAGGATCTCGGCCTCAAACTCCACCCCGGCCCGCTGAACATACACCTGTGGCTCAAAGCGTATCCGCCGAACAGTAAGTAGATCGCTGCGCCCTGACTGGAAAAGATGGACATGCGTATCGTGACGATTTCAATGTTGCTTCTCGCACTCGGCACTGTGGCGTTTGCCGCGGAGGAAAAGTACGAGCGCGTGGACACCGAGCACCTCGTGCAGCCGATCGCCGCGTCGTACGTGGGCAGCGCCGGGACGGAGTGGCTGACGGGCGGCGGATTTCAGCCGGACGGTTCGCTTGTGTTGGTCGGTGTCACGTTGGGGCCGACGTTTGATCCGGGCGGCGTGACGGTGAAAGTGCTTGGGCCGGATCAACCCGCGCCCGAAGCGCAGGGCTGGCCGATGATGTTCGACGCCAGGGGCAAGCCGCGACTCAACAAAGAGGGCGAACAGCGGCGTGACAAGTTCAAGCACAGCAATCCCGCGGCGACGGCGTTCGTCGTCCGCCTGACGCCGGACTTCAAATCGATCGTCTCCGCGTCGCGATTTCCGTGGACCACAGGGACGGTGACCGGCGCCGTCGTCGACGCCGAAGGCGGCATCTATCTCGTCGGTTACGGCAAACGCGAACTTCTCCAGACGCTGTGCGATGACGTGCGCGAGATCGACGCGCCGAAGGTCGACTACGGTAAACAGCCTCCGAGCGAGCGTACGAATTACCTGGCGCGCCTTTCGTCCGACGGGACGAAGGTGCAGTGGTTACGGCACATCACCGCGCCGCAGGACTTTCCGCGGGTCGAACTGCTCCGCAGCGGCAACGTGCTGTTCAAGGGTTTGGCGTTCGACACGTTCGACCGATCGGGCAATCGCATCGCGCGACTCACCTGCGACAAGGGCTTCAACGCCCGTCACTACGACGTGAATGAGCAAACCGGCGAGTTTGTTTATGGGCACGAACACCACTGGCCCACCGGTCGTGAACCGTGGCGCTGCCCCGAGTTGAAGATCTATCACCCCGATGGCTCGGTGAAGTACCACCTCTACAATTGGCCGGGACCGGTCGTCGGCTCCGACTCCGCACGCCTCGTGTCGGACTCCGCGATCCGCAACATCCAATACATGCCCGACGGGCAGATCCTGTTCAGCGCGTGGTCCGACGGCGGCAACTCCGTGATGTACGGCCAGCCCTTCAACTTTCACCGCAAGGCGTGGAACGGTAGGACCGAAGGCCTGCGCCTCAGCGCCGCCGGCGCGGGCGCGATGAGTTTCGCTTACGTGATCAAGATCGATCCCGATACGTGCAAGGTGAATCACGGGACGCTCTGGGTGAGCCAGTACAAGGGCGTGGAGTCGGCTCGCATCGAGGCGATGACATCGACCGCGGACGGCTCCGTCGCGATCGCCGGGTCGGTGTTCGGCGACCTGTACACGACGCCCAATCACTTTAACGAGGGCGCCGAGCGGCAATCGGGAAACAATCTCACGATCCTCAACCCGCACCTCGACGGCCTGAGATTCAGTTCGATCATGCCCGGATGCGGCGAGATCGATCTCGGAAACGATGCACGCTTCAGGTGGTTCCGAGGCGTGGTCAACGGCCGCGAAATGCTTGTCGCGGTCACCGGGGCGACCGACGAGGAGCGGACGCCGTGCGTGAACCCGACGCAGCCGCGATTCGCGGGTGGACAGTTGGATGGACACTTCACGGTGTTCGATATGACCGGCGCGCCGATACGGCAATGAACCGTACGCGGATAACGATATGGGGCGGCGACTCACCGATGCGTCGCTTGCCTGCGAGGAGTTGTGGTTGATGCGATACACACGTCGACAGATCGTACGCGCGGGGATCGGCGCGGGATTGTTCGCGGGCGTCGGTTGCAAGGCGTTCAACGGTGTGGCGATGGCGGCGGAAGACGCGCCTCAGGCGCCCGATGCCCGCGACGGACGGATCTTTCAACGCAACGTCCCGCTGAAGACGCCGCGCAAGAAGGAGCCGCGCGGCGGTGGGCCGCTCGACGCGGTCGAGGTGAACTGCTGGGTGCCGAACGGTGTGGCGTCTCTTCGTGGCGTACTGGTCAATCCTTACTACACCGCGCTCGTGGGACGTGAAGACTATCAGCAGCTGGCGCGACACCTCGGTTTCGCGGTGATCGGCGCCAACTATTTCGGCGTCCGGAACGATGACTATGACACGTTGATCGAGGCTTTAGACGGCTTCGCTACCGACGCCGGGCACGCGGAACTCGTGCACGCTCCGTTCTGCTTCAACAGTTTCTCGGCGGGCTGTGGCATGTTGATGAAGATGGCCGCGCTCTATCCACAGCGGACGATCGCGTGCTGTCCGGTCGGTCTGGAGGTCGGCCCGCGCGACGAGGCGACGCAATCGATCCCGACGATCACGGTGTTCGGGGAACGGGACAATAGGCAGTTCGCACAACTCTCGGCGAAGCTGCCCGAACAGCGTCGGGAGGGTGCCTTGTGGTCGATCGCGCCGCAGTGGGGGCAGCAGCACGAGTATCACTATGCAAACGACCTGGTGTGGCCGTGGTGGGAACACGCGATCCGCAGTCGCCTGGGCGAGCAACAGTCGAGCGACGGCCCACCGTCTCTGAAGGCGATGGATGAGGCCGATGGGTGGTTGGGTGATGCGCCGACCAAGAAGGGCGTTGTGCCGCAGATCGCACCATTTTCAGATTACGCGGGCGACAAGACCAACGCGTGCTGGCTGCCGAACGCTTTACTCGCACGCGCGTGGCAGGCTTTCCTCGCCGACGTAGGTGAGGTCAAGCTCGCGGTGCCCGACAGCCTGGTGATCCACCGTCACGCGTCACTCGACATCGCGATCGAAAAGGCGCCTCAGGATGCGCGCAAGATCGAGTTGTTCAACGGCGACGTCAAACTTGATGAGGCGGCCGGCGAGCGGCGTTCATTGACGATCAAGAATCTTCCAGTCGGCGTGACCGCGATCTATGCGCGGGTCACACGCTCAGATGCGTCGGTCGCTTCGTCACGCGTCATTCGCAAGATCGTTGTTTGATGCCTTGTCATCGATTAGCGCGTCATGTCGTGATTTGCCTGATCATGTCGATGCAGGCTGAGTGCAGCGCAGCGGGATCCCGAACGTCGCAAAAGCCCGTTTTTGGGTATTTGAATATCTAAGCCACTCGGCCTCCGGAGCCGAAGGTTGGTGGTTCGAGCCCACTCGCGCCAACATCGTGGCCGTGGCGACCGCCAAGCCAAAACCTACATACTGAACTCGAAACTTCTGCATGATGATGGATGTTATGAGTAACCCAATTGATGTTTGTATTTATGCATAACGAGCGTCCTCAGATATTCGAAGGGCGCCAGAAGTCCTGTGCGGATTCCGCGTACGATCAGGACGATCGATTCTGCTTTCGGTACTCGCTCGGCGAGACGCCCAACTCTCTCTGAAACGTCTGGTGGAATTGGATTCGGGATCCGAACCCGACGGCGTCGGCGATATCGGCGATCGATCGATCGCCGTAGGTCAGTTCGCGTTTGGCGCGTTCGACGCGGACACGACGGATCTCGGTGGCGACACCTCGGTCGAGGCATTGTTTGAACCGATGTTGAAGCGTGCGTGGCCTCGCGCCCACGGCTTCGGCGACCTCGTCTGGACCAATCGGGCGATGGCTATGATTCGCGATGAAGCGGAGTGCGGCCTCGACGGTCTCGTCATCGACCGAAAAGAAGTCGGTGGACCGACGGGCAATCAGGCCGATCGGCGGCAGCAGCAGGGGCCGCGTCGGAGGAGGCTCGCCATCCATGAGATGGCCCAATAGGACTGACGCCTCGTGGCCGATTCGATCGAGGCCCAACTCCACGCTGGTTAACGACGGCGTGAGGCCTTCGCAAAACGATATCTCGTTGCTCCCGCCCACGACGGCGACCTCTTCTGGAATACGCATGCCACGGTTGAGACAGGTCTGAATCACGATGCGCGCGACCTCGTCGGCGCCGACGTAGACGCCTATCGGCAATTCGAATCCATCGATCCATTCGCGGATGGCGCGTTCGGCCTTGCGCCACGCACGCAAGTTGGCAGACGGGGTGACCGAGATATAGGCGGCGCTGCATTCCAGGCCAGCGTCCTGAATGCTATCGACGAAGCCCTTCAGCCCCAGTCGATGGCCGATGCTCTTGCCGGTCAGCACGGCAAAGTGCCTGAGGCCTCGCAGCAACAGGTGCTCCGCACGCAGGCGGCCCGCCTTTTCTAGATCGGCAAACACGCTCGGTACGCGCGCCGGCGAGTTACGCCACACGTTTACTACGGGCAAGCCGAGTCGTTTGGCCTGTTTGGCAAGCTTGGCGGTGGCCCTTGCAATGACACCATCGTAGGGGGCGCCGTCTCGCTTGCATTGGGCCAGCGTGTCGTCGGCGAACTCATCGATGATGACCTCCCAGTCGCGACGCTTCGCGTACGGAAGGATGCCGGAAAAAACGCTCGTGTGCCGCTGAAGACCCTCGCCCAACTCGAGCATGACTGCAACGCGCTTCTTCGTACTGGTCATGGTGAACCTATCCGCTTGTGACCGAATCAGGCCCGGCGTTCTCTCGGCCTGTCTGATGAGGCAATTGAGCAAATCGACGGAATCGCATTGCATGAATTTTAACTAGCAATGCGCATAAGACAACATACGTCCTCATAGAATTCGGGTGTGGCGATACAGCGGATGGCGCGTTCCGGCTCGGAACGGATCGAGGATCATCAAGTGAAGACACCGAGTGCGCAAGTGAAGAAGATCGCAGTCCAACTGGCGGCGGCATTCATCCTGATATTGCCCGCGCAATCAATGGCCGCGGATTCGTTCGCTGTGCCTGAGGGTGTCGCGAAGGTCATGAAGAAGTACTGCTACGAGTGCCACGGCGCCAGCTGGGTTGAGGCCGATGTGCGACTCGATGTCATCGCGACGGTCAGCCAGGACGAGCGGATCGGGTTGCTGGAGAAGGTGCAGGAGGTGTTGTACCTGCGGCGGATGCCGCCCAAAGACGAGCTGCAGCTATCGCAGCAACACAGAGACATGGTTGCCGGATGGATCCAGTCTGAGCTTGCCAAGGCAGGGCGAGCCGAGGCATTCAACCAGCGGATGCAGAGCCCCAGGTACGCCAACTACGTTGAGCACGACAAGCTCTTCTCGGGCGAATACAAGGATCTCAAGGGCTTCACCTACGACCGCAAGTGGATGATCAGCGAGTTTATCTTCAAAGAGAAGATGAATGCTCTGCTTAGGGTCGGCGAGGCGAAGCGGACATCGGTGAACGGTAAAAGCGAGGTCGTTCGAGGGCACGCGCTGCCCTCAGAGATCGCCAATCCATTCCTTCTGCCCAGCCAATCGGGCGTGCGCTACTACGCGAACAGCAAGATGGGCAGCGGCCACCTCATGACGATGATCGGCAACTCCAAGTACGTGTCGGAGTCGATGGTCAACTACCTGAGCGGACGTTACCCCGATTTCCTGCCGTCCGTGCGCGCGATCGCCGAAACCAAATCGAAGCACGAGGCGATTCTCAAAAGCCGCGATCTCTACCTGAGCAACCATATCGATCGGCTCTGTGAAGACCTTTACGGAGGCGAGAACGAGGATTGGCTTCCCAGGTACTCGAAGATCGAGTTTAAAGATGTCTCCGGCAAAGGCCTCATGTTCACCGGGGACCGGGCGCAGAAGCAGTTCGACAGCTTTCGAAACTCAGCCGAGGGACGCCTGATTGAGATGGCCTTCTTCCGTTACGCCGATGGCGCGAAGGGCAGGGAGGAGCTGATCCGGGCGTGTGAAAAGTACTGGTTCCACCTCGGCCTCCAGAGCAACCAGATCGAGAGCATGGTGGAAAAACTGCAGGTGAACCTGGAAGACTTCCTCACGCGCTCCACTACAGATCGGGAGAAGCGGTCTTCCGCGTGGAAATTGAATACGCCGGACCTGAAGCCTGGTGAGTTGGCGGTCGTTTCGGCGACGATCAAGGAACTCCGCACGAAGGGTATGTCTTACAAAGCGCTTCAGAAGGCCTGCATGGACCATTGGAAAGCGGGCTTCGAGAAGGCGTTGGAGGAATCCAGCCCGCTGAAGGGTGAGCTGCCGCGAAACATCATTGTTGAACTCTACGACAAGATCTACGAACGTGAGCCGAGTCAGAGCGAATTGGCTGAAAACCAGGATTTGCTGCTGTCCTATTCCTCCAAGATGGGTGTTGATGACGCCATCACCAAGTTGACCCAGACACTGTTGCTGAGCAGTGAATTCATCAACCGTAATGAGTACGGTGTCGGGCAGGCGGATACGTACGGCCGACGCATGATGTCGCCGCGCGACGCCAGTTACGCGATCGCCTACGCCCTGACCGATAGCAGCCCCGACGAACAGCTGGCACGCGCCGCCCGCGAAGGCAGGCTCAACACGCGGGACGATTACAAGCGTGAGGTAGAGCGTCTTCTCAAGGACCGAAGCCATGTCTACATCATTGACAACGTCATTCAGGACCTGGGTGGTGGCGACAACATCACGGATCAGCCGGTTCGCAAGATCCGATTCTTCCGCGAGTTCTTCGGCTACTACAACGCTTTGCAGGTGTTCAAGGATCAGACGCGCTTCGGCCACACGATCGGCGGAACGAGAGAACGCCTGATCGCGGAAGCGGACCTACTGGTATCGCACATTCTTGAGAACGACAGGGACGTGTTCAAGGAACTGCTGACGACAGACAAGTTCTACGTCTATCACAACGGCGACAACGAGGATGTCGCCGCCTTAAGTAACCAGCTGACGGAGGCGTACCGCTACTTCCAGGAAAACCATTGGCGCGAATTCAAGACTCCCGCGGACCTGGAGAAGCACAAAGACTTCATCCTGAAGCACGGCGTGCCGGGACTGAAGTCAAAGAGCAAGCGGGGAGAAATCACGAAGATTGATAAAGATGTGTTTCAGCTCTTTATCAACATCATGGCCGACTATGAAAAGCGATTCGAGAACGGGAAGAACGAACATATCACGCCCTATTCCAATACGCGCGACACGTGGATCGGCCCGAAAAGAAGTCTGACCTATCCAAAAATGACCGGCGTTCTGGATCATGAAAACGTCACCCATTACTACAACATCGATCCGGACCACTGGGATTACCCGCCCGTTCAACCGTTCGAGTTGAGCCACCGAAAGGGCGTTCTGACCCACCCCGCATGGCTGCAGGCGTTCTCACAGAACGCCCATACCGATCCGGTGACCCGAGGAAAATGGATCTGGGAGAAGCTCCTCGTCGGCACCATCCCCGACATCCCCATCGGTGTCGAGGCGCAGATCCCCCAGGATCACACGAAGACCCTGCGTGACAGGCTCGCCTCTGTGACCAAAGCCGAGATGTGCTGGCGATGCCACCAGTACATGAACCCGCTGGGCAACGCCTTCGAGATGTACGACGATTTCGGGCGCTACCGAACCGAAGAGGAACTGGAACACCCGGACAATGTGATCGGGAAAGAGGAAGTCAAGAAGAGGAACGTCAAGACCCATCCGCTCCAGACGATCAACAATGGAGGGGTCGGGCAGGGCGAGCGGTTTTTCTACAAGACGCTACCGGTCGACACCACGGGGGTGTTGAACGGCACCGGTGACAGCAAGCTGGATGGCGAGGTCAAAGATGCCCCAGACTTGATGGATCGCCTCGCTGCATCCACCAAGGTGCGTCAGGCCTTCATCCGCTACGCGTTCCGATACTTCATGGGGCGGAACGAAACGCTGTCCGATTCCAAAACGCTCATGGATGCCGACGAGGCATACCTGAAAAGCGGCGGGAGTTTTGATGCGGTCGTGGTCTCGCTGCTGACGTCCGATTCATTCATCTATCGCAAACAAGCTGAGGAGTAGGTCATGAACAGTAGACGAAGCTTTCTGAAGGCGTCCATGCTCGGGGCCGGTGTCTGTGCTTTCGGTCCGTCGTTCGACGCCCTCGGGGCCGGCGCCGGTGGCAACTCCTTTCCGAAACGCTTTGTATTCATGCGCGTCGGCAATGGTGTGTGGCCCGAAAAGCTGTCACTGCCGACGTTCTCCGATGACTTGAAGGAGAAGGATGCGAACAAGCAGGCGTTGGAAGTGGATCTGGGCAAGCACGAACTCCCCGATTATCTGACGTGCCTGAATGACCACAAGGAACACATGGCGATCCTGCAGGGCATGTCGAGCAGGATGTCCCCAAACGGCCACCACTCCTATCAGGGCGTGATGGGCTTGTTCAAGACGAACGAGGGCGCCGTCAGTACTTTGAAGCGAGCCTCGATCGATTACGAATTGGCCAAGCTGTTTCCGTCTCCGTTGGGGCACGTGGAACTTTCGTTCGCCTCCGAGCGAAAAGGCATAGTGGACGGGTGGTCTGTGCCCGCTCCCTATCAGAAGAACTTCTGCTACGCGGACCCCATCACGGCGTACAACAACCTGTTCCAGTGCGTGCTGGATCCCGAGTCGCTGAAGCTGGACATCGAGATGTTCGACCATATCCGCAAGACCGAGATCCGGGAGGTCGCTTCGGTTCGCGGCGCGGACAAGCTTGCTCAGGAGAACCACGTCCGCACGCTGGATTCGATCCGCAAGCGAAACGACGAACTGTTGAAGATGAGCGGGAAGATCGCCTCTCTGATGCCGGATCGGGAAATGGTCTATGCCAATGGACACGATGGCGCATTCAGCGTGGACAGGCAGCGTGCAATGGCGGAGATCCTGGCTTCCATTCTGGTGACCGGCTTGACCAATGTTGTGACCTACACGATCGACAATCTCGATTTCCATCAGACCGGCCTGCCCGGCCTGGAGCAGTCCCGGATCCACAATCACACCATCGGGCACGGCGAGTCCGTCCAGGGCGTCGATGCAGGAGAAATCCGAAAGCGCGTGCGCGTCCATCATTTCAATCTGATGAAGACCATTGTCGATCGGCTCAAGGCCCATCCCGAAGGCAGCGGCACCATGTTCGACAACACGATGGTCATGTACTTCCCCGAGGGCGGCGAGAAGCATCACGGCAATGGCATCGAATCGCCGTGGGTGGTGATGGCCGGGAAGAACTGCAACCTCGATATCGTGGGTCGCTATGTCCGATTCCCCGCCTTGGGTACGGAAGGTCACCAGACGCTGGGCAACTGGTACACCTCGCTGCTTAATGCGCATGGCAATCCGATCAAGCACTACGGCGATCTGGACCCCACCATGACGCGCATGAAGCTGCCGCAGGAGGGCGCGATCAAGCGATTCCTTCGGGCGTAGATGGGGTGCTACCACCGTTCGTTTCGGTATTGGCCGGGGCTCATGCCGACGTCGCGTTGGAAGGCCTCGCAGAGGCGTTGTGGGTTTCGGAATCCAACATCTGCGGCGATCTCGGCGAGCGTGCGCTCGCTGTTGGCGAGTTCGCGCTTGACGCGCTCGATGCGTACGCGGCGGATCTCCGCGGCGATCGAGCGGTCCAGCGTTTGCCGGAATCTGTTTTGAAGGGTCCTCCTGCCGATGCCGATGGCGTCGGCGACCTGGTCGACCGACAGCGGTCTGTGGCAGTTGTCGGCGATGTGCCGCAACGCGGCGGTGACCTGTTCATCATCGACGCAGTAGAAGTCGGTGGACTGTCGAACGACGAGCCCTTGGGGAGGGATTAACGTCTCAACGGGTGGCTCGGCCTTGCGGCGCGAACGCTGCGCGTGGCGGGTCATCATCGCGTCCAACTGTTGCGCGGCTTCAAACCCGATCCGCTCGTATCCCATGTTGACACTCGTGATCGACGGGTGCGGGTGCTCACAGATGATCGGCTCGTCGGATCCCGCGATGATGGCCACGTCTTCGGGAATCCGCCAGCCCCGGCGTCGACTCATCTGCACGACCAGCCGGCTCGGTGAATCGCTGCCGACGAACACGCCAATCGGAAGCGACCACTTGTCCATCCACTGTTTGAGCGCTCGCTCCGTGCTCTGCCAGTTGCTCAGCGACTTGGTCGGCGTGGTGGGGACCTTGCCGAAGTGGCACACCGGGGTAATGTGACGAACGGCCTGTGCGAATCCGTCGCAGCTTGTCTGTGAACTGCGGCTGCCGCGCGAGACCAGCGCGGCGAAGTTGCGCAGGCCGCGGGCGAGGAGGTGTTCGGCGGCGAATCGTCCGGCGGCGTCGGCGTCGGCCAGCACGCTCGGTACGGAGTAGCGCGCCGGTGAGTTGGCCCACGTGTTCACGATGGGGATGCCGCGCCGCCGGCAGGCGTTGGCGAGCCGGGTGGTCGCGCGTGCGATGACGCCGTCGTACGGAACCGCGCCTCGGTCGTTCGCGAGGGTATGACCGGCGAACTCATCGATCGTGCACTCCCAGTCGTGCAGTTCGGCGTAACGTTGCGTACCCGCGAAGACACCCAGATGGCGGTGATAGGGCCAGTCCAGGTCGATCATTAACGCAACGCGTCGAGGGCTGTGAGACATCGTTTGGATTGCCGCTTAACGGAATAAAATTGCCAGAAACCGTAATTATCTCGCCGTTACGATAACCGTGCAGGCCGTCCGCCGCAATACGTGGCTGCATCCATGGGCGGCCGTCAGACGCGGCGCGATCCCGAGCGCAAAGCCGGACGACGTGGCGGGCGCCACGGCCAAACGAAGCAATCCGGCTTCCACAGGTGAATGAATCTGCCTGGAGTCAACGCCCATGTTCAAACAGCCCCTTCGGCTTTCATGCGTCCTGCTCATCGCTTGTGTGATCCCCGCAACAGCGGCGAAGAACGACGATCAACCGCCGGATTTCACGAAGGGGGACAAGATGACCGGTAAGGTCATCTGGGCGTTCGGTCCGACGGGGGCGTACGGTTCGATCTGGTCGAATCGTTACGACACTGCCGGCGTCACCCAGATGTATGTCACGAAGGTGGACCCGGACTCGCCCGCTTCGGGCAAGCTGCAGAAGGACGACGTGATTCTCGGCTCGGGCTCGCCGTTTCGGCACGACGTTCGCAAGGAATTCGCCGCCGCGATCACCGAGGCCGAGAAGTTGGAGAACAACGGCAAGCTCGAGTTGACCGTCTGGCGGAAGGGCAAGACATCGCGGGTCACGTTGCAGCTGCGACCAATGGGGACCTACAGCGAAACATCGCCGGTCGAGTGCGAAAAGACCGAACGCATCATTGAAGCCGCGTGCGCGTACATCGAGAAGCACGGCCTGACGAATGGGATCGCCGGGCAGATCGATGCGCTGGGCCTGTTGGCGACGGGCGACAAGAAATACCTGCCGATGGTCCGCGAGTATGCCCGCGGCATGGGTGATCCGAATCTCAAACTCGATCTGTCGCCCGGCAAGAAGGCGTGGACGTGGGGGTACGCGAATCTCTTCCTGGCCGAGTACTACCTGGCGACCGGCGACGAGTACGTCCTGCCGGCGATCAAGGAGTACACGACGAAGATCGCGATGGGGCAGAGCCGGGTCGGGACGTGGGGGCACGGGATGGCGATCCCGGATTCGACCGATGGCGAATTCAGGCACGGCATTCTCGATGGATACGGCGCGCTGAATCAGGCGGGGCTCGGCTGCGCGATCTCGCTGGTGCTCGGTCGCAAGTGCGGCGTGAAGGCGCCGGTTGTCGATCAGGCGATCGATCGGGCCGCGGCGTTCTTCCGATACTACGTCGACAAGGGCTCGGTTCCCTACGGCGATCACGGCCCATGGATGCATCACGCGAGCAACGGTAAGTCGTCGGCCACCGCGGTCTTCTTCGACCTGCTCGGCGACGCCGAGGCGGCGGCCTTCTTTTCGCGCATGACCCTGGCTTCGTACAACGATCGCGAGAGAGGGCACACGGGCAACTTCTGGTCCTTCCTGTGGGGCGGTTTGGGCGCCGCCGTCGCCGGCGACGAAGCGGAGTCGGCGTATCTCAAGGAACTGCGTTGGTTCTACGAGCTGGAGCGTCGCTCGACGGGCGACTTTGTTTACCAGGGACAGCTCGCATCGGACCCGAACAAGTATCGCAACTGGAGCTGTACGGGGGCACGCCTGCTGCACTACTGCGCGCCGCGCAGAAAGCTTCAGATCACCGGCAACGCCGGACGCGCCGCCAAGCCGCTTGGCGGCAGTGAGCTTCAGGCGGTCGTCGAAGCCGGGCGTGACGGCTCGCTCGAAGGCAAATCGACCGAGGAGTTGCTGGCGATGTTGCACAGCTGGTCGCCGGTCGTTCGGCGAAGCGCCGCGGAGGCCCTGGGCGACAGGGAGGAAGACGTCACCAAGCAACTGGTGGCCATGCTGCAGAGCGGTGACCGGTACGCCCGGTACGGCGCCTGCGAAGGGCTGCGTTGCGCCGGCCGCGATTCGAAGGAAGCGGCCGACGCGCTGGTCAGGCACGGATTGGAATCCGACGATCCGACGTTGCAGTACCACGCGATGTACGCGTTCACCTTGAATGAGCGAGGCGGCAAGGGCATGACGGGGGTCGCGCTCGTGGCGTTGCCCGCGTTGCTCAAGCTCGCCTGTCGTCTGGACCCCGCAGACCCGCTCAATCTGCCGTTGGCGAACGTCCTGTTCTACAGCGGCAGGGTCGATCCGGTGCGGTCGGTCTGCGGCCGCGGGAACAACCTCGACAAGGTGGACCGCCAGCTACTGGTCGAAGCCACGCGCTCCCTGCTCAAGGCGACAAACGGATCGGTGCGGTCGATGACCTCCGGCGCGGTATACCCGCATCTGACTCCCGAGGAATTGAAGTCGCTGTGGGCCGACGTCTACGTCGCAACGACCGAACGCGCGCCGAGCGGCGTGATGTTCGCCGACGGCGTGCGCACCAACGGTATCGAACTGATGGCCAGGCACCACGTCAAGGAAGGCCTTGAGGCCGGCGCGAACCTGATCTCGGAAGAACGATGGGGATCGGATGGACGCCTGCAGGGAGGCGTGCCGGCCATGGCCGGGTACGGCGGCGCCGTGAAGGAGGTGTTGCCGATGATGAAAGAGGTCATCGAGAAGCGATACGCGAAAGACCCCAAGAACAGAGCGAAGCTGCTTGGCATCCTCGAGAAGGCGGCCGGTGAGCAGACCCCGGACCTGACGAGCATCGCGCCGTACATCAAGCGTGCCAATGGGAGCGAGTGATGAGCGCAAGCGTTGCACAACTTTCGACGTCGATCCGCCTGGCGCTGCTGGCGACGGTGGTGCTGTCGGCGTGGCTCGGGCCGACCGCGTCGGCGTCGAATCCGTCCGAACCGGCCAAGGTGTCTGCGCCGCGGGATGCCGAATCGGACCGCGTCGAGTTCCCCGGCGTCATCATCGATCTGAAAAACAAGTGCGTCGACATCGAGGCGTCGGTGTGCCTGGACCGCGGCCCACTCGAACTCATCGCCTGCACCCGCGGCACGAAAGAGCACGAGTCCATCGTGTCGATCAACGCCCGCCCGAAGCACGTGCACCTGGGCCTGCTGCTGATCGGCACGCGGAACGGGAATCCGGCGATGTCTCGTGAGGTCCCCGTCAAGGATTCGACGCCGCGCTGGATCGACATCCCGCCGCGTGGTGATCCGATCGAGGTGTTTCTGGTCCTGAAAGACGCGGCGGGGCAATCCGTCGAGCACCCGATCAGTGACTTTGTTATGCGATCTGAAGGTGATCGTGATCCGGTCGAAAATGGCGGAGCCCTCCACACTACGAACGACGCGAAACTCCTGAACTCGTTCGTGTTCGCCGGGTCGCACGTGATCAAGGACGACGAAGGCCGTTCGCAATACCTGGCGGATATCGAGGGTAACGTGATCTCGATCTCGACGTTTGGTGACGAGGTGCTCTGCTTGCCAGGCTGGAACTCGGACGTCAACGCCGCGCTGGCGTGGCAGATCAACCCCGCCAAACTCCCGAAGGTGGGCTCGAAGGTCACGCTGCGTCTTCGACCTTCCGTTCGCACGGCCGAACAGGGCAACGCGGTCGGAAGCAAAGGAGTTGTGGAATGAACAAGGCAATCTGTCGAGGCTGTTGTTTGTTGATTTGCCTGGCTGCCGCGGCGCCGGTCGTCTCCGCCTCGGATCAGGGATCCGTGGCCAATAAAGACACGTTCGACCGGGTTGTGAATCCCTTCCTGAACAAATACTGCACCGGCTGCCACGGTGAAACGAAGGACAAAGGCCATATTCGGTTGCACCGTCTTAGCTTTGACCTGGCCGCTTCGAAGGATCTGGAGAACTGGCAAAAGGTGCTCAAGCAACTCGAACTCGGCGAGATGCCTCCCGAAGAAAAGCCTCAGCCGTCCGCGGAGGCCAGGAAGCAGGTTGTCGACTGGATCGATTCGGAGCTGTTCAAATCCGGTCATGGGGCGGCTTATGAGCAGAAGATGCAAAAGCCCCAGTATGGCAACTATGTGGATAACGACAGGTTGTTCTCCGGGGAAATCAAGGAACTCGCCTATTCCCCGGCGCGGTTGTGGAGAAGGAACCCGAGCCAGTTTGATCTTGCCAAGATGACCTACTTCGGGGTCCACAGCAATTCCTCTCGAACCGTCGGCGAGGTCGACAAGCTCAAGCAGCCCTTCAATGGCGGCGATTCGGAAGGGATCAATGACTACGCCGCGCTGTTCTATGCGGACTCGGCGACCTTTGACACGCTGTACAGAAACGCGGAGTTCGTCGTCGACCGAACGCTACTCATGGCCTTCATCGAGTACGACTACAAATCCCAGGGCAAGACGATGGAGGATTGGAAGGCCGATCGCGCCAAGGTCCTGCAGGCGCAGGCAGATGAAATCGAGCGGTTCAAGAAGGAAGGCAAGACGACCAGGTACATCGGCCGAGCGCACGCGGAAGCCAACGCAAAATACAACCTGGAAACGCCGCAGGTCTACCGGGACATCATCCTGGGCGATGGCAATCCCACGAAGGCCCAGATGGAAGCGGCGATCAGGTATCACATCTTTCGCACCGGGCAGCTCGAACCCACGCAGGATGATCTCGACAAATACACAAACTTCATGCGAGACGGCATCGCGAAAACAGGGCCTTACTTCGGCCTGCGAAACGTCCTGATCGCGATCCTCGTCAGTCCCAGGTACATCTACCGCTCGGAACTCGGGCTGGGCAAAGCCGTCGGTGACGGCCGCTTCATGCTTTCTCCCGCGGAGCTGGCCTATGCCATTTCATACGCCCTGACCGACGAGAAGCCGGACGCGCAGCTCCTCGAGGCGGTTCACAGCGGGCGCCTTGAAACACGTGAGGATGTCCGTCGGGAGGTCGTGCGGCTGTTGGAAGATGACAGCACGGAGAAGCCGAGGATTTTGAGGTTCTTTCACGAGTTCTTCGGCTATGACCGCGCCCCGGAAGTGTTCAAAGACGACGCTCGCTTTTTCGACGGGTACACCTTCTTCCATGTGGCCACGAGCTATGTGCACGATACCGACACGCTGGTCGAATACATCCTCAAAAGAGACAAGGACGTCTTCAAAGAACTCCTCTCAACAGACAAATACTTTGTGGCGCACAGCGGAGACAACGAAGCTGTCAAAGCCGAAGTCGAGGCCCACAAGAAGCTGTACGCGTATTTCAAGGACAAGAACTGGAAGAATTACGCCAAGAACTCCAAAGTGAAGGAACAGCCCAGCGAAGCGGACTTAAAGTACGCGCAGTCGCTTTGCGCGGAGTTTAAAGGGTTGAAGGGTGATGGCATTTACAGCCTCATGAAATCGCTGGCCCCGTTCGAAGAGAAAGGGATAACGCCGTTCACCTATTCGCAGAGGCGTTCGCGGGACGCACAGTTCAAGGGACTGATGGCGTACAACATCTCCGGCTACGACTGGGATTATCCGGTTGAGCAGCCGTTTGTGCTGGCCGAAGGCAAGCGGGCGGGGATCCTTTCTCACCCGAGTTGGCTGATCGCTCATTCGCTGAACGCGACGACGGACCCGGTCCGCCGCGGTAAGTGGATCCGCGAACGCCTCCTTGCGGGAACGGTCCCCGACGTGCCGATCACCGTGGACGCTTCGATTCCCGAAGACCACGACAAGACGCTGAGAGAGCGTTACTCGGTTACCGAAGCGAAAGAGTGCTGGAAGTGCCACGTCAAGATGAATCCCCTCGGGTATCCGTTCGAGATCTTCGATGACTTCGGCCGCTGGAGGGACAGGGAGATCATGGAAGGACTGCCCAAGGAAGGCAAGGAATACCAGACCCGGCCGATCAACGCGAAGGGGTGGCTGGATGGGACGGGGAACAAGGAACTCGACGGAGAAGTCACCGACGCGATCGACCTCGTGCATCGGCTGGCGGAATCCAGACGCGTTCAGCAGAGCTTCATCCGTCACGCGTTTCGCTACTGGATGGGGCGTAACGAGCTGCTGTCCGATTCAAGAACGTTGATCGCGGCCGAGAAGGCGTACATGGACAACGGTGGGAGCTTTAAGGCGATGCTGATATCGCTGCTCACGTCTGATTCGTTCATCTACAGAAAAGGCTTGGAACACTAGGGAGTTGATCATGGCTTACACACGCCGGAATATCGTCAAAGGTCTCACGCTCGGTGCGGGCTTGCCGGTGCTGGCGCCGATCTTGGCGCAGCTGGAACGCGAGGCCGCCGGCGCCACTGTGGAGGGTCCCAAGCGGTTCGTCTTCGTGGCCGTCAGCAGCGGCATCATGCCGAACGAAGTCGAGCCGCCCGCTTTCAAGGACAAGAGCAAGGACGAATACTTCAATGTCGCGCTCGATCAATACGAACTCGAGCCGGCCATGAAGCCATTCGAGCCGCTCAAGGACTACCTGTCTGTCATTCAGGGGCTGTCCGGCAAGATGTGCTCCGGTGGTCACACAGGCAACTACGGCGCATTGGGTGTCTGGCGAGCGCCGGGCGAAGGGGGCGCGCCGCCGCCGAAGCGTGCGACCGTCGATCACATGCTCTCGAAGCTGTTCCCCGCGGCCGTCAATCACCTGACCACGGGCTATGCGGGCAAATGGGGCTCGCGCACCTTTGAGGGTGTCGTCTACCCGGACATCTCGGCTGCGGGACCTCAGAAGACCATCCCGTTCCAGGCCTCACCTGACATCGTGTTTGAGCAATTGTTCGGGACCGTGGCGTCCAAGGACAGGTACAGCGCGAAGAAGCTTGTTTGCAAGAAGAATCTTCTGGATTTCATGACCGAAGACGTCACGAAGCTTCAAAAGGCGCTGCCTACGCAAGAGAAGGCGAAACTGGATCACTACCTCGACGCCCTCGAAGGCCTGCAGGATCAGGATGTCAAGATCGCTGCGCTGCGAGAGAGCCTCGAAAAGAACGTTCCGGAGTTCTCGGATAAGTACACGTCGACCGAGGCCGAGCGGCGACAGGAAGCGCACTTCGATCTGATCGCCGCGGCGCTGATCTCCGGGATCACCAACGTCGTGACCATGAAGATCGACAACTCGGCGACGTTCTATCGTGGATTGGGGATCACCGAAAAGAGCGTCCACGGAATCGGTCACAACGAGTCATCGAACGGCAAGACCGGCTTTGAGTGCCGCGATGTCATCCGTAGGCATCACTTCGAGCTCATCGCCCACCTGGCCGACAAACTCAAGCGCGTGCCGGAAGGCGAAGGCAACATGCTCGACAACACGATGATTGTCTACATCAGCCCGGCCGGAGACCGGCACCACGGGAAGCTGGACAGCTGGCCGATGGTCATCCTCGGCGGCTGCGGCAAGAGGCTGAAACTACCCGGTCGATACCTCCAATTCCCCGGGTACGGTCAGAAGGATCACAAAACCATCGGGAACTGGTGGACGAGTGTCCTGAACGCGTACGGGAATCCGATCAAGCACTACGGCGATTTTGATCCCGCGCTGATGAAGGGCGGCTTCGATCAGGAAGGCCCGATACCGGAGATCATCGCGTGACGTTCCGCCGCCATACGGTCAGCCAATGAAACGCGCTACGTCGCATTGGGTGTGGAAGCCTTCCGTCGGTCGACGGCGCTGCCCGGAGCGTGCGCCCGGTGGCACACGGGTCGGACCGGCCGATTGAGTCGGGCGTTGCGCCTCCGCCGAAAGAAGTCGTGCCGCGCACCGTCGGCCGAATCCAGATTCTGTGAAGGAGAACATGATGAACTTGCAGGCTCGCTCCCTTCAACGTGTCGCAATCATCGCGCTGCTGTTTGGGGCGGTGGCGTACGCTGCCGAACCGTTGCCGAAGCAGGATGTCTTTATTGATCCCGCGGCCGGTGGGGGATTCTGCGTTCACAGTCTTTTTCAGAGCAACATGGTTCTGCAGCGTTCGAAGCCGATCGTTGTGTGGGGCTGGTCGACGCCGGGCGACAAGATCACCGTCACGTTCGCCGGCAACGCGGCCACCGCCACCGCCGAAAAGGACCACAGCTGGCGGGCGACGCTGCCCGCCATGGACGCCAGTTCAGAACCGGCGACCATGAGCATTCAAGGTCCGGACGGCACGGTCGCTTTGGAAAACGTTCTCATCGGCGACGTCTGGGTGCTTGGCGGTCAAAGCAACATGGAGCGTCCGCTCACGGCCGTGGAAAACGGTGAGCTTGAAATCGCGGCGGCGCATTTCCCAAACATTCGCATACTCACGGTGCCGAAGATCTTCGGCCCGGAACTCAGGAAGAACTTCCCTCGCGCCGATCAGTCCGGCGGGAGTGGCAGCCTCGCGGGCGACTGGCAGGTCTGCTCGCCGGAAACCGTGCCGGGTTTGTCCGCCATCGGTTACGTCATGGCGCGCCGCATCCACATGGTCACGGGGGTCCCGATCGGCGTCATCAATACCTCACGCGGCGGCACCACCGTGGAGGCGTGGACGCCCGAGGCGCGGCTCCGAAAGATCGACGCCCCGGAAGCGAAAGAGATGCTCGCAAAATGGGACGAACAGATCGCGGCCTATGACCCGAAAGCCGACCTCCAGAAGCAGGTCGATAAGTACGAAGCCAAGGTCGCCGAGCTGAAGGAGAAGAAGAAGGCGATCCCCGCCGACATGAAGCCGCCCACCGTGCCGAGTCCGGGCCCCGCGTACAGCCATCGCCCACCCGGCAATTGCTACGCGAGTGTGATCGCTCCGATCGCCGGGTTCCCCGTGAAGGGCGTCATCTTCCACCAGGGATACAACAACTGCTTCGACGGCGTGCACGGCGCGCGGATGTATCGCGCCGTGTTCCCGGAAATGATCCGCGGGTGGCGCGACGCGTTCAACGACGCGGACTTGCCGTTCGGCATCCTCAGCCAGTGCACCGCCGGGAAAGTTCAGGATCGCAACGACTTCCTCGCACACATCGGCGATATCGGTGCGCGGATTCGTGAGGCCCAATACCAGACGTTCCTTGAGTTCTACAAAGCCGGCGACAAGAACATCGGCTTCGTCAGCACCTATGACCTGCGGCGATCCTCGTACCACCCGGGATTGAAGATCCCCGCCGGGGAGCGCATCGCGCGTTGGGCGCTGGCGACGCAGTACGGCATGGAGGAGGCGTTCCGTTGGTTGCCGCCGATTCTCAAGGAAATGAAGGCGCAGGACGGCGCCATCGTTCTTTCGTTCGACCAGTCGGTCGCGCCGGTTTCGGACGGCTCTGACATGGAGGGGTTCGCCATCGCCGGCGCCGACATGAAGTTTCAACCCGCCACGACCACCTACGCGGTCATCAGCAAGGATTCCCGCGGACGTGAGAAGCAAGACCAGACGACGCTCGTCCTGAAGAGTCCGCTGGTGCCCAATCCGGTGCATTTCCGCTACGCCTGGGCGCGCAGTCCGATGGGCAACGTCCAGGTTGCGCGAGGCTCGGACATACCGCTGGCAACCCAGCGCAGTGATCACTGGACCAATGGAGACCTGCTCAAAGCCCTGACCGGCCAAGACGCGGAGGATCCTCTCACGCTCAGCCGCGGCGAGAAGCGGCAACTCGACGCCGCACTGGCGCAAGAAGACCGGCGGCGCCTCGCTGCAGAAGCCAAAGCGATTCTTGAGCAACAGCAGCAGCCATAGACACGGAGGGCGATATGCGCGCGTCAAAGTTGATTGCAGGCAGGCGCGGGTCAACGATCTGCTGTCGGAGTCCGCGGAACTCGTAGTGTATTGCCACGCGCTGCCGGACCACTACGCGACGCTGTGTGCCGTGTACCCGGCGGGGTCTATCAATCGTCTGTTGATCTCGATGAAGTAGTGATGTGTGAGGTCGTGTCCAGCCCCCGAGCCGCGGGTCGTGGCGGTGGGACGTATGTGATGAGCAGCGTGTCGGGCGACTACACGCTGCCGAACCTCGTGGCGGGCAATCACCAGATCCGCGTGGCGTATCCCGAGGGCTGGGCGGAGACGGACCCGGGCATGGAGGTGGCGAACGTGACTGTCGCCGACGGCGACAGGCTCGCCGACAAGCTGCGCGTGGTGCGTTCGATGACGGCGAATATCGGCACGCACGCCGAGGCGTCGTACTTCATGCGGACGGCGTACAAGCCGATCGCGACGCTCTACCACCCGATGCTCGGCGCGTACGCGCAGTCCGTGCTGGGGCCGGCGGCGTGAAGGAAGGCGGCATCCATGGTGAGACGGATGAGCTCGGTTCGCAGGTCACGAAGGATCCCGTAACGCCCGGCGACCTGCACGCGACGGTCGGCTGGGCGTTGGGGCTCAACCCCGATCAGCCGATCTTTACGCCGAGCGGGCGTCCGATCCCCGTTGGCGGGCACGGCGCGAAGGTCGCGATGGAAGTCTTTGCTTGAGTCGTACCATCAACCGTAAAGGCCTCTACAGCATGCACATCACGGGCGCGCCTGCGCCGGTTCGGCCGGGTTCTGTTGCGTAAGGCCCGGGAGACTTCGACGGGAATGTCGTGGCTTCAGGACGATGCAAAGGAAGCGCCGGAATGATCATCCGGTCGCCGGCTGCCTCTTGTCTTTCAGCATCTTGAACGTATAATTCGACTATCAAGGCAGCGCCTCCACATTTGTTCTTCCGCTCGCTTTGATGTGGGACGAGAACGCGTACGCAGAGGGCAACACCCATCCATAGGAGATGGGCGTTGTTTTTGGCCCTCTGGTAGAAGGTGAGTCGTATGGTGGAGTCCCATCGATCTCCGAACGAACTCAGTCAAGCATATTCATCCGAAGTGTCCGACACGCGCGCGAAACAAACGCGTGCGCGGCGTCGGAGGGTCCGCTGGCACCTGCTGCGGTCGCTGGCGGGCATGTATACGCGCGACGTGTTCATGCGCGTGATGCGCCGTGCCGCGGCTGGGCGTGTGTCGGCGTGGACGACGGATCGGTGGGTTGGTCTCGAACCGCTCGAACCGCGCCTGTTGCTGTCGTCCGACTTCGGCGACCTGCCGTCGCCGTACGCGACGCTGGCCGCCGACGGCGGGGCCGAGCACACGATCGGCACGCTCATGCTCGGCTCGTCTGTGGACGGCGAGTCTGACGGCGTGCCGTCGGCGAACGCGGATGGTGACGGCGGTGATGAAGACGGCGTGACGTTCGGATCGCTTCAGGTGGGCCAGCTCGACGCGACGGTGACGGTGAACGTGCAGGGCGCGGCCGGTAAGCTGGACGCGTGGATCGACTTCAACGGCGACGGGTCGTTCGGCGGGCCCGGCGAACA
>WGMA01000031.1 GCA_016125285.1 Phycisphaera sp.
CCAGGAACTGGGGGACTACCAGACGCTGTTCGTGGCGGCCGGCGACGTCAACGGCGACGGCTACATCGACTTCGTCGAGGCCAACGGCGACAACAAGAACAACCGCGTCTACCTCAACGACGGCACGGGCGCCTTCACCCAAACCGGGCAGAAGCTGACCAAGATACGCACCACCAGCGTGGCCCTGGGTGATGTGGATGGCGATGGCGACCTCGACCTGATCGAGGCGACGGTATCGGGAACGAACCTCCGATTGAACGACGGGTCGGGGAACTTCACGGCGTCGGTGACGAGTCTGAGCAGCCGTGAGACGTACGCGGTGGTGCTGGCGGACATCGACGGCGACGGTGACCTGGACCTGATCGAGGGGCACTACCAAGAGGACAATCCGGCTCCGAACCACATCCTGCTGAACGATGGATCGGGCAACTTTGCCGATTATCTGCAGTTCGGCTTCACGGGCCAGACGCACGCGCTGGCGGCGGGCGACGTGGACGGCGACGGCGACCTGGACATCTTCGAGGGCAGCTACTACGGGATTCCCAACAAGCTGTGGCTCAACGCGTTCGTGGACCTGGGCGACGCGCCGTCGTCGTTCGGCACGACGCTGCTGAACGACGGGGCGCGTCACGGCGACAGTTCGCTGACGCTTGGTGCGTCGGTGGACCTGGAGATCGATGGCCAGCCGTCGGCGGGCGCCGACGGCGACGGATCGGACGACGACGGCGTGACGTTCGGCGCTTTGCGTGTGGGCCAGACGGACGCGACGGTGACGGTGAACGTGCAGGGCGGCTCGGGCAAGCTGGACGCGTGGATCGACTTCAACGGAGACGGGACGTTTCAGGACGGCGCCGAGCATGTGATCTTCAGCACGGCGGTGTCGGTGGGCGACAACGACGTGACGTTCGACATCCCGGGCTGGGCGTTGCCAGGCTCGACGTACGCGCGTTTCCGGTTGAGCAGTGTGGGCGGGATCGGGCCGATCGGCTCGATCCTGGACGGCGAGGTGGAAGACTACGTGGTGACGCTGGCGGCTCCGACGGGTTCGAGCGGGGCGCTGGTGGACAGCGGCCAGACGTTCGACACCAACGACGGGACACTCGGCACGGCGTTCGCGGACCTCGACGGCGACGGGGACCTGGACGTGATTACGGGCAGCCCCGGAGCGATCCGTGTGTACTTCAACGACGGTGCGGGTCACTTCACCGACAGCATGCAGTTGCTGGTCTCGGAGAACACGTACGCGATCGCGGCCGGCGACCTGGACGGCGACGGCGACATCGACTTCGTGGCGGGCAACGACGGTCAGAAGAGCCGGATTTACTTCAACGACGGGACGGGATACTTCACGACGTCGACGACGCTGTTCAATGTCGATGACACGGTCGAGGTGCTGCTGCCGGACATCGACGGCGACGGTGACCTGGACTACATGGTGATCAACCACGGCGGCAGCAGCTGGGTGTACTTCAACGATGGTTCGGGCGGCTACAACAACCGGGTCTACGTGGGCTTCGGTTCCGGCGAGACACGCGGCGCGGCGGTGGGCGACGTCGACAACGATGGGGACCTGGACATCATCGAGGCACGCGACGGGGGCTTCGCGAACGCGGTCCTGTTGAACGACGGGCTGAGCAACTTCAGCAGCAGCGCGAGCCTGTCGACCGACCTGACACGTGACGTGGCGCTGGGCGATGTGAACGGCGACGGGTTCCTGGACCTGATCGAGGCGACGGTCAACGGCCTCGTGCTGCGTCTGAACGATGGCACGGGCGACTTCTCGACGGGTTCGACGTCGCTGGACAGCAACGCGACGTATACGGCGGTGCTGGTGGACATCGACGGCGACGGCGACCTGGACATCGTCGAGGGCAACTACAGCGCGGCCAACCGCGTGCTGTTCAACGACGGCTCGGGCAGCTTCACCGACTCCGGCCAGACGCTGGGCACATCCGCGACGTTCGCCCTGGCCGTCGGCGACGTCGACGGCGACGGCGACATCGACGTCTTCGAGGGCGCATACGGACAGCCCAACACGCTGTGGCTCAACGTCTTGACGACAGAGTACGACTGGAACGGCGTGGACACGCTGACGATCCTGATGTCTGCGGACGCGGTCGTTTCGGTTGATGAGGCGGCCGGGACGGTGCGGTTCACCAGTTCGAACGGGTTCTTGCCGATCGGCACGGTTGCGCCGACGATCGGCGCGGGCTACATCGAGTTCGCCGCGGCGGACATCGCGACGTCGCTGGTATTCAACAACGACAACGTCAGTTTCGCGACGAGCGAGGCGTCGCTGAACGGCGTCAGTTTCGACAGCGGCACGGTTACGTCCGGCACGATCACGATCACGCTGGCCAACTCGGTTGGGGACACCGACGCGGACGACATCGTGTTCAACGGCGGGGCGATCAGCAGCGGCGGCGCGGTGACGATCTCCACGGAACTCGGCGACGTCACCAGCCCCGGTGCGGCGACGACGGACATCACCGCGTCGTCGCTGGCGATCACCGCCACATCGGGCGTCGGTGTGACGGACGCGATCCAGACCGCGGTCGGCAACTTCGAGGCGTCGACCGACACCGGCGGCGTCTTCGTCGACAACACCGGCGACCTGACGCTCGGCGGTGTCGACGCGACGCTGACCGGCGTCGACACGATTACGTCCGGCGACATCATCGTCACGGCGGTCGGCTACGTAGTCCTGGACGAGGATTCCGCGGCGGCAGCTGGCGGCGGCGTGTCGTTCATCGCCACTGATTACGTGCGGATCAACTCGACGCTGATAACCGCGGGCGGCGACATCGTGTTGAACTCCGACAGCGATGAAGATCTGGCGGGCTGGATCCGCGTCCAGGCGGCGGTCACTTCGAACGGTGGCGATATCACGCTCGGCGGCGGCGCCGACCCGCTGACCACCCCGGCGTGGGGCGGTCCCGGCCAGACCGACGGCATCAACTTCACCGCGAGCGGCAGCCTGTCCTCTGACTCCGGAGACATCTCGCTGCGCGGTCACGGGCGGAACGGCACCAACAATCTTGCGCAGGGATTGAACCTCAATGGCGACATCGTCACGACCTCGGGCAACGTCTCGCTTTGGGGCCAGGGTGGCGACTCGGCGTCGACGAACAACGGTGAAGGCGTCCTCCTCGATAGCGGGGCGACTGTTCGTTCCGACACCGGGGACATCGACGTGACCGGTTTCGGCGGCGGCGGCGCGCGCAGCAATCACTACGGGGTGAATCTCCAGGACAAGAGCACGATTCAGGTCGGCGCCGGCGACCTGACGATCAGTGCCACGGGTGGATCGAACGATAGTCCAGGGTTCCGCCTGTCGCCGGCCTCGAGTGGAAAACTCATCTCCACGGGATCGGGCTCGATCACCGTCACGGGTATTGGTAACGGCGGCGAGCCCGGCATTCTGATCGGCGACAACCAGACCATTGTGGGTGGTTCATTGGCGACCGGCGACATCACGTTCATCACGGATGATTTCAACGCGGGCGGCGCGACGATCCAATCCACGGGAAATCTGTACGTCATCCCCTACACCGCCTCGACCAGCATCGGTATCGGCGGCGGTTCGGGCTCGCTGAACATCAGCGATGGTGAGATCAACCTCTTCCAGGACGGATTCGCCAGCATCACCATCGGCGACACCGCCGGCGGCACGGGTACGGTCAACATCAACACCGCCACGTTCCGTGATCCGGTGACCATTGCCGGTGGCACGATCCTCGATGCCGCCAGCGGTACGGACGTCAGCGCGCCGTCGATCACGCTCATCGGCGACGTAGCGCCGGGCGTGCTCGTCGTTTCGGGCGACCTGACGCTCGATGACGACGATACGCTGTCCATCGAGATCGGCGGCACGACGCCAGGCAGCGCTTCCACGGACTACGACCAGGTCGCGGTCGCTGGAGGCGTCACGATCGGCGCCAACGTCGCGCTGAACCTGTCCGCCAAGTCTCCCTTCGTTCCGACGGGGGGCGAGACCTACACGATCCTCGACAACGACGGCGTTGACCCGATCGTGGGCACGTTCAGCGGCCTCGCGGAGGGTGCGTACATCCTGAGCTTCCTGGGCACGAATATGGTTGCCCAGATCACCTATCAGGGTGGCAGCGGCAACGACGTAGTGCTGACCGCGTTCGGCGTGGATTTCGGTGACGCCCCGTCGCCCTACGAGACGACCGCCGCCGAAGACGGCGCTCGTCACCTCGACGCCGGGCCCATGCTCGGCGCCAATCGTGACAGTGAACTCGACGGAACGCATTCGACGGACGCCGACTACGACGATCTCAACGGCGCGACGCCCGACGACGAGGACGGCGTCGTGTTCGGCATACTGCCGTTCACCACGGGTTCGAGCCGGACAGGCACGGTGGCGATCGATCTCGAGTCGCCGGACGGAGCGGGCAACTACCTCGACGCATGGATCGACTTCAACAATGACGGCGACTGGGACGATGCGGGCGAGCACATCTTCGCCGCCTATGACCTGGGAACATCGGCCGGAGTCCAGACGCTGTCGTTCACAATTCCGGCGGGGGTGGCGGCGGGCGATCGGTATGCGCGGTTCCGGGTGAGCACCACCGGAGGCCTGCTGTCGACGGGGCTGGCGCTTGACGGTGAGGTGGAGGACCATCTGGCGGTATTCGAAAACGTCGCGCCCCCGGCGCCGGTCGATGTTGACGCGACGGCCAACAGCATCACGGAATCTGCAACGATCGGTACGCTCGTTGGCATCACCGCGTCATCGATCGATCTCAACGGCGATACGATCACCTACTCACTGGCCGACGACGCGGGGGGGCGCTTTCAGATCGACGGTTTGACGGGCGTCGTGACCGTAAGCAACGCCGGGCTGTTGGACTACGAGACGTCGAGCAGTCACGACATCACCGTGCGGGCAAGTGATGGCGCGCTGTACTCGGACTCGATATTCACGATCGCCGTCACGAACGTGTCGCCGTCGACGCCCGTGGATCGCGACGCGACGTCCAACGGCGTGGTGGAGGGCGCGGCGACGGGCACGCCGGTCGGTGTCACGGCCTATTCGATTGATCCGAGCGGTCCGGCGGTGATGTACAGCCTGACCGACGATGCCGGCGGTCGCTTCCAGGTCGATGGGGCGACGGGCGTGGTGACCGTGCTCGACGGCACACTGCTGGATTACGAGACCGCGACCAGTCACGACATCACGGTTCAGGCGAGCGACGGCGCCGGCGGAACGAGCACGCAGACGTTCACGATTGCCGTCGACAACGTGGCTCCGTCGACGCCGATCGACGCAGATGCCTCGGCGAACGCTATCGCCGAGGGCGCCGCGATGGGCACGCCGGTTGGCGTCACGGCGTCGTCAATGGATCCCAACGGCCCGGCGGTGATGTACACGCTGACCGATGATGCGGGCGGCCGTTTCCAGATCGACGGTGCGACCGGCGTTGTGACGGTGCTTGACGGTTCGCTGATTGATTTCGACGCGGAGGACAGCCACGACATCGTGGTGCGCGCCAGCGATCCGGCCGGCCTCTACGACGAGATGTCCTTCACCATTGCGGTGACGAACGTCGCGCCTTCGACGCCGACCGACACAAACGGCGCAGTGAACGCCGTAAGTGAGGGCTCGCCGAATGGGGTATCCGTCGGCCTCACCGCGTCGTCGTCCGATCCGTCCGGCGGCACGATCAACTACACACTCGTCGATGACGCCGGTGGACGATTCAAGATCAACAGATCAACCGGTGTCGTGTCGGTGGCCCGCGGCACACTGATCGACTTCGAGACGGCGACCTCGCATGTCATCACGGTGCGGGCGACCGACGGCGGCGGCCTGTTCAGCGAGGCGTCGTTCGTGATCGACGTACTCAACGTCGCGCCGTCCGCGCCGAACGATGCGAATTCCACGGCCAATCGGGTCGTCGAAGGGGCGGCGTCGGGAACGTCCGTCGGGTTGACGGCATCGTCGTCGGACCCGTCCGGCGGCCCGATTGTGTTTACGCTCGTCAATGACGCCGGCGGACGTTTCCAGGTCGATAGCGCGACCGGTGTCGTCACGGTGTTGGACGGCTCGCTGCTCGACTACGAGACCGCGACGAGCCACAGCGTGACGGTCCGGGCGAGCGATCCGGCCGGTCTCTATCACGACACAACGTTCTCGATCGCGGTTTTGAACGTCGCGCCGTCGTCGCCGGTCGATGCGGACGCGGCCGACAATCGTGTGGCCGAAGGCGCGACGGCCGGCACGCCGGTCGGCATCACGGCGAGTGCGACGGATCCCGGCGGCGGCACGCTGACGTACACGCTGCCGAACAACGCCGGCGGCCGCTTCCAGATCGACGGCGTGACCGGCGTCATCACCGTCCTCAATGGGTCGCTGCTGAACTTTGAGAGCGCGTCGAGCCACACCATCGTGGCGCGGGCGGCGGACCCCGCCGGCCTCTATCGTGACGCGACATTTGTCGTGAGCCTGGACAACGTCGCGCCGTCGGCGCCGGCCGACGTGGACGGCGCGACGAACGCGGTGTACGAAGACGCTTCGTTTGGGACGTCGGTCGGCATCAAGGCTTCGTCGAGCGATCCGTCGGGCGGCACGATCACGTACTCGCTGACCGATGACGCGGGCGGTCGCTTCCGGATCAACAGTTCGACCGGCGACGTCTCCGTCGCGAACGGCAGCCTGCTGGATTACGAGTCCGCCACCACGCACAACATCGTCGTGCGCGCCGCCGATCCAGCGGGATTGTTCAACGAGACGGCGTTCACCGTAGAGGTGCTGAACGTGTCCCCGTCGGCGGTGACCGATGGTGATTACACGGCCAACTCCGTCGCGGAGGGCGCCGCAACAGGAACACCCGTCGGCGTCACGGCGACATCCAGCGACCCGGCCGGCGGCACGATCGTTTACACGCTGGTCGACGACGCGGGCGACCGATTCCAGATCGACGCCGCGACCGGCGTCGTGAGTGTGCTCGATGGATCGCTGTTGGACTTCGACACCGCCACGAGCCACAACGTGACCGTCCGCGCCAGCGATCCCGCGGGCCTGTACCGCGAGGCGACGTTCGCGATCGCCGTGTCAAACGTCGCTCCATCGGCGCCGGTCGACGCCGAGGCGGATGTGAACAGCGTGCCCGAGGGCGCGGCGAACGGGACGCTGGTGGGGATCACCGCGATGGCCGTCGATCCGTCGGGCGGCGCCGTCGCCTACAGCCTTTCCAGCAACGCGGGCGGTCGCTTCCAGATCGACCCGACGACCGGTGTCGTGTCGGTGCGCGGCGGCTCGCTGCTCGACTACGAGACGGCGACGAGTCACACGATTCGGGTCCGTGCGACCGACACGTCGGGTCTTTACAGCGACGCGATGTTCGTCATCAACATCACGAACATCGCGCCCGTTGCGGTCGATGACGCGTCCGTCGTCGCTGAGGACCACACCTTGTATGGTGTCTCGGTGCTCGCCAACGACAGCGACGCGCCGTCTGGTTCGCCGCAGAAGATTCAGGCGTCATTGGTGGGGGACGTGGCACACGGCGCACTTACGCTGGCGTCCAACGGCTCGTTCACCTACACCCCGGACGCCGATTTCAACGGCGTCGACTCGTTCACCTATCGTGCGGTCGATGCGGGCGGGGCTGCATCAAATCTGGCGACCGTGACGATCACGGTGGGCTCGGTTAATGACGCGCCGGTCGCTGTGGCCGACGCCTTTGCGATCGACGAGGACCAGACGCTCGCGGGCGTATCGGTGCTGGACAATGATAGCGATGTACACGGCGGGGCGCCGAGCGAAAACAACACGCCGCTCGTCGTCTCGTTGATCGACGATGCGACGCGCGGCACGCTGTGGCTCAACGCGGACGGGACGTTCACGTATACCCCCGATGCGGACTTCAACGGCGTCGACCGCTTCACGTACCGCGTGACCGACAGTCTCGGCGGCGTGTCCGATGAAGCGGTGGTAACGATCACGATCACCGGCCAAAACGATCCGCCGATCGTTGTCGACGACGCGTACGTCGTGCCCGAAGACGGCGCGATCGCCGGGTTGAGCGTGCTGACGAATGACTCGGATCATCACGGCGGCGCGCCCGGTGAGTCCAACACACCGCTCACCGTGCAACTCGTCAGCGGCCCGAGCCACGGCGTGCTGGTCCTCGATCCGTCGGGCGTGTTCTCCTACACGCCGGATGCCGACTTCAACGGCGTGGACTCGTTCACGTATCGTGCGATCGACAGCCTCGGCGCGGCGTCGGACGTGGCGACCGCGACTTTCGCCGTGCTCTCGATCAACGACACGCCGGCGCCGGTGGACGACATGTTCGTTACGGACGAAGACACCGCGTTGGTCGGCGACGTGTTCAACGGTGAGAGCGATCTGCACGGCGGGGCGCCGAGCGAGAACAACCTGCCGCTGACCGCGCAGCTTCTCGCCGGGCCATCGCACGGCGTGTTGACGCTGAACACCGACGGCACGTTTACGTACTCGCCGGATGCGGACTACAACGGCGCCGATGTGTTTACGTACCGTACCATCGACAGCCTCGGCGGCGCGTCGGCGCCCGCGACGGCGATGGTGCTCGTCAACTCGATCAATGACGCGCCGGTCGCGGCGAACGATGCGGCGGCGACCGACGAAGACACTGTCGTGACAGGGAACGTGCTGCTGAATGACACGGACCTCCACGGCGGCGCTCCGGATGAATCCAACACGCCCCTGTCCGCGCAGCTCGTCAGCGGCCCCGCGCACGGCACGCTGATGCTGAACGCCGACGGCGCGTACACGTACACGCCGGACGCGGACTACAACGGTGTTGATGCGTTCACGTACCGCGCCGTCGACAGCCTGGGCGGTGTGTCCGATGCGGCCACGGTCACCGTGACGGTCCGCGCACGCAACGACGCGCCGGTGGCGATCGACGATACATTCAGCGTCGATGAGGACACGCCGCTGGTCGGCGCATCGGTCCTGGCCAACGACGCGGACGTCGACTCGCCGGCGCTCGCGGCGTCCTTGGTGGACGGCCCTGACCACGGCACACTCCTCTTCCATGGCGACGGCACGTTCGCCTACACGCCGGACACCAACTTCAACGGCCTCGACACGTTCACGTACACGGTGTCCGACGGCCTGGCGACGAGCAACGTCGCGACGGTGACCGTCCAGGTGAATCCCGTCAACGATGCGCCGATGCTTGTGCCTGATGTCGTGATCGGCTCGCCCGATGGGCCGACGGTCATCGACGTGCTGGCCAACGATAGTGACCCTGACGGCGAAACGCCGATGATTGTGGACGTCACGCAGCCCGGAGCGGGCTCGGCGGTCATCAATCCCGACGGCACCATCACCTACACGCCCGGTGTCGGCGTCGCGGGTGTGGATAGGTTCACGTACACGGTGCGCGACGCGGCGGGCGCCGAGCGGACGTCGACGGTGGACGTTACGACGCCGATCCGCTTCGGCGACGGCATCGCGCGACGAATGATCTTCACCGACACCGACGGCACGCGTGTGGTGATGACGCTGTTCGGCGCGGTCGGGCTGGTCACGCCCGGCGAGCCGGGCGTCACCGTTGAGATCCGACGTGGCACGATGTACCTGACGCGCGACGGCGGCGTTAGCGTAGACGGGCTGTGGATCGATCCGTCAAGCCGCGACGGGCGTCTGTTGGTGCAGGCACGGGGCGGCGACGGCGTGCTCAGCATTCACGACGTCAGCATCGGCGATACGTTCGGCGCGGTGATCGCCGCGCAGCTTCGGGTCACGGGCGACATCGATGTCGATGGCGGGCTTGACATGCTCGTGCTCGGCGACATCAGCGGCGGCGATCAGCAGATTGTTACGATCGGCGCCGATGCGACGGACCCGCGCGGTTCGCTTGTGTTTCGTGCAGGGATCGTGGTCAACGCGTCGGTCTACTCCGACACGCCGCTGGCCCTGTTGCAGGTCACGTCGTGGATCGACACCGGCGACGCGCCCGATGAGATTGTCACGCCGTGGATCGGGCGGCTGCTGTCCACAGGCAACGGCAGGGCGGGCACGGCGGGCGACTTCGGTGCGGACCTGCGTCTCGTCGGGCCGACCGGAACCCAGCCGGCGCTGGGCTACGCGATGGTCCGCGGCATCCTGCACGACGCAAGGTGGATGATCGGCGGCGCCGCGACCTCGATTGTCGCGGGCCAGATCGATCGCGTCTCGTTTGACCTGAACGGGCGGCTGAATCAGATTCGGTCGGGCAACGCCATGGGAGTGGCGATCGACGCCGAGTCGCTGGGCTTGCTTTCGGTTCGCGGCGACCTGATCGACGCGACCATCGACGTGCTGACCGACGCTGATCGGGTTCAGGTGACCGGCGAGTTCGGCAACGCGCGATTGAGGGCCGGAGGCGACATCGGCCTGGCCTACCTCGGCGCGATGCGCAGCGCGGAGGTGTTCGCGGGGGTCAACGCGGCGGTGGGCGGGCTGCCTGACAGCGAGGCGGACTTCAACCTGCTCGAGCCTGCGGGGATCGGCGCCCTGCGAACGGGGTCGTTCCGAGATTCCAACGTCGCGGCCGCGTCGCTCGGACGGATCGATCTCGGCAGCGTCACCGCAGACAACTCGGGCTCACCGTTCGGCGTTGCGACGCAGTCCTTCGGCCAGATCACCTATCGTGACGGAACGACCGGCGTCCGGCTCCGGAACCCGCTCGAGGTGGAAACGACGCGATTCGACGAAGACTTCATCGTGCGGATCTTTTGAGTGACTTGTCGATGATCGCACGACCGTAGCCGAGTACAAGCGCGGTCTGGTTGAGGATTGCTACTTGTTGTTCGATTTCTCGAGCAGGTCGTCGAGGATGTCGGCGCCGGCTTTGGGCTTCTTGGGGCCGTCGAGCGAGCGGTCGAGTTGGCGTTCGGCTTTCGAGCTCTCGGCGACGACGAGCGTTCCCCACAGTTGCGGTTCGAGGCGGGCCTCGAGGGCTTCGTCGCTGGTGCCGGTGGCCAGCATGTTGCTCCAGTAGGTGCGCCGCTTAACGGTGTGGCCGTCGTCGCTGGTGAGCACGCCCCAGTCGAAGCGGAGCAGTTGGCCGGGGAGGGGCTGCCAGTTGAGTTCGCGCAGCGGGATGATGGCGATGAAGGTGTACCGTGTGTTGTCGCGATCGGGTGCGTAGTTGAGTGTCGCGCCGGTGAGGCGCACGACGCGGTCGAAACGCGTCGTGCCGCCGGCGGGCGTGTGGGTCTCCCACGCGGTCTTCGCATCGGCGCCGCTGGCGACGGGCTGGTAGAGCACGGCCTGCGGCTTACCCTCCGCGAACGTGAACAGCAGCCGCATGTCGCCGGCAATCGGCGCGGTGCGGTTGGCGGGCGCGGCGGGGTCGACGCCGATCAGCACGTCCAGACACGCGCCGGTCTTGAAGTAGCGGTGGAAGTCATCGCCGGAGTTACGCAGCAGGCCGTTCGGCGACGACACCGTCCAGCGCACGGCGAGCGAGTCCTTGTCGTACCCGATGCCGAATTCCACACCGTCGATCTCCGCGACGACGGGGATGTCTCCGCCGGTTTTCATCGGCAGGCACTCCAGCGTCTTCGCCTGGCTCTTCACCTCACGCCGCGCCAGCTCCGCCTGTCGGGCGCGCACGGTGCGCAGGTCGTCGGGCGTCACGTCCATATCGCCGCTCATCCGTTTGAAGTCGTCGATGCCGGTCACCTCCCACAGGCCGATGTAGTTGTGCCCGTGCACGATGTAGTACCTGCCGTCGGGCGCCTTGACGAAGTAGCCGTGGAAGTGTTCCTGCCCGGCGGTGAGGTTGTCGAAGGACTGGCCGCGCGCGACGGTGGGGCGGGACGAGTCGACGATGCTGCGCGGGTCGAACTTGTGGCGCGTGATCTGACCGGCGAGCAGGCCGTCGGCCGTCCAGATCTTCCACATGCCGTTGTTGGCGTGGACGACGACGAACTCGCCGAGGTCGCCGGCCGACGCGACCTCGTGGCCGATCACGCCGAACTCGTTGGTGACATAGCCCGGCGCCCACGGCGGCAGGTAGAGCCCCGACACGCTCGGGTGCGACGTGCCGTAACGCCACAGCGCGTGGCCCTTCGCGTCGACAACATGGTTCTCGCGATCCGTGCCTTCGACGGTCTCATAGGCGTCATCCGCCTGCACGCTCAGTGAGAGCAGCGAGCCGTCGTTCAGCTCGTAGCTGCCCGAGCGGTCGGCCCGCGTCGCTTCGTAGATCGGTACGCCGTTCGGCTGGATCGACGTCGGCGCGTACAGCCGCGTGCCGGCCCAGCAGCGCATCTTCTCGTTCATCCGGCCGATGTGTACGCGCTGCGCACCGGGCGCCTTCGCTTCGAGCGTCACTTCCTCCGCGTCCACACGCGCGTCGCCGTTGCGGTCGGCCCAGATGAACGTGTAATCCTTCGGCGTCTTGACCGGGTCCATCATTATCAGCACGCCCGGCGACTTGAGCTCGTTGAACTTGTCGGCCTCGCCGAACGCCGCGACGGGCTTCGCCGTGCCGTGCTCCGCCTCGTAGAGGTAGATGCGCGTGAGCTCCTGCGTCGAGCTGTACGACAGCGGTGACTCCACGAGGTACGTGCGGCCACCATGCGCGATCGGCACGCAGTCGGTCGGCAGCCACTCCGCGAGCATGTTCTTCACACGTGACACGCCGGTATCCCAGTCGATCGCGAACTCGACCTGGTTGTAGAACAGCCGCGACTTGTCGTGCGGGTCGAGCACGCCGCCGCCGCCGTAGCTGGTGTTGCCGTAGAACTCGTGCACGAATTGGCCGTCGGCGTCGTACTGCACGATGCGGCGCGGCACGTTCTGACTCTCCACCACCCACAGCTGACGCTTCGCATCGACCACCAGCTCGGCTACCTGATCGAACTTCTCCGCGTCCCACGGTCCCGGCTTCTGGCCGCCCGGCCTGCCGATCGTGCGCAGCGGGCTTCCGTCGCGGCCGAACACACGGACGTTCTTGTCCGGCAGCACATACACGTAGAACGCGCCGTCGGGGCCGACGGTCATGCGATGCGCCGTCACGTCGTGGCCGTCGATCGGCGGCAGCTCGGGTTGCGTGGCGCCGGTGTTGGTGTCGATGCGGACGACGCGGTGGTGCTGGATGCCGTAGAGCGCACCGTCGGGGCCGTAGCACAGTGACGCGGGTGATTCGGCGACGCCGCCGGCGGTGTCCTTCGCGGTGAATTCACGCACGACCTTGCCGGACGCGCCGTCGCGCAGCTCGACGCGGTGATAGACGAGCGGGTCGAGCGACGGTTCCTGACCGAGGTAGCCGAGCGCGGCGACGCCGTAGACGCTGCAGCGTCGGCGGTCGAGCGTGCGGCCGCCGCGGTCGTGACGCATGGTCGCGGTGCCGCGCTCGTTGGAGTCGAGCCACTGCTCGGTGACGCGCAGCCGGACGGCGCGCGTCTTGATCTGGCCGTCGAACGAGACGTAACCGTCCATGTAACGCGCCCAGTCGGCGCGGGTGAACGCGGGGAAGTAGCCGTCGCGCCGCACCTGTTTGTACGTGGCGACGTTCCGCCAACCCGGCGCGTCGGTCAGCGTCACGTCGCGCCCCGCGCCGCCCGCAGCCTGGTCGTCCCACACGTCGATCTCGGTCACCGCGCCGTCGATCTCCTTGATCGCCAGTCCCGCGAGACCTACCGCCTCGGGCCATTCGAGCAGGTACACGCCCGGGTCCTCCGTCGACACGGGCTTCGTGCGCTTGGCGTCCCACTCGCCCGCCGCGTTGATCTCGCCGGAGCTCACACGCACCTTCGCCTTCGGCGTCAGATCAGCGAAGCGGCGGCGCAGCAGCTTGAGCCCCTCAAAGCTGGCGAACCAGTCGGCCTTCGATACCGACGCGCCGGCCTTCGGCGCGTCGCCGCCGGAGACGAGCTGGTCGAGGCCGAACCCGCTGTCCTCCTTCTTCTTCGCGGCCGACGTGGCGAGCAGGTCGTCGATCAGGTTCTCCTCGCCCGTGTCGGCCTTGCGCCGCACGCGGATGCGTAACGCCCGCGTGCGCGTGTCAGGCGGCATCGGCACGCACGTCCAGCTTCCCGGGCGCGGCTTCTGCGGCGCGGGTTGCCACTGTGACTCGTCGTTCGGGTTCGGCGGGTACTTCGCGCCGGTCTTGTGCACGGCCAGGTCGACGACGTACTCCGGGCCGAGGTTCGGCAGCACGACGCTGCCTAGCGGGATCGCCTCCTTGAACGCGAGCAGGATGTACTGCTGTTTGGCGGTGCCGACGGTGTCGAGCGTGATGGGGAACTGCGTTTCGCGGTGGCCCGGCCGCACGTCGTTCTGTCCGGCGGGCGCGCCGGTGAGGCGCAGCAGGCGGAGGAAGTCGACGCGCGGCATCGGCTCGACGGTCTGGTTGCCGGTGGGGTTGGGGATCTTCGCGGGGAACCACGGCAGGCAGTGTTCGAGGTCGACGACGTCGGCGCGGGTCGCGTTGTCGAGCCACGGTTCGGCGGCGTTCCACGACATGGCGATCACGCCGTCGTGCGCCGTAATGCCGACCAGCCTGCCCTGACGCTCGGGTCCGGTCAGTGTCGCGATGCGCTCGATCTGGTGCGTCTGGGGATCGAGGCGGTGCAGCGCGTCGTTCTCCTGGATGTAGAGGAAGCGTCCGTCACCGGCGAGTTGGCCGACGCCGCTAAACGCGCGAAAGCCGTGCTTGCCCCACAGTTTCTTGCCGCTCAGGTCGCACTCGATCAGGCCCACGCCGCTCTCGACGCCGGGCGCGCCGAAGTACACGCGGTCGCCGCTCGCCGCGCCGGTGTGGATCGACGAGTGATCCGCGAGCCAGCCGTTCGGCCCCGACTCCCCGGTCAGCCACGGCGTCCGATCGGAAAAGAACTGCGGCGCGTTGGGGTACACCGCCGTCTGATACTTCAGCCCGATCTGCGGCGACGCGATCGCCTTCCATCGATATCGCCCTGCGGGCACGACCTGGCCCGTCTCGTCCTTCAGGTCCCAATACTCGACGGTCGGCCCACGCTTGCGATCCACCTGCGCCACGAGGTTGCGCACGTGACGCCCGGCCTCGTCGGTCACCACGACCGCCAACTGCCCGTCGAACGGTTGCTCGAACGCGATCGCCTTACCGGGCGGCGCCTGCGCCGTCGCATCGACGGTCGCGGCGGGGGAGCTGGTGAACGCGTCCATACGATCCACCACGGCGATCGGGCTGCGCTGACACGCGGTCATCTCAACCTTGATCGCGATCGTCTTCAGGGCGTCGAACGCGAGCAGCCGATCGTGCAGCCGATCGCGGTCACGCAGCTGCTCATGCAGCACGCGCGGCTCAATCCGTCGCCACGCCTTCTTCGGCGCGACCGCCGGATTCAGGTCCGACTCGCCGCGGTAGACGTACACGGCGTACGTGTCGGCGTTGCAGCTGAGCCACATTGCGTCGATCGTCTGCGGCGCGTCCCACGACAGGATGTACCACGACGGTAGCACGTCGCTCACCGCGGCGCGCGGCACATGCTTGGGCGAGTTCGGGCGGGGGTCGCGACCGGTGTTGGTCCACGATTCACCCATCGGGATGGCGTTGGGGCGCGAGCCGAACGGCGCCTTCTCACCGCTGCCGACGGCCACGGGCGTGAGGTTCGTCAGCCGCTGCTTCCACGCCAGCCAGCTCCACTCGCCACGGAAGTTGCGGTTTACAACAAGCCGCACCGCACGCGTCGTGAAACCCGCGGGGAACACCTCGACGCTCGCGATGTCGCGCCAGTCCGCGTCGGCGGCCTGGCTGACGGCGTCGTCGAAGTCCGACCGCAGCGTCTGCACGACGATGCGTCCGCCGTCGGTGTAGCCCGAGCCGAACGCCGCGGTCCCGATCACGACCGGCTCCTTGAACGCCAGCACGACCTGCGACCCGGCCGACAGCGTGTCACTGCGGCTCGCGGCCTTTTCGGTGATCGCGGCGAAGTGGGCGTTGAACGTCGCCTCATCGATCGGCGAGCGCTTGTCGGGTGAGATCACGGCGGAGTTCGCACCGTCGACCAGCGCGAACGTGAACGCGGGTGTCGTCGGCTCGTCGGCTCGCGCGGCGGGCGTATTGGTCGCGCCCGCGACGAGCGCGACCAGCACAAGGAATAGCCGCGCGTGAATCTGCATACGCGTCTGGAACAAAGGTCGCATAAAGGACTCCGAATACGAATGCCACGCATGCGCGTTCACTTGGATGACTCAAACTGCACGGCGCCCCACAGGTTCGGGTGCAGCATGATCTCGCCGGGGATATCGTCGACGAGCATCGTCGCGCGGTTCGCCCAGTAGGACCGCAGTTGCGTGTCGGTGCCCTCGGCGTTGCCGAACGTCACGCCGAAGTCGGTGCGGAGCGGTTTGCTCGACGGCTTGAGCCCGATGGCGGCGAGCGGGATCTTCGCGTCGACGACGTAGCCCTGGTTGTTTGTCTTGACCTGGATCGCCGCGCCGGTCAGACGCTCGACGTTGTCGACCGTCTCGCCGCGCCAGGGCGACGTGAACTGGATCGGGTTCTTGGCGTTGGGCTTGCGGTGCTGATACAGCACGGCGATCGGCTGGCCCTCGAACGGCGCGATCAACAGACGCTGATCACCTTCGACGGGCCCGCGGCGCTTCGCGTCGGCGTCGGGGTTTACGCCGATCTGGATGTCGACGGTGTCGCCCGTCGCGAACAGCGTCGTCCAGTCGCGGCCGTTGTTGATCCACGGTGACGGGTCTTGGACTTGGTACGTGAGGTGCAGGTTGTCGCCTTCCACCGCGGCGTCCAGCACGACCTTGAACCGGCCGCTCTGATCCCACGCCAGCTCCCCGGGCAGCCGCAGCGTCTTGGCGGGCTGTTTGTCGGCGATACGGCGCAGCTTGCTTCGCTCAGCCGCGGCGATCTGCTCGTTGGTCACGCGGATCGATCCGTCCATGCGTTTGGCCTGGTCGATGCCGTGCAGTTCATAGATGCGGTAGGGGCCGTGGCCGATCTGCACGTAGTACCTGCCGTCGGTCGCGGACCGCTCAAACATCCCGCCGAAGATCTCGCCGCCGAGCCGGTACTCGTTCATCAGGTAGCTGACGCGCACGTCGGTGAACGCCTCGTCGAGGTAGAGCCCGTCCGACGTCAGCATGAAGCAGCGACCGTGATTGCCGTTGAGGAAGAACACGTCGGCCTTGTCGTCGAACGGCGCCATGCCGATGATCGCCATCGTGCCCTGCATCACGCCCGTCTCCGGAAGCGGCGCGTCGTGCGAGCCGTGCACGTCGCTCCAATGGTTCGGGTAGGTCCACACACGCTTGCCGTGCGCGTCGTACGCGTTCATCTCCGGCGAGGAGTTGAAGATGAACCGCCCGAACCGGTCGCGCGCCGTCGACACGCCCTCACGTTTGTAGCCCTCGGTCAGATCGATGTCCGTCGCGTTGTTGTTTACGGCGTCCTGCAGCGACGGGTAGTCCGGGATGCCGTTGGCGAGAAATCCCTTCGGCTTGATCTCGACGATCTTGACCTGCTTGCCCACGGCGACGGGGAAGCGCAGCGTCAGCGAGTCCTGCCGGTGTCCCCACGCGCCGTCGGCGAACTTCACGCCCTCGTCGGTGAACGTGAACTCGTCCTTCTGCGGCTGGCCGTCACCGTTGCGATCGACCCACAGCACGCCGCCGACGCGACCGGCCCACGGCTTGCCCTCGCCGCCGCGCCCGGCCTTCTCATCCTTGCGCTTCTCGGGCCACTTCTCGTAGAACGCGTCGATGTACGCCTGGGGCGGGTCCCACTCGCAGCCGTACGCGAAGTGATGCGTGCCGCACGCCGCGGCGATCTCTCGGATCGAACCGTCGTCGAACACCTCGCAGATCAGCGCGATCTTGCCGCGGGCGCACAGGAATGTGCGACCGGCCTCGCGGAACACCGAGTAGCCCTGCGGGTAATAGTGCTCGAAGTGGGCGTCGCTCAGCGCCATGACGTGCGTCGGTCGGGCCGTGCCTTTGTCGATATCGATGTCCCAGAAGCACCCGAGGCCGATCCAGCGACGCGGGTTCTGCGGATCGAAGCCCGAGCCGTCGCCGCCGTAGTGGGGGATGCCGAACTTCTCGTACACGACCGTCTTCTTACTGAGGTCCCACGCCATCACGCGCTTCGGATTCCAACGCTTCTCGGTGACCCACAGCTTGCCGTTCGGGCCGATCGCCAGCCCCGCGGGGTTGACCATGCGGTCGGCGTCGTAGCGTCCCTTGTACGGCCCGCCGGGCTTGCCGATCGTCTCGACGTGCTTGCCGTCGGCGGTGAAGTGCTGTACCTGGTGCGACGCGTCGTCGCTGACGTAGAGGTCGCCGTTAGGCGCGACGGTGATACCCGCCAGGTCCATGCCGTTGGCGTCGACGATCCGCTTGCCGTCTTTGACGCGCACCACGCCGTCGTCGGTCGCCGCGTAAATCACGTCGTTCAGCGACGCGAGATGACGCACGCCCCGCAGCGCGATCTTGTCGAGTTGCTTGCCCGTCGCCGCGTCGAACACGAGCACGGCGTTTTTGCCGCGCGAACCGACGTAGAGCTTGCCCTCGCTCACCGCAAGACCGCCGAGGTTGTAGCTGTGCAGGTCGGGGTGCGCCGAACCCGGGCCGACCTCCATGACGTCGGCCTCGAACGCGCGGAGCTTGCCGGGAAACTCGACGACCTTGCCGGTATTCAGATCGTACCGCGCCACGGTCAGCGTCCAGTGCGACTTCCAGTCGTCGCGCTTCCAATCGATGTCCCTCGAGCCGCCCCAGCCGAAGCCGTCCTGCGCGCAGTAGAGGTACTTGTCGTCGACGGCGATCGCGTTGTGGCCGATGCCGAATCCCTGCTGGTGCTCGTAGCCCTGCACGAAGTTGCCTTCGGGGTCGAGCGCGAGCAGCGCCCAGCCGCCCTCGGTGACGGGCGCGGCGAAGTAGATGTGCTTGCTGTCGGCGACCGCGTCTTGCAGCAGGCCGTGATTCGGGCCCCACGGACGCGCGTTGATCGGCTCGCGGCCCCCGGCGAACGACATGCGGAAGTCGGGCTTGATGCCCGGGTGCGTCACGCCTCGCCAGTGGTAGTCGCCGGGCGGCACGAGTTGGCCGTTCTCGTCGAAGCCGTCCCAGACGACCGTGTTGCGACCGGCGTTGAACGCACGCCCAGACACGAGATTTCGCACGCGTTCACCCGCGGCATTCTCGATCACGATCGTGGCCTTGCCGTCGCTCGGCTGCGTGAAGTCGATGCGGATCTGTTCCTTCCGCTCGGCGACGACCTCGTGGTAGTTCCGCATGTCGAACGCCGCCCAGTCCGCGGGACTGTCGCTGAACGGCGCGTGGATCGGGCGGTGGTCGTTGAAGCCCAGCCGCTCCTGCTGCGTGCCGAGCCGCACGAACGCCGCAACGCGGAGGTGCGACCAGTCGCCCTCAGGCAACTGCAGGCTGGCGCCGTCGACGATGTAGGCGTCGCGGTCGTTGGCCACGCCAAGCGTCACTGAACTCGAGGCCTCGGGCACACGCAGCGCGACGCCCTTGTTGGTCACGGCGACCGCGACCGGGATGCCGCCGGGGTGGCCGATGCTGTAGTAGTCACTCTCGGTGATGCCGCTGACGACGCTCGCCTTCACGTGGTGGACCTTCTGCTCGGCGGACGGCTGAGGCGTGCCGCCGCTGTCAAAGGTCAGTTTCACCAGCCGCTGCTTGCCTTCCTCGTAGACGACCACGCGATCGCCGGACACCGCCGCGATCGTCGGCGACGCGAGCCCGTCGTACGTGCCGATCACCGCGTCGTTCTCCAGCGACTCGAACAGCTGCACGCGCCCCTTCTCCGGATCGCTGACGACGAGCCGCTTGCCGTCGCCCTGGATGAACACGCCCTTGCCGAACCCGGTCAGCCGCTTGTCTTCCTTCCAGCCGTCGTCGACCTCACGGTAAGCGACGATCGATCCGCGGTCCGCTGCGAGCAGCCGCCCGCCGAACCACGCCAGGCTGGTGCACTTCTCGAGCCCGGGGATCGTTACCGACCGCGGGTTGTCGCCGATGTCACCGTTCGTGCCCAGCGAAAAGTCCATCGCCTTGCCGTTCGGCTCGGTAACGATCAGCCGGTGCTGCCCCTTGGCGTTCGTCAGCGCCGCCGAGCCGTACGTCGTTTCGTTGAGCGTTACGCCCTCGACGCCGCGCGCCTCGAGGTGCGCCCATCCGCTCTCGTCGATCGCGTCGCCGCGCACCTTCTGCGTGTAGCTGTAGTGCTTCTTGATGAAGCAGATCGTCTTGCCGTTCAGCACGACGGGCTGCGTCGTGTAGTACGGCTCGACGTCGCCGAGCGTGAACGGCGTCTCCGGTGAGGCCGTCCACCGCAGGCTCCCGCGCGGCGTCCAGACGTTGCCCTCCGCGTCAAGCGCCAACGCGCCGAGCCCGACAAGCGGCCCGATCCGCCGCACGACCTCCATCCGCGACTCGTCGTTCTTCCACTCCAGCAACTGAACGACGCCCTCGAAGCCCGACACCGCGAACAGGTTGTCCCGCACGTGCACCAGCCCGGCGCCATGGCCGATGTCCACGCTCTGCGGTAGGTAGCCGATGAACGATCCCGACGCGCCGCCAGCCACGACGCCGGGGTCGGGCTCGAACTGTGCGTTGAAGCGGAAGATCGTGCCGTGATACGCGAAGGAATACCAGTAGTCGCCGATCTTCTGCGGGCGCCCTCCGTTGAATGGACGCGGGTAGCCCGCGACCGCCGCGCCGTCGCGCCACGCGTTGACCTGATTGTTGCCGAATGCGTAGATCGTGCCGTCGACGTCGACGACGAGGCTGTAGATCGAGTCCACGCCTTTGGCGATCAACGTCCGCTCGCCGGACTTCGGGTCCAGCCACATCAGCTGCCCGCCGTCGTGGATCACGGCCTTGCCGTTGACGCTCCCCGCCGCCAGCGTCTCGACGTTGCCGTTCAGGCGTTCGATCTGCGCGTCCCTCTCGGCGGTGACCGGCAGGCGGTAGATCGCCTTACCGATCAGCATCAGCAGCGTGTCGTCGGCGAGCGTGAGCTGATCGTGCAGCCGGTGCGCCTCGTTAGGCAGCTCGAACGACGCGAGCAGTCGGCCGTCCAACGCGTAACGATTCAGCCGCGTCGTGCCGCCGCGCTCCCACAGCGTGTTGAACCGGTCGAGCACCGGCCCCATCCCGGTGGCGGGCTTGCCGGCGAACGCCGCACGCGTGTCGTCCTCACCACCCGAGTTGCCAAGGACACCGGCGAACCGAAGTTCCCCGGCGTGCGCGGCGCAGGCGGACATCAGGATCACGACAACATAGACCAGTCGATTCATCATCACTCGGCTTTCTAAAGGAGTCATTGGCGGCAGGGTCGGGCAGGCTACGGGTTCGCCCACAGCAACGTGGGCTGACCGCGCCGCATCTCGGCCTGGATCTCCGCTTCGCTCAAGGCGCGATCCCAGATCGCGACCTCGTCGATCCGGCCGTTGAACGACCGAACCGGGGCGTACTGTCCGATGGCGAGCCAGTTGCCGATGCGGCAAACGCCCGGTCGGATGCGGCTGTCCTTTTTCAGTGAACACGCGTAGGCTCGCTCGCCGTTGACATAGACCACCGTCTTGCCGGTGACGAGCGAGAACGTCGCGACCAGGTGCGCCCATTCGCTCATCGGCACGACGGGCTTCCAGTGCTGCTGATCGCGATCCCGTGCGTCGAAGAGGTCGGTGTAGGGCGCGCCGCGGCGTTGGATCTGCACGTGGAGGTCGCCGCTGTCCCAGCCGTTCGAGTCGAACACGGCGTTGAGCGGGTTGTCCAGCCGATTCACCATCACCCACGCCGCAATCGTCAGCTCCTGGTAATCGCCGTCGACGTTCAGTTCGGCGTAGTCTTCCGGGCCGTCGAACAGCAGCGCGTCCTTGCCGTGCCACCGCCCCGATCCCCAGCGTGCGCCGTGGATCGTCGCGTCGGACACCGTGTGGGACCCGCTTGTCTGCAGGTTGCGGAGCAGCGTCGGCTGGTCCTTGTCGCGTTCGAAGGAGAACATCGCGATCAGGCCGGGGTCGCTCAGACGCTTGTCGCGCTCGGAGAGCCAGCGTCGAAACCCGATGCCGTCTGGCATGGGAAACGCTTCGGGCCTGACGGTTTCAGACTCGCTCGGCTTCCCGTCCCTGTACTCGAACGCCTGGCCGCCCTGGACGCTGCGGATCAGGTCGTTGGACTTCGGACTCCGCACGTTCACCTGCCCGTCGAACACGAGCAGCGACTCCATGTCGGTGTCGCGATCGACGCGGAGGCCGAACTCGGTGCCGACGTCCTCGAACTTCGCGCTGCGTGTCTCGACCGTGAAGCCCTTTGCGGTGGGGGGCACGATGGCGCGGACGCTGCCGTACTCGAGGCGGGTGTGCAGCGGGTCGACCAGCTCGAACCGCGCGGGGCTCTCGACGACGAGGTCGGCGCTGTTGTTGAAACGCAGGTGGATCGTGCCCGACCGCAGTTCGTACGTCCCGCGTGTGAAGCCGTCGTCGCTGGCGGCGCGTGGCGTGGCGAACTGAGCGTCCACCTGATTGACGACCATCGCCAACGCGTTGCTAGGCCGGTGTGGCTTGTCGGCGCCCGACGGAGGCGCCACGTCGCTGCCCGGGCGCGGCCACAGCACGAACGCGATGCACGCCGCGGCGACCAGCCACGGTACGCTCCGCCGCGCTATCGCCACCGCCTGCCGCCGCTTGTGATGTTCAAACGAAAACGCATCCGTCGGCTCGCGGTGCGCTTCGGTTAGCGCCGTCTCGAATCCGGCCAGTTCCACGAAGCGCCGCTGCGCCCACTCCGAGCCGTCGAGCAGCTCCGCGAGTTCCATCTTCTCTTCGGCGGAAAGCTCGCCGCGCAGCTGTCGCTCGACCAGCTGCGACAGCCGCTCTTCGTCGGGATGTGACACGGTGGGGGCGTTCATGCCGAGGGCTCCCGTGTCATGCGCAGGCGGACGCAATCGCCGAGTTGCTGCTTGGTGCGGAACAGACGCTTTCGGACCGTCTCGAGCGTGATGCTCAGGGCCTTGCCGATCTCGGGATACGCGGCGTTCTCTTCGTAGCGCAGGCGGATGATCTCGCGGCCGTTCTGAGGCAGCCGCGACAGGCACTCGCGCAGGCAGTCGACCCGGTAGGGCGTGTCCTCATCGGACTGATGCTTCGCGAACGCCGCGTCCATCGCGTCCTGTAGCACGCGGTCCTCGACGGGCAGTTCGCGGCGGTTCTTGCGGATGTAGCTGAGCACCTGCAGACGCACGATCGTGCGACACCACGCCAGCATCGACGTGCCTTCCTCGAAGTCCTCATACTTGCGGGCGACGACGACAAACGTATTCTGCACAACGTCTTGCGCGGCGGGATAGTCCGACAGCATCGCGTACGCGTAAGCCGTCAACGCCGACTGATGCGCCAGCGCCGCCTTGAGAATCCGGTCTCGGGACTCGTGATCGTTCATGGCTACTACTTGAATATCACGTCGGGCGTGATCGTGGACAAGAAAAATCTGTTTCGAAGGTTTTCTGTCCACGATCCGCTACGCCGCGGCATTCATGTTGTGGGTAACCATGAGTCGAATCCGAGTCAATCACACATGATGAGCGACATGAAGTTCCATCGAGCCGCCCTCGTCCTGTTCTGCCTGGCCGTGTCGGCGTCCGCGGCGTCGGGCGCTGCGCCTTCGTTCGAGAAGGATATCCAGCCGTTCCTCGACGCGTACTGCGTCAAGTGTCACAACGAGACGAAGCACAAGGGCGACCTGCGGTTCGACACGCTGTCGAAGGACGTCGGTGCTGACGACGCGCCGCACTGGGCGGAGGTGATGGAGCGGATCAGCTCGGGCGAGATGCCGCCGGAGGAGCAGCGGAAGCGACCGACCGCCGAGCAGGGCGCCGCGGTCGTGGACTGGCTGTCCGCACGCATCCACGAGGGCGAGGCGAAGCGGCTGGCCAAGCGCGACCGCGTGACCTACAACCGCCTGACGCGTGACGAGTACGTCAACACCGTCCGCGACCTGATCGGCGTGCAGTACGACGCGTCGGACCCCGGCGGGCTGCTGGAGGACGCCGAGTGGCACGGCTTCGAGCGCCTCGGCTCGGTGCTCACGCTCTCGCCGTCGCACATCGACAAGTACATGACCGCCGCGGAGGTGGTGCTGAACGAGGCGTACCCCGACAAGCCGATCGAATACGCCGAGGCGACGAAGCCGGCCGAGACGGTCGACCCGAAATACCAGCCGGAACACTACGCGCGCCTCAAGGAAGCCGGGCTGCTCGACAAGGTGCGGTTCGAGATGTGGCCGGGCGATCTGTTTCGCGGAGGCAACGCGTACAACCACGTGAAGTTTCCCGGCCCGGGCGTCTACGAGATCACGGTCAAGCTCAGCGGCCTGAAGCCTCCGAACGGTCCGGCGCCGCGTCTGCACGTGTACGAGGCGAACCTGGACCGCGTGCTGTTCGAGCAGGACGTGATCGCGCCGGAGGATCAGCCGACGACCGTGACGTTTCGCGCGCACTTCCCCAGCGATCGTGGGCCTAACATTCAGCTGATCAACATGGTGCCGGAGATCAGCCTCAACTTCACGCACCGTTCGGCACGTCACGGCCGAAAGCCGTTCGTCAGCATCGCCGATGGACGCATGCCGTGGCAGATGAAGCTTACCGACGAGCAGGGCCAGCCGCGGTATCCGTTCCTGATCATCGACTCGACTTCGATGCGCGGCCCGATCGTCACGGAGCAGGAGCAGCAACGCCGCGACGAATACATGCCGAAGGACACGGAGAACATGGATCAGGTTCGCGCCGGCCTGGCCGCGATGGCGAAGCGCGCCTTTCGGCGTCCGCTCTACAACGGCGAGCTGGACGTGTACGTCGGCATCGTCGACAGTGAACTCGCCGCCGGGGAAAAATTCCGCGACGCGGTCAAGTCGGCGATGACGGCGATCCTCTGCTCCAAGAGCTTTCTGTTCATCGCGGAGGGCGACGAGAACGTCAACCGCAACACGCTCAACGACTGGGAGATCGCTACGCGTCTGTCTTACCTGCTGTGGAGCACGATGCCGGACGACGAGCTGTTCAAGCTCGCCGAGCAGGGCAAGCTGCACGACAAGGCCGAGCTGGAGCGTCAGCTCGACCGCATGCTCGCCGACCCGCGCGCCGAGCGGTTCGCCGTGTCGTTCCCTACGCAGTGGCTTCGCCTGCGTAAGGTCGGCATGTTTCCGCCCGACAAGAAGCTCTACCCGAACTACGATTCGCACCTCGAGCAGAGCATGATCGGCGAGACCACCGCGTTCTTCGGCGAGGTGCTCAGAAGCAACCTGACGCTCCGCGAGTTCCTCGACTCCGACTGGACGATGGTCAATCCCCGGCTTGCCAAGTTCTACGGCATCCCGAACATCACGAGGGACGAGTTCCAACGCGTGAAGCTCGATCCCGAGTGCCACCGCGGGGGGATCCTGACGCAGGCGGCGATCCTTTCGCTGACGTCGGACGGCACCCGTCAGCGTCCGGTGCACCGCGGGGCGTGGGTTTCCGAGGCGATCTTCGGCAAGACGCCGCCGCCACCACCGGCCAACGTCGCGCCCATCGAGCCCACGCCCGTCGGCCAGCCCAAGGCGACGCTGCGGATGAAGCTCGACGCACACAAGACCAACCCGACCTGCGCGGCGTGCCATCGCAAGATCGACCCGCTCGGTCTGGCGTTCGACAACTACAACGCGATCGGCGCATGGCGGACGCACGAACGGGTTGAAGGCGCCGGAGACGACCCGGTCGTCGACGCCAGCGGTGAGCTGCCCGACGGGCGCACGTTCAAGAACGCCGAGGAGTTCAAGCAGCTGCTGCTAGACGACATCGACGCGTTCAACAAAACGTTCGTCGAGAAGCTGGCGACCTACGGGATGCGCCGCACTGTGACTTTTGATGACCGCGAGGGCCTGAAGGCGATCGCGAAGTTCAGCCGCGACAACGACTACCGCGTCCGCGACATCGTGCGGGCGTTCGTGTTATCCGATCTGTTCCAGAAACGCTAACGCAGGGGCACCCGTGATGAACATCCCACGAAAGACCTGGCAGATGAGCCGCCGACACGTGCTGCGTGGACTGGGCGTGTCGATCGCGCTGCCGATGCTCGACTGCATGGCCGCGGCGGACCTGCCGAAGCCGACGCCGCCGAAACGCAGCGTGTTCCTGTACATCCCCAACGGCGTCAATACGCTGACGTGGCAGATCGAGCAGGCGGGTGCCGACTACGTGTTCACCTCGCCGCTGGCGTCGCTCGAGCGTCACCGCGCCGAGCTGTCGCCGATCAGCGGCCTGCACCACCCGATGGTGCTCGGCAAGAATCACCAGTGCGATAAGGTTTGGCTGACCGGCGCCGACGTCCCGGCCAACGGCGGGGCGTTCCGCAACACGGTCTCCGCTGACCAGCTGATGGCCGAGGTGCAGGGCAAGGTGACGCGGTTCCCTTCGCTTGAGCTGGCGGTGGAAGGGCACTCGCTGGCGTGGTCGCGCGACGGGATCCAGATCCCCGCGGAGCGCAACGTCAAGTCGATCTTCGATCGGCTGTTCGGCGACGACCGCGGCGGCAAGGACGTCGTCCGCCGCCGGCTGAACCGCCGCGGCAGCATTCTCGACGCGGTACTCACCGACGCCCGGCGCGTCAACGGCAAGCTCGGCGCCGCCGACCGCAACAAGCTCGACGAGTACCTCACGGCGGTGCGGCAGGTTGAGGTGCAGACCGAGCGCGCCGACGCCTGGCTGGACGTGCCCAAGCCGAAGATCCCGCCGGAGGAAGCCGCACACTTCTCGCGGAAGCTCGACATGTCACGCGTGCGGGAGTACCACCGCACGTTCTACGACCTGATGGTGCTCGCGCTCCGCACCGACATGACGCGCGTCATCACGTGCATGATCTGCAGTGAATCCAACGGCGGCGCGATCCCGGACATCGGCATCTCGCAGACCCGTCACGCGCTGTCGCACCACAACGGCGACCCGGAACAGCTGCGTCGCCTCACGGAGACCGACACGTTCCTCGTCGAGCAGTTCAGCTACTTCCTCGATCAGCTCAAGACCCACCAGGACCATGACAGCTGCCTGCTCGACACGACGCAGGTTCTCTGGGGCAGCGGCATGGCGTACGGCCACAGCCACGGCAACGCCAACCTGCCCACGCTTTACGCCGGCGGCAAGGCGCTGGGCGTGAAGCATGGCCAGCACGTCGACTTCAACCTGCCGAAGATCGGCCACTACAACGTCGCGGTCCCCAACGAGCACTACAAGATCTGCGGACGCCCGGTCGACGAGAAGGCGCGCCTGAGCAACCTGCTGCTGACGATGCTGCAGCGCGTCGACGTCGAGGCCGAACAGTTCCAGGACAGCGTCGGCACGATCTCGCAGGTCGTGGCGTAGCGCCGCACGAGTCCAACGAATCCCGATCGAAACCGACCGACATGCAAAGACACGCCGCCATACTGTTGATCGCCTGCCTGTTGCTGGCCAAAGGACTCGCGCACGCGGGCGACCCACCGAAGTTCCGCACGGACGACAACGCCGACAGGAACCTGCCGTGGTACCGGCCGGTAGCTGGCGAGTTTCCGCCCGCGAATTCCGCTCACTACATCTCCGGCGAACTCATCGGTATCGATCACATCGAGCGTGGGCTCGTGCTCCGGGTGGATCGCGACGACAGCCAGAACGCCGGCTACTTTGACCTGCCGCTCCACGCGTCGATGCTGCCCTATGGGTCGATCTATTACCACGGGGCGCCCGCCGCGCTGAAGGACATCCCGCTCGGCACGCACATGCACGGATGGTTCTACGACCGCCCCGACGATGCGGGACGCCTGTGGAAGGATGGCCGCCGTACGGACGTGCTGTTCAACCAGCGCGTCTCCAACGAGGCCGACTTTACGCAGTGCTTCCGGCTCGAAGACGACTTCACCTACTACGCGTCGCGACAGCAGGCATGGAAGATCGACACGGTCGATCTGGCCGCGATGAAGCTCACCGCCACGCTTCAGCACGACGGCAAGCCGATCGGCAAGGCCAGCGCGTTTGACCTGCGCGACAGCACGATCGTGTTCGAGGGCAACGGGTTCGGCACGCTCAAGAGCATCAAGCCGGGGCAGATGGTGCAGTTGAACGTGACGTGGGCGACGCTCTACGGCCCCGGTCGCGTCGTGCAGATCTGGCTTGATGAGCAGAGCCGCTCGCTCGCGACTGCGCACCAGCTCGCGCGGCACCGCGACCACATCCGCGAACGCGGCTACCCGGGCTGGGTCGCGGCGGTGGACGATGAGAAGCGGGTCGTCACGATCACGTTCTTCGACAGTATCGACCCCGACCTGTTCAAGGACCTGACGAGCACAAACCCCGAGCCGCTCGGCTGGCCCACCTCGGAGTACGACAAAGGCAACCTTTCGCCGAAGGGGAACATCGTCGTGGCGCGCGAGTCGCTGATGACGTACGAGCCGGTCAACGATCGCAAGGGCGGCAACATCCTCCGCATCGGTGAGGTGCCGGTGCGGCCGGGCTGTAGCGGCGTGCAGATCGACGTGCAGTGCGGCATCCTGCTCGAAGGCTTCCGCCCGGGCAAGATCGTGCGTTTCTATCCGGCGACCTGGCCCGTGATCGCGCTGCCGAAGGAAGAGTCGTTCTACGGCCGCGAGTAGCGTACCGATCGCGAAGCACCGTTCGTGTCCGTGTCGGGTGTCCGTCACGCAAGGATCGGGTCGAGCACGTGTCCGTGCACGTCGGTCAGGCGACGGTCGATGCCGTTGTGCCGGAACGTGAGCTTGGTGTGGTCGATGCCGAGCAGGTGAAGGATCGTGGCGTGCAGGTCGTAGCAGGGGATCGGCGTAAGAGCCTTCCATCCCCATTCGTCACTCTCACCATAGGCGACGCCGGGCTTGAGTCCCGCGCCCGCGAGCCACGTCACGAACGTGCCGCCGTTGTGATCGCGCCCGGCGGAGCCCTGACTGAACGGCATGCGTCCGAACTCGGTGGTCCAGATGACCAGCGTGTCTTCGAGCATGCCGCGCTGCTTGAGGTCGCGGACGAGCGCGGCGGCGGGCTTGTCGACCTGGCTTGCGATGGCCGGTAGCTCCGTGGGGATGTTCGCGTGGTTGTCCCAGTTCTTGGTCGGGCCGCCCGCGCCGCTCCAGACCTGCACGAACCGCACGCCGCGCTCGAGCATGCGCCGGGCAAGCAGGCAGCGTCGGCCGAAATCTTCGGTTGGCGCCTCGTTCACGCCGTAGGCGCTCAGCGTGTCCTTCGACTCACCCTTGAGATCGAACAGCTCGGGCACGGACAACTGCATCTTCGCCGCGAGTTCGTAGGACTCGATACGCGCCCCGAGGCGCGAGTCGCCCGGGTGCTGCTCCTGGTACGCGCGGTTCATCTGCTGAAGCAGCTCGCGTCCCTCGCTCTCACTCTCCGGCGTGACAAAGCCCGCCTCTTTGGGCGGCATCAGGTGGGAAATCGGATTGGGCGATGAGGCCTTCACAAGCGTGCCCTGATGCTGGGCGGGCAGAAACCCTGCCGAGAAGTTGCCCTGGTTGTTGTAGGGCAGGCCGCGTGCATCGGGCATGACGATGAACGCGGGCAGGTTGTCGTTGATGCGTCCCAGTGCGTAGGAGATCCACGCGCCCATGCACGGGAAGCCGGGCAGCACGAAGCCCGTGTTCTGCATGTAGCTCGCCAGGCCGTGCACATTGCTCTTCGTAACCATCGAAGTCAGGAACGTCAGGTCGTCGACGATCCCCGCCATGTGCGGCAGCACGCTGCTGACCCATCGGCCGCAGTCGCCGTGCCGCTTGAAGTCGAACGGACTCTTGAGCACCTTGAACCCCGCCGAGCCGGTGACCGATTCAACCTTCTCGCCCGAGCCCGGGTCGAACTTCTGCCCGTCGAGTTCCGTGAGGCGTGGCTTGGGATCGAAGGTGTCGACCTGGCTGGCGCCGCCGTTCATGAACAGTTGCACGATGCGCTTGGCCTTCGCGCGGTGATGGATGCCGCCGTTGAGGTCGGCGCGCGGCGCACCGACGCCGGCGTCCTTCGCGAGCAGGTCGCTCTGTCCGAGCAGCTGCGACAGGGCGATGCCGGCGAAGCCTCCGCCGATCCCGCTCAGCAGGTCGCGTCGCGGAATTGTCGTGACGATTCGTGATGCGCTTGATCGATCCATGGTGGCAATCGTCCTCGCTAGGCGGTTCCGGTCAGTTCACGAACATGAAATCGTTGCTGTTGAGGATGACGCGACACGCGTTCGCCAGGCCGTGCTTCTTCACGTACGCGCCTACAGCGGCGGCTTCGTCGTTGGTCGGCGGGCGGGCGCACGTCAGCTCGAAGAGCGTGCGGACCTGGTCGTCGAGGTCGGCGTGCTCGCGCCGCAGGCGGTCCGCCATGTGCTCGCAGTACCGCAGCAGGAAGCGGTCGTTGAGCATCGCCAGGGCCTGCGGCGCGGTGAACGAGGTCGTGCGCTTCGGCGTCAGCTGCGATGCGTCGGGGCAGTCCAACGCGTCCATGAACGGGTCGGGCACGGTGCGGAAGATGAAGCGGTAGACGCAGCGCCGTCGGGCGGCGGGGCTGTCGACGTCGAAGCCGTCGTAGTCGAGGTTCGGTGTCACGTGCACGCCCTTGCTCGTGTTGAACTGCCTCGCGGACGGGCCGCCCATCGTCAGGTCGATCTTACCGCTCATCGCCAGCAACGCGTCGCGCAGCTCCTCGGCGTCGAGGCGCGTGCGGTTCATCCGCCATAGGTAGTGGTTGTCGGCGTCGCTCGCGGCGTATTTCTCGTTGTCGGTCACGGACTGTCGGTACGCCGCGCTGGTGACGATCAGCCGGTGCAGGCTCTTGAGCGATCCGCCGTGATCGCGGAACCATACGGCCAGCCAGTCGAGCAGCTGCGGGTGCGTCGGCAGCGAGCCGTTGCGGCCGAAGTCGTTCGGCGTGTCGACGATGCCGCGGCCGAAGTGGTACTGCCACACGCGATTCACGATCGATCGCCACGTCAGCACGTTCTCATCAGCGCTGAGCCAGTTCGCCAACGCCACACGCCGGGCGCCTTCGTCGTCCATGTCGTCGAGCTTGAACCGCGACTCGAGCCCCTCGACGCATCCCAGCGTGCCGGGAACCGCCGGCTTGATCGGCGAGCGGATGTCGCCGCGCCGCAGCACCGAAACCGGGCGCGGCGTCTTGGCCGGGACGAAATTGCCCTTGGCGGCGAAGTCGCTCGCGACCGCGTACACCAGCTGGACCGGCGGTAGCGCCGCCAGCGCCTTGTCGTTTTCGTCGCGCAGCACGTGCAGCGCCAGCGCCGCGCTCTGATCCGCGGTGCGTTGCGCCGGGGCGCCCTTGAGGATCGATGTCAGTTCCGCCGTCAGGCTCGTCATGCTGGCGATCGACGGGGCGGACGTCGCCGACAGCCGGGGCCGGCCGATCAGGTGAACGCTGCCGTGCAACTGCTCGAGCACGATCTTCAACACGACGCCGTCCTTCGCGTCGATCGGCGTTTTCAGTTCGAACACGGCGAAGTGCGGCTTGCCGACCTCCGGGTAGATGCCCCACGCCGTGGTCGGGTTGCCGTCCAGCGCGTGCTCGATGGTCCATCCCTGCTGGTTGAAATCGGCGGTGGGGCGGTGAAGTTCGACGGGCTTCATGGCCGCGGGATCGGACGCTGGCGCGGCGAACAGCTTGAACTCCGACAGGTGCAGGTTGCCGTTGTCCTGCCGTCCTGGCCCGTTGTGATAGAGGCTCGCGTCGGTCATGACCTCGAGGCGCACCGCGGTGATGCGATCGAGCCTGGGCGACGCGGTGATCGTGTACGTGTCCTTGTCCGGCCGCGCGCCGCTGAACACGATCGAGCCATCGGCCTGCGGCGTCGCGGTCGCGCCACCGGCGGATTCGATCGACTCCGGCGTGAGCACCGTCCACACATTGCCCTCGGCGATCTCCTTGTCCCACGCGCTGACGCGCGACTGAACGTCGACGCTCAGCAGTATCTCTCGCGGCACGCGTCCGGCCTTGATGTCCGCCTGCATCGCCAGCAACGCCCGCCGCCTGGCGCCGTGCTCCGGGTCGGGGTCGTACGCGCGATCGACGCGATCCACGCCCGCGAACACGGCCTGCAGGCTGTAGTAATCCTCCTGCGAGATCGGGTCGAACTTGTGGTTGTGGCAGCGGGCGCAGTGCACGGTCGAACTGACGAACGTGGACATCGTTGTCATGATGATGTCGTCACGATCGAGGATGCGCGCCATCTTCTTGTCGAGCGTGCCGTCTTGAATGCCCATCTGCGAACTCTCGTCCCACGGACCGGCAGCCAGAAAGCCGGTGGCGATCACGCCCTGCGGATCGTTCGGCATCAGCACGTCGCCGGCGACCTGCTCGCGGACGAACTGTGCGTAGGGCTTGTCGTCGTTGAACGACCGGACGAGATAGTCGCGGTAGGGCCAGGCGTTGTCACGCGGGGCGTCCTCGTCGTGGCCGTGCGTCTCGGCCCAGTGGATGATGTCCATCCAGTGCCGCGCCCATCGCTCGCCGTAACGCGGGCTCGCGAGCAGCCGGTCGACGACACGCTCGTACGCCTGCGGTGAGTCGTCGGCGATAAACGCGTCGACCTCCGCGGGCGTCGGCGGCAGGCCGGTGAGGTCGAACGTCACGCGCCGGATGAGCGTGCGTTTGTCCGCCGGCGGCGACAGCTTAAAGCCCTTCTCCTGCAGCTTGGCGATGACGAAGGCGTCGATCGGCGTAAGCACGCGGTCCTGTTGTTGCTTGACCTGCGGCGCCGGCGAGTTGTGCAGCGGCAGCAACGACCAGTGCGTCGGCCGCGTGTCGGCCGCCGCGTCCGCCTCGGCCGGCCAGTTCGCGCCCTGGTCGATCCACGCGCGGAGCACGCCGATCTGCTTGGCGGTCAGACGCTCACCCTTCGGGGGCATGATCATGTCTTCGTCGAGGCCCGCGACGTAGTGGATCAGCATGCTCGTCGCGCTGTTGCCCGCGGTGATCGCTTCTCCGATCGATCCCCCCTCAAGTGCATCGGCCTTGCGATCGAGTCGGTAGTCACTCTTGTGCTTCTCCGGGCCGTGGCACTTGAAGCAGCGTTCCTTAAACAGCGGCTGAACGTCGCGAATAAAGTCGATCTTCTTTTCCGCGGGCTTGGGCAGGCGGCTCAGCAGATCCCTTTCCGTCTCCTGCGCACGCGCGGTCGTCGTCGCGGCCCCGAGCCCGACGACGATCGTCGCGATACACCACAGAAGCATGCGACGCGTGGCGCTCACTTCATCTCTCCGATAAGGCTCGATACGCGATCGCCCGCGGCTTTGACCTGGATGCCGAGTTCGCGGAAGCGGGTCTTGGGCATGCGCTTCGCCGGTCCGGAAATCCAGATCGTGCCCACGACGGCATCGGTCGCGTCGAAGATCGGGGCGGCGATACAGTGGATGCCTTCGTCGGCCTCCGCGTAGTCGGTAGAGTAGCCGTCGGACAGAATCTGCTCGCATTCACGCAGCAGCGCGGCCTTCCGCGTGATGGTGCGCGGCGTGCATCGCACCAAATCGATCTGGTCGATCACCGCGTCCCGCCGCGCGTCGGGCATGTGCGCCAGCAGCAGCTTGCCGGGGGCGTTGTTGTACAGCGGAAAGCGCAGGCCGAGGTCGACGGCGATACGCAGCGCTTCGAGGCCCTCGACCTGATCGATGATCACGCCCTCCAGGCCGTTTAGCACGCCCAACTGAACGGTCTCGCGTGTCTCGTCCCGCAGCGCGGTCATCGCCTCGTGCGAGATCGCGGGGAGGCTGACGCTGCCCCAACGCGGCGGCGCCAGGCGGAGCAGTTGGGGCGTGAGCTGAAACGCCTTCGATCCCGCGTCACGCGACAGATAACCTCGCGCCAGCAGGGTCTGCGTGATGCGGAACACGGCGTTCATCGGGAAGCCGAGCTGATCGCTCAGCTCGGACAGCGTGTATCCGGTTGGCGAAGTGCTCAGCAGTTCGAGGATGTCGAGGGATCGATCGAGGGCGGGGACCGATCCTGGCGATGACGCGTCGGCGTCGGCGGCGGATCGCTCGGCTGTGCTGGGCGTCTTGACTCGGCTCATCGTGTGCTCACGTGTTTCTACAAGTAGAAGTCATTCCGGATATAGAATACGCAGCGGCAGCCGCGCCGGTCAAGCGATCGGCGCAAAAAGCGGTTCAATCGCCGCGTGATCGCGGCGGCGTCGGGAGTCGTCAGAGGAATGGCGGGGCGGAGAACCGGTTCGTCGCTCAGGCCTTATGGCGGTTTCGAAATTCGCTGGGCGTCACTCGCATGACCTGCTTGAATTGCCGCGCGAAGTAGTTCTGGTCGCTGAACCCGCATCGGAACGCGACCTCGCCGATCGACAGAGCCCTGCCGGACAGGTGTCCGCACGCGTCGTGGATCCGCAGCCGGATGAGGAACTGCCGCGGCGTCATGCGGAAGTTCTTCTTGAACTCGCGATGAAACTGAGGGACGGAGAGGTGGCACTTGCGTGCGAGCGTCGCGACCTCCACGTCGTCGCGGTAATGTTCCTGCAGGTGTTCGACGGCGGGCAGCACGCGCGTAAACGGATTAAGGCGTTTGTCCGCGGCGTTCAACTGGCGACTGATGCCGACCAGGCCGGCGATCTTTCCGGCCGCGTCACGCAGCGGAAACTTGCTGGTGCAGAACCAGCTGAGCAATCCGGCGCTGGTGACGTTCAGTTCGATCCGCTCGAGCACCGGCTCACCGGTCCGGATCACGTACGCGTCGTCCTCCGCAAACGCGGTCGCCAGGCTGGTTGGAAAGAAATCGTGGCTGGATTTGCCGCGCATGTCTTCGGGCGGCACGAAGCGAAACAGGGCGTGCTTGTGTGTCGTGTTGCACGCGACGAGCCTGCTTTGTCGGTCCTTGACGAAGAACAGGACACCGGGCACGAACTCGAACAGCCGGCAGATGTTGTCATCGAACCGTAGGTTCTCAAAGAATTCAGGATCAAGGATGGTCGGTGTCATTCGGGCGTCCTGCCTGCGAGTTGTTTGTGCTAAGAATAGTCACGGTGCAAGCGGTCGGCAACGTCATTCATCGTACGAGTTGGCGATCGGCTGGCTCCGGTTTGATATTTGTGTGCTAGCCTTTCGGCGGTCGGTGCTAGCGTTTTCGCGTCACGTGATCGTATGGTGAGATAGAGCTTCAACCCTGGCACAGAGAGGAATCGAGCGATGACGACGCGCGCATTCAATCGGCTGACCGGACTCGCTCTGCTTGCCATCGCGTGCCTCACGCTGTCGCCGGGACGCCTCGCCGCGGCGCAGGAACGCGGGCGGCCCAACATCGTCTGGATCGTCGCCGAGAACCTCAAACTCGACCTCGGCTGTTACGGCGCGCAGCACGTCAGGACACCGAACCTCGATGGCCTCGCTGCGAAGGGCGTGCTCTATACGAAGGTGTTCGCCACCGCGCCGGTGTGCGCGACCAGCCGCAGCGCCTTCTTTACCGGCATGTATCAGACGACGACCGACACGCAGAACATGCGATCGCACCGTGACGACGACTACCGCCTGCCCGAGGGCGTGCGGCCGCTCACGCATCGACTCAAGGACGCGGGCTACACCACCGGCAACATCACAACGATCGGGGGTGAGGTTGTCGGCTCCGGCAAGCTCGACCTCAACTTCGTTCACGAGGGCAAGCTGTACGACACCAACGCGTGGGAAGACCTGCCGAAGCATCAGCCGTTCTTCGCGCAGATCAACACGCTTGAGGCGGAGTACGACATCTACGATCGGCAGACCTGGCGTGTGCCGCGCGTGAAGTGGAAGGGCGAGGACCAGCACGAGAAGATCGCGAAGCCGCAGGACGTCACACCGCCGCCGTATTACCCGGACCATCCGCTGGTGCGCGAGGAGTGGGCGCGGTACCTCAATTCGGTCTCCGGGCTTGACAAGACCATCGGCAAGATCCTCAGGCGGATCGAAGACGACGGGCTCGCCGACGACACGGTCATCATCTTCTTCGCCGACAACGGCCGACTCGAGCCGCGCGGCATCCACTGGCTGTACGACACGGGCATCCACGTGCCGATGATCGTGTACTGGCCGAAGAACTTCCCTGCGCCGGGCAACTACAAGCCGGGCACGGTCAGCGACGAGCTGATCAGCCTCATCGACGTCACCGCCACGACGCTTAGGTGCGCCGGGATCGCGCGCCCGTTGGGTATGCACGGGCGCGCGTTTCTCGGTGACCGCCTCGGACCGCCGCGGCAGTTCACGTTCTCGGCGCGCGACCGCATCGATGAAACCGTCAATCGTATCCGCAGCGTGCGCGGCCCGAAGTACCACTACATCCGCAACTACTACCCGGACCGGAGCTTCACTTCGCTGAACCGCTACAAGGAAAAGTGCTTCCCGATCAAGCCGCTGATGCGCAAGCTCATGGCCGAGGGCAAGCTCACGGGCCCGCCCGCGGAGCTGATGTCGCCGACCGTCGCGCCCGAGCAACTGTTCGACACCGAGGCCGATCCTTACGAGATTCACAACCTTGTCGACTCCGACAAGCCCGAGCATCACGACGCGCTGGTCCGCATGCGTGCGGCGCTGGACACGTGGATCGTCGAGACGCAGGACCAGGGCGTGTTCCCCGAGCCTAAGGAGGTTGTTGCGCCGTTCGAGAAGGAGATGCACGACTGGTTCGGGACCCCGGACTGGTATCCGTACAAGTCGAGCGGGTCGAATTGATTGCTTCGCGGATCAGCGCAGAACGCTCGGCGGCGGCATCAGCGCCGCTTGTGTTCAGGTGACCTCGAGGAGGATGAGCGTGATGTCGTCGGTCTGACTGGCGCCCGCGGACCACGCGTTGACGCGGCTGATCAGCTCGTCGATGCTCTGCTCGATCGGCATGCCCGCGGTCTCGACGATCGCCTCTTCGAGTCGCTGAAACCCGAAAAGCTCCGCCGCCGTATTGGCCGCTTCGTAGACGCCGTCCGAGTACATCAGCAGCCGATCGCCGACGCCGAGGACGAGGGATCGCTCTTCGTACGTAACGTCGTCCATGATGCCGATCGGGATGCCGCGGCCGGGCAGCTGAACGGGGCGGTTGGAGCCGGCGGGCAGGTGATAGACCGGCGGGTGACCTGCCGACGCGAATCGGACGGTGCGTGTCGGTTGGTGATAGATGCCGTAGATCAGCGTGAAGAACTGCTCGGTCTGGTCCAGCGTGGGGAAGGCGCGGTTGAGCGCGGCGGCGACGGACGCCGGGGACGCCGCGGTGTTCTTCATCCCGTCGCCCTGCGCGTCGACGACCATCGAATACTGCGAGTCCGTGGCCGAGAGGTTGTGCGACACGGACACCGACAACAGCGCCGCGGGCACGCCGTGCCCGGTGACGTCGAGGATGTATAGCGCGACGTGCTCGTCGTCGAGCCGCATGATGTTCAGCCCGTCGCCGCCGAGTTCATCGCACGGCAGATACCGCCACGCGAAGGCGCCGCGGTCGAACTTCACGTTGTCGGACGGCAGGCAGGACTGCTGCACGCGCGCCGCGGCGGCGAGGTCACGGAGCTGCTGCGCGATCGCCGCTTCGAGCTCCTGGTTGCGATCCTGCAGCTTATGCTTGAGGCGTCGGACCTCGTCCATCGCAAACTTGAGCGACAGCTGCGTCTGCGTCCGCGCGAGCACGACGGGGAAGTCCAGCGGCTTGGTGACGTAGTCGTTCGCGCCGGCCTCGAGCGCCCGCACGATGTCTTCGGTCTCGCCGCGCGCCGTGGCCATGATCACGGGCAGCGTGGACGCGTCGTGCTTCTGGCGGATGCGCGCCAGCGTCTCGAAGCCGTCGATCCCGGGCATCATCACGTCGAGCAGCACGATGTCGATCGTCTCGGTCTCGAGCATCTCGATCGCCTGCTCGCCGCTCTCGGCCACGACGACCGCGTGCCCCCGCCGCGACAGTCGGCGCGAGAGCATGTCGCGGTTCATCTCGTTGTCGTCGACCACGAGAATCGCGCCGAGTTGGACGGCCGCGCCGGTGTCGCTGCTCATGACTGCGTGCCTCCGGCCGGGTCGGACTCGCCGCTCGACGCCGCCTTCGCGAGCAGCGCCTCGATCTTGCCGAGCAGGCGTTTGAGGTCGACAGGCTTGGTGTCGTAGTCGTCGCATCCCGCGTCGAGCGCCTTGCGGCGGTCCTCGGCGAGCGCGTGGGCGGTCAGCGCGATGATCGGCGTCGTGCTGATCGACACGTCGGAGTCCTCGCGGATCATGCGTGTCGCCGCCCAGCCGTCCATGACGGGCAGGCTCATGTCCATCAGGATCAGGTCGGGCCGTTCGCCGCGGGCCATCGCCACGCCCTGTTCGCCGTCGACGGCCATGATGACGTCGTAGTCGCGGCGCGACAGCCGACGCGAGAGCATGTCGCGATTCATCTCGTTGTCTTCGACGATGAGGATCTTGCTCATGACGGCCGCTCGCCTTCCTTGCCCGACGTGTCGGCGCGACTGTCGGAGATGGCGTTGGCGCCGCAGCGGGTGATCAGGTCGGTCAGCGCGTTGACGAGGTCGTCGCGCGTGAAGCCGCCCTTCTGGAAGACCGACTGGACACGCCCGTCGAGCTCGCGCTGGTCGGCCTCGGTCAGCTGCTTCGCGGTGCACACCGCCACCGGGATCGATCGCCAGTCCTTGTTCTTGCGCAGCTCGTGAAGGAACTCGAAACCGTCCATCTCCGGCATCATCAGGTCGAGGATGATCAGCTGCGGGCGGCGCGCGGCGACGCGCTCGAGGCCGACGAGGCCGTTCTCGGCCTGGTCGACTTCCCAGCCCTGCTTTTCGAGCAGCGTGCACATCAGCCCGCGCGACACAGCGTCGTCTTCGATCACCAGCACCGCGCACGGCGGAACGGGGCAGCGGTACCGACCCAGCACCTTGCTGAGGCTGTGATGATTCACGGGCTTCATGATGTAGTCCGCGACGCCGAGCATGTGCCCCATGCTCTGGTCGTTGACGATCGAGACCATGATGACCGGCACGTCGTGCATGTCGGGGTCGGCCTTGAGTTCGCGGAGGACCGCCCAGCCGTCCATGCCGGGCATCATCACGTCGAGCGTGATGACGTCGGGCGGATCGGCCCGCGCCATCTCCAGGCCCTCGCGTCCGGACGCCGCGGTGCTGACGTTGAACCCGTCGCGTGTGAGGTAGCGGAACATCAGGTCGCGCGCGTTGGCGTCGTCATCGATCACCAGCACGCGCGGCGCCGCGGGGTCGGTTACGCGCATGATGCCGGAGGACTCGCCGATCTGCGAATCCTCGTCGTCGTCTCCCGTGGCGTCCACGCCCTGCGCCGACTCGCTGACGACGATGCGTTCGCGGTCGACCGTTGCGCCGGTGTCGGTGGGGAGCTTGATCGTGAAGGTCGAGCCGACGTCGAGCTTGCTCTCGACCTCGATCGTGCCGCCCATCATGCGGCAGAACTCGCGCGAGATCGTCAGGCCGAGGCCGGTGCCGCCGAACTTACGCGTCGTCGACGACTCGGCCTGCTTAAACGCGTCGAACACCAGGTCCGCCTGCTCTTCGGTCATGCCGATGCCGGTGTCGCTGACGCGGAACGCGATCCACTCCTTGCCGTCGACCGTCGACCGTTCAACCGAGAGCCTGATCGTGCCCTGGTCGGTGAACTTGCACGCGTTCGACAGCAGGTTGAACAGGCACTGGCGGAGACGGGTGACGTCGGCGCGGATCTGGCCCGCGTTCTCGCACTCGACCTCGAAGGTGTTGCTGTTCTTCGCCGCCAGCGGTTTGACGGTCGACGCGACATCGTCGATCAGCTCGCGCACGTCGAACGCCTCGATGTACATCTCCATCCGCCCGGCCTCGATCTTCGACAGGTCGAGCACGTCGTTGATGAGCGACAGGAGGTGACGCCCCGACGAGTGGATCTTCTTGAGGTCCTCGACGAAGTTCTCCAACTCCTCCTCGGCCGCCTCTTCCTCGAGCATCTCGCTGTACCCGATGATCGCGTTGAGCGGCGTGCGCAGCTCGTGCGACATGTTCGCGAGGAACTCGGACTTGTGCCGGTTGGCGACCTCGAGCATCTCCGTGCGGTCCTGCAGCTCGAGCGTGCGCTGCTTGACACGCGATTCGAGGTCGCGGTTCAGGTCACGCACCTCGTCCAGCAGCAGTTCTTTCGATCGCATGCTCTTGCTGAGTGAACCGGCCATCTCGTTGAACGTCTCGGCGAGGCGTCCGATCTCGTCGCGCGTCGACACGGGGATCTGCTGGTTGAGGCGCCCGGTCGCCAGCAGTTCGGCGCCGCGGGTCAGCACGTGGATCGGTGCGGTGATGTGCCGCGAGACGAGGTAGATGGCGATCGCGCTGGCGACCAGCGCGGCGAGGCCGATCATGATCCAGAGGTTGATCAGCGCGGCGCGCTGCTGATCGAGCGGTTGGAGCGACAGGCCCAGCCTCACGTAGCCGATGATGCGCGTCGAGCCCGAGCCGCCGCTCGGCGTCGAGCTCTGTGATCGGATGCCGGGGATCAGCAGCTCGTCGGGCGACTGCTCCTGCTGCGAAACGATCGGCGCGATGAATTCGACGAAACGCGCGCGGGTGTTGGCGTCCGGCAGGACCACCGGCTCGCGTGTCGCACGCAGGTTCTGGAACTCGTCGGGCGACAGCGGCATCGCCTCGCCGGGGAGGCTGTCGATGCGCTGGCCGTCGCTGACGAGCAGCTGCTTGTCGGCGTCGTAGATGACAACGTAGCCGACGTCGCTGTCGTTTGTCGCGCCGCGGATCGAAGGCGCGAGCAGCTGGTTGCTGCCGGCCATGACACCGAGCTCCGAGCCGCGTGCGAGGTTGGCCGCGAGCGTCGCTCCGCGCTTGTTGAACTCGCGTTCGAGCATGCGAGCGTGCTGGCGGATGCTGATCAGCCCGACGAGCGCAAAGATCGCGACAAAGGTCGGGATGATCGACCAGAAGATTCGACCGACGAAGGTCGAGTTCGGTTTGAGGAGTTTGAACCTGCCCACAGCTACAACTCTTCGCACGCACGCGCCGCCGTGTCAACCGGGCTTGCGAGCGTCTATTGAATCAGGTGCTCGATGCCGAACACGAAAGTCTTGCCCGGGCGGAGCCCGTCGTCGTGGTTGAGCGGAAAGGCCACGCCGGCCTTCAGGTGCGTCGTCTCGAAAATGTTGACCTTGGCGCCGAAGCCGACGTCGACCGGCGAGTCACCGACGCCGTCGCCGCTGTGCTCCCACCGGCCGAGGATGTCCGCCGAGAGCGTCACGCGCTCGTGGATGGAGTACTCGGTGCCCACGGCGTAGCGGATGTTGCTGAGGCTGGTCTCGTCGGCGACCAGCTCGTAGCCGAGGTTGAGGTGCGGCTTGAAGTTGCCGAACGCCTTGGCGAGGATCGCCACGACCTGCAGCCGCGTGTGCCCGGTGCCGAGCAGGTTCGACTCGTCGCCGGTCGGCAGGATGATCTGGCCGGCGACCGCGAAGTCGGGCAGGTCCTCGTCGCCGCGCAGGAAGTTGTACTTGGTGCGGAGGGCGATGTCGCCGATGCCGGTGGCGTCGCCGCCGGTCTGCGACGTGCGCGCGTCGAAGTCGGGTCCGCCGTCGGGGTCCGGCCCGGGCGGCTCGTGGAAGTTGTGCACATCGTTGATCGGGCTGTTGTCGATGATCGACGCGGTGGCGTGGGCCTCGGCGTGGGTGTGCACGATGGGGAGGATCACGCCGACGTCCCACTGGTCGTTGATGCCGTACTCGGCGAACAGCTCGGCGACGTCCTGATCGAGCTCAAGGTCGATGTCGACGAGGATCTCGTCCAGTTCGAAGTCGAACGTCGGGCCCATCGGGCCGAACGGCTGAAAGGGCGCGAGCATGCCGTCGGGCACGCCGAACCCGCCGTTGCCCGCGACGTCGGGGTGCTTGAGGCGGAACGACAGATCGTCGAGCTTGTTGCCTTCGAAATACTTGTACTCGATGCGCGAGTAGGTCATGCCGATATTGATGTTGCCCTTGCCGACGGTCGTTGCGCTCTCGGCGAAGATTGGGCCGAGGCTCCCGGTCGTACGCACCGGCAGGCCGGTCTCCAGATCGAGGATGAAACCGACGACGGCCGACGACGTCGAGGTGCCGCCGATGTTCGACGACACGGCCTCGCTGAGCCCGCTGAGCGCGTCGGCCGCTTCGTCGGTGAAGTGCGCGTCGTGCCCGCCCGCCGAGACAGCCAGACGGATGCCGTCACCGCCGTAAAGGTCCTTGATGACGTCGCGCAGATCGCCGCCTGCCCGCGCCTTTGGCGATGCGGCGCCGACCGTCACCGCAATGGCAACAGCCCCTAGCCAGACTCTGGCCGTGTACTTCCCCGAGATTGTGCTACGCATGATCGACCCCTGATCTCTACGTGAGTGCCCTTGTGTGGTGTGTCAGCGGATCACTTCGTCCGCCTGTGCAATGATGCTCTCAGGTACGCTGATCCCCATTTTCTTCGCGGCCCTGAGGTTAACGACTAGGCTGGTCTTGCGCGCCATCGTGAACGGCACCGACGCGGCGTCCTTCCCTGACAGGATGAGGTTCGCCAGTTCGCCGGCCTGCTGGCCGATATCTTCGCTGCTCGCAAAGCAAAGCGAAAGTGTCGTGCCGAGCTGCGCCTGCGACTTCGAGATGCCGACCACCGGCACCTTCAGCCGATACGACACGTCTAGAAGACGCTCGACCACGCGCGGCGCCAGGCACGCGTTGTCCGGCACCAGCCACAACGCGTCGAGCTTGGCGTCCTTGAATTCGTTGATCGCCTTGATCGCGTCGCCCGGCCCGTCGATCGGCTTGGCGAGCAGGGTGATGCCGAGCTTCTCCGCGGCCTGCTGAGCTTCACGGATCAGGAAGCCCGTCGTGTCATTTGCGTAGATCGTGCCTACACGCTGCAGACCCGGGATGAGGCTCTTGAGGGTCTGCAGCGTCTGTTCGGGCGACACGTTCATACTCGCGCCGGTGATGTTGTCCTGGTTCGCCGCGAGGATGCTCGGGGGGTTCAGCACCATCGAGTATACGACCGGCGTGCTGGTCTTCGTCTGCACCGCCGCACGCAGGGCGTAGATGCCCACGGCGTAGATCAGGTCGGGCTTGTCCTCGGTGAGGATCTTCTCGAAGACCTTCTTCGCGGCGCCCGGGTCGCGTTCGCCTTTCAGGTCGTAGGTGGCGATGACCTTGTGGTGCGTCGACTTCTCGAAGCCCTTCACCGCGTCGCGATAGGCCGGGGCGTTTGCGCTAAGCAGCACGACCACGTTCTCCGCGTGGCAGGGCGTCGAGGCGGTCGCAATCAGAGTGACGGCGGTGAGGAGCAGCGCGTACGGAAGCACGGCCGCGCAGGAGATGCGCCGGCGAAACGAACCGTTTTTGTGTCGTCCGTCGCGGCTCAACATATTCAATTGGGCCTCAACCGGTTACAGGGTGTTTGGCCTAAGAAATTCAGTATATCAGTCTGATGTCGGCATGACTACGCGATATGGCGCACCAAACTGCGAATTTACGCCCGTTCCGCCCGATAATCCATGGTTAATACGCGGCATTTGCGCGGCGGTTCGCCGGCGTGTGCGTGGCGGGGCGGTGTCAGGTCGCCGCGGTCTTGCCACGCCGACCCAGGCGCAGCCAGCCGCGTCGCTTGGCGGTGTCGATGAGCACCGCGGCGAGCAGGATCGCGCCCAGCACGATCTTCTGGTTGAACGGATCGACCTCCGTGAGGTTCATGCCGTTGCGGATCACTGCGATGATGAACGCGCCGATGAGCGTGCCGAGCATCTTGCCCTCGCCGCCCATCAGGCTCGTGCCGCCGACGACGACCGCGGCGATGACGTCAAGTTCGTACATCAGGCCGAACTTCGGATCACCGCTCTTGAACTGCGAGGCGAGCACGATGCCGCCGAGTCCGGCCAACGCGCCGCACATCGTGTAGACGAACAGCAGCACGCGTCGCACGGGCACGCCGCTGAGCCGCGCCGCCTCCGCGTTGCCGCCGACCGCGTAGATGTATCGGCCGAGCGTGGTCCGCGTCATCACCACATGAGCGATCGCATAGAGAGCAACCATCATGATGACGCCGTTCGGGACGCCCGCCGTGTCGCCGCGACCGAGCCAGATGAACGTCTCCGGCACGGCGTTGATCGACTCGCCCGCCGACAGCCGCCACGCCAGCCCACTGGCGATCAGCATCATCGCGAGCGTCGCGATGAACGGCGGCACCTCGAACACCGTCACCGTCACGCCGGACAGCGCGCCGATCATCGCGCACACGGCGATCGCCGCGGCGCAGCTGAGCACCATCGCCCCGGCGCCCGCCTCGGCGCCGCCGGCCGCGTCGCGGATGAGGATCGCCGCGACCACCGCCGACAGCGCGATCAGCGAGCCCACGGACAGGTCGATCCCCGACGTGATGATCACCATCGTCATGCCGATCGCGATCACGGCGATCACCACGATCTGGTTCGCGACGTTCAGCAGGTTGTCGGTCTTGAGAAAGTTCGGCCAGCGGTAGCTCTGCGGCGTGGCGACCGTCACCTTGCCGAGCGCGGGGTACTTCGCCGCGAGATTATCGAACACGGTCCACCGCGACGTTGCCTCGTTCGTCGCGATCACGTCGAGCTTCATCCCCGCCGCGGCGATGCGGTCGAGCGCCTTGCGTGCGTCGCTCGGCTGACCCTTGACGGTCTCGGCGATCGTGCCGCCCGCGCCCTCGATGCGGGCGCGGATCGCATCGATGAACAGCTCGTCGTCCTTCGTGTCGCGCGCCGCGATGAGCACCGACGCGCCGCCGCCGTGCGTGGCGATGATCTGCCGAGCCACCGCGTCGCCGCCGTCGGCCCCGGTGGGGTGCTGCTCCGCGAGCGTCGCGATGCTGTAATAGCCGCACAGCAGCAGCAGCACGAAGACCATGCCGTAGTCTGTAACGAAGCGCGACCATGCGGAGTGTGATTGCTCGGTCATTGAAATCCTTCTTGGTCAGCGCACCGCCAGACGCATGACGTCTTCCTGCGTGGCGTTGGCCACGTCGGTGATCTCACCGGTGATGCGCCCCTCGTGCATCACCAGCACGCGGTCGCTCATGCCCAGCACCTCGGGCAGTTCGGAGCTGATCATGACGATCGCCTTGCCCTGGACCGCGAGCTCGTTGATCAGCAGGTAGATCTCGTACTTCGCGCCGACGTCGATGCCGCGGGTCGGCTCGTCGAAGATGATCACCTCGGCGTCGCGCTCGAGCCATTTCGCCAGCACGACCTTCTGCTGGTTGCCGCCCGACAGGTTCTTCGCCAACTGCTCCTGGTGCGGGATCTTGATGCGGAGCGACTCGACATAGTGGCGAAACCGTTCACGCTCGCGGCGATGATCGATCCATCCCGCCGTCGCGAGGCGCGGCAGATTCGGCAGAGCGAAGTTGTCACGCACGGACTGGCCGAGCACGAGCCCCTGCGACTTGCGGTCCTCGGTAAGCAGGCAGACGCCGTGCCGGATCGCGTCGCGCGGCTGGCGGATGTCGAGCATCTTGCTGTCGAGTTCGATCGTGCCGGCGTCGCGCCGATCCGCGCCGAAGATCAGCCGCGCGGTCTCGGTTCGGCCCGACCCGACCAGGCCCGTCAGCCCGAGCACCTCGCCGCGCCGCACCTCGAACGACACGTCCTTCACCGCCTCGCCGCGCCGCAGACCCTTGACCACGAGCCGCGGCCCGCCGATAGCCGTCGTGTGCTTGGGGAATTCGCTGTCGAGCTTGCGGCCGACCATCATCTCGATGAGGCGCTCGCGGTCGATGTCGTCGATCGCCTCCGTGCCGATGTACTGGCCATCCCGCAGCACGGTCACGCGGTCGGCGATCGAGTCAATCTCGTCGAGGCGGTGGCTGATGTAGATCACGCCGATGCCCTGCGCCGTCAGTTCGCGGATGATGTCGAACAGGTGGTCGACCTCCTTCGGCGTCAGCGTTGCGGAGGGTTCGTCCATCACGATGATGCGTGCGTCGAGCGACAGCGCCTTGGCGATCTCGACGATCTGCTGCTGCGCGACGGTCAGTCGGCCGCACGGCACGTCGATCGGCACGGGCACGCCGATCCGCCTGAACAACTCCGTGGCTCGGCGCGCCTCGTCACGCCGGTTGATGAATCCCGCAGACGACCGCTCGCGGCCGAGGAAGATGTTCTCCCGCGCCGTGAGGCCCGGCACGAGATTGAACTCCTGGTAGATCACGCCGATGCCCGCACGCTGCGCGTCGATCGGGTTCGCGATGTGCTGCTCGACGCCGTCGACGCGGATCGTCCCTGCGTTCGGCACGTGCGCCCCGGCGAGGATCTTGATCAGCGTGCTCTTGCCCGCGCCGTTCTCGCCGAGCAGCGCCACGACCTCGCCGGCGTGCACGGTCAGGTCGACGCCGCGCAGCGCGTGCACGCCGGGGAACGACTTGTCGATCCCGCGCATCTCGAGCAGTGGGGCGGCAGTGTGGGTCGCGGTGGTCACGTCGCGTGCCTTACTGGAGCTCGGGGTCCTTCTCGGCGTCGGCTTTGCGGTACAACTCGGTCGGGATCAGTTGCTCGGCCGGGACCTCTTCGCCGGCGAAATGCCTGACCATCGTCTGCACGGTCAGTCGGCCGATCTTGTCGGGGAACTGGATCGGGTCGGCGTAGATCTTGCCTTCCTTGATCGCCTGCTTACCGATCGGCTGGCCGTCGAACGCGATGATCTTGACCTGGTCCGTCTTGCCGGCTTTGGCGAGCGCGGCGTACGCGCCGAGCGCGGACGGGTCGTTGATCGCGAAGATCCCCGCCAGATCGCCGTTCGCCTGCAGCGCGTCCTCCGCGGCCTTGAATCCCTCGTCCTGCACGCCGCCGCCGGGCAGCGTCGCAACGATCTCGATCTTGCCGCCCTTGCCCGCCGCGTTGTGCGCGTCGATCACTTCCTTGAAGCCCTGCACGCGAAGCTGGCACGACTCGGCCTGCTGAAAGTGCAGCACCGCGACCTTGCCGCCCGCCTCGCCCAGCGCCTCGATCATCGCGTCGCCCGCGAGCCGGCCGCCCTGCAGGTTGTCCGTGGCGATGTGCGACACGGCCTTTGCTTCCGGATCCGTGCACGCCAGGTCGCAGGTGAACACCGGGATGCCCGCCTCGTTGGCCTTGCGGATCGCCGGGCCGATCGACTTCGCGTCGCACGGGTTCAGCACGATCGCCGACACGCCCTTGGTGATGAAGTCGTCGATCTGGTTCGACTGCTTCTGCACGTCGCGTTCGCCGCTCACGACGATGACGTCGTACCCGTTCTTCGCCGCCTCGTCGGTGATGCTGTCGGCGATCACCTTGAAGAACGGGTTGGTCATGGTCAGCGTGCTGAACCCGATCGTGCCCTTCGACGCGGCGGACTTGGCGCCGCCACCGGCGCCCGCCGTGCTTGTCGCGCCGCCGGAGTTGGGCGATTCGCCGCACCCGCCCATCGACAGCAGCCCCAGTGTCAGTACGATCGCGATCGCCCTCGTCGCCTGATTCATGAGATCACCCTTTGCCTTGATTGCCGTGCCTGGTTGTGTGGTTCGACCGTCGCCCGGAGGTCGTCGCGGGCATCGTACCGCGATTTTTTCGTCAGGGGTTTGACGTGCGGCCGACGTGCAGACTATATTCACATACGAAATCAATATCAAATACGAAATCACTGAGAGGCGAAAATCGTGGCAGCGACGAAGACCACCGGCAAGGGCGTACCGAACCTCTGCCGCGGCATGGCCGTGCTGGAGTACCTCGCGACGCACAACCGCAGCGCGACGATCACGGAGCTCGCCGAGCGGCTCGACTATCCGACCGCGTCGGTATTCCGCATCACCGCCGCGCTCGAGGACATGGGCTACCTGTCACGCGACCCAGCGACGAAGGCGTACGCGCTGACGAATCAGTTCCTGCTGCTCGGCCAGCCGCAGGGGCGCGACCGCGGGCTGGTCGAAGCCGCGCTCCCGGCGATGCGCGCCGTGCGAAAGAAGACCGGCGAGACCACGCAACTCTGCTGCCTCGTCGACCGCGACGTTGTCATCCTCGAGCAGTTGCTCGCCACGCACCCGTTCAAGTACTCGGTGGACCTCGGCGCGCGCTGTCCGGTGTACAGCTGCGCGCCGGGCAAGGCGATGGTGGCGTTCATGCCGGACGACGCCCGCGAGGAGCTGATCGGTCGCCTGCGGTTCAAGAAGTTCACCGAGAACACGATCACCACGCGTGAGGCCTTCCGCCGCGAGCTCGACGAGATCCGCGCGTGCGGCTACGCGATCGACCGTGCCGAAGGCCTCGAGGGCATCCGCTGCATCGCGGCGCCGATCCGCGACCGTCACGGCCTGCCGGTCGGATCGATCACGATCGCCGGCCCGTCGGCTCGCATCCGCGAGGCGGACGACACGCGGATCGGGAAGATTGTCGCCGAGGCGTGCGCCAAGGCCGAGCAGAACTACAACGCGTAAGACGCAAGAACCGAACAACGGAACAACGAATGAGTGAGTTGAATTTTCTCAGTGAACTGACCGGCTGTTTCTCTAGGCCCTGCGCCGAGAACCCGAGCGTCGCGATGGTCGAGGCGGCGTATCACCGCCACGGCTTGGACTGGCGGTACATCAACTGCGAGGTCCCGCCGGAGCGGCTCGGCGACGCCGTGCTCGGCGCGCGGGCGATGGGGTGGCGCGGGTTCAACCTGTCGATCCCCAACAAGATCGAGATCATCCAATACCTAGACGGACTGGGCGAGTCGGCGCGGATCATCGGCGCGGTCAACTGCGTCGTGGCGCGCGACGGCAAACTCATCGGCGAGAACACCGACGGCAAGGGCTTCCTCCAGTCGCTGACCGACAAGGTCGACCCGGCGGGCAAGTCGATGGTGATGTTCGGCGCGGGCGGCGCGGCGCGGGCGATCGGCGTCGAGGTCGCGATCGCGGGCGCGGCGAAGATCACCGTCGTCAATCGCAACGCGCAACGCGGCGGCGAACTGGTCACGCTGCTCAACGACAAGACACCCGCCGACGCGGATCTGGTGGTGTGGGACGGCGAATACCGCATCCCCGACGGCACGGACATCGTCGTCAACGCCACGTGCATCGGCCTTTTCCCTGACGTCGACGCGCGACTGCCGCTCGATGTGGACACGCTGAAGGAGGGCATGGTCGTCGCCGACGTGATCACCAACCCGCCGCGCACCCACCTCGTGCGCGACGCCGAGGCGCGCGGCTGCGTCGCGCTCGACGGCATGGGCATGCTCGTCAACCAGGGCGTGATCGGCATCAAGTACTGGACGGGCATCGACGTCGACGCGTCGGTGATGCGGGCGAAGCTCGAAGCGATCTTCGGCGGCTGATCGAGTTCAACCATGAAGCAGGCTGCGAAGACATCTATCACGTACGGGCTGCTGATCGCCGCCGCGCTCTGCGCAGGCTGCGCGACGAGCGAGCGCGTCGCCGTGCTCACCGACGCGACATCGAACACGCGCACCGACACGAAGACGATGCGATGGAGCGACGCGCCCGGCGTGACCGTGACGAAGCGCACGCTCCACGGCGGCAAGCAGGAGGGCGTCGAGGTCGTTACCGTCGACAACGGCGCGATCACCATCACCGTCATCCCCACACGCGGCATGAACATCCTCGACGTGCGCGACAGCCGCACCGGCGAGCGGCTGCTGGGGTGGGACTCGCCGGTCAAAGAGGTCGTGCACCCGCAATACATGAACCTCGAAAGCCGCGGCGGACTCGGCTGGCTCGAGGGATTCAACGAGTGGATGGTGCGCTGCGGACTCGAATTCGCGGGCCACCCGGGGCGCGACAAATTCGTGACGAACACCGGCGACGAGGCCGAGATGGACCTGACGCTGCACGGCAAGGTCGGCAACATCCCGGCGTCGCGCGTCGAGGTGTCGATCGACGACGCGCCGCCGCACCGCGTGCACGTCCGCGGCGTGGTGTACGAGCGGCTGTTCTACGGGCCGAAACTGAAGCTCGCGACGGACCTGTCGACCGAGCCCGGCAGCGGTGCGTTGCACATAGACGACACGGTCACGAACCAGGGCGCGTTCGACCAGGAATTCCAGCTGATCTACCACTGCAACTTCGGCCGCCCGCTGCTCGGCGAAGGGGCGCACGTGTCGGCGGCGGTGCAAAGCGTGACGCCGATGAACGCGCACGCCGCGGAGGGGATCGACGGCTACGCGACCTACGCCGGTCCGACGAAGGGTTTCGTCGAGCAGGTCTACCTGATTGAGCCGTACGCCGACGCGTCCGGCCGGACGATGGCGTTGGTGACGAACCCCGCGGGTGACCGCGCCGCGTCGTTGAGCTGGCCGATCGAGCAGCTGCCGTACCTGACGGTGTGGAAGAACACCGCGGCGGAGGCGAGCGGATACGTCACGGGCATCGAGCCGGCGACGGGCTTTCCGTTCAACCGGCGCGTCGAGCGCAAGGCCGGCCGCGTGCCGAAGCTCGCACCGGGCCAGACGCGTCGCTTCCAGCTCGACGTGAACGTCTATCGCGGTCGCGCCGATGTCGAGCGCGCGGCGCGAGCCGTGCAGGCCATCACAGCCGACCGCGCAGCCAAGGTCGTGCGCGAAGCGCCATCAACCGATTGAAGCCTGAACGCGAGGACCAGGGCGCCATGTGGACCTCTTTGATGAAGTGTTGTGACCCGAGATCGATTGTCGCCGCGGCGGCCGTGTGCCTCGCGCTGTCGAGCACGCTGCGTGCCGCGCCACCGAGCGCCGAGGAGCTGGAGTTCTTCGAGAACCGCATCCGGCCGGTGCTCGTCGAGCACTGCTACGAGTGTCACAACAGCGTGAAGAAGGCGAAGGGCGGTCTGTCGGTGGACCATGCCGCGGCGATCGCGAAGGGCGGCGACACGGGCCCGCTGCTCAACGCGGCCGATCCGGACCGGAGCCTGCTGCTGCGTGTCATCCGGCATGAGGTGGACGATCTGAAGATGCCGAAGGGCGGGCCGAAGCTCGCGCCGGAGGTGATCGCGGACTTCGAGCGCTGGGTGAAGCTCGGCGCCCCCGATCCGCGGGACAAGGCGCCGACCGCGGAAGACCTCGCGGCCGCGACGTCGTGGGAGAACACCTTCGAGCGACGCCGGCACTGGTGGAGCTTCGTGCCGGTGCACAAAGTCGCGGCGCCGGAGGTCGCGAACGAGGCGTGGGCGCAGCACCCGATCGACCGGTTCGTCGACGCGAAACTCGCCGCGGCGCACGTCACGCCCGCTGACGTCGCGGATCGTCGGACGCTCATCCGCCGACTCAGCTACGGACTGATCGGCCTGCCGCCGACGTCCGAGCAGATCGATGCGTTCGTCAACGACCCCGCGCCCGACGCGTATGAGCGCCTCGTCGATCGTCTGCTCGCCGACCCGCGTTTCGGCGAGCGGTGGACGCGGCACTGGATGGACTGGTACCGCTACGCCGAGTCGCACGGCAGCGAGGGCGACCCGGCGATCCCCGAGGCGTGGCGCTACCGCGACTACCTCATCCGCGCGCTCAACGCGGACGTGCCCTACGACCAGCTCGTCCGCGAGCAGATCGCCGGCGACCTGCTGCCGGAGCCGCGCATCAACCGCGAGCTCGGCGTCAACGAGTCGGCGATCGGCGTCGCGCAGTACCGCTTCGTGTATCACGGCTTCGCGCCCGTCGACGCGCTCGACGAGCAGGTGCGGTTCACCGACAACCAGATCGACGTGATCAGCAAGGCCGTGCTCGGCGTGACCGTGTCGTGCGCCCGCTGCCACAATCACAAGTTTGACGCGATCAGCCAGAGCGACTTCTACGCGTTGTACGGCGTGTTCGCGAGCTGCCGCCCGGCGATGATCACGATCGACACGCCGGATCGATTCGCCGACAGCAAGACGACGCTGGCCCGGCTCAAGGGAGATATCCGCCGCGGCCTGGCCGACGCGTGGCTCGCGTCGCTCGACGGTGTGGCGAAAGGGTTGTTCGACGAAAGGGCCGCGCCATGGCAGGGGGCGATGAAGGCGGCGGCGAAGGATCCGTCGGACCCGCTGTGGGCTTGGACGCAGCTGCGCGACAAGTCCGGCGACGCGTGGGGCAAGGCGTGGACGTCGGTCCATGAGCGCTATGAGCAGAGCGTCGAAGACCTCGCGGCGCAGCACGCGGTGTCCGGCGCGTGGCGGCTCGGCACGGACGACGCCGACGCGTGGCACACGGACGGCGTCGGGCTCGACGGGCGTGCGAGGGCCGGTGAGTTTTCCGTGCTGCCCGTCGGCGACCGCGCGATCACCGACGTCTACCCCGCGGGCGTCTACACGCACGGGCTTTCGACGAAGCTCAACGGGCTGCTCACGTCGCCGCGCTTCGAGGTCGACATGCAGCGGATCTTCGTCCGCGTCGCGGGTGACGGCGAGTCGATCGCGCGCTACGCGATGCAGAACTATCCGCGCAGCGGCACGGTCTACCCGGTGCAATACAACAAGGGCGGCGCGTTACGGTGGGTCAGCTGGGACATGAGCTATTGGAAGGGCGACCACGCGTACCTGGAGTTCGCGACGGCGAAGGACACGCCGGTGCTGGTGAAGAATCAGGACCGCTCGTGGTTCGGCGTGACCGACGTCGTGATGACGCACGAGGGCGACCCGGCGCCGCGCGACGAGATGGCGGAGTTTGTCGCGCCGCTGTTTGAGGTCGACGCCGCGGACGCGCCGAGGTCGGCCGAGACGCTGGCGCAGCGGTATGTCGCGGCGCTGCGTGTGTGTGTCGAGGGGTTCAAGCGGAACGAGATGACCGACGCGCAGGCGAGATTCCTCGGCGCGTTCGTGCGGGCCGGGCTGCTGCCGAGTCGGCTCGCGGATCTCGGCGACGTGTCGAAGCTCGTGGCGGCGTATCGCGACGCGGAGAAGGGCGTGCCCGTGCCGACGCGGTCGCCGGGCGTCGTGGAGGGCGACGCGTTCGATCAGCCGCTGTTCGTGCGCGGCAATCACAAGCAGCCCGGCGAGCCGGTGCGGCGGCGGTTTCTCGAAGCGTTCGGCGGCAAGCCGTACGGCAAGGAGAGCAGCGGCCGCCTCGGGCTCGCGCGTGACCTGACGGACCCGGCGAACCCGCTGACGAGCCGCGTGATCGTCAACCGCATCTGGCATCACCTGTTCGGCCGGGGGATCGTCGCGACGACGGACAACTTCGGCAAGCTCGGCGAGCGGCCGACGCATCCCGAGCTGCTGGACTACCTCGCGAGCCGGTTCGTCGAGCGCGGCTGGTCGATCAAGGACATGATCCGCTTCATGGTGACCAGTCGCACGTATCGCCTCGGCAGCCAGGCGCCGGCGGGCATCGCGACGACGGACCCGAACAACCGTCTCCTATCGCATTTCCCCGTGCAGCGGCTCGACGCCGAGGCGATTCGCGACGCGATCCTCGCGGTGTCGGGGCAGCTGAGCGATCAGATGTACGGCCCGAGCGTGCCCGGCGGGTCGACACGCCGCAGCGTGTATGTTGCCGTCCGACGCAACGATCTCGACGATTTTCTTAAGGCGTTCGACGCGCCGGAACCGAACTCGACGCAGGGGCGGCGTCCATCGACGAACGTGCCGGCGCAGGCGCTGATGCTATTGAACGACGGCTTCGTAACGGACCGCGCGAACGCGTGGGCGAACGGCATGTTCAACGCCTCGGGCCTGACCGACGAGCAGCGGATCGAGCGGATGTTCGTCGCGGCGGTGGGGCGGTCTCCGAGCGAAGACGAGATGCTGCGATGCCTGACGTTCGTACGCGGTGGCGGTGCGCGCGACGCAAAGGCGCAGCTTGAGCTCGCGGCGGTGCGGAAGGAATTGAACGCGACGGAAGCGGAGATCGACGCGATCGTCGCGCCGGTACGCACGCGGCTGCTCGCGGAGCGTGGCACGCGGCAGCCCGCGGTCGACGCGGCGGCCCCGCAGCCGATCGCGCGGTGGGAATTCGACGGCGATGCGCGCGACGCGATCGGCGGATTGCACGGCACGCTGCGCGGCAAGGCGCGCATCGACAGCGGTGAACTCGTCGTCGACGGCGGCGATTCGTACGTCGAGACCGCGCCGCTCGATCGCACGCTCACCGCCAAGACGCTCGAGGCGTGGGTCCGACTCGATAATCTCGGCCAGCGCGGCGGCGGCGTGATGTCGTTGCAGACGGACGGCGGCGACATGTTCGACGCGATCGTCTTCGGCGAGAAGGACCCGCGGCAGTGGATGGCGGGCAGCGACTTCTTCCGTCGAACCGAGTCGTTCAACGGCGAGCCGGAGGCCGACGCCACGTCGCGGCTCGTGCACGTAGCGATCGTTTACCACGCGGACGGCACGGTCGTCGGCTACCGCGACGGCAGGCGATACGGCGCGGCGTACCGATCGAAGGGGCCGCTGACGTTCGAGCCGGGCAAGTCGCAGGTGCTGTTCGGTCTGCGTCACGGCAACCCGTCGGGCAACCGCATGCTCAGCGGGCGCATCGCGCGGGCGTGCCTGTATGACCGGGCTTTGAGTGACGACGAGGTCGCGCGGTCCGCCGCCGCGGCAGGAACGGGCGTCACACACGAACAGGTGCTCGCCGCACTCGACGCCGATCAGCGGCGGCACGTCGAGCGCCTCGCGTCGGCCCGCGACACGCTGCGTGGTCGGCTCACCGCGGCGCAGGCCGTTGCGAGCGAGACCGGCGACACGCGCACCGCCTGGCGCGACCTCGCGCTGGCGATCTTCAACCTCAAGGAGTTCATCTACCTCCGATGAGCACGCCCAACCCATCCCGCGTAAACGGACCACACACGTCGGCTCTGTCGCGGCGCGACATGCTGCGCCGCTGTTCAACGGGGTTCGGCCTGACGGCGCTGAGCGCGCTGATGGCGGACAAGACGATGGCGGCCGGTGTCGGCGCGACCGTCGACCCGGCGTCGACACGACCGCGTCCGCCGCAGTTTGCGCCGCGCGCCCGCAGTGTGATCTTCTGCTACATGTCGGGCGGCGCGTCGCACGTCGACACGTTCGATCCCAAGCCGCGCCTCGTTCGCGACCACGGCAAGCCGATGCCGATGCCGATCGAGCGCACGCAGTTCAACAACAACGGCAACCTGATGGCCAGCCCGTGGACGTTCCGCCCGCGCGGGCGGTGCGGCACGCAGATCAGCGACCTGCTGCCGCACCTCGGCTCCGTCGCCGACGAGCTGGCGGTGATCCGCTCGATGACCGCGAACTTCTCCGAGCACGCGCAGGGCAACTACTTCATGCACACCGGGTTCCCGTTCCTTGGCTACCCCAGCGCGGGCGCGTGGGCGAGCTACGGGCTGGGCAGCGAGTCGGACAACCTGCCGGGCTTCGTGGTGTTGCGCAGCGGCGGGGCGTCCATTCCGCACGGCGGCGTCGGCCTGTTTTCCAGCGGCTTTCTGCCCGCGGTGCATCAGGCGTCGATCATCACCGCCGACGCTCCGGAGCCGGTGCCGAACATCAAGCCGCGCGGATCGGCGCCGCGTCAGCGCCGCACGCTCGATCTGATCGGCGACCTCGACACGCGGTTCGTCGACGCCACGCGGCGCGACACGCAGGTCGAGTCGGCGATCCGCAACTACGAAATGGCGTTCCGCATGCAGTCGGCCGTGCCGGAGTTGGTCGACATCAGCGGCGAGTCGGAGGCGACGAAGCGGCTCTACGGCCTCGATGACCGGGACCCGAAGAAGGCGGCGTACGCGCAGCAGTGCCTGCTCGCCCGGCGGCTCGTCGAGCGCGGCGTGCGCTTTATCGAGCTGTCGTGCCTGTCGTACAACATCGGCGGCGGCAACGGCCCCAACCCGTGGGACCAGCACGGCGATCTGGAGAACGGCCACGGCAAGATGGGCACGCAGATCGATCAGCCGATCGCCGGGCTCATCAAGGACCTGCGACAGCGCGGCCTGCTCGATCAGACGCTGATCGTGTGGGCGGGCGAATTCGGGCGGACGCCGTTCTCGCAGGGCTCGAAGGGGCGCGACCACGACCCCTTCGGCTTCAGCGTGTTCATGGCGGGTGGCGGTACGAAGGGCGGCACGGTGTACGGCGCGACCGATGAGTTCGGCTACCGCGCCACGGAGAACGTGTGCGACGTCTACGACATGTGGGCCACCGTGCTGCACCTGCTAGGCGTCGATCACGAACGCCTGACCTACCGACACGGCGGGCGCGATCTGCGCCTGACCGACGTGCACGGTGACGTGCTGCACGACATCATCGCCTAGACGTCGGTGGGGGCGGTGCGGCGGGCGTTCCACCACATGCCGATGCGGCGCGCGACGTAGAACAGCGTCGGCAGCACGAGCAGGATGGCGAAGTAGCCGGTGGCGACGCCGCCGACCATCGGCGCGGCGAGGCGGCGCATCGTGTCGGCGCCCGCGCCGGTGCCGAAGAGCAGCGGCACCAGCGCGATGAACGTCGTGGCCTCGGTCATCGTGATCGGTCGCACGCGCTGCACCGCGCCTTCGTATACCGCGTCCCACAGGTCAGCGGCGTTGCGCATGCGACCCGCCTTGACGGCGTTCGTATACGCGAGGTCGAGGTACAGCAGCTTGACCAGCCCGGTTTCGACCTCGAGCCCGGCCAGCGCGATCAGGCCGACCCACACCGCCACCGACATGTTGTAGTCCAGCAGATACAACAGCCAGATCGCCCCGACGAGGCTGAGCGGGATGGTCAGCAGCACCAGCACCACGCGGAGCCAGCTGAACGTCGCGAGGTACAGCAGCAGCACGATGATCACGAGCGTCACCGGCAGCACGATCGTCAGCCGCTTGCGTGCGGCCTCCATGTACTCGAACTGCCCGGACCACACGATGCTGTAGCCCGGCGGCAGCTTCACCTTCTCCGCGACGGCGCGCTGCGCGTTGGCGACGTAGGTGCCGACGTCGATCCCGGCGATGTCAACAAACACCCAGCTCGTGAGCCGTGCGTTCTCGCTCTTGAGCATCGGCGGGCCCTTGTGGATGTCGAACGCCGCGAGCTGACCGAGCGGGACCTGCGCGCCGGTCGGCGTGGCGACGAGCGTCTGCCGCAGCGCGGGCAGGTTGTCGCGCAGCTCGTGCGGGTAGCGCAGGTTGATCGGGTATCGCTCGAGGCCCTCGACGGTGTACGACACGTTCATGCCGCCCAGCGCGGTCATGATCACGTCCTGCACGTCGCCGACGGCCAGTCCGTAGCGTGCGATCTCGTCGCGGTTGATCTGGATGTCGAGGTAGTTGCCGCCGACCGACTTCTCGGGGAAGGCGCTGGTCGTGTAGTCGCTGATACGCTCATCGGACTTGATGACGGTGGCGATCTCGTTGGACAGCCCGGCGAGCGTCTTGAGGTCGGGCCCCATGACCTTCACGCCGACGGGCGTCTTGATGCCCGTCGACAGCATGTCGATGCGCGTCTTGATCGGCATGGTCCACGCGTTGGTCAGCCCGGGCGCCTTGACGATTTCGTTGAGGCCCGGCACGTGCAGCGGCTTATCGGTGTTGGTCGGCAGGTTGTAGCCGTAGACGAGTTCGTCGACGGTGATCGGTCGCGTCTCCGGCCAGATGCGCGCCAGGCGCTCGCGCAGCCCGTCGGGCCAGCCGCTGAAGAAGCGGTCGACCGGGATCTGTCGCCAAAGCGTCTTGTCGCGGCGCAGCGTGACGGTCGTTTCGAACATGCTCGGCGGGGCGGGGTCGGTGGCGGTCTCCGATCGACCCGCCTTGCCCATCACGCTCTGCACCTCGGGAAACTGCATGAGGAGGCGGTCGGTCTGCTGGAGCAGTTCGCGGGCCTTGGACATGCTTACGCCGGGGTCGGTCGTCGGCATGTACAGCAGGTCGCCCTCCTCAAGCGGCGGCATGAACTCGCTGCCGAGCCGGTTCCACGGCAGAAGGATCGAGCACACCATGATGGTCGAAACGATCAGCGTGATCGGCCAGAGCCGGACGACGATGATCAGCGCGGGGCGGAAGACCCAGAACAGCAGTCGGCTGAGCGGGAGCTTCTCCTCGGCCGTGATCCCCTGCGGCAGCAGCACGAACGCCGCAAACACCACCCAGCCGATCGTCAGCCACGTGCGGTATGCCTCCAGCCCGCCGAGCGGCGCGCCGCTCATCAGGGCCACGGCCGGCCCGCCGATCAGGGCCACGTAGACGCTCCAGCGCAGCCAACGCGGCCAGGCTCGGGGAAGCAGCCGTTCGTTGACGAAGTACACCATCAGCACCGGTATGATCGTCACCGCGAGCACCGCCGCCGACGCCATCGAGAACGTCTTCGTCCACGCCAGCGGCTTGAACATGCGGCCGGACTGCTCGCCGAGCGCGAACACGGGCAGGAAGCTGACGGTGATGATCAGCAGCGCGAAGAACAGCGAAGGTCCAACCTCTGACGCGGCGTCGGCGATGATGTCGGCGCGCGGGCGCGGCGGATCGCCCGACGCGACGCGCGCCCGCTCGTGCAGCAGGTGCTTGTGCGCGTTCTCGACCATCACGATCGAGCTGTCGACCATCACGCCGATGGCGATCGCGATGCCGCCGAGGCTCATGATGTTCGCGTTGATGCCCATCAGGTGCATGACGAGCACGCTGACCAGCACGCCGGTGGGCAGCACGAACAGCGCGACGAGGGCGCTGCGCGCGTGGAACAGGAAGATGATGATCGTCAGGCCGACGATCGCGATCTCCTCGATCAGCTCGCTCGTGAGCGTGTCGACGGAGCGGTTGATCAGGTCGCTGCGGTCATAGGCTGTGCGCAGCGCGACGCCCGGGGGCAGGCCGGTCTCCAGCTGCGCGAGCTTCGCGGTGACGCGCTGAATCGTCGTCCGCGCGTTCTCGCCGTAGCGCATGACGACGATGCCGCCGACGGTTTCGCCCTCGCCGTTCCAGTCGACGATGCCGCGGCGGATCTCCGGGCCGACGCGCACGTCGGCCACGTCGCCGAGGTAGATCGGTCGGCCCTCGCTGGTCGCTCCCAGCGCGACCTTGCGGAGCTGATCGAGCGCCTTGTCGGAGCGCACGTTCTCGATGAGCCGGCCCGCGGCGCGCGCCTCGGCGATCTCCGCGTCGCTCAGCGTGCCGACGTACCCCAGCCCGCGCACCATGTACTCCGTCTCCGACATCTCGACGAGTCGGCCGCCCACGTCGCTGTTCGACCGCTGCACCTGCATCTTGACGCGCTGCAGCGGGATGTCGTACGCCAGCAGCTTCACCGGATCGACGACGACCTGGTACTGCTTGACGAACCCGCCGACGGGCGCGACCTCGCTGACGCCCTCGACGGCGGTCAGCTCGTAGCGCAGGTACCAGTCCTGCAGGCCGCGCAGGTCCGACAGGTCGACGTCGGGCCGCACGAGCGGTCGGCCGTCGAGCGGGCAGTGCTTCACGTCGTCGCCGAACACGCGGTGATGCACGAGCCGGGCGCGCGCCGCGGCGTCGGGCGCGTCGTCCGGGTCCGCGTACCACTTGTCGTCGGTCGGGTCGCGCCACGCGCCGGTCTTGGCGTGCTCGGGGCAGTAGTTGCCGGTGACGAACGCGTACTCGTACACCCAGCCCACGCCCGTCGCGTCGGGGCCCAGCTGCGGCGACACGTTCGTCGGCAGCGCGCCGCCGACGAAGCTCAGCTGCTCCAGCACGCGGCTCCGCGCCCAGTACATGTCCGTGCCGTCCTCGAAGATCACGTACACGAAGCTCGTGCCGAACATGCTGTAACCGCGCACGGTCTTGGCGTACGGCACCGCCAGCATCGCCGTCGTCAGCGGGTACGTGACCTGGTCCTCGACGATCTGCGGCGCCTGACCCGCGTACTCCGTGCGGATCACGACCTGCACGTCGGACAGGTCCGGGATCGCGTCGACCGTGATCCGCGTCGTCGACCACACGCCCGCCACGATCACGAGGCCGGTCAGCACGACCACCATCGCGCGGTTCCGCACACACCACTCGATCAGCTTGCCGATCATGTCACGCCTTCGCTTTCGTCGTGTCGTGGTTGTGCTCCGCGGGCGCGGCCGGCGCCGCGTCGCTCGGCTTGTCGTGACCCGCGCCCGTCACCGGCACCGCCACGCGCTTGTCGTAGCAGCGCAGCATCTGCGAGCCGAAGAACGGGTTCCGCACGTCGCCGGTCGGTTGCATCCAGTGCCCGCCGCCCTGGCCCTCGCGGTACATCGGGCAGCGCAGCTCCAGCACGGGCTTGTCGAACGTCGGCGGCACGCCCGTCGCCCGCGTCAGCTTCGTCAGCGCGACGCTCAGGTCCGCGTAGATCAGCCGCGCCTTGTCCAACGCCTTCGCGTCGACCAGCTCCAGCGCCTTGCCGCGGACGATCGCCGCCTCGTCGTGCTTGTGCCAGAAGTGCTCGTCCTCGGGCAGCGGATTGCTCAGCAGCGTGTCTATCGACGCCGCGATCGTCCGTGCCGGTTCCGCCACGCCATCCGTCGTGTCCTTCGCCAGCGCGTCGCCGATGTCGAAGTACGCCTTGAGCAGCGTCACGAGCTGCGCCGCCGCCGCGTCGGGCAGCGACTCGAGCTGGCTGACCTCCTCCGCCCTGGCGATCGCGACCTGGTCCGTCGCCAGCTGCCCCTTGATCATCTTGGCCAGCGTGTCGCGGATCTTCGCCTCCGAGTCGATCAGGAACTGCCCGCTCGTGACGACCATCTCGCCGGGCCGCAGCCCGTCGAGCACCTGCACCTTGCCGTCGTCGGTCTCCGGGCCGAGCACCACGTCGCGCGGCTCGAACTTCCCTTCGCCCTGCGACACGAACGCCACCGCACGCTGGCCCGTGTCGATCACCGCCGAGCGCGGCGCCAGCGTCGTCGTCTCCGCCAGCGTGCCCATCAGCTCGACGTTCGCGTACATGCCCGGCTTGAGCACGCCGTTGGAGTTGTCGAACTCCAGGCGGATCTGCACCGAACGCGTCTTCGTGTCGAGGTACGGGTAGATGTAGATCACCTTGCCCTCGAACGTCTGACCGGGGATGTACGGCAGCGTCATCACCGCGCGCTGCCCGACCGTCACGAACGGCAGCTGCTGCTCGTACAGCGTGACCATCACCCACACCTTCGACAGGTCGGCGATGCGGAACACCTGCATGCCGGGGTCGACCTTCATGCCCTCGTTGGCGTGCTTGGCGATCACCACGCCCGTGTGCGGGCTGCGGATCGTCATCGTCTTGGCGGGCTTGCCGCTGGCCTGCAACGCGGCGATCTGCTGCGGCGTGATGTCGAAGTAGGACAGCTTCGTGCGCGCCGACTCGAGCAGCTGCTTGGCCGCCTCCGCCGCCTCCGGTACGAACGCCGCGCCGATCTTGTCGCGGTTGCCCCACGCCAGCAGGTACTCCTCCTGCGCCGAGTACAGCTCCGGCGAGTACAGCTCGAACAGCGGCTGATCCTTCGTGACCCGCGCGCCGAGGTAGTCGACGTGCAGCTTCTCGATCCAGCCGTTGATCTTGATGTTTACGTCGCGCACGCCCGTCTCGTCGTAGTCGACCGTACCGACCGCGCGGATCGTCTTGACCAGCGGGCCCTCCGTCACCGGCTCGATCCGCACGCCGATGTTCTGCACCGTCATCGGGTTGATCGACACGTCGCCGGAGAACTTCGCCGGATCGATCGGCGTCAGCTTCATCTGGCACACGGGGCACAGGCCCGGCCGCGGCAGCACGACCCAAGGGTGCATGCCGCACGTGTAGTACTGCGGCGCGCCGCCGTGCGACGCGCCCCCCGCGTGCGCGTGCCCGCCGGACAGCATCCGCCGCAGCCCGTCGTACACCGGCGAGCCGACCAGCGTGCCGACCGCCAGCGCGGCGATCACCGCCGCCGTCGACAGGATCAGCACCTTCCTGCTCGGCCCCGGCACGGCGCGCGTCGATGCATCGTCGTTCGTGTGATCGTCACGCGTGTCGTCGTCATCGTGAGCGTTCATTTCTCACCTCCGTTGTTCGTCTCGCTGGGTGTCGGTGTCGTCGACGCGTCGTGGTCGGCGGCGGGCGACTGTCGCGCCAGGTCCTTGCCGACCACGCGCTGCAGGTCCGCGAAGTCCTGCTCGAGGCGCGTCGTGTTGCGGTGGTACATCACCTCGAAGTTCAGCAGCTTCCGCCAGTTGTCCACGAGCGTGAGGAAGTCGACCTTGCCCGCGGTGTACCCGCTGCGCGAGGCGTCGACGGTCTGCTGCGCCTGCGGGATGATCACGTCGCGGAACAGGATCGCCAGGCGCTGGTCCGCCTCGACCTTCGAGTACGCGTCCTGCACCTGGAACGCGACGCGGTTGTTCGTCGCCTGAAGGTCCGACAGGCCCTCCATCACGCCGCGGTGCGCCTCGCGTTCCGCCGCGTCGAGCTTCGCGTCCCAGATCGGCAGGTTCACCGCGAAGCCGAACCACCACTGGTCGTCACCGTTGGCGATCTTCGACAGGCCCTCGTCCTTCACCGCCACGTAGTTGGCGCTGACCGTCACGTCGGGGATGCGGTTGAGCTTCGCGAGCTTCGACTGCTCGCGGAACATCTCGATGCGTTCGCGCACCTTCCGCATCGCCGGGCTGCTCGTCGCCGCGGTCGCCAGCAACGCGTCGAGCTTCAGGTCGAACGCCTGCAGGTCGACCGGCGTCGGCTCGGGCAGCTCCGCGCCGCCGGGGCGGTCGAGCATCTGGTTGAGCATCGCGATCGCGGTGGTGCGCTGCTGGCCGAGCGTGATCAGCTCGCTGTCGAGCGTGCTGAGTTCGACGGAAGCCCGCAGCACGTCCTGCTGCGTCGCGGCGTTCGCACGCAGGCGCGCCCCGGCGATCTGGCGGAACTGGTCGAGCAGGTCGTGGCTCTCGTGCGTCGCGTCGATCGCGCGCGTCGTGAAGTAGTACATCCAGTACGCCCGCCGCGTCTCGGCCACGACGTCCAGCGTCGTCTGGTTCAGGTCCGCCACCGCCATCGCCACGTCCTGCGCCGCGATGCGACCGGCCGCGCTGAGCTTGCCGGGCGTCGGCAGCTTCTGGCTGAGCCCCGCCATCAGGCCGACCTGCCCCGCGGCGGTCTCGGCCATCTCGCCGAACGGCGCGACCTGGAACATCGGGTCGCTGAGGCTGGTGACCTGCGGCACACGCTCGGCGAGCCGCGCCACCGTCTGCCGCGCCTTGCGGATCGACGGGTTACGCGCGATCGCCAGCCGGACGTAGTCGTCCGGGCCCCGCAGCGTGTCGGGGTTGACCGCGCTGCGCTCGCGCGCCGGCGCCGCGGTGGAGCCCGTCTCGCTGCGCAGCCGCTCGCGCACGCTGTTCAGCGCGGCGTCGCGGCGCGGCCAGTGTTCGTAAGGATCGGCGTCGAGCGGCCCGGCGCCGCACGCCGTCAGCGTCATCGCGGCGCCCAGCGCGGCCAACACGCTCAACACGGTCCGCGCGGTCCGCGCGGTCGCCACGCCGCGCACCCGGTTCCATCGGTCAGTCCACATCGGTTTCGCTCCTGCAAGCGGTCTGTTCACACGCAACCCCGTCGCGGCGCGACACGTCAGCCTCGCGCCGCCGCGCGCACGGACAGCGTGCGCGCGACATCATCGCCGTGGCGAACCACGGTGGTCGGGTCGAGTCGTGAGATTCAGGTGGTGAGCTTGCAGCCGAGCGCGAGCAGGGAGGTGAGCGGCGGCGGTGCGCCGGCACGCGGCATCGTCGCGAGCGCGTCGCCGGGCGCGGCGTCGTTGAAAACGTCGAGCGTGAACAGCTGGACGGCGGCGAGGTCGACGCGCGACTGCCCGTCGGCGACGATCGCGTTGTGTCCGTCGGCGTCGATCGACCGGCAGGCGCAGCCGCGCATCAGCGGCGAGTCGGTCGGCGGGGCGACGGTCGCGGACGTGTGCACGCAGTTGGGGCAGCGCGGCTCGGCGGTTGACGCCGCACGCTGCGCCGCGGCCTTGGCCTCGCACGATCCACAGCAGCGCCAACCCAACGACCAGAACGCGATCGCGCCGGCCAGGAAGATTCGAAATATCGAATGACGTGTCGACATCTTTAGAAAACTATACGACGTTCGCCTACACGAAGCCAGATTCCGTAACCTTTAACGCTGCCATTCCAATTGAATTGTGATGTCGGCCGACGCGTCGCGGTATCGGGGTTCATCCGATTTGCCCCAACGTCCATCGGCCGGGTTATCGCCGCGGATCGAGTCGCAGGGCACGCGCACAAGAGTTTTTCTGGCGAGGTGGACTCGCGGTCGACGCTGCGGAATAATAGACCGTTAGTAATGACTTACGCATTCCGTTGAAGGGCACGACTATGCGAATGTTCAACCGACCGGGTCGCCGGTCCCTGTCACGCCGGACGTTTCTGCGGGGCGCGGGCGTGGTGATGGGGCTTCCGTTGCTTGAATCGATGACGACCGCGCGGGGCGCGGAGGCCGCGGCCTCGCCTCGCCGGATGGTCGCGATCGAGACCAACATGGGCATCCTGCCGCAGTTCTTCTTCCCGGAGAACGCCGGTCGCGACTACGCGATCAGCCCGTACCTCGAGCGGCTCAAGGCGCACCGCGACGCGATCACCGTGTTCTCCGGCGTCAGTCACCCCGGCGTCACCGGCGGGCACGCGGCCGACAAGTGCTTCCTCACCGGCACGCCGCACCCCGAGCGCGGCGGGTTCCGCAACGGCGTGTCGCTCGACCAGTTCGCCGCGGAGATCGTCGGCAACGAGACACGCTACCCGTCGCTGACGCTGGCGATGACCAACGAGAACCGCACGCTGAGCTACACGCGCAGCGGCGCGCCGATCCCCGCCGAGAGCAGCCCGCGCAAGCAGTTCGAGCGCATGTTCATGCAGGGCAAGCCCGACGAGGTCGAGGCCAGCGTCGAGGCCCTGCGCCAGGGACGCAGCATGCTCGACTTCGTCGGCGAGCAGTCCAAGCGGCTCAACGGCGAGCTGCCCCGCGCCGACCAGCACCGCCTCGACCAGTACTTCACGTCGGTGCGCGAGCTGGAGAAGCGGCTGCACTCGGCGCAGGAGTGGGAGCGGCGACCCAAGCCGCACGTCGACGCCAGGCCGCCGCAGGACATCACCGACCCGCGCGAGTTCGCCGCGCGCACACGCCTGATGTTCGACGTCATCAAGCTCGCGCTCGAGACCGACTCGTCGCGCATCGTCTCGCTGTTCATCGACACCACCGTGATCCACAACATCACGCACCACGGCGGCCGGCCGGAGGTGATCGCGGAGCTGCGATCGAAGGAGGAGTCGCAGTTCGACGTGCTCAACGGCTTCCTCGACAGCCTCACCGAGTCGAAGGAGCAGGGTGAGTCGCTGCTGGACCGCACGATGGTGCTCTACGGCACGTGCATGGGCAGCGCCAACTCGCACTCCAACGTCAACCTGCCCGTGCTGCTGGCCGGCGGCGGATTCAGGCACGGCCAGCACCTGGCGTTCGACAACGACCGCAACTACCCGCTGACGAACCTCTACGTGTCGATGCTGCAGCGGCTGGGTATCGAGGTCGACCAGTTCTCCACCGGCGCCGGCACGATGCGCGGCCTCGAGATGCGCGGCTGATCGCACGCCACCCCGCACGCTCCGTCACCCCACAGGGCACCCTCCATGACGCGACTCGGCTACACCGCGATGCTGGCGCTCGTGCTCATCGCCCGCGTATCCGCGCACGCCGCGGCGCCGGACATCGTGAACAACTATTTCGAAGACAACTGCTTCGACTGCCACGACAGCAAGTTCCGCAAGGGCAACCTCGACCTGACCGCGCTGAAGTTCGAGCCGGGCAACCTCGACAACTTCGCGCGCTGGGTGAAGGTGTTCGACCGGATCGACGCCGGGGAGATGCCGCCGAAGGACGAGCCGCGGCCCGTGCCCGGCGAGACAAAGGCGCTGCAGGCGTGGCTCGGCGACGCGCTGCGCACCGCGGAGCACGCGCGGCTGGGCGACGAGGCGCGCACCGGCCTGCGTCGCCTCACGCGCGCCGAGTACGAGAACACGATCCGCGACCTGTTCGACATGCCGGGCATCGCGCTGGCCGGTGAGCTGCCCGCCGACGGATCGGCGCACGGGTTCGACACGAACGCCGACGCGCTGGACATCTCGCACGTCAACCTCGCGAAGTACATCGAGGCCGCGGACCACACGCTCGACTACGCGATCGCCACACGCCCGCAGCCGCCCGCCGTGATGAAGATGCGCACCGCTCTGTCGTACCCCGCCGGGTTCGTCGCGCACGTGCTGATGAACGGTGACGGCGTGCTGCTGCGCGACAAGAAGCCGGACCCCAACTTCCTACCCGCCGCCGAGCACAAGCACTTCGACCAGGGCGCCCACGAGCAGATGGGCGTGTTCCGCAGCGGCGCGACCGTCGGCCTGTTCCGCCACGAAGACGAGTCCTTCTTCCCGTACTTCAACGAGTTCGTGTCGATCTACCCCGGCCAATACCGCATCCGCACGTCGCTGTGGAGCTTCCAGTGGGACAAGGGCCAGGTGTTGCCGTCCCGCGGCACCGAGGCGGCGCGGCTCTCGATCGTCACCCTCACCGGCGACGGCCGCGGCGGCGGGCACCCCAGCACCGTCCTCGGCTACTACGACGCGCCGTCCATGCACGAGCAGGTTCACGAGGTCACGACCTGGCTCAACGTCCGCGAGACGTTCGGCTTCAACACCGCCTCGCTCGCGCCCGTCGCCAACTACAGCCGCAAGGGGCACGCGATGGCCTTCACCGGGCCCGCCATCGCGTGCGACTGGTTCGACGTCGAGGGCCCGATCCACGATGTCTGGCCGCCCGTCAGCCACACGCGCCTGTTCGGCGACCTGCCGATCACCGAGTTCTCCAGGGACGCGAACCCCGACGTGCGCCCGCCGCAACGCGACGAGCGACGCCAGCCGTTCTTCCCCGGCAAGAACCCGCCGGACCCGGTCAAGGGCGTATGGACCGTGCACAGCGACAAGCCGCTCGTCGACGCCGACCGCCTGCTCGCCGACTTTCTGCCGCGTGCGTTCCGCCGGTCGGTGTCGGACGACGTGCGCAAGCAGTACGTCGCGAAGGTCGACGAGCGGCTCAAGGCCGGCGACTGCTTCGAGACCGCGATGCGCTGGGTGTACCGCGCGGCGCTCTGCTCGCCGGACTTCCTCTACCACGTCGAACCCGCCGGCCGCCTCGACGACTACGCGCTGGCGTCGCGGCTGAGCTACTTCCTATGGAACTCGATGCCCGACGACACGCTGATCGCGCTGGCGAAGTCCGGCGACATCCGCAAGCCCGGCGTGCTCGACGCGCAGGTCGAACGCCTGCTCAAGGACCCGCGCTCGCAGCGCTTCGTCGACAACTTCCTCGGCCAGTGGCTCAAGCTGCGCGAGATCGCCGCGACCGATCCCGACCGCAAGCTCTACCCGGAGTTCAGCACGTACCTGCAGAACTCGATGGTCGCCGAGTCGCGTGCGTACTTCCGCGAGCTGATCGACAAGGACCTCGACGCGTCGCACCTCGTGCGGTCGGACTTCGCGATGCTCAACCAGAAGCTCGCCACGCACTACGGCATCCCGGGCGTGGTCGGCTCGCAGATCCGCCGCGTCGAGCTGCCCGCCGGGTGCCCGCGCGGGCCGTTCCTCACGCAGGCCGCGATCCTCAAGGTCACCGCCAACGGCACGACGACGTCGCCCGTGCCGCGCGGCGCGTTCGTCATGCAGCGACTGCTCGGCCAGCCGCCCGACCCGCCGCCCGCCAACGTGCCCGCCGTCGAGCCCGACGTCCGCGGCGCCAAGACCATCCGCGAGCAACTCGACAAGCACCGCTCCGATCCGACCTGCGCCTCGTGCCACGCCAAGATCGATCCGCCCGGCTTCGCGCTCGAGTCGTTCGACGTCATCGGCGGACAGCGCGACCGCTACCGCTCGATCGGCGAGGGCGACAACCCGCAGCGCGGCTCCATCGACCCGTTCATCGGCATCGGCTTCAAGCTCGGGCCGCACGTCGACTCGTCCGGGGCGCTGCCCGACGGACGAAAGTTCTCCGACATCACCACGTTCCAGGACCTCGTCGCGTCCGACACGCACCGCCTGCTGCGCAACCTCGCCAGCCAGCTGCTGATCTACAGCACCGGTCGCGAGGTCGCGTTCGGCGACCGCGAGAAGCTCGCCGCGATCGTCGACCAGACGCAGAAAGCCGGCGGCGGCGTCCGCACGCTCGTGCACCAGATCGTGCTCAGCGACCTGTTCCAGACGCGTTAACCAGATGAAAAATGAAAAGTGACCAATGACCAATGAAAAGCACAATTTGATCAAAGCACGCCGCGCCGCGCTCATCGCGCTGCTCGCGCTCTGCCTCACGCCGTGCGCGCCGACGCGTGCCGCCGACGACAAGCCCGCCGCGGACGATCCGGCCGTCGGCGTCAAGGAACACCGCCACCTCGTCAAGGGCCTGTTCAGCAAGGAGCGCGAGGCGGACCTGCGCGAGGCGATCGGACGCATGCCCGACGAGATCGAGCTGGTCACCGCCGACTACCAGACCAACGAGGCGGTGTTCCGCTACGACCAGTCGAAGGTGTTCAAGGGCGCCAAGCCTCAGCAGGTGATCGAGTGGTTCAACCAGCGGTTGCAGCAGGTGTCGGACCGCACGTTCGGCATCAAGCCGCTGCCCGAACTGCCCGCCGACAAGCTCACGCGCGTGGAGATCCACATCGCGGGCCTTGACTGCAAGGCGTGCTCGTACGGCGTCTACCTCACGATGGAGCGCGTCGACGGCGTCGAGGTCGCGACCGCGAGCTTCCACGACGGCCTGGCCACCGCGTTGATCGACCCGTCCAAGACCGACCGCGCCAAGCTCATCGAAGCCCTGAAGAAGCGCGAGGTCGACGTCAAGGACGACGACGCGAAGGCGGACGCGGACAAGAAGTGACGCGTGCCCCGGCGTTATTCCGTTGACAGCCCGCATGATCCGTGATCGCGCCGGCCCACGGCGCTCGACCGCGGACATTTTTTTCTGTCCCTGCTAATCCCTCGAAGCCTCGCCCTAATTAATCTAGGGAACAGCTATGCCCATGCGCGACCCTCAGGAACTCGAAGCTTTTGTCCAGCGGCTGACCGATCATCAGTCGCGGATATGGGCGTTGATCCTGACGCTGGTCAGCAAGGCCGACCTCGCCCAGGAGGTTTTCCAGGAGACCAATCTCGTGCTGTGGCGGAAGGCCGCGGAGTACGACGCCTCGCGTCCGTTCTGGCCGTGGGCGAAGGCGATCGCGCGGACGCAGGTGCTGGCGGCGTGGGAGCGGATGTCGCGCGACCGGCTCGTGTTTGATCCCGCGGTCATGGAACGCATCGTCGATCGTTGCGCGAACGATCAAGAGGAGGGCCGCACCGACGGCCGACAGCTCGCGCTCGTCGACTGCCTGGCGAAGCTCCCCGCCGATCAGCGCGAGCTGCTCGACGCCCGCTACGGTCGGCAGGTCACGGTCAAGCGCCTGGCCGACGAGCAGGGCCGATCGGTCAGCGGCCTGGCCGTGACGCTGCACCGCATCCGCCGCGCCCTCGCCGACTGCATCGACCACAAGCTCGCGGCGGAGGCGAACGCATGACCGGCCTCGACGCACACACCGAGCAGCTGCTCGCGCTGGTCCTCTCGGGCGTCGCGACCTCCGATCAGTTCGCCGAGTTCAACGCACGCCTTCACGACGACGACGCCTTGCTCGACGAGTACATCCGGCTCGCCCGCGTCGACGCCGCGGTCTACTTCCAGCACGGATGCGTCGCGCCGGCCGTCGGCGCGGCAGGCGGCGCGGCCGCCGAGCGCGACGCGTCGCTCGCGGGCGCCGAACCCGACGCGCCGCCGCCCGTCGCGAAGCTGATCCCCGCCGCCGAGCCCGCGCAGCCGGACGCTCCCCGCCACGCGCGTCGCCCGTTGATGCGCTACGCCGCGGCCGCCGCCGTGCTCATTGCGGCCGCGCTGATCGCGATCACGATGCGGCACGACGTCGAGCCCGCGAGCGACGGGCACGCGGGCCTTGGCTCTGCGCCCGGCGTCGCGACGCTGCTCAACGCCGACTCGGTCGAGTGGGCCGACCCTTCATTCGAGCCGACGATCGGCCACGCGTTCGGTCACGCCCCGATCCGCCTCGCCCGCGGCGCCGCACAACTCGTCGTCGGCCAAGGCGCGGCCCTGACGCTCGCCGGCCCGGCCGAGCTGCGGTGCCTCGATCCGCACCGCGTCCGCCTCGACGCCGGGACGCTGACCACCTTCGTGCCGCACAACGTGACCGGCTTCACCGTCGACCTGCCCGGCGACCTGTCGATCGTCGACCTCGGCACGGAGTTCGGCGTGACGATCGACCCGGCGGGACGCTACGCCACGGTGCACGTGTTCGACGGCGCGGTGCGGGTCACGCGGGGGTCGCAGCCGCTCGATCGCCTCCCGGCGGGGCGGGCGATACGCGTGTCGCTGATCGACGCGTCGGTCGCGCCCGAGGCGATCGTGGCCGACGCCGCGGGGTTCGCGCCGCGTCGCGGGCGCACGATCGCGCTGGACAACGCGTCGTTCGAAGACGTGCCGGTGGTGTCGAACCGCGGGTGGGACTTCATCGAGCCGAGCGGCTGGCGCGTCACGCCGCCGTCGCAGGAGTACGGCGTCAACGAGTACATGGTCGACGGCGTGATGCGTCAGCACTTCTTCTGGAACAACGCCGAGGGCGTGCTGGAGCAGGCCGCGACGGATCACCTCGTGCCCGCCGCCGGCATGACCTACACGCTGCGCTACACCGCGTGGAGCATGGGCAACGGCGCGTACCAGCTGACGGCGAACCTGATGATCGACGACCAGCCGGGCGACGCGCGGCGGCGCGCCGACCGGTTCGACATGTCGGTGCAGGGCCCGTCGGACGCGCCGACCGGCCGCGTGCGCGACCCGCTGAGCCCGAAGCGGACGTTCGAGCTGCGCTACACCACGACGCCGAACGACGTCGGCAAGCCGCTGCGCGTCCGCTTCGAGATGACCCGGCTCGAGGGCCCGCGTCCGCAGGCGTGTCTCGACGACGTGACCCTCACGCTCGATCCGGCCGACGCGAAACCCCAGCCGCCCGCACCCAGGGAGCAGCCATGATCAGAACGCGCGCCTTTACGCTCATCGAACTGCTGGTCGTCGTCAGCGTCATCGCGCTGCTGATCGCGATCCTGCTGCCGTCGCTGTCCAACGCACGCCGCAACGCGCGCACCGTGGTCTGCGCGGCGCACGCCCGCGAGGTCGCCGCCGGCCTGCGCTACTACGCCGAGGACAACAACGGACGCACCATGCCCATCGATCACTCGGGCAACAGGTACTGGTTCCACCTCATCGCCCAGTACCTCGGCGATCCGGAGTACCGCAAGGACCCGGTCGGTCGCGGGGACGGGCCGATGCGCGTGATGCTCTGCCCCGAGACGCCCGAGCGCGACACCGGGCCGGGCTTCGGTTCGGCTTACGTGTCGTGGCGGTTCCAGGGCGGCAACGGCAGCTACGGGCTCAACCTCTGGATGCTGCCCGCGGGCGTCTACTCCAAGTCGGCGCTGTTCCCGCGCGATCAGTACGAGTACGACCTGCGCATCGTCACGCGACCGTCCGAGGTGCCCGTCCTCGGCGACAGCAGCTGGGTCGGGTCCTGGCCCGACAGCAACGACATCGTGCCGACCAATCTCGACACCGGCCTCGGCAACCACGCCAACGGATTCTTCATGGGCCGCTTCTGCATCGACCGCCACAACATGGCCATCAACCTCGCCTACGTCGACGGCTCGGCCCGGCGCGTGCCGCTCGATGAACTCTGGCTCCAGCGCTGGCACAGCAAATACATCCCGCCGGACCCGCCGGTCCATATCCCGTAAAACCGCTTGAGTTTCGCGTACAATGTCAGCAGCGGCGACCGGGCGGTGATTCCAACGCTAAGGTCGCGACGCGGGCACTTTACGGCGATCGGGGCACAGCAGTATGTAATGCCTTGCGGCTCAGCGCTATTTGCTGACAGCCAACGGAGATGCCGATGCAACATCGATTCGCAGTTGTCGGGATGATCATCGCGGGCATGCTGGGCGCGACGGGCCTGCGGGCGGGCGAGCCGGCGCCGGTCGACTTCAATCGCGACGTGCGCCCGATCCTCACCAGCAAGTGCTTCACGTGTCACGGCCCCGACGAGGGCAAACGCAAGGCGCACCTGCGCCTCGACACGCGTGGCGGCGCGATCGCCGACCTCAAGGGAACGTTCGCCGTCGTGCCCGGCAAGCCGGACGACAGCGAGCTGATCTACCGTGTGACGACCGACGACAAGGAAGACCTGATGCCGCCGCCGAAGCACGCGCCGCGGCTCAAGCCCGCGGAGGTCGAGACGCTGCGTCGCTGGATCGCGCAGGGCGCGCCGTACGCGGACCACTGGTCGTACGTGAAGCCCGAGCGGCCGAAGCTGCCGAACATCACCGACGTGCGGTGGGCGCAGAACCCGATCGACCGCTTCGTGTGGGCGCGGCTGGAGCGCGAGGGGCTGCATCCGTCGCCGCCCGCGTCGCGCGAGGCGCTGATCCGCCGCGTGTCGCTCGACCTGATCGGCCTGCCCCCGACGCCCGAGCAGACCGACGCGTTCGTCAACGACAAGTCCCCCGACGCGTACGAGAAGCTGGTCGATCGCCTGCTGGCCGACCCGGCGTACGGCGAGCAGTGGGCGCGGATGTGGCTGGACCTGGCGCGTTACGCCGACTCGGCCGGGTACGCCGACGACCCCGGCCGCACGATCTGGATGTACCGCGACTACGTCATCCGCGCGTTCAACGCCAACACGCCGTTCGACAGGTTCACCATCGACCAGATCGCCGGCGACATGCTGCCGAACCCCACGCAGGACCAGCTGATCGCCACGGCGTTCCACCGCAACACGCAGACCAACAACGAGGGCGGCACGAACGACGAGGAGTTCCGCTCGGTGGCGATCATCGACCGCGTCAACACGACGATGTCGACGTGGATGGGCACGACGATCATGTGCGCCCAGTGCCACAACCACAAGTACGACCCGATCTCGAACAAGGAATACTTCGAGTTCTACGCGATCCTCAACAACACCGAGGACTCGGACAAGCGCGACGAGCGGCCGACGATCTCCACGATGACCGACGAGCAGGTCAAGCGGCGTGAGGCGGTCGAGGCGCAGATCGCGGCCGTGGAGAAGCAGATCGCCGAGGAGGCGAAGCACCCGGCGAAGGAAGGCGACGCGCCGAAGCACGCGGGCGCGATCCCCGTGCGGTACCTGCGCGTGCAGAACATCGACAAGGACGCGTACCTGCACATCGCCGAGCTCGAGGCGTTCGTCGGCGACAGGAACGTCGCCCGCGAGGGCAAGGCGACGCAGAGCAGCACCGACTACGACGCCCCGGCGTCGCGCGCGATCGACGGCGTCACCGACGGCGACTTCTTCGGCAAGAACTCCGTGACGCACACCAAGAAGGAGAATGACCCCTGGCTCGAGGTCGACCTCGGCAAAGAGGTGAACCTCACGAAGATCGCGCTGTGGAACCGCACCGACGGCAACGTCGGCGATCGGCTGGCGAAGTTCCGCTTCGTGGCGTTCGACGCGAGGCACGAGCCGGTGTGGGTGCGGCTGATCGACAAGTCGCCCAAGCCGTCGGTCACCGTCGACGTGCCCGAGAAGTTCGAGGCCGTCAGCCCGGCGGACAACGCGGAGCTCGCGGCGTACCTCAAGGGCGACACCGCGACCGAATCGCCGCTGCAGAAGAAGCTCGCGAAGCTGACCAAGGAGCGCGACGGGATCAAGGGCGTGCCGACGCCGATCATGCGCGAGCTGGCCGGCGACAAGCGACGCAAGACGCTGATCCAGCACCGCGGCAGCTACCTCGACACCGGCGACGAGGTGCAGCCCGGCCTGCCCGCCGCGTTCCCGCCCGCCAAGCCCAACGCCGACGGCGTGATCGACCGCCTGTCGCTCGCACGCTGGCTGGTCGACCGCGACAACCCGCTCACCGCGCGCGTCACCGTCAACCGATACTGGGAACGCCTGTTCGGCATCGGCATCGTGTCCACCAGCGAAGAGTTCGGCTCGCAGGGTGAGCCGCCGTCGCACCCGCAGCTGCTCGACTGGCTCGCGGTCGAATTCATGGAGTCCGGCTGGGACATCAAACGCCTCATCCGCCTCATCGTCACCTCGCAGACCTACCGCCAGGCGTCGCGCGTCGACGAGACGATGCTCGAGCGCGACCCGCAGAACCGCCTGCTCGCCCGCGGCCCGCGCTTCCGCCTGCCCGCCGAGACCATCCGCGATCAGGCCCTGGCCGTCGCCGGGCTGCTCAGCCGCAAGATGTACGGCGAGCCGGTGCGTCCGCCGCAGCCGAACCTCGGCCTCAAGGCGGCGTTCGGCGGCGGGGTCGACTGGCAGACATCGACCGGCGAGGACCGCTACCGCCGCGGCGTGTACACGACGTGGCGCCGGTCGAGCCCGTACCCGTCGATGGCGACGTTCGACGCGCCCAACCGCGAGGTGTGCATCGTGCGCCGCGACCGGACCAACACGCCGCTGCAGGCGCTGGTGACGATGAACGACCCGGTCTACGTCGAGGCCGCACAGGCGCTGGCGCGTCGCATGGTCGACGCCGGCAAGACCCCCGCCGAGCAGGCGCGCTACGGCTTCCGCCTGTGCCTCACGCGTCAGCCCAGCGCCGCGGAGCTCGACCGCATCGTCGCGCTGTATCAGCAGATGCGCGACCGCTACGCCAAGGACGCCGACGCCGCGAAGAAGATGGCCACGATCCCGCTCGGCGACGCCCCGAAGGGCGCCGACATGGCGGACCTCGCCGCGTGGACCGTCGTGGCCAACGTCCTGATGAACCTCGACGAGATGTTCCTGAAACTCTGACGCGAAAGATCATCCAGCATCCAGCAACCAGTAACTCCGCACCACGGTGAAACGACATGGATACCAAGCACCCCCGCATCGAGTACCTCGCCAACCAGACCCGCCGCCACTTCCTGCGGGACACGTCGATGGGCCTCGGCGCCGCCGCGCTCGCCGCGATGACCGGCGTCGCCACCCCCGCACGCGCCCGCGCCGCGATGCTGCCGCGCAACCCCATGGCGCCGAAGAACCCGCAGTACCCCGCCAAGGCCAAGCGCGTCATCTACCTCCACATGACCGGCTCGCCGCCCAACCTCGACATGTACGACTACAAGCCCGAGCTCGTCAGACACTCCGGCGAGGACTGCCCGCAGTCGTACCTCGAGGGCAAGCGGTTCGCCTTCACCAGCGGCACCCCCAAGCTGCTCGGCACGCCGCGCACCTTCGCGCAGCACGGCCAGAGCGGCGCGTGGCTCAGCGACGCGCTGCCGAACCTCGCCACCGTCGCCGACGACATCTGCTTCATCCACTCGATGAACACCGACCAGTTCAACCACGCCCCCGCCGAGCTGCTGGTCTACACCGGCTCGCCGCGACCCGGACGCCCGTCCATGGGCGCGTGGGCGACCTACGGCCTGGGCACCGAGAACGAAAACCTCCCCGGCTTCGTCGTCCTCATCTCCTCCGGCACCCAGCCCAACGGTGGTAAAAACTCCTTCGGCAGCGGATTCATGCCGTCGGTTTACCAGGGCGTGCAGTGCCGCTCCAAGGGCGACCCCGTCCTCTACGTGTCCAACCCCGACGGCATGGACCGCCCAACCCGCCGCGAAAGCCTCGACGCCCTCCGCGACCTCAACCAGATGCAGGCCGAGGCGTTCGGACACCCCGAGACCCTCACACGCATCGCCCAGTACGAGCTCGCCTACCGCATGCAGACCTCCGTGCCCGAGGTCATGGACATCGCCCAGGAGCCCAAGCACGTCCTCGAGGCCTACGGCGCGGAGCCCGGCGGGTCGTCGCTCGCCAACAACTGCCTGCTCGCGCGACGACTCGTCGAGAAGGGCGTCCGATTCGTCCAGCTCTTCGACTGGGGTTGGGACTTCCACGGCACCGGCCCGCAGGAAGGACTACGCGACGGCCTGACCAAGAAGTGCGCCACCATGGACAAGCCCGTCACCGCACTCATCAACGACCTCAAGCAGCGCGGCCTGCTCGAAGACACGCTCATCATCTGGGGCGGGGAGTTCGGCCGAACCCCGTTCCGCGAGGGCCGCACCTCCAAGAGCAAGGTCCTCGGACGCGATCACTACCCCGACTGCTACACCATGTGGATGGCCGGCGGAGGCTGCAACGCGGGGACCTCCTACGGCCAGACCGACGAGTTCGGCTTCGGCATCGCCCAGGACAAGGTCCACGTCCACGACCTCCAGGCCACGATCCTCCACCTGCTCGGCTTCGACCACGAAAAACTCACCTACCACTTCCAGGGCCGCGACTACCGCCTCACCGACGTCCACGGCCAGATCGTCAAAGCCCTGGTCAGCTGACCCCGCCCGCACCAACCACGCCGGCAATCCCGCCGCCGATTCCATATTCCATTTTCACCAAGCCCCTCGCGCCCCAGACGCGGGGGGCTTTCGTTTGACGAAAAATAACGACTTACAACACGTCGCCGCCCCCGCCGCGCCGTAACCCCTGATTAATCGCTACCAATGGGCTCAACACAGTCGATTTGAGGGTCCGAACCGGGGTCAAAAAAGGGCGCGAATGGGGCGCAAACGGAGCGCGAAGGGGCCGGAAAGGGGCAAAAATCCGCCCGAAAGGGCACTCAAAAATGTGCGCGAATCACCATGTCTCCCGCGACAGCCTAACGCCCGAACGCCCTCGAAATTGCACGCATCGCAAACGCCGCGTTCGCTTATAGTGTCACCGTGGAAACCGACCGGGACACCTCATACGACGAACGGATCGCGCGGTACCTGGAGGCGCAGGGCGTGACGCCGGAGGACTTCCGCGTCGACCTCTGGCCGGGCGACGAGCGTCGGCTATGGGTGCGGCGGGGGCGGAAGTGGCGTCGCGTCGAGATGGACGACGAGCAGATGCTCGACCGCGCCATCGACTACCTCGCCGAACACGGCGCGTTCGTATGGGAGCGTCAGCCCCTCGGCCTCGCCGGCACGCTCATGATGGGTCTGGGCATCTTCCTGCTTGGCCTCGCGGCGTGGGCGCTGTTCTGCATGTACGGATTCGCCAAAGCGATGACCGCCTGGTGATCACGCCGGCTTACCGCCCGCCCGGCTCCACACGCGCGATCGACCGCAAACAGGGGTGCCACGGCCAGCAGGCCGTGCTGTTCCGGAAACCGATGGACTCATCTGGTCACCATCTCAGGATCGCCCGACGCGTCCGGCGGAGCACTGCCTAAGAGCAGTGGCACCCTATCAGCGGACATCCCGAAGAAGCCGACCCAGGCACCCGGCGGGAACCTGGTAACTACAATCTCTCCTTGATCATGGCCACCAGATCGCTGCAGCCGGGGTCGCCTTGCTGTTTTGCAAACTCGCAATGCCTTTCGACCTTTGCGAGTAATGACTCACCTCGTTGGTCCGACACGTCAACACCTGCGCCACGAAGAATCAGTTCGCGAAGCACCGCGTAGCGTTTGAGCGCGCCGAATACCGGCTGGTCCCACTCCTTGATCACAAGCGGATCTTCTTCGAATGTTGTGCCCTGCGCAAGGAATTGATCCACGAGATCCAGATGACCACCCACAATCGCCCCGCGCAAGCCAAACTGCAACGCCGCGCGACCGCCTAGATTGACGATTCCATTTGCCAGGAATCGATCCACCGATTCACGTCTGCCATGACGGGCCAGCGAATACAACGCGATCGGCTTCGCGTCGTCAGGTGTGCATGACCAGCGATCCACCTGGCTTGCAGGCATGCACCATGCTGCTATGCGCCTGAAGTACTCCATGTAGTCTTTTGCTATGCCCTCGGTGTTGAATGACGGGGGATATCGGCCCACCTCCTGCGCGATCATGCCCTCGATTACGTCGGCAGCCGACAGCCCGTCATCGGCGCAAATTGTAAAATCACCGCCGTGAGCATGGACTAAAAGAGCGGTTTTCTGGCATAGCACAATGTCGCATCTGGCGACCAGGACGCGCGCGGCCGTCTTGCCATCAAATACACAGATCGCGTTCGCGTCCACGCCCGACTCGAGCAGGATTCTTGTGCACTCTTCGCTGCGTGTAACCGCGGTATGCAAAGCCGGCAATCGATACCACGCGGGAACGCGCGAACACTGCGGGTCCGCTCCCGCATCCAGCAACGCCCGCATCAGTTTCGGATAGCCGCCCGCATGATTGAGTGGTGTTCCCTGAAACTGCGGGTAATAGGCATCGATGTCCGCGCCGTCGCCGATCATCGTGATAGCCTTGGCAATCTGCCCGCTCTTCAGCGCGGTTCCGAATCTCTGATTGAGCTTCTTATCAGCCAATGCTCAGCCTTCGTGTCGCAGCGAGGGCGATCGAATATCCCCTAGAGGTATCATTGTTGGCCACCGTGTGCCAACGCGGCTATCCCTTCAGCAAGTAGGTCGGGGCCAGCCCCGACACGAATCCGCCACACGTACCGCGATGTCGGGGCGGGCCCCGACCTAATGTCATGATAAGACGATCCTCCCGGGTACGTGCTTGTGCTCGTGGCACGTGCGGCGTACCAACGGCGTTGTTTCACGCCAACCGTATAGGACAGGAGGATCGTCATGATTGTTGTAGG
>WGMA01000050.1 GCA_016125285.1 Phycisphaera sp.
ATCGCGTCGATCACCGACTACATCGACAACTACTACAACCCCCAACGACGTCACTCGGCCCTGGGCTACCTCAGCCCCGTCGAGTATGAACAATCCGCCGCCTAGCGATATACTCGCGCCCACCGTTCGTGGGGAACCTCAGGCGCACTGGCGGGCAAGCCGCCAGTGGCACACGCGATCAACTATCTGATGTGCGCATAAAAAACCGGAGGACGAAACTGCCGTGTTTCGCCCCCCGGATTCTCTCCTCCGGAACCCCGAGGACTTTTCCCCCTTCCGGGCTCGAACTCTATATCAGCCGATGGCGACCGTGCCACGCTCGGCGGTGCGGATGCGCACGCACTCTTCCAGCGGCAGCACGAAGATCTTGCCGTCGCCGATCTGATCGGTGCGGGCGGCCTCTTCGATGGCTTCGATCACGGTCTCGACGTACTCGTCATTGATGGCGATCTCGAGCTTGACCTTCTGGATCAGCGTGCTCGTGGCCTTCAGACCGCGGTACTGATGCGACAGGCCCTTCTGGCGACCGCGACCCATGACGGTCGTGGCGGTCACGAGATGGATTTCCTTTGCTTCGAGCTTGTCCAGCACGATGTTGGCCCGCTCGGGCTTGACGATAGCAATCACATACTTCATCACGGGATCTCCTTCACGCGTGTGCACGCCCAGACCTCGTTGTCAGCGGCGCTGCATCAATCACACCCGTCGCGATCGCCACATGCGAACGCGCGATACTCCGGGTGCGGGTACGCGTGACTTCATACAAACCTCGTGCCAGACGGTCGATTCGACCTAACGCACGTAATTCAAGTGCGTTATAACTGCGCATCGACCCCGTTCGCCGCGATTTCCAGTGCGCGCTCCGCGCGCAACGCGCTGATTTGCATGACATGAGTGCCTCCAAAATGCGCGGTCACGCGCGGGATTGCCCGAAAAAAGAAAACCCCGCCGAGTTGGCGGGGTAATCGTTAACCGACGTTCGGAACGACGGCGAGTTTCTTCAGCCGGTGGCGATGTCAGCCGATGGCGACGTTGCCCGTTTCACCGGTCCGGATGCGGATGCAGTCCTGCAGGTCCAGCACGAAGATCTTGCCGTCGCCGATGTGCTCGGTGCGTGCGGCGGCGGTGATCGCGTCGACGGTCGGCTGGACGTAGTCGTCGTTCACGGCGACCTCGACCTTCACCTTCCGCAGCAGGCTGCCGACCTCTTTGTGGCCGCGGTAGACCTCGGCCTGACCCTTCTGACGCCCGCGGCCCATGCACTGGGTCACGGTCGCGAGGTGCACCTCGCGCTTCTCGAGCTCGTCGAGCACCTCGTTGAGGCGATCGGGCTGAATGATGGCAATGATGTATTTCACGGCTAGCGCTCCTTCGTGGAGTTTGTCTTTGCTGTAGGTTCAGTGGTAAACGATTCGACCGGCTCAGTCCACCATCGTGTACGCGTGCTCGGCGTGATCGGTCAGATCCATGCCGACGCGTTCGTCGTGCTCGGCGGCGCGGAGGCCCATCGTCGCGTCGACGATCTTCAGCAGCACGAACGACAGCACGCCGGACCAGACGAGCGTGAACGCCACGGCCTTGAGCTGCAGCATGACCTGCACGCTATTGCCCTCGAGCAGGCCGCCCGCCTTATCGACGCCGTAGCCCTTGATCGCCCAGATGCCCGTGGCGATGGCGCCCCAGATACCCGAGATGCCGTGGACGCCGAACACGTCGAGCGAGTCGTCGTAGCCGAACTTCGGCTTGAAGAACGCCACGGCGATGAACGACAGCACGCTGGCGCCGATGCCGATGCAGATCGCGCCGCCCGGATCGACGAAGCCCGACGCGGGGGTGATGGCCACGAGTCCCGCCACCGCGCCGGTGATCATGCCCAGGCACGTCGGCTTGCCGTTGTGGAACCACTCGATCATCGACCACGCGAAGCCCGCCGCGGCCGTCGCCACGTGCGTCACCACGAAGGCGCGCACGGCCTGGTCGGTCGCCGCGCCCGCGCTGCCGGCGTTGAACCCGAACCAGCCGAACCACAGAAGCCCCGCGCCCAGCACCGCGAACGGCAGGTTGTGCGGCGGGCTGATCTTGCTCGGGAAGCCCTGGCGCTTGCCCAGGAGCAGCGCCGCGACAAAGGCCGCGATGCCCGCGTTGATGTGCACGACCGTGCCGCCGGCGAAGTCCAGCGCGCCGTCGCCGCCGAGACCGAAGAAGCCACCCGCGCCGCCCCAGACCCAGTGCGCCACCGGGCAGTACACCAGCAGCAGCCACGCGGCCATGAACACGCAGAACGGCCCGAAGCGGAACCGCTCGGCGAACGCGCCGAGGATCAGCGCCGGCGTGATCACCGCGAACATGCACTGAAAGACCATGAACAGCTGCCCGGAGATCGTCAGCCCCGGCCACGCCTTGTCGAACTCGACGCCCTTGAGCATGAAGTACGTCATCGGGTCGCCGACCAGGCCGCCGGCCGTGTCGGCGCCGAACGCCAGGCTGAACCCGACGACCACCCACAGCAACGTCATCAGGCACATGCACATGAAGCACTGCATGAGCACCGACAGCACGTTCTTGCGACGCACCAGGCCGCCGTAGAAGAACGCCAGGCCCGGCGTCATCAGCAGCACCAGCGCCGACGACGTGAGCATCCACGCCGTGTCGGCCTTGTCGATCGGCGCGGGGGCGGGCGCCGCATCGTTCGACGTGTCCTTGGACGTGTCGCTGGAAGTGTCGCCGCTGGTGGTGGCGGCGGGTTGATCGGTGGACGTGTCCTGCGCGCGCACCAACGCCGGCGACAGCGCCAGCAGTGCGAACAGCGCGCACGCTACCCACGGGACAAACGATCGGACTTGCATCGCGTCTCCTTTACCTTACGAGATGTCTGAGCGCGCCCGACCCGCCTCGTTGCGACCCGGCCGCGAAAAAAGCGTCGCTGGCTCCTTTGCGCAGCGATACCGCTTACCTCAATCCAACGCTCCAGCCCACAAATCGCGTACCACCCGGGCATAAGCGTGTAATCCATTGACAAAAAGAGATTTATAGCCATGCCAGCACGTGGGTCATGTTGCCTATTTGATGCGCACATCGCCATAAGTCGGACTTTCGTGCCTTGTTTTTGGGCACCCATTTCGAGTTCGTTGGGGGGGGGGGAGGTAGCATCGATCGGGTCGCGTGCCCAACCAGCGGGCGCGGGCTGCGCGGCGCTGCCGAAGAAACCCGAGGCTGAGGCGACCTCCGAACGCGCCGCCGCGGCGTGAAAAACGCGGTGCGCCAACGGTGCGCCAACGGGGCGCCAACGGGGCGCGCATGGGGCGCTGTTGGGGCGCGATCGGGACGCCAGCGGACCGCGGGCGTGTTGCACGGTCGCCTGAACGGGTCGGTGGGAGGGGGGAGCGAACGCGCAGGCGTTCGCCATGCAAGTTGCAAAATGAAAAATGCAAATTGCAAAATGGGGGAGATGCCGGGTCACGCGATCGGCGCGCACGTTGTCTGCGGTGATTGCCATGTGCCGGTCCTCCATATAAGGGCGAAACGACGCGCAGGTGCGCACGGGCGCGTCGCGACGCGCGGGGCGCGACGTATATCTACGGCGCGTCAGAGGCGTTGACGATTTTCCGACCAAATCGCGCTGACGCCGTTTCCCGTGCACGTCGGTGCGCACGGAGGGGCGATGAGAATCAGATGACGAGATAGGCCGCCGCTACGGAGACCTCATTGAACGGCCCCGACAGCGACCATCCCTTGCCCTGCTCGTGGCCCAGTTGTGTGTGGGCGAGCAGGGCGTCGAGGTCGACGAGGCTCTCATTGATGAAATCCCACATCGCTTCCTCGTTGCGGAACGACTTGGGCCGCTTGCGGCGGCGACTGCTCTTGAACCTGGCCTGCATGTCCATGCCGATGCCGGTGTCGAGCTCTTCGGTGACCTCGCCGTTCTCGAGTACACGCCAGCCGATGCACTCGGAGGTGTCGTCGTAGATCATCCAGACGACGGGCGACTTGCCGATCGCATTGGACAACTCCGTGGCATCTTCGAGGGTGGGCTCGGGATAGGTGACAACGTGCGTCCAGTCATGATCCTTCATTTGCACGACCACGGCGGGCTCGATGTCGTCGGGCACGTCGGGAAGTGGCATCTCGTACTCGGCAGCCTTCAACGGCTCGATCTTCTGACTCCCCCGCAGCTCTTGCACGGCCTTGCCGGTTGTCTTCGCGTCCGCATTGACGAGCAAGAGCGCCCACGGCGTTGACCAGCGATCCAGGTCGTATTGGCCTCGCTGATCGCTCAACTCTTCGGCATCGCTTCGCTTGGCTCCCACAGATATCAGGTAGTCGATCACCTCCTGGAAGCTCTGCGCCCAACCTAGTTCTTTCAACCGCTCTTGATTCTCCGGCTTTGCCAATCCTTGACGCACTCTCGGGTCGGCAGCACGTCGGAGCACCATGTCCAAAGCATTTGAATCACGATCGCTATCGTATAGATTCGGATCAGCGCCATGCTCGACCATCGCTTTTAATCCCTCGAGGTTGAGCGGCTGCTTCTCGCAGAAAGTCACAATGGGTAACCCGCCGTATCCAGTCTGCGCATTGACATCAATCCCTTGTTCCAACAATAGGCGAAAGGCCGCTGCAGAGATTTGAGAATGACACACTTGGTGGATCAACCTAACTCCATCAACCTTTCGCGTGTTTAAATCCCACTGAGGCAGATGCAGGGCCAATTGCTCCAAGTCGCCTTTGTGCAGGAGGTCTCCAAACATGACGAACTCATCGGGCCCGAGCGGTGGCTTCGTGTTGCTGTTCATCGTGATTGACCCCGTTCGATGTGAAGCAAGCAAGGCATGCGGCTTGTGGCTTCGATCGTCAAGAATATAGCGTCTTTAGTTGCCCAAGGGGGTGACGATTGAGCACGCCCCTGCGGGGCGTCGCTAAACGTCACACAGAACTCGGTGGGGGATCGACGCATGAAAAAACCCGCGACGGGTGTCGCGGGTCTTTTTGTTTCGTGGGATGTCGCGTCGGTGATCAGGACGCGGCGGCGGCCATCTGTTCGGCCTTCTTGCGGGCGTCGTCGAGGGTGCCGACGTACATGAACGCCGACTCGGGCAGGTCGTCGCCTTCGCCGTCGCACAGGCGCTTGAAGCTGTCGATGGTGTCCTTGAGCGGCGTGTAGATGCCGGGGAAGTTGGTGAACTGCTCGGCGACGAAGAACGGCTGGGACAGGAAGCGTTCGATCTTGCGGGCGCGGGCGACGATGAGCTTGTCCTCTTCGGCGAGCTCGTCGACGCCGAGGATCGCGATGATGTCCTGCAGGTCCTTGTAGCGCTGGAGGATGACCTGGGCGCGGCGGGAGACGTCGTAGTGCTCCTGGCCGATGACGCCGGGGTCGAGGATCGTGGACGTCGAGGCGAGCGGATCGACCGCGGGGTAGATGCCCTTCTCGGCGATGCCGCGTGCGAGCACGACGAAGGCGTCGAGGTGGCTGAACGCGGTGGCGGGGGCGGGGTCGGTCAGGTCGTCGGCGGGCACGTAGATGGCCTGCACGGAGGTGATCGCGCCCTTGTCGGTCGAGGTGATGCGCTCCTGCAGCTGGCCCATCTCGGTGGAGAGGGTCGGCTGATAACCCACGGCCGACGGCATGCGGCCGAGGAGGGCGGACACTTCGGAACCGGCCTGCGTGAAGCGGAAGATGTTGTCGACGAAGAGGAGGGTTTCCTTACCGGAGGCGTCGCGGAACTCTTCGCACATGGTCAGGCCGGAGAGGGCGACGCGTAGACGCGCGCCCGGGGGCTCGTTCATCTGGCCGAACACCATGGCGACGCGGTCGAGGACGCGTCGCTCGTTGCCTTCGTTGTCGGTGAACTTGGCCTCGGACATTTCGCCCCAGAGGTCGTTGCCTTCACGGGTGCGCTCGCCGACGCCGCAGAACACGGAGTAGCCGCCGTGCTCACGGGCGATGCGTGCGATCATTTCCTGGATGATGACGGTCTTGCCGACGCCGGCACCGCCGAACAGGCCGATCTTACCGCCTCGGACGAAGGGGCAGAGGAGGTCGACGACCTTGATGCCGGTCTCGAGGATCTCGGTCTTGGGGTTGAGGTTGACGAACTCGGGGGGGTCGCGGTGGATGGGCAGGCGCTTCTTGACCTTGATGTCGCCCTGCTGATCGATCGGTTTACCCAGGAGGTTGAACACGCGGCCGAGGACTTCCTCGCCGACGGGGACGGTCACGGCCTGACCGGTGTCGACGACGTCGACGCCGCGGCGGAGGCCGTCGGTCGAACCGAGCGCGACGCAGCGTACGCGACCACCGCCGAGGTGCTGCTGCACTTCGCCGGTGAGGTTGATGGTGATATCACCGAGTTGGGTGTCGATGGTGACGGCGTTGTAAATCTCCGGCAGCGCGTCCTCGGGGAACAGCGCGTCGAAGGTGGAGCCGATGACCTGAGTGATCTTTCCGGTGGTCGCCATGGTGGATTTCGCCCTCGCGGCGTAAGTAATGATTCGTTGCACAACCGTTGATACAGGACCGGCAAGGATAGCGGTTTTATCGGGAGTTGCCAAGGCGGGTGGTCGGCGGTGAATCTGGCCCGAATGAGGCTGCGGCGGGGGTGAAACGCGGGTGTGGAGACCGGGGACGGCGCTTTGCTTTGTCCGGGCGTGGACCGGGGGGCGACGGTGTTGCGGAGGCGTGAATCGAAGTGCTATATTTGCGTTTTGTAAACCGCGCAGTTGTATGCGGTGGTGAGGGTTAGACACATCATTTCGAAGGGACGAGACATGTCTGTAACACGGAGCGGGCGGATGGCGTGCGCGATGGTGGCGCTGGCGTTGGGGGTGCTGGTCGGCTGCGGCGGGCCGGAGAGCGCGAAGGAGGCGGGCCTGACGGCGGGCGGGTCGGCGACGACGCCGCAGGCGTCGAAGTACTGGAAGAAGGACGGCTGGTGGAACGTGAAGTCAGCCGGGAAGAAGGTGATGATCACCGAGTTCAGCGTGGAGTATGTCACGGAGCACGATTACAAGGCGCAGCGTGACGGCGGCCTGGGTCTGGGCACGGTGCTGGACGTGGTGGGCGTGGGCGACCGCAAGTATGACTTCGCCGAGGACTTCAAGGTGAACTTCCCCACGACGCTGTACAACGAGTTCGTCAAGCAACTGAGCGGCGCGGGGTACGAGGTGATCCCGATGGCGACGGTGACCGGGCATCCTGCGTTCGCGAAGATCGAGGGCGCAGCGGCGGGCACGAAGGGCGCGAAGGAGGCGGAGCGCGGGCTGGTGTTCAAGTCGGACCGCGAGAGCAACCGGGCGACGATCTATCCGACGCCGGGCCTCCCGACGGTGGACGACAGCTGGTTCAAGGGGATCGGCAACGCGAAGGCGGAGAACCAGGTGGCGGGCGAGCTGGGCGCGGACCTGGCGCTGCGTGTGCGCGTTCGGGTGGGGATCGACGAGGACGGGCGGGCGGTGCTCAACGGCGGGGCGTCGATCCGCGTGCAGGGTGATTACGAGCAGGGCAAGACGCTCGACGGGCTGGTGTACGGGCCGAAGACGGTGGGGTTCGTCCGCTCGAAGCAGGGCGTGCGCAACGAGACGCCGGTGGTCGACTCGAAGGAGTTTAAGGCGTTCAAGGGCGACGTGTACACGGTCAACAGCGACAAGTTCCGATCGGCGATCATGTCGATGTACCCCAACTACGTGCGGCTGTGCACGGGGATGTTGAAGGGGTGAGCGGGACGTGAACGGATCATTGGACGCACACGGGAGTGGCCGCTTAAACGGCCACTCCTTTTTTCTGCGCGCTCAGCCCTGCAGGCCGCGCACGTAGCGGGCGGTCAGGTCGTGGGTTGGGGTGTCGAAGACCGCGGCGGTGGGGCCGTGCTCGATGATCCGGCCGGCGCCGTCGTGGAGCCACATCACGGCGGTGTGATCGGCGAGGCGTCGCGCCTGGGCGAGGTTGTGGGTGACGAGGACGACGGTGTACCGGCCGCGGAGCGAGGCGATGTGTCGCTCGACGGTCTCGGCGGCGATCGGATCGAGGGCGCTGCAGGGCTCGTCCATCAGCAGCACGTCGGGCTCGAGGGCGATGGCGCGAGCGATGCAGAGTCGCTGCTGCTGCCCGCCGGACAGCGTGGTGGCGGGGCGGTCGAGGCGATCGCGGACCTCGTCCCACAGGCCGACGTCGCGCAGGGCGCGCTCGGTGATGGCGTCGAGGATGGCGCGGTCGGACACGCCGTGCTCGCGCAGGGCGAGGGTGACGTTGCGGCGGACGGACATCGCGAAGGGGTTGGGCCGCTGGAAGATCATGCCGACGCGTCGGCGGAGTGCGACGACGTCGGTGCGCACGTCGTAGACATCGGTGTCGCCGACGCGGACGTGACCGGTGACGACGGCGGTGGGGATGAGATCGGTCATGCGGTTGAGCGCGGCGAGGAGTGAGGATTTGCCGCAGCCCGACGGGCCGACGATCGCGGTGATCGCGCCGGCGGGGATGTCGAGCGAGACGTCGGCGACGGCGGTGGTTTGGCCGTAGCGGACGGTCAGTTCGCTGATGCGGAGGGGCGCGGGATGGGTGGGTGAGTCGGGCATGTGTCGTTCGGTTGGGGTGGCACTGACAAGGGAGTGAAGCGAGCTTGTCAGTGGAGCTGTGCCGGGTGCGTTAATGATCTGGTGGTGTGATGGTTCGTCGAACGGCTTTCCCTCACCCTCGCCCTCTCCCGGCGGGAGAGGGGAGCGGCGCGGCGACACGCGGCGTGGAGCGAGTGAGGCGATGCGCCGGTCGCCCTTCGCCACTGACGAGCGGCGCTTGTCAGTGCCACCCCGGATGCGTGCGGCGTGTGATCCAGTTCGTCAAGAGGTTGATGGCGAGCAGCACGGCGATGAGCAGCAGGGCGGCGGCGGACGCGTGGGTCTCGCCGCCGGGCACGTTCATCGCCAGGTCGTAGATGTGGACGGAGAGCGAGCGGCCGGAGTCGAGCAGCGAGGCGGGCGTGCGCGTGACGTAGCCGCTGGTGAAGATGAGCGCGGCGGTCTCGGCGAGGGCGCGGCCGACGCCGAGGACGAGGCCGACGGCGAGCGCGGGCATCGCGGCGGGGAGCGTGACGCGGAGCAGCGTCGTCGTGCGCGACAGGCCGAGCGCGGCGGCGGCGTGGCGCTGGGCGTCGGGCACGTCGCGCATGCCCTGCTCGGTGACGCGGATGAGGATCGGCAGGACCATGCACGCGAGCGTGAGTCCACCGGAGAGGATCGAGTAGCCCATGCCGAGGGCGAGGCAGAAGAAGGCGTTGCCGAACAGGCCGAACACGATGGACGGCACGCCGGCGAGGACGTCGAGCGAGCGTCGCACGAGCCGGGCGAAGCGCGTGTCGCCGCGCGTGAACTCGGCGAGCAGCGCCGCGGCGCCGAGGCCGAGCGGCACGCTGACCGCCATGCACACCGCGAGGATCAGCAGCGTCGAGAGGACGACAGGCCCGACGCCGCCGGCGCGACCGGCGTCGCTCGGCTCGTCGACGAGGAACGACCACGACAGCCCGCCCACGCCGCGCCACGCCACGTCGATCAGCAGCCACGCGAACGCCGCGGTGACGATCGCCGCGCATCCCCACGCGAACAGCGCGGCGGCGACGTCGAGCGTGGCGGCGCGCGACATAGCCCCGGGCTTGCCCGGGGTCATCGTGCGAGTTGTCGGCGTGTGTGACATGGTGGTCTCGTCTGGTCTGGTCGGGCGTGGTGGGTGTGCGTGTCGTTTCCCCCGGTAAACCGCGGGCTATGTGACGTGAACGCGCCGCCGGTCGATTGCCTCCGCGATCAGCACGAGGCCGGCGACGAGCAGCATCAGCACGAGTCCGCTGACGAACAGCACGGCGCGGTGGCGGTCGTCGGCGTAGCCCATCTCGAGTGCGATGTTGGCGGTGAGCGTGCGGACGGGGTCGAACACGCTGTGCGGGGTCTGCACGATGTTGCCGCAGACCATCAGCACGGCCATGGTCTCGCCGAGCGCCCGGCCGGTCTGAAGGATCACGCCGGTGACGATGCCGGCGCGCGCCGCGGGGATGACGACACGCCAGGCGATCGCGCGGCGGCTCAGGCCCAGCGCCGCGGCGCCGCGCCGCGTGTCGGCGGGCACGGCGGCGATCGCGGCGTCGGTCGTCAGCGCGACCGTCGGCAGCGTCATCATCGTGAGGATCAGCACGCCGGCCAGCAGGCTCTGCCCCTGCCCGAGCGGGCTGACGGTCGCGATCAGCGGCGCGAGCACGGCGATGCCCCACAACCCGAACACCACCGACGGCACGCCCGCGAGCAGCTCGACGACGCGGCGGTACACCGACGCGACGCGGCGCGGTGCGTAGAAACGCAGGAACACCGCGGACCCCACGCCCAGCGGCGCGGTCAGCAACACCGCGCCGAACGTCGCGGCGAGCGTGCCGATCAGCATCGGCGCCATGCCGTACCGCCCGGCGGTGGGGCGCCACGCGTCGTCGGTCAGCAGCCGCGTCACGCCGACGTCGCGCAGCCCCGGCCAGGCCTCCGCGGCGACGAACCACGCGATCACCAGCACCACCGCCGCGCTGACACCCGCGGCGCACCGCAACGCCGCCAGCAGCAGCGCGTCGATCACGCGTCGTCGGCGCGCGTGGCGCGTCGCGTCGATCGTGTCAGTGCTTGATGGGGACAAACGACTGGGCCTCCACGAGATCGTCGACGTCGCTCGACGTGGCGAACGCGATGAACGCATCGACGAGCGGGCTCGGCGTGTCGTTGCGCGTGATCATGATCAGCGGGCGGGCGAGCGGGAACGTGCCGTCGAGCACGGTCGCGACGCTCGCGGGCACGCCGTTGAGCGGCAGCAGCTTGATCGGCACGCCGCGCGCCGCTTCGTGCTCGCTCGTGCCGATCGACAGGTAGACGATCGCGTTGGGGTTCGTCGAGACGGACTTGATCGCCTGCTGGTTCTCGCCGGCGATCGCGTCGGCCTTGATGTCGGGCGTGGTGATGCGGAAGAAGTGCGTGACGAGCTCGACCTCGCTGCGTCCCTCGGCCCGGTCGATCACGACGATCGGCGCGTCGTCGCCGTCGACCTGCTTCCAGTTGTCGATCTTGCCGGTGTAGATCGCCAGCAGCTGCTCGTTGGTCAGCGCGGCGACGGGGTTGTCGCGGTGGACGATGAAGCAGACGCCGTCCCACGCGACGGTGTGCGTGGTCAGGCCGGGCGTTTCGTCGGCGTTAAGCGATCGGCTGGACATGCCGACGTCGGCGGCGCCGCTGGTGACGTCGCGGATGCCGCGCGACGACCCGCCGGTCTGCACGTCGACGCGCACGCCGGGGTGCCGCTGCTCGAACCGCTTGCCGATCTCCGCGGCGAGCGGCGCGAGCGTGCTCGACCCGGTCAGCGTGAGCTTGCCGGTGAGCCCGTCGGCGGGGGACCGCGCCGTCGCGGGCGCGTCGCTATCGCCGCACCCGCCGAGCAGCGCGGCGAGCATGAGCGTCATCATCAGGTGCGCAGCGATCGCGCGAAACATGCGGGATGTTCCTTTCACATTCGGTGGCCTGGCTCCCTCTCCCTTCGAGGGAGAGGGCTGGGGTGAGGGTCTGACTCGTCGAACGCGGCGCATGTTGCTCATGCGGTGCGACGTGTTCGATGAATCGACTCCCTCACCCAACCTCTCGCCCACCCGGGGGGAGAGGAGTTTGGGCTCTCCCCCGATCCCTCCGTGGCAGGGAGGGAGGTCTTTCACTCGAACGACAGCTTGCAGCAGCCCAGGTCGATCGCGTCGCCGGACTTCTTGCGGCTCGCCACGCCGGGCGCGATGCGGTACAGCATCGCCTTGCCGTCGCGTTCCGCCTCGACCAGCCCCGCCTCGCGCAGCACGCGCAGGTGGTGTGACAGCAGGGTCTGCTCGATGTTCAGCGACTCGTTGATCGCCCCGACGTGCTTCGGGCCGTCCATCAGCTCGCGGAGCACGGCCAGCCGCGTGTCGTCCGCCAGCACCTTCAGCCGCGCGGCGCACGCGTCGGCTTCGGTCTGTCCGGAGATCGGCAGGCTGTGGGACATCGAACGCTCCTCCGCTGGGATGAGCGAATCTTAATATGAATTTGCATTCAAATCAAACCGCTGCGCGTTCAGTTCAGCTTGCCCACCGGGCGCTTGGTCTTCTGCAGTTCGGCGTCGAACTCCTCGGCGGCTTTGGAGAGTCGCTCGACAACGTCCGGGTTGCCCGACGCGACGTTCGACGTCTCGCTGATGTCGTCCTCGAGGTTGTACAACTCGACGTTCTTCGGGTTCTTCGACGGGCGGAGCTTCCACTTGCCCGAGCGGATCGCCTGGAGGTTGTTGCCCTTGTAGAACGGGTAGAAGTCGTGCGGGGTCTTGGCGCCGGGCTCGCCGAACATCAGCGGGCGGATGTCCTTGCCGTCGATGACGCGGTCGGAGGGGATCGGCGCGTTGGCCAGGTGGGCGAAGGTCGGCAGCATGTCGATCGACGAGGCGATCTCGCTGCAGACCTTGCCGGCGGGGATGTGGCCGGGCCACCACATGATCGTCGGCTCACGCATGCCGCCCTCCCACGTGGTGAACTTGCCGTCGCGCAGCGGCAGGGCGGACCCGCCGTCCTTGCCCTTCTTCAGCCACGGCCCGTTGTCGGACGTGTAGACGATCAGCGTGTTCTTATCGATGCCCAGGTCGCGCAGCGTCTTGATGATCTGGCCGGACGACCAGTCGATCTCTTCGATCGCGTCGCCGTACAGGCCGCGCTTGGACTTGCCGCGGAACGCCTCCGACGCGGCGAGCGGCACGTGCGGCATCGTGTGCGGCAGGTACACGAAGAACGGCCCGTCCTTGTGCTCCTTGATGAACCTGATCGCCTCGGCGGTGTAACGCTGCGTCAGCGTCGACAGGTCGGCGGGCCACTCGATGATCTGCTCGTTGCGCATCAGCGGGGGCCCGCCGCCGCGGCCGTTGCTCTTGCGCAGGTCCTCGAGCGTCTTGCCCTCGCGGAACACCGCGTCGTCGGCGACGTTGGCGGTGGGGTCGACGCCCATGTCGTTGGAGTAGGGGATGCCGAGGTAGCTGTCGAAGCCCTGACGCGTGGGCAGGAACTCGGGGTGATGGCCGAGGTGCCACTTGCCGATGGCGATGGTCGCGTAGCCCTTCTGCTTGAGGACCTCGGGGATGGTGACCTCTTCGGGGTTCAGGCCGACCTTGTCACGCGGGAACAGCACGCCGGTGATGCCGACACGCTGGCAGAAGCAGCCGGTCATCAGCCCGGCGCGGCTGGCGGAGCAGACGGGCGCGGCGACGTAGAAGTCGGTGAAGCGCATGCCTTCCGCGGCCATCTTGTCGAGGTTCGGCGTCTTGATCAGCGGCGAACCGAAGCTGCCGAGGTCCTGGTAGCCCTGGTCGTCGGTGAAGATCATGATGATGTTGGGCGGAGCCTCCGCCGCAGCGGCGAGACGCGCGAAGGACAGGCAGGCGGTGAGCACGAGCACAGCGACAGCGATAAAGCGGCGTGGGTGAAAACGCATGACGAACTCCAAATGGATAGTGATCGACACCCGCGCGATCCACACGCCGGCGCATGCCCGCAGCAGAGTAGGCTGCCCGAATGCGGATGTCGAGTGAGGAAATGCCACGGGCGCGACGATCGCTGGTTTTCGTTGCTGTTGGCGTAGCGGAGTCGTAGAATCAGGCATCATGGCTGACGCCGACGTTAAATCCGATTTGCGCAACATCGCCGACCACCTGCCGCCCGAGGCGACATACAGCGACGCGATGTACGAACTGTACCTGCGCAAGAAGGTCGCCGACGGCCGCCGCGCCGCGGCTGAGGGACGGACGGTTTCGCACGAAGACGTGAAGCGGAAGTTTCAGCGATGACACGCTTGTGGTGGCGTCAGTCCATTGTGACGGCATCTCGGATCACCGCGAAGTGTTTCGTCACGAACAATTCGGCGTGCGACATCACTTCGGCAAAGTCGATCTTTGACTCTAATTGGCGGATCTCGTTTGACGCCGCTTCCCATTTGTCGCCGTGCAGTTTGCGGAAGCTCGTCACCGAATACTCCGGAAGGTGGGCATCGGCGCGATCGGCTTGTATCGCATCATGCGTCATGCCGACTGAGCTTGCGATGTCCAAAATCTGTCGCAGGATCGCTGCCTGAGTTGGACAACCGATGGCCTGCAATGCGACGACTGTCTCGTCGGCGAACCGCCCCGAGCTATTCCCAATGAAGTCGTTGATACCGCTCATCGAAACCTCAGTTTCGAAGTCGATGATCAACACGAGTAGCGCAAGCGGGTTGGTCGGATCATGGATTTCCGCAGTGTCGCGAAACGAGATCAATGGCGGTTCGTAGATCTTGACCGACAGTTCGCCAAGCAGGTCGGCGGGGGTCATCTCAGATCCCAAACACGATATACGCCGAGATGATCGTGCCGACGGCGGCTCCGCCGTAGGCGGCGATGTAGAGGACGGGGACGATCGCGGGAGACTTGAGGCCCAGGTCCATCAGCGTGTGGCGGATGCGGTGGGCGCAGTGGAAGAGGGTCAGCGAGAGGACCACGAGCAGGATGAGCTGCACGAGGACGTTGCCGAACATCGAGCGGAGGGCGTTGTAGTGCGCCTCGGCGGTGTCGGCGTGATCGGTGGGGACGAGGAAGCCGGTGAGGACGATGAGGGCGGGGATGAACAGGGCCGCCATGACGCCGCCCTGCGCGAAGAGGAACCACCACATCGCCTCGTTGTGCTTCTTGTGTTCGTGTTGTTCGCTCATACCAGCACGCTCCAGACGATCCAGATGATCAGCGAAACGGTCGCCCACGGGCCGTAGCCTGCGAGGACGGCGAGGGCGCCCGGTCCGAGCTTCTTCTCGCCGAACTGGAACGGCTTGCCGGGCAGCGCCTTGGGTGTGAGGTTGAACCAGGTGATCGAGTGGTACAGCGCCCCGCCCAGCAGCAGCAGGTTCAGCAGGTACCAGAAGGGGCTCTTGAGGGCGTCGACGCACGCGGTAAACTCCGCGAGGTCCCCCTTGCCGAGCTTCGCGAGGATCGACAGGAAGATGCAGACGTACAGCAGGACGGCCACGGAGGTCGCCTCGCGGACCATGAACCGCTTGTAGGCGGGACGGGCGAGGAACCACTTCCACGACCACGGCTTCTTGTAGGGCTTGTTGGCGCTCACTTGCCCGCTCCCTTCGGGAAGACGAACATCTCGTTGACGATGTCGAGTTTCATGGAGTGCAGCGCGGCCGAGAGCTTGGCTCCCTGGATCGCGCCGGCGGGGTCGACGTGCTTCGGACAGACCACCGAGCACTCGCCGACGAACGTGCAACCCCAGACCGCGTCGTGCTCGGTCATGATGTCGAGGCGTTCGTAGGTGCCCTCGTCGCGGCTGTCGAGGTTGTAGCGGTGGCCGAGGGCGATGGCGGCGGGGCCCATGAACGACGGCTCGTGGCCGAGCACCGGGCACGCCGCGTAGCACAGCATGCAGTTGATGCACATCGAGTACTGCTTGAACAGCGCCAGGTCCGCGGGGCTCTGGAGGTACTCGCCGCCGGTCGGATCGTTGACGTCGTCGTTCTTGCGGATGATGTACGGCTTGACCTTGGTCAGCTTCTCCATGAACGGGTCGAAGTCGATGATCAGGTCGCGCTCGACGGGGAAGTTGGCGAGCGGCTCGACGCGGATCGGCCCGGGCATGTAGTCCTTGAGGAACGCGGCGCAGGTCAGCTTCGGGTCGCCGTTGACCATCATGCCGCACGACCCGCACACGCCCATCCGGCAGGACCAGCGGTGGGAGATCGTCCCGTCGACGTGGTCCTTGATCCAGTTGATCGCGTCCAGCACGACCCAGTCTTCCTTGAACGGCACGTCGAACGTGTCGAAGTACGGCTCGTCGTCGGTCTCCGGGTTGTACCGAAAGATTTCGAGTTTGATTGTCTTTTCTTCAGCCATGGCTTTGCCAGTAGTCAGGGGTCAGGAGTCAGTGGTCGGTACTACTTCCGCTTCAGGCCGCTGTCCTTGCCGTAGGTGCGCGCGCCGGGGGGCCACTTCGTGATCACGACATCCTTGTAGTCGATCTTCGGGGCGCCGCCGTCGGCGTTGAAGTGGGCCATGGAGTGGGCGAGGAACTTGTCGTCGTCGCGCTCCTTGTACTCCAGTCGCTGGTGGGCGCCGCGCGACTCGGTGCGGGCGTTGGCCGAGTGCACCAGGGCTTCGGCGACGTCGAGCATGCAGCCCAGCTCGAAGGCGTACTGCAGCTGCGTGTTGTACGCGCCGGAGTGGTCCTTGACCTGCACCTTCTTGTAGCGTTCCTTCTGCTCGGCGATCACTTCCGCGGTCGCCTTCATCGACGACTCGGTGCGGTAGATGCCGGCCCCGTCTTCCATCGAGCTCTGCATCGCGGTGCGGATGTCGGCGATCGACTCGGTGCCGTCGTCGTTCATCAGCGCCTTGACGCGGGCCTCTTCCTCGTTGCCCTGCTGCGTGAGGGCCGCGACGTTCAGGTCCTTGGCGCTCTTGGCGAATTCCGCGGCGTTGTCGCCGGCCTTGCCGCCGAACACCAGCAGTTCCGTCAGCGAGTTGGAGCCCAGGCGGTTGGCGCCGTTGATCGACACGCAGGCGCACTCGCCGGCGGCGTAGAGGCCGGGCAGCGTCGTGGCGGCGTTGATGTCGGTGTCGATGCCGCCCATCATGTAGTGGATGACGGGGCGGACGGGGATCATGTCGGTGACCGGGTCGATGCCGACGTAGTTCTTCGACAGCTCGCGGACGAAGGGGATCTTCTTGTCGATCTTTGCTTCGCCGAGGTGGCGGAGGTCGAGCATGACGACGTCGATGTTGTTCCACGCGGGCAGCTTGATGGTGCGGCCCTTCTCACGCTCCCAGTAGAACGCCTGCGAGAGGCGGTCGCGCGGGCCGAGCTCCATGGTGCGCTTGACCGGGTGCGCGGGGCTGTCGACGGGCTGGGGCTTGCCGAGGTCGTAGTCCTGCAGGTAGCGGTAGCCCTCGTTGTTGACGAGGATGCCGCCCTCACCGCGTGAGGCCTCGGTGATGAGGATGCCGGTGCCGGGCAGTCCGGTGGGGTGGTACTGGACGAACTCCATGTCCTTCAGCGGCACGCCGGCGCGGTAGGCGAGCGACATGCCGTCGCCGGTCTTGATCGCGCCGTTGGTGGTGAAGGGGAAGATCTTGCCGGCGCCGCCGGTGGCCATGATGACGGCCTTGCCGGCGATGGTCTTGACCTTGCCGGTCTTGAGCTCGACGGCGACGCAGCCGCAGCAGCGTCCGTTGTCGACGAGGAGCTTCGTGGCGAAGTGCTCGTCGTAGCGCTTGAGCTGGGGGTAGCGCAGGGTGTTCTGGAAGAGCGAGTGGAGCATGTGGAAGCCGGTCTTGTCGGCGGCGAACCACGTGCGCTCGATCTTCATGCCGCCGAACGGGCGGACGGCGACCTTGCCCTGCGGCTCGCGGCTCCAGGGGCAGCCCCAGTGCTCGAGCCGGGTCATCTCCTTCGGCGCCTCGTTGACGAAGTACTCCACGGCGTCCTGATCGGCGAGCCAGTCGGCGCCGCTGATCGTGTCGTAGATGTGATCTTCGAGCGAGTCGTTGGGCTTGATCACCGCGGCCGCTCCGCCTTCGGCGGCGACCGTGTGACTGCGCATTGGATAGACCTTGGATACCAAGGCGATCGACAGGCCGGATTCGGCCAGGGAGATGGCTGCACGGAGACCCGCACCGCCACCGCCGATGATCACCACGTCGTGCTGGATGAAGTCCGACAAGGCTGTTTTACCCTTCCAATTCCTGTGCAAACAGCTTCAGCTGTCAGGCAGTGGGTGAGTCTATCGCTATTCGCCGTGCTTCGCCAGTCGGCCCGGGGGAGACAAAGACGCCGGATGCTGGATGGCTCGCTGACGCTCGCGATGCTGGATTGACGCGGGTATATGCTGGGCGCATCCAGCATCCAGCATCCAGCATCCAGCATCCAGCATCCAGCATCCAGCATCCAGCATCCAGCATCCGCCACCGGCTTGCGCCCCGCGCCCGTGCCCGCTACAATCGCCCCATGCCTCGATCTGCGAATAAACCGCCCGCCAACGCCGTCGCCGTCGGTGACTGCATCGACACCATGAACGCCTGGCCCGAAGCCTGCGTCGACCTCGTCTTCGCCGATCCGCCCTACAACATCGGCTACCAGTACGACCAGTACGAGGACAAACGCGACGACCACGACTACATCGACTGGACCAACCGCTGGATCGACGCCTGCGTCCACCTGCTCAAGCCCACAGGCTCGCTGTACATCCTCATCGGCGACGAATACGCCGCGGAAACCCGCCTGCACCTCAAGGCCCTCGAGAAGCAGCACAAGCTCGTGTTCCGCAACTGGATCATCTGGCACTACACGTTCGGCCAGAACTGCCGCGCCAAGTTCAACCGCAGCCACGCCCACCTGTTCTACTGCGTCGGGCCCGCCGCGTTCCAGAAGCACACGCTCAAGACCCTGCCGTACGCCTTCAACCGCGACACGATCGCCGTGCCTTCCGCACGTCAGACCACCTACGGCGACGCACGCGCCAACCCCACCGGCAAACTCCCCGACGACTCGTGGTACCTCCGCCCGCAGGAAGCCATGGAGGATCAGCCCGTCGACGACTCCGAGTGGCTCTTCGACCCCGACGGTGACACGTGGTACCTCTCGCGGCTCTGCGGCACGTTCAAGGAACGCCTCGGCTGGCACCCTTGCCAGCTCCCCGAAGCGCTGCTCGAGCGCATCATCAAGCTCAGCTCCAACCCCGGCGACGTCGTGTTCGACCCGTTCACCGGCTCCGGCACGACCCTCGCCGTCGCCGCGCGACTCGGTCGCCAGTGGCTCGGCTGCGAGCTGAGCGACGAGTACGCCGCGAAGGCCACCGAACGCATCGAGCACGCCGCGGAGACCGGCGAGACGATGCAGACCACGCTGTTCGACAAGGGCATCGAGCGCGGCAAGCCGAAGAAAAAGGCCGAGCCGCACCGCTCGCCGCACCTCAAGAAACGCACGTCGAAGAAGAAGGCCACGTCGAGCCGCAAGGGGTCGACGAAACCGAAGAAGGGCGAGTAGTGAGAATGACCAATGACCAAGCACCAATGGCCAATGCCTTGCGCGCTGGGTGTATCGGGTCATTGGTCATTGGGATTTGGTGCTTGGTCATTCCCTCGCCGCAGGCGCGGGCAGCAGCTATGTCCGACTTCAAGACCGTCCAGATCAAGTCGACGAAGGACGGCACAGATCAACCGTCGCGGGTGTTCATCCCCGACGAGGCGAAGACACAGGCCGTGCCGCTGCTGGTGTGGCTGCACAGCTGGTCGAGCGATTACAAGCAGAACGACCCGGCGACGGTGATGATCCCGGAGGCGGGGCGGCGCGGGTGGGCGGTGGTGATGCCGAACTTCCGCGGGCCGAACAAGCAGCCCGAGGCGTGCGGGTCCGACCTGGCGGTGCAGGACATCCTCGACGCCGTGGCGTACGTGCGGTCGGTCGCGAAGATCGACCCGCAGCGGATCTACATCGCCGGGGCGTCGGGCGGCGGGCACATGACGATGCTGATGACGACGCGCGCCGCCGACCTGTGGGCCGCGGCCTCGGCGTGGGTGCCGATCACCGACATCGCCGCGTGGCACGCCCAGACGAAGCAGGCGGGTCGCGGCTACTGGAAGATGATCGAGGGCGCGTGCGGCGGGGCGCCCGGCGCGTCCGACGCCGTCGACGCCGAGTACCGCCAACGCTCGTCACTCTTCCACCTCGACCAGGCGAAGGGCCTGCCGATCGACATCAACACCGGCATCCATGACGGCCACACCGGCTCCGTGCCGGTCAGCCAGACGCTGCTCGCGTTCAACCGCCTCGCCGTCGTCAACGGCCACCCCGACGCGCAGGTCCCCACGGACCTGATCGACGCGATGGTCGACACGCAGAAGGTCCCCGCGCCGCTCGCCGACGAGCACGCCAACGACGACCCGCAGCGCAAACGCGAGGTCCTCTTCCGCCGCGCCGCCGGGCCCGTCCGCGTGACCGTCTTCGAAGGCACCCACGAGTCCGACATCCTCGCCGCGATGCGCTGGCTGGCGCAGTTCCGCAAGGACTGACTTGTGGCGCAGCCGCCCCCGGCTGTGCTACATATCCCGGCTATGATGCATCCGCACCTCACTCGGGAGGCACGCCATGCCGCGCATCACCGTCGCGATCGCCACGCTTGTCGCGTTGCTGTGCGTCCACACGCTCGCCACCGCAGCGGACGTCGACACGCTGCCGGGCACCGCGCCGCTGACCGTCGAGGGCGACTTCGCTTCGCAGATGGTCGACGGGATTGACCGCTTCCTGCTGCGGCAGATCGCGGCGTCGGTCGACGGGCGCGCGGCGTATTGGAAGCGCGACACGTCTTCACCTGCGGCATATGAAAAGTCCATCGAGCCCAACCGCCGACGCCTCGCCACGATCCTCGGCGTCGTCGACCTGCGCATGCCGTTCGATGCTCCCGAACTCGTCGCCACCACCGATCAACCCGCGCTCGTCGCACGCGGCGACGGGTTCGACGTCTACGCCATCCGCTGGCCCGTCCTGTCCGACCCGCAGCCCGACCGCAAGCTCGTCTCCGTCCACGGCGAGGGGCTGCTGCTCGTGCCCACCGGTCGCGAGCCCGTCGCCGACGTCGTCGCCATCCCGCACTGCGATCAGACGCCCGAGCAGATCGTCGGCCTGACCCCCGGCGTCGCCCCCGCTTCGCAATTCGCCCGTCGCCTCGCCGAGGCCGGGTGCCGCGTTGTCGTGCCCGTGCTGATCAACCGTGAGGACTGCATCAAGGACCTGACGCACCGCGAGTACATCTACCGCGCGGCGTACATGGTGGGGCGGCAACTCACCGGCTACGAGGTGCAGAAGACGCTCGCGATTGTCGACTGGTTCAAACGTACCGCGCCCGATCGCAAGGTCGGCGTCATCGGCTACGGCGATGGCGGAATGCTCGCGCTGTACGCCGCGGCGCTCGACACGCGGATTGACGCGGTCGGCGTCAGCGGATCGTTCGGCCCGCGCGAGGCGATGTGGTCGGAGCCCATCGATCGCAACACGCACGGCCTGCTGCGTGAGTTCGGCGATGCGGAACTGATGACGATGATCCCGCCGCGGTCGTTGGTCATCGAGATCGCGCCGCACGCCGAGCGCGACTGGCCCGGCGGGCGCGGCGCCCCTGCGAAGATCGTCACGCCTAACGAGGACGCGGTGAAGGCCGAGATCGAACGCGCCGCGGCAGTCACGAAGAAGGTGCTGCCGTCGACGGCGTGGCTGACGATCCGCAAGCGCAACGACGAAGCGGCGCCCGACAGCCCCGGCATGACGCGCACGCTGCACAGCTTCGCGCGACAACTGTCGGCGAATGCCGACCTGCCGCGCGACACTGCCGCGCCGAAGTGGCTTGCGAAGCCGCTCGACATCGCCGCCCGTCACGCCCGCCAGTTCCACGAGATCGATCGCCACAACCAGGCGCTGCTGCGCGAGTCGATCAACGTGCGCAACGCGTACATCAAGCCGCTGGTCGACTCCGCGAAGCAGGGTGTCGGGGCGTACGAGAAGACCGCCGCGGTGTATCGCGAGAAGTTCTACAACGAAGTGATCGGGCGGTTCGACATCGAGCGCAAGCCGTTCAACGCGCGGTCGCGGAAGGTGGCCGAGAGTGACAAGTGGACGCGTTACGAGGTGATGCTCGACGTGTGGGACGACGTGTTCACCTACGGGCTGCTCATCGTGCCGAAGGGCATGAAGGCCGGCGAGCGGCGGCCGGTCGTCGTGTGTCAGCACGGGCTCGAGGGTCGGCCGATCGACTGCGTCGAGGGCGACCACCGCGCGTATCACGACTTCGCCACGAAGCTCGCGGAGCGCGGCTACATCACCTTCGCGCCGCAGAATCCCTACATCTTCAAGGACCGCTTCCGCACGTTGCAGCGCAAGGCGCAGCCGCTCGGCCGGTCGCTGTTCAGCGTGATCATCCCGCAGCACCAGCAGATCGTGGACTGGCTCAAGTCACGCCCCGAGGTCGACGGCGACCGTATCGGGTTCTACGGACTGAGCTACGGCGGCAAGACCGCGATGCGCGTCCCGGCCGTGGTCACCGGCTACGCGCTGTCGATCTGCTCCGGCGACTTCAACGAGTGGGTGTGGAAGAACGCCGCGACCGACACGTTCGCCAAGCGGTACACCTACGCAAACAAGGGCGAGTACGAGATCTTCGAGTGGAACCTCGGCCAGACGTTCAACTACGCGGAGATGGCGATGCTGATCGCCCCGCGCCCGTTCATGGTCGAACGCGGCCACGCCGACGGCGTCGCCCCCGATGAGACCGTCGCCTGGGAATTCGCCCGTGTGCGACGTGTGTATGAGGAGGCGCTGGGTTTCACCGACGACCGCTGCGCGATCGAGTGGTTCAACGGCCCCCACACGATCCACGGCGTCGGGACGTTTGAGTTTCTGGATCGGTGGTTGAAGATGAAGCAGTAGCTGTGGAAATTTGTGGTTGCTGCGAATGAAGCTCCGTGCGCCTACACCTTGATATTGATGAAACTCACCAGTCCGACCACAGCCATTACAGCGCCGATGAGAATCAATACAATACCTCGGTTGTCAGGAACGCCTGCCCCGAGATCAGACACCATTGCCCAACCTATGAATGCGATAAGTGGTCCACCGAACATGCCAAACCATGCCAAGGCCAATTTGCTGTTTGTTCGGTTTGAATCGCGATCTCTATCGATCGGCGATGTCATGTGATGCTCCCTCAGGCTGTCCGTCTATCATGCCTGCCTTGACGTGCATGCCGAAACCGAGTGCGCCGAGTATCACGCCGCCGATGATCAGCAACCAGCCGCGCCGATCGATGGGCGTCAGCATGATGTCCATGAGCATGATGAAGCCTGTGATGGCTGCAATGAGGCCGGCAAGCATCGTCACGCTCCCGCCGATGACCCAAGCGCGTACTCGGTGATTGCGGCGTTGACATGACTCAATCATGGGCGGCTCGCATTCTACTAATCGTGCGACGGCCCGGGATGCGTTGCATCCCGGCTATTGCGCTCACTTCCCGTGGCACTTCTTGTATTTCTTGCCGGAGCCGCAGGGGCAGGGGTCGTTGCGGCCGACCTGGGGGCCGGTGTTGACGATGGTCTGGACGACCTGCGGTTCCTCGCCGCCGCCGGCGCGTTGGGCGGCTTCGAGGTCGGCGCGCTGCTCGGCGGTGCCGAGGCTCGCGGACGCGCCGACGCCGGTGGAGTCCGCCACCTCGTGCTCGGTCTGCATGTCCTTGTACTGGCTCTCCATGTGGTAACCGGCGGTGAGGCGGGCCTTGAAGATCATGTCGGTGACCTTGTCGCGGATGCCGACCATCATCTGCTGGAACATGCGTGAACCCTGCGCCTTGTACTCGATCTTGGGGTCCTTCTCGGCGTAGCCGACGAGGCCGATCGAGTCCTTGAGCTGGTCCATCGCGTAGAGGTGGTCCTTCCACGACGAGTCGAGGATCTGCAGCAGCACGTACTGCTCGAGCTGCATCAGCTCCATGCGCAACACGCGCTGCGCGGCGTCGCGGACGGCGGTCTGGCGGTCCTCCGCGGCGAGGTCTTCGTCGCTGAGCTCGATGCCGAAGCGGTCCTTGAACCGTTGCTGCAGCGTCTTGTTGTCGACGCCGGACCCGGCGTTCGTATCGATCCACTTGTCGAGCTTGTCGCCGGCCCACTGCTCGGCGGCGTCCATGAGCGTGCGGCGGAGCTCCTCGCCGGTCATCTGCCCGACCTGCTCGGCGGTGAGGTCGAGGTCGTAGCGGCGCTTGGCCCACTTGGACAGCTGCTCGGCCGCCCACGCGCCGCCCGCCGCGCCGCCCTCACGCGCCGCGCCGAACGCCATGTCCAGCACGAACTCCACGGGGTACTCGATCTCGCGGCGGCGGTACGCCGAGTCGGCGCGCTCGTAGACGAGCTCGGCGATGCGCTGCTGGGCGTCGGTGAAGCGCTCGGCCTCGCCGGGCGACAGCTCCTCGACGGTCAGCTCGAGGCCGAACTTCAGCCGCGCCCACGCCGCGAGCTCGCGCTGGGCGTACCCGGGCTCGTAGAACTTGTTCAGCGCCTCGAGGTTCTGGCGGTCGACCAGCTCGTAGGCGGTGTCGTTGAGGTGCTCGGCGATCTGGTCGACGGACATCTCACGCAGCTTCGACTGCTTGAGGTCGACGCTGAACATCTTCATCGCCCACTGGCTCAGGCCCTTGAGGTCCCAGTCCTTCGCGTCGCCGCCCTCGTAGATGTACTCGCCGAGGTTGTTCTCGATCTCCTGCGAGATGTGGCTCTTGGCGTAGGAGCGGATGTAGTCCTCGACGTCCTTGAAGCTCTCGCCGCGGAGCTTGGTGGGGTCGGTGATGACGATGTTGAACATCATCGACTTCAGCGCCTCGGCGACGCGTTCGGGCGCGAAGTCGCGCGCCAGGTGCTGCGCCACGGCGTCCTCGATGGCCTCGGCGATGTAGTCGAAGATCAGGTCCTTGACGCCCTCGCCCTCGAGCACGAGCTGCCGCGTGCCGTAGAACGAGTTGCGCTGGTACTCCATCACCTCGTCGTACTCGAGCAGGTTCTTGCGGATCTGGTAGTTGCGTTCCTCGACCTTGCGCTGCGCCTTCTCGACGCTGCGGGTGATCCAGCGGTGCTCGATCGCGTCGCCTTCCTGCATGCCGAACATCGACAGCGCCTTGATGGTGCGTTCGCCGGCGAACATCTTCATCAGGTCGTCTTCCATCGAGATGAAGAATCGCGACGAGCCGCGGTCGCCCTGGCGTCCGGCGCGGCCGCGCAGCTGGTTGTCGATGCGGCGGGCCTCGTGGCGCTCGGTGCCGATGATGTGCAGCCCGCCGAGCTCCTCGACGTGCGCGAACACACGCAGGCGGTGCATGTGGAAGTTGGGCAGCGTGTCGAGCTTGCCGCGCAGCTGCTCGGGCGTGAGCTTGCCGAAGTCCGCGGCCTTGATCAGGTGATGCTCGAACGCCCAGTGCTCCAGCAGCGCCCGCTCGACCTGCTCGTCGGAACCGTCGGCGTCCTGCGACTTGGCGAGCGTGCGCTGGGCGATGTGGCGGTGCGCGGCGGCGATCAGCTTCGCGTCTTCCCAACCGGCCTTCGCGTCGTGCGGCAGGATCTTGCGCGCCTTCCAGTGCTCGACGAGCGTCTCGCGGTCGATCGACGCGAGCTTGATGTCCGTGCCGCGACCGGCCATGTTCGTCGCGATCACCACCGCGCCGATCCGGCCGGCGGCCTCGACGATGTGCGCCTCACGCTCGTGCTGCTTGGCGTTGAGTACCGCGTGCTCGATGTTGTGCTTCCTGGTGAGCATCTCGCCGAGCATCTCCGACTTGTCGACGCTCGTCGTACCGACCAGCACCGGCCGGCCGAGGTCGTGCAGGTGCTTGATCTCGTCGAGGATGCTCTCCCACTTCGCCTTCTCGGTCAGGAAGATCAGGTCTTCGTAGTCGTTGCGCGCGATCGGCAGGTTCGTGGGGATGCACACGACGTCGAGCTCGTAGATCTCGTGGAACTCGGTGCCCTCGGTGATCGCCGTGCCGGTCATGCCCGCGAGCCGGCCGTACAGCTTGAAGAAGTTCTGGATGGTGACGGTCGCGAGCGTCTGCGTCTCCTGCTTGATCTTCACGCCGCGCTGCGACTCCTTGGCCTCGATCGCCTGGTGCAGGCCGTCGGACCACTGCCGGCCGATCATCTTGCGGCCGGTGTTCTCGTCGACGATCACGACCTCGGGGCCGTTGCCGATATTCTCGACGACGTACTCGCGGTCGATGAGGTAGACGGTGTGGGCGCGGATGGCGTTGTTGATCAGGTGGTCCCACGCCATGTCGTTGCCGACGACGTAGAAGCGCGTGCCGACGATGTTCTGCGCCTCCTCGACGCCGAGCGGCGTCATGTGCGCCGCCTTGCGCTCGCGCTGCACGACGTAGTACTGCGTGTGACCGATCAGCTCCGCCTCGTTGCCGTCGACGTAGTCGGCGCCGAGGTCGCGGTACTTGTCGACGATCGCCTGGATCTTCGCCTCGGGCTCACGCGTCGCCTCGGCGCAGCGCTGCACGAAGCCGTCCTCCTTGAGCCGCTGGGCCGCCTTCTGGTTCGCGGCCTTCTGCATCATCGCCAGCTGCTCGGCGACCTGGTTGGCCTTCTGGTACTGCGGGGCGTCGTCCTGCGCCGAGCCGGAGATGATCAGCGGCGTGCGCGCCTCGTCGATGAGGATCGAGTCGACCTCGTCGATGATGCAGAAGTTGCGCTTCCGCTGGACCTGCTCCTCGACGCTGAGCTTCATGTTGTCGCGCAGGTAGTCGAAGCCGAACTCGCTGTTGGTGCCGTAGACGATGTCGCAGTGGTACATCTGCTTCTTCATCGGCTCGGGCAGCATGTGGTACGGGTGGATCGCGCCGACGGTGACACCGAGGCGGTAGAACGCCGGGAACACCCAGTCGCGGTCACGCTGCACGAGGTAGTCGTTGACCGTCACGACGTGGCACTGCAGGCCCTCCATCACCGCCATGAAGCACGCGAGCGGCGCGACGATCGTCTTGCCCTCGCCGGTCTTCATCTCCGCGATCTTGCCCTCGCTGAGCACCATGCCGCCGATCAGCTGCACGTCGAACGGCCGGCAGCGGAAGGGCGGGCGCGACGTGGGGTACATCTCGCGCACCGCGTCGTACAGCACCACCGGGATGTCGACCTGCATATAACCGGGCACCAGCTCCGGGTGCCCCAGCTCCTCGATCGGCTGGATCGTCTCGATCTCGGCCCTGATGCGGTCGTAGTGACGCCTCGCTTCGCCACTGAGCTTCGACGCGTCGAAGCGGTCGGCGTGCTCGGGGTTGAAGATGTTGCGGATGCCGACGTTGCGGTCGAGCGACTCGCGCATCACCGCGAACGCTTCGTACATCAGCTCCTCGGTCGAGCCCTCCTCGGCGATGCGCTTCTTCACGCTCGCGGCGCGCTCGCGCAGCTCCGGATCGCTGAGCTTGAGGATCTGCGGCTCCATCGCGTTGATGCCTTCGACGCGGCGGCGGTAGGTCTTGACCATGCGGTCGTTGCGGGTGCCGAACACCTTGGTGATCGGCTTGGCGATAACACTGAGGACGTCCATTGCTGTATCTCGATTCTGTGTGTTGGTGCGTTTGTGCTGTTGAGCGATTGCCTGCAAGCCCCGGGCTGCGACACGGCGTGTCGACGACCGGGGATGTGTCCGAGGCGCGCCGTGTGGATCGATCCCCACGCGTCGATGCGTTGCATCGCAGCGTGGGGCTTACGGGCGCGCATACGCAACGTGATCACGCGGCGCGGGCCACGCGGTCCGTGCGCTTCAGCACACCGGCGGGGGCAGGTTCAACAGGTGCGGCAGGGCGTGGAGCTGCGGAATCGCAAAGCCCTGCGGTACAGGCGCGGCGACGGCGACACGCAGCGGCGTGACGTCGGCCGGGTAAGACACGTGTGACACGATGGACGGCTGCGACCCCGCCCACTGCCGGGCGGCCTCGCTGACGCAACGCACCAGCGGCGCGAACGCGTCGTCCCGCTGCTGACTGAGCAGCGACGACTCCCGCGCCGGCGACGCCAACCCGGTCGCGCCCGCCGAAACGGTCACCGCCAGCGTCAGCGGCATCGTCACCGCCAGCGCCGTCAGAGCCGCGGGCAGAGCGTGCCGCGTCCGGGATGTACGGGTCTCTCGTTCCATCGTGAATAGTATAGTATCGCCGAAACCGGGGTGAAGGTTCAAATCTTCGACGATCGGTAAAATGCTGGTGGCTGTCTGATAGGAGGTATTGATGGAGCCAAACGTAGCAGATCCATGGCCGGATCCCGAGATTCCAACGTACGATGAGTCTGGGCGGATGGTCCCTCCGTGGGTTAAATACCCAAATCTGCCCAAGCGTTCGATGGGATGGCGGATGGGAATGGGCGAAGACTATCTAGAACAATTCCGTGTATGGTGGGCCGCTCAGAAAAGGGGCGAGTTTCGAATGAACTACCGAGCTGATTACCCAGAGCCAGATGCGTGGGCAGGGTTCTTATCGCGGCGCTCTTGAAATGACACTTATCCCGACAACTTTGCGTTTCACCCTCCGCTATACTCACCCCTCATGAAACCCGGCCTCCAACCCGGTCAGATCGGCCGACTCGCCTGGCGGGTCGGTCCGCAGCAGACGATTCACCTCGGGGCTGAGTCCGGCGGCGGGGCGGTCGTGTTTTCGACGCCGGCGATGATCAACATGATGGAGCACGCGGCCCGTGAGGCGCTGCGGCCGTACCTGGAGCCCGGCGAGGAGTCGGTGGGCGTGACGGTCGAGGTGCAGCATCTCGCGGCCACGCCGATCGCCGCGGAGGTCCGCGCCGAGGCGAAGGTGACCGCCGTGGACGGCAAGCTGATCGACTTCACCATCGCCGCGTTCGACGCCGCCGAGGCGATCGGGCGTGGCACGCACCGCCGGGCCGTGATCCGCGTGGATCGCATGCGTGACCGGCTCGCCGAGAAAGCCGCGACCCTCCCCAACGGAGTGCTGCTGCCGATGCACATCGAACCCAACACCGGCCAACTGCCCGACCTGCCCACGCTCGCCGTCGCCGTCGAAGGCGCGGTGGCGACCGTGACGCTCAACCGCCCCGACAAGCTCAACGCCGTGAACGTGCAGATGACCGGCGACCTCGAGAGGCTCGTCGCGTGGCTCGCCGGTCACCCCGAGGTGCGCGTCGTGATCGTGACCGGCGCGGGCCGCGCGTTCTGCGCCGGCGACGACGTGAAAGAGGTCGGCACGCTCGACCCCGACACCGCCACGACGCTGAGCCTGCGGCAGGCCCGCGCGTACCTCGCGTTCGAGCAGCTGCCGCAGGTGATCATCGCGGCGGTCAACGGCGCGTGCTTCGGCGGCGGGTGCGTCGCGGCGTACTCCTGCGACCTCCGCATCGCGTCGCTCAACGCGGACTTCGGCATGCCCGAGATCCTGCTCGGCTGGCCGCCCGGGTACGGCGTCGCGCAGCTTACCGCCCTGGTCGGCAAGGCCCGCGCGCTCGAGCTGTGCGTCACCGGCAAGACCATCAACGCCCGCACCGCGCTCGACTGGGGGCTGGTCAACGAGGTCGTGCCCCCGCAGCAGCTGATGCCCGCCGCCCGCAAGCTCGCCGACACGCTGCTCGCCACGCCGCCGATCGCGCTGCGGGAGACCAAGCGGCTGATCCACGACGACGAGGGCGTGCAGCCGAAGATCACCCATCTGGCCGACACCGCCGCGTACATCGACTGCCTGAAGACCGCTGACGCCCGCGAGGGGATCGCGGCGTTCGTCGAGAAACGCGGGGCGAAGTTCACCGGCCGGTAAATTCGCCGCCGGCGGTCGCCAACCCCCACAGGTCGACGTCGTGCAGGCAATAATGAGTAGATGCCTCGCGTGCTGTTCATTGTGATGACGTTGCTGTGTGTGACGCCGCTATGTCACGCCGCGGACGATCCCGCGGCGCGGGCGACGCTGCGTCGACCCGTCGCGATCGCCGTGTCGGACGGGCGCGTGATCACCGCCAACGAGCGCACGGGCAGCGTGTCGATCGTCGATCCCGACGCGAAGCGCGTCACGCGCGAGGTCGTCGTCGGGCAGAGGCTCGCGGATCTCGTCACCGTGCCGGGCGCAGACGGCGTGCTGCTCGCCGTCGACAGCAAGGCCGACGAACTGATCGTGCTGCGACACGCGGGCGACGACGTGGCGGTGACGCAGCGCGTGCTGGTGCGCGGCACGCCGGTCAGCGTGTGCCTGTCGCCGGGCGGCGGGGCGTGCAGCGTCGCGTCGCTCTGGGCCCACCGCATCACCCTCATGCTGATCAAGCCGGGACGCAGCGCAGCGCAGTCCCGAGTCGACAACACCAACACCGACGACGCACACGTCATCGACCCCGCCGCCGCCCGCGTCATCGACCTGCCCTTCGCTCCGCGCGAGCAGTGGTGGGGCGGCGACGGCACGATGCTCATCGTCGCCGACAGCTTCGCCGGGAACCTCGCGGTGATCGACACGCGGGACGTGGCGACCGCGCGCCTCCGCTTCGTGCGGTCCATCCACGGGCACAACATCCGTGGCCTGGCGACGTCGCCGAACGGCGCCGGCCTGATGATCAGCCACCAGATGCTCGACCCGCGCGTGCCGACGACCGAGCGGTTCGTGTTCTACGGGTTCGTCATCGGCAACTTCGTCCGCGAGGTCGCGTTCAGTGAGTTGCTGTGTGTCGACGACACGTCGGCCGAGTCGCCGCATCCGATCCATCACTGGTCGCTGTTTCCGCTGGGCACGCAGGAGCACGGCGCGGGCGACCCCGACGCCGTGGTGGTCACGCCGCGCGGCGCGACGGTCGTGGCGATGATGGGCGTCGACGAGGTGAGCGTGCGCCGTCGGCCCCTCGGCGACTTCGTCCGCGTGGAGGTCGGCGACGGCCCCAGCGGGATCGCGCTGTCGCCCGACGCCCGTCAAGCCTACGTCGCCAATCGGTTCGGCGACTCGATCAGCGTCGTCGACATCGACCGGGCGAAGCTCGTCACGTCGATCTCGCTCGGCGACGGCCCGAAGATCGTCGGCCTTTCCGACCGCGGCGAGGCGTTGTTCCACGACGCGAAGCTCTCGCTCGACGGCTGGTATTCGTGCCACTCCTGCCACACCGACGGGCACTCCAACGGCCTGCTCAACGACAACCTCTCCGACGACACGTTCGACACGCCGAAGCGCGTGCTGCCGCTGGGCAACGTGATGCTCACCGAGCCGTGGGCATGGAACGGCATGACGTCGGGCATCCGCGGGCAGGTGCGTAAGAGCATCGAGGTCACGATGCGTCACACGACCAAGCAGCCGGTCGAGCAGGACACGATCGAGGCGATCGTCGCGTACCTGCAGACGCTGACGCCGCCGCCGTCGTTGGCGCGGGCGCGCGGCGACCTCGACGCGGCGCGGTTCGAGCGGGGCCGGGCGGTGTTCGAGCGGTTCAGGTGCGTGCGGTGTCACCAGCCGGACACTTACAGCTCGCACGACGTGCTGGACGTGGGGCTGCGTGACGAGGCGGGGCTGCGTGAGTTCAATCCCCCGGCGCTTCTCGGCGTGTCGCAGCGGCCGACGCTGTTCCACGACGGCCGGGCGCGGTCGACGCGTGAGGTGATCACGAAGTTCGAGCACGAGGGCGTCGAGGGCATGACGGACGCCGAGCGGGACGACCTGCTGGAGTTCCTGCGGGGGCTGTGACGGGTCGGGGTCGTGCGGCGGTGCGGCTACTTGGCGCCGGCCGCGCGGAGGAGTTTCGTGGCCTCGTCGTTGTGATAGAAATCGGCGCACTCCAGCGGCGTCTGTCCGCGGCGGTCCTTGACGGTGAGGTCGGCTCCCTTCTCGATCAGCCGCTTGACGACCGGCAGCCAGGTCTCGCCGCGTCGGATCGCGCCGTGAAGCGGGGGGTAGCCGTTGTCGACACGGTTCACGTCGGCGCCCTTTTCGATCAGCAGCAGCGCGACCTGGTGCCACGACCCGCCGTTGTTGATCGTCGTGGACAGCGGATAGAACGTGTTGCGTCGCATCGGCTTGTCGGGGGCCGCGCCGCTTTCGATCAGCGCGATCGCGACGGGGATCAGCGGCGTGCCGCGCGTCATCGCCATGTACAGCGGCGTGCGGTCGTAGCGGTCGGGCTTGTTGGGATCGGCCCCGGCCTTGACCAGCAGGTCGACCATCGACGGATCGGGCGTGCGGCTGGACACGAGGCGGGTCAGCGGCGTGTGGCCGTCGTTGTCGAAGGTGTTCGGGTCGAGCTTCGCCGCGATGGCCTTGCGCGCCATGATCGGGTCGCCGAGGCCCATCGCGTCGTGCAGGGGGGTTGGGCTGACGGCGCCGTTCTTGACCAGCAGGTCGTAGGTGTCGCGGTCGCCGCGCGCCGCGGCGGTCTGCACGGGCGTCAGGTCGTAGCGGCCGACCTCCGGGTTGACCTTCGCGCCGGCGCCGATGAGGAACCGTGCCATCGCCAGCGCGTCGGGCCCCGCGCGCTGCACCGCGTAGCCGAGCGGCGTCAGTCGGCGCGCTGAGGCGTTGACGTCCGCCCCGGCGGCGATGGCTTCCTTCGCCCAGACCAGGTCCTGCACGCGCGCCGCGTCGTGAAGCGGCGTGTCGGTGGTCGCGCCGTTCGCACGCAGCACCGCCGTGGCGTTGCGGTCGTAGCGTTCCACCGCGTAGCCGATCGGCGTGGCCTTCTCACGCCCGGCCACGGCGTTGACCTTCGCGCCGTAGCGGATCAACGCCTCGACGATCGCGGCCCGCGTGTCGCGATCGCCGTAGTAGCACGCGCGGTGCAGCAGCGTGTAGCCGTTGTGGTCGGCGTAGTTCGGGTCCTCGCCACCGGCGAGCAGCGCCTCGACGATGGCGGGCGTCTCCTTGCGCGGCTCGCGCAGGACGTCCCACAGCGGCGGGTCGCCCGACGAGGGATTGAGCATCGCGCCGTCGGCCACGAGCTTTTTCGTGGCGTCCACGTCGCCGTTGCGAGCCGCGTGCGACACGGCCTTGAGCAGGTCGCTCTTGCCGCCCTTACGCACGGGCACGTTCTTGGGCACGATCTTCCGCGCGACGAACGCGCCGCCGAGCGACGCGGCGTCGATCGTCGAGTTGGTCGCCAGCGTCTGCGGGGGCGGGCCGGTCGTGCCGAGACGGGCGAGGCGATCCTCGGCCTGCTTGAGCATCAGCTGGGCCTTGGTCTTGGCCAGGTCCTGCGGCGCGTGCAGGCGGATGTAGCGTTGGAGGTACATCTGCGAGCGGGCCGCCATCGCCGCCTGCGCCGGTCCCGTCGCGGCGTCGGCCTTGCCGCGGTACCACTCGCCGAGCGTCAGGTACTGCGCCTCGTCGAGCGTGTCGGGGTCCGCGGCGGCGAGCTTGATCATCGCGGCGTTCTGCTCGTCGGTGAGGAACGTGTACTTGCGCGCCTCGACGGGGTCGTTGAGCTCGACGACGTAGAGGTTGATGATCTCGGCGGCGGCGGCCTTGTCTTCGGGGTTGTCCTGCAGGCGTTGCTTGGCGACCTTGACCTTCTCCTCGACGCGGATGCGCTGGGTGAGGTTGTCGATGGTGGCGCGGGTCTGGTCGCGCAGGGCGGGGTCGACGCGCGCCGCGACGGGCAGGGCGCGGCGGTACATGGCCAGCGCGCCGTCGAGGTCGCGATCGGCCATCGACGCCTCGGCCGCGCCGAGCATCGCGTCGGCCAGTTCGCGTGCGGCCTTGGTCTTGTCGTCGGGGGTGCGCGCCGCGGCGAACTTGCGGGAGTAGATGAGGATGATGCGGTCGCGCGCCTCGTCGGCTCGCTTGGGGTCGCGGTCGGCCTGGAGGCGCATCGCCGCGACCGCCGTGTCCAGCCCGTCGAGGCTGCGCGAGCTGAGCGCGTAGACGGTGTCGAGCATGATGCGCAGCAGGTTGGGCTGGTCGCTGATCGTGCGGGCGGCGTCCATCAGCGTGTTGGCGAGGGCGACGTCGTCGGCGGTGTCGCGCGTCGCACGGGCGTGCTTGACCGACTCGCCGAACAGCTGGTCGAAGGTCGCCGCGGCCTTCTCTTCGGTGTCCTGCGGGTTCGCCGACTCCGCCGCGGGTGCGCCGTCGCCGGGCGGAGCGCCGGGCGGGGCGTCGGGCGGCGCGGGGTCCGCCTGCGCCCAGGCGTGCGTCGCGCCGCCCAGCGCCACGCAACAGCCCAACACCAACCAGATTCGATTCGCCATGATGCGTCGCCTCATCGCTGATCGTTCGCCCGGAACCCGTGCAAGGAGCGTGGAATTATACGCGAACCGGGGGCGGGACGTTTCCCGGGCTCACGATATTCGGGCGCGGCCGCCGCTTCGCGAAAATGTAGGCGAACAAACATTGATCGGGTTCCAAACCGGTCCTAGAGTGATTTGTAAGAATTTCCGTGACGGTCGGCGCAGCCTCCTCCGCAGCACATCTTTCGAGGCCCGCCGGATTCGGAACGGTCGTAACGGGGCCAGGTCATGCGAGTCGTTCGATACGCAAATCCTGAGTGGGTTCGACGGGCCGCGGTTCGATGCGCTCCGCGTTGTCGATCGGCGTGCTGAAAAGGCGTCTGTCGGCGTGGCGATCACGCCGCGGGCGTTTTGCTGTCGGAGAGGAGTCGTTTTGTTGTACGGAGGCGTCTCACATCTTTTGGCGCCGGTACTGGAGTGAAGCAATGAGTGACATGTTCGTAGGATTGCCGAGGCCCATTTGTCAGGACGGGGAACCACGCCGCGTGGTCAGCCCGGACAAGGCGCTGGGCGACGAGATGGGACTGCCGCGTCGGTGGCTCAAGAGGCGTTTCGATGAGTTTGAGCAGGCGCCCCGGCCGCTGCTGCGGGACTCGGAGGACGCGCCGCGTAGCGCCGCCGCTTCGGAGAAGCTGGCGGCGGACGTGCTGCTGGACAAGTCGGTGGAGCAGCCCGCGAAGCGCAAGCCCGGGCAACGCCTGGTGCGCGGGATCCGCCGGCTGCTCGACGTCTAGGGCGGTGGAGTGCGTCCGCGGTCCGTCTCGGCTCGATCGGTGACGTGTCCGTGCGCGTCGTGTGACGCGGCGGGTCACGCCGTCGACGTTACCGCTCGCCGACCACGGCGTCGGGCGGCATCGCCGTGCCGTTGTCGAACTCGCACATCACCTCGTCCGACATCATGACAAGCTTGCCGTCCTGGCGACGGACAACGACCATGTAATCACCGTCTTGATCGCCGTTTTGCCAGACACTTCCGCCTAACGCTTCGGCCATGTCGATAGCCTGCTGCTCGGTCATGGTACGACTCCCGTTGCAGGTGTGACGCGGCATTGTAGGGATGGTATCGGCCGTTGGCACGGCCATTATTGAGGAATCCGCATAAACAAGGCGATTTACCCGTGCGCCGGCGCGGGCCGACGACTGGTAACCGTTACCAGCGGCGGTGGACCAGGGCGCGCTGCTGGAGGTAGTCGGCGAACAGCTCGGCCATGGGGCGGCCGGTGTCGACGAGCACGCGCTCGACCTGGTTCGCCTCGCAGATCGCCGCCAGGCGCTCGTTGAACTTGTTCATCGCGTCGAGGTAGGCGTTGCGGACATCGGTGGGGCGGGTGAGGAACACGTCTTCGTCCTCGAGGCCGACGAAGCGGATCATGCCGTCCATGTTGAAGTGCAGCTCGTCGGGGTGGAGCGTCTGCATCAGCACGATCTCGTGTCGGTCGTAGCGGAGGCGCTGCAGGGCGTCTTCGAGGTCGTTGAGGTCGACGAAGAAGTCCGAGAACACGACGATGATGGAGCGGCGTCCGGCGCGGCTGGCGAGGTCGAGCATGGCCGGGCCGATCGCCGTCTTGTTGACCGGCTGCACCTCGTCGAGCGTCTCGGTCATGTCGAGGATCTGCCGCATCGAGTTCGACGGGCGGCGGGCGTCGCGGACGCGGTCGTCGAACGTCGCCAGCGAGACCTTGTCCGACTGCTCGACGACGAGGTAGCCGAGCGTCACCGCCATGCGCGAGGCGTACAGCAGCTTCTGCGTGTCGGCCTCGCCGTAGCGCATCGACGCGGACACGTCGAGCATGAGGTGGCAGACGAGGTTCGTCTCCATCTCGTACTGCTTGAGCATGTGCTTGTCGGTGCGGAAGTAGACGTTCCAGTCGAGGTGGCGCAGGTCGTCGCCGGCGACGTACTCGCGGTGGCCGGCGAACTCGACGGCGAAGCCGTGGAACGGCGACTTGTGGGCGCCCGCGAGGGTGCCCTCGACGAGCCCACGCGGCTGGAAGGCGTACTGCTCGACGCGCGACAGCACGTCGGGCTGGATGTACTTCGTGAGAACGGCTTTGGCCATCGTCGCTGCGCTCCTCGGCAGGGGACAGGTAACAGGTAACAGGTAACAGGTAACAGGAGACAGTCTCAATTTCGGAGACAGGCGACGGCGGTTCGGGCTGTCACCTGTCTCCTGATTCCTGTCTCCTTCGGCCCGACCGCTTATGCGGTCGGCGCGGTGTAGTTCTTGTCGGCGGGGATCGCGTCGAGGAGCATCTCGATGAGCTTCTCGGAGTTGATGCCCGCGGCGAGGCCGGCGTAGTTCGGCGCGATGCGGTGACGCAGGGCCGGCTTGATGATCGCCTGCACGTCCTCAACCGAGGCGTGGTAGCGACCCTGCAGCAGGGCCCGCGACTTGGCGCAGCTGATCAGAGCGAGCACGCCGCGCGGCCCGGCGCCCCAGCTGATCCACTTGTTCACGAAGTCCGGCACGCCTTCCTGGCCCGGCCGCGTCGCGCGGACCAGCGCCCACGCATAGCCGACGACCTGGTCGCACACCGGCATGCGCTTCACGAGCTCCTGCGCCTGCATGATCGTGTCGCCGTCGACGACGGGTTGCGGCGTGCCCATCGAGCCGCTGGTCACGCGGCGGGCGATCTCCCACTCCTCGGCGCCGGTGGGGTAGTCGACCTTGATGTACAGCAGGAAGCGGTCGAGCTGGGCTTCGGGCAGGGGGTACGTGCCTTCCTGCTCGAGGGGGTTCTGCGTGGCGAGCACGAAGAACGGGCTGGGCAGCTTGAAGTCGCGGCCGCCGGCGGAAATCATCCGCTCCTGCATGGCCTCGAGCATCGACGCCTGCGTCTTGGGCGGGGTGCGGTTGATCTCGTCGCCGAGGACGATGTTCGCGAAGATCGGACCCTTGACGAACTCGTAGCGGCGTTCCTTGGTGACCGGGTCTTCCTGCAGCACGTCCGTGCCGGTGATGTCGGACGGCATCAGGTCGGGCGTGAACTGGATGCGGTGGAAGGACAGGTCCATCGCCTCGGCGAGCGAGTGGATCATCAACGTCTTGGCGAGTCCGGGCACGCCTTCGAGGAGGCAGTGGCCGCGGGCGAGGATGGCGATGAGCATCTGCTCGATCACGTCCTTCTGGCCGACGATGACCTTGTTGAGTTCAGCGAGGACCTGCTTGCGTGTGGCGTCCCACGCCTCCACGGCGGCGACGTCGTCCTGATTGACGGGCTGTTCGGTCTGCGTATCGGACATCGGAATACTCCTGCGTTTCTTCCAGTGGTGTGAGTCGAGTGTTGGCGTGCCTGTGTATCGGTGACGGATTTAGTCGAGTGCTTCGAAGTAGGTCTTGAGGCGCTCCTCGTAGCCGCGCGGCAGCGACGACTTCTGGCGGAGCTTCATGGACTGGCGGACGCCCTGGGGCAGGCCGGCGGTCCATGCGGATGAATCGGCGGCCTTGGAGGCGACGTCGGCGTCGCCGGGGCGCGAGCCGTTCGTGCGCGAGTCGGCGTCGGAGTTGGTCGGCGTGGCCTGGGCGTTACCCGCGACGACGTCGGTGTTCTCCGAGTCGCCGGACTTGCCCTTGCTGGTGCCGCCGCCGGTCGCGCCGCTGGAGGCGCTGGCCTGCTGCGTCGGCTCGCCCTGGCCCTGGCCCTGCGCCTGGGCGTCGCCCTGGCCGGGCTGCGGCTGACCCTGTCCCTGTCCGGGCTGCGGCTGTCCCTGGCCCTGACCCTCACCCGGCTGACCCTGACCCTGACCCTGGCCCTGCGCCTGAGCGAGCGCCGCGGCCAGTGCGCCCTGGGCGCCGGCCATCATCTTCGCGGTCGCCTGAGCGCCCTGCGGCGTCTGCGCGATGCCGTTGGATCCCTCGGCGCCGCTCGGCTGACCCTGTCCCTGACCGGGCTGCGGCTGGCCTTGTCCCTGACCCTCGGCCGGGGCGCCGGCCTGAGCGGCGGGCGTGCCCTGGTCCGTGCCGGGCTCGGCGCCCTGCGGCTGACCCTGGCCGGCTTCGGCGCCCTGGGGCTGACCCTGATCGGCCCCGGCGGGCTGACCGGCGTCAGCGCCCGCCGGCTGACCCGCGTCGGCGTTCGCCGGATCGCCGGTCGGCGCACCCGTGTCGGCCTGGGCGAGTTCGGCGCCGGCTGCCTGCTCGGGTGTCAGTGTGGATGCGATCTGCACCGCCTCGGCGACGGGCTGGTTGGCCAGACCCGTCTCGCCGGTCAGGTTCGACACCGCTTCGCCGAGCTGCGCCAGCGACTCGGCCTGCTTGTTGATCGCGTTGGCCAACTGCTGGGCGGCCTTTTGAGCGGCGGGCGACTGCGGCGCCTGCGGCTGCGCGCCCTGAGGCTGATCGCCCTGAGGCTGCGCGCCTTGGGGTTGATCGCCCTGAGGCTGCGCGCCCTGGGGTTGATCGCCTTGCGGTTGATCAGCCTGGGGCTGATCGCCCTGCGGCTGCGCACCCTGCGGTTGATCACCCTGAGGCTGCGCGCCCTGCGGTTGATCACCCTGCGGCTGGTCACCCTGCGGTTGGGCGGCGTCCGCGGCGGCCTGATCGGCGGCCTGCGCCTTCTCGAACGCGTCGCGGGCGTCGGCCAGTTCCTTCGCGGAGCTGTCGCCCTGCTCGGCGAGCTGCTTGATCTTCTCGGCCAGCGCGAGCTTCTCCTCGAGGTCCTCACGCTTGATGTCCGCCAGCACGCGGGCGCGCTGCAGCTGACGATCCGTCAGCGCCTGCGGCGATGCGTCGGCGCCCTCGGGCTGACCGGCGTCGGCCGTCTGCGGCTGATTCGCCTCGGCGCCCTGCGGCTGTGCGTTGTTCGCGTCGGCGCCTTGCGGCTGATCGCCCTGGGCCTTGTCACCCTGGGCCTTGTCACCTTGGGGCTGATTCGCGTTGGCCTGCTGCGGCTGATTGCCTTGGGGCTGGTTGCCCTGGGCCTGATCACCCTGCGGCTGATTCTCGGCCTGCGCCCGTGCCTGTGCGGCGTCGGCCAGCGCGGCGCCGACCGACGGCGTGTTCTCCAACGCGTCATCGGCCAGGGCCTGCAGGTCCTTCGACGACGGCTGCGGGTTCGCCTCGATCGCGCCGGCGACCTTGTCCTCCAGACCCTTGAGGTCGTTCAACTCCGTGCCGGTCTCGTTGGCCAGCTTGTCGGCGGTCTTGAGCATCTCCTTGCGCAGCTCGTTGGCGGCGTTGTTCAGCTGGGCGGCGGTCTCCGTCGCGGCGGCCGCGGCGGACTGCTGCTTGGCCTCGTCACCCTTCAACGCGGCGGGGGCGTCCTGGTTCGTCTGCTTGGCGGACTGCTGAGCCTTGGCCAGCGCGTCGGCGGCCTGCGGGGCGAGGTTCTTCGTGCCCTCGGCGACCTTCTGCGCGATGTCGTTGACCTTCTGCAGGTCCTCGGTGGCTTCCGCGGCCTGGTCCGGCGTCTCGGGCTTGCCGTCGGTCAGCTTCTTGGCCGTCTCCTCCGCCTTCGCCGCGGCGCGGGCCAGCGACTCGACCGAGCGGTTCAACTCGCCGAGCTTCACGGCGTCGGCGTTACGCTCCGCGGCGGCCTGCGCCTCGGCGACCTCGCCGATCGCCTGACGGATCGCGCGATCCGCGGTGTCCTGCGCGTCCTGTGCGGTGTCACTCTTCTTGCTCAACTCCTTCGCGGCCTCCGCGGTGGCCTCCTCGGCCGAGCGGATACGCGACGCGATCGCCGGAGGCAGCTCCGCGTTCTTCGCGGCCTGGTCCAGCTCCTTGGCCGCTTCCTTCTCGGCGCCCGCCGCCTGCTGCTGATTCTGCTCGGCCTGCTTCTCGGCCTGCTGGTGCTTGTCCTGCGCCTTCTCGAGCTGCTTCTTCGTCTCCTCGAGCGACTTGGCCAGCTTCGCGTACTCCTCGGCCGACTTCGTCCCGCTCAGGTCGCCGAACTTGTTCTCCAGCTCCTTCTGCAGCTCGGCCAGCGCGCCGATCACGCGGCCCTGGTCCTCGACGGCCTTCTTCGACTCCTCGTTGAACAGCGACTCGCGGGCGTCCGCGGCCGACTCCTCCGCACGCTCGGCCAGGTCCGCCGCACGCTCGGAACCGGCGATCATGTTCTCCAGCCGACGCAGCTTCTGCTGGATCAGCGTCTGCTTCTTCAGCGCCTCGTCGAGCTGCTTGGCGTCCTTGGCCTGCTTGACCTCCTCGCGGACGGTCTCCTGCTCCTTGATCAGCTCCTTGACCGCGTCGGCCACGTCCTTGTCGATCGCGGCGGGGTCTTCGAGCTTGCGGATCTCGGTCAGCACGCGCGCCAGCCCGTCGATGACCTTCTGCTGGTGCCCGGTGGCGTCGGAGAACTTCGTGGCGTTCAGCTCGGTCTCGGCGCCCTTGAGCTCGTCGGCGATCTTCGCGTCGCGGGTGATGCGGCGGGCCTCGGCGGCGATCGCGCCCAGCTCGCCCGGCCACTTCGACACGTCGTCCAGCATCGTCGAGAACGTCTCGTACAGCGTGCCGACGTTCTCCTGCGAGCTCATCGCCAGCAGCACGGCCTGCTCGTCGCCGCCGCCCAGCGCGGTCGTCGCCGTCTTCGCGTCGGTCTGCTTGATGATGATCTCACGCACGCGCTCGATCAGCTCGGCCTGCTGACGACGCAGACGCAGACGCTCACGCTCGGCCAGCAGACGCACGAGGATCTGACGCATGCGGCCGCGCGCGTCGGCGTAAGCCTTCTGCGCCTTGGCCTCGTCGCCCTTGGCCTCGTCGGCGGCGTTGAGCAGGTCGATCACCTCGGGCATCATCTGCCCGGACAGCTCGCCGAGCCGGCTGCGCATCGACAGCAGGTCCTGGTACAGCGGCAGGTCCGTCAGCCCGTTGTCCGACAGCTGCTGGATGTGGGCGTCCAGCAGGGCGGACAGCAGGTCGGCGGTCAGCTGTCGGGCCCGCTCCTGGTTGGTCCGGTCGCGGTGGATCGGGTCCACGGTCGCGGCCAGACCGGCGGAGGCCGGCAGCAGCACGCTGCATCCCAACACGAGGCTTACGGTGATCGCGCGAATCATGGTGTGTCTCCAATGCCCAGCTGGGCTTTGATGATCTGATCGAGCTTGCGGTCCATCTGGGTGTCCAGCTCTCGCAGCGCGGCCAACACGCCGGCGCGGTCTGTCACCTCGAAGACCAGCTGTTCGCTCTTCGTCGGGCGACCCGGATTCGCCCCGCGGTAATCATATGCCTCGAAGGTCAGCGTCACGCGGTCACCCTTCTGAAGCTTCAGGTCCGTCAGGTTCACGTTGAGGCGGTCGGCGTACTGGTACTTCTTGCCCGCCAGGTCCATCAGCTCGTCCTCACGCTCGTCGGGACCCTCGCCGCCCGACAGCGACGAGCGGGTGACCGACTTGTGCACGACGATGCGACCCAGCGCGTAATCATCGACTGCACCGAAGCTTATCGACGGAGACGCGGTCGGCAGCACGTAGCGGGTCACCGTCGCGGCGCGGACACGCGGGGGCTGGTCCGCACGCACCTGCAGCACGCCGCTGATCGGCCGCTCCAGGCTCAGGTCGTCCTCGTCGACCACCTGCACCTCGTACCGCATCGTCGCCGCGACGTTCGCCAGCGGCGTGTTGTTCGGCAGCACCCACTTGTCGCCCGACTGCTTCATCGCGAACGCCTGCTCGTCGATGGTGAACGTGGCGCTCTTCAGCGGCTTGTCCGACGTGACCGACGCGGTGACCTTCGAGCCCTCCAGCGCGATGCGGGTCTCACGCCCGTAGCTCCGCGCGGTGAACTTCTGCGTGGCGTACGGCGGGGTTTCGATCTGCATGTCGACCTCGACGGTCGGCACGGGGATCAGCGTCAGGTCGCGCGCGTCGGTGTACGCGTCGCCGAGGTGGATCGTGTACGTCATGTCGTCCATCGCCCGCGCCAGCTCGCCGACGTAGAGCTTCGCGTCGGCCTTGTCCGGCGTCAGCTCGATCGTCGTGCGCAGGCCCGTCGACAGCGCGGTCAGCTCGACCGAGCCGCTGGTCGGCAGCACGCCGTCGGCCTTGATGCGGAAGCGGATCGGCTGGCCGTACGCCGAGCGGTCGCCGGGGCTGACGACCTCGACGATGCGCGTGGCGGTGGGGTAGTGGGCGCCGCCGAGCAGGAAGCGGTTCATGAACGCGAAGGCGTGGCCGGGCATGATGATCACGCCGAGCAGGATGATGCCGGCGACGATGCCGAGGTTGATGCCGCGCTTCTTGAGCTCGTCGCGGTCGAAGCCCTCGAGGTAGTCGAGGTGGCTGGAGACCTCGTCGGTGTACTCGACCACGGCGTGCCGCAGGTCGGGCGAGCCGAACTGCGCGCGGGTCCCGTCGGCGAACTGCAGCGCGGCGACGAGGTCGGAGGTCAGGCCCTGCTGACGCTCGACCATCAGCGCCAGCTCGACCTTGTCTTCGTTGACGGCCAGCGCGGGCAGCAGGTGGCGGCGGACGGACCACACCGCCGTGCCGACGAACACCGCGAGCATGATGAACCGTTCGAGGCGGCCCATGTGCGTGGACACGTCGAGGACGAACGCGGCGATCAGCACGCTGAGGACGATCGTGCCGAACAGCGCGGCCGCCGACCCCACGCGCACCGACGCGCGGAAACGCTTGAGTTGGTTCAGCCCGTTATGGAGGCTTGCCAGTTGAGTCATCGCAGGTTCACCAGCTTCCGGATTAGCCACTCGCCGAGCATCAGCGTCAGCACCATCGTCAGCACCAGCCACGTGTTCCACAGCGGCACACGCTTCTCGGTGTAGTCTTCGACGACGGGCGCCTTGACGTCGTCGGCGAGGGCGGCGATCTCTGACAGTTCGTACGTCTTGCCGCCGGTCTGCGCGGCCAGGGTCTGCTGCAGAGCGAAGTCGCGCACGGCGTTGCGTCGCTCGGCCGTGACCGGCGCCACCTTGAAGTGCGCCTCGACCTCTTCGTTCGTCACCGGGTCCTTGACCAGCACGCGGTGCGCCCCGGCGGAGTACACCGGCACCGTCGTCTCGAACACCACGTTGTCACGCGCCACGGGGATCGTCAGGTCCGTCGTCGTGCCCTGCTGATCGGCGTGGCCCTCGGCCATCAGACGTGACTCGAGCTTCTGCACGTCCAGTGGCTCGTAGTTCATGTCGTACGCCTCGACGGTGATCCGCACCTTGTCGCCGGCGCGGTACGTCGGGCGGTCGGTGTACACCTGAAAACGCTTCTGCGCGCCCAGCGCCCGGCCGAGGCCCAGACGGTAGATCATCTGCCCCCAGAACTGGCGGTAGTACTCCTCGCCGTACTTGCGACGCAGACGCCACATCTCGTTGAAGCCCATGTAGATCACCTCGCCCTTGCCGTAGCGGCGGGTGGCGATGATGGGCTGCGGGGTCTTGTTGTCCACGCACTTGTCGGTCGGGTGCTGCGCCAGCACGGTCGCCAGCGGGTGCGGACGCGCGACGGGGTAGTACCACGGCAGGCGGCCGAGGTTGTCCCACGCCCGGCGGTTCTCGGCCTCGGACGAGCCGAGCTTCATGAAGTCGGTGTCCGCGGCCTCGGCGGTCAGGTTGAGCTTGAAGTCGCTGTCACGCACACGCAGCGAGGGATCGATGACGACCGGCAGCATGTCGGCGATCTCCGTGCCGTACAGCGCCTGAAGCCCGTTGCGCGGGCCGGTCAGCACGACCAGGCCGCCGCCGAACTTCTCGACGTACTCCTTGAGCATCGACTGGAAGTGCTCGGAGAGCATCTCGTTGGGGATGTCGCTGAGGAAGATCACGTCGTAGCCGAAGAACTCCGACCGCGGGCGGACCAGCGTGTCGATGAACATGTCGTTCGTGCGGCGGACCTTGAAGTCGGCGGACCGCAGGAACGTGCGGAAGCCCTCGTGGCCGATCAGCGGGTCGCGGTGGAACACTTCCTTGACGAAGCGCCACTCCCACGTCGGCTCGTACTCGACGAACAACAGCTTCAGCGAGTCGTCGCGGATGGTCACCTCGCGCTCGGCGACGTTGTTGTCCTCGAGCACCTCGCCGTCGAACGGATCGACCTTGACCTGCAGCAGGAAGCGGCCGGTCATTGACGGCAGGAACGGCAGGTCGAAGCTGACGCGTGAGCCGTTGAGCTCGACGGTCTTGGGGGGGGCGACGGGCGTGGGCTCGGCCTCCTCGACGCCGCCGGCGGTGCCGAGCCGACGGGCCAGCAGCTGCACGCGTGCGGCGCGGCCGTCGAGGCCCGACTGGCGGATGAACACGTTGACCGAGGCCTTCTCGTCCTTCTTGAGCACCAGCGGCGTGCGGAGATCGACGGACAGGTCGACGACCTCACGCGGCCCGACGCCCACGGTGAAGATCGGCGCCTCGAGCTGTTTGGCGGCGGGGACCGGCGGCGTGCCGGTGTTCTGGTCGAAGTCGGAGAAGACGATGACGCCGGCGGGGCGGGCGCGGTGCCGGCGACGCAGGTCGTTGAACGCCTCGCCCAGCGCGGTGACCTGTCCCTCGGCGTCGATCTGCTCGGCGAGGTGCGGGCCCTGAACCGAGTCGGGCTTCGACGTGTCGGTGGTCAGCTCCAGCTCGCGTGTCTGATCGATGCGGTCCATGACGTAGGCACGCAGGCGGAACTTCTCGGCGAGCTTGTTGAACGTCTCTTCGCCGACCTTGCCCTTGATGACCTGCTGCACGAGCTGGAGGCGGGACGCCTCGGCGATCGCGTCGGGGTCGGCCTTGCCGGCGTTGTCTTCGGAGGTCTTGGCGATAGCGGTGACGGCGTCGTCGGCCAGGCGGTCGTTGATGTTCATCGAGTCGGTGCCGTCGAACAGCAGCAGCAGCAGCGGACGGGGCCGCTCGGTGAACGCCATGGCGATGACGGGCTCGGCGAGGATCGTCACGAGCAGGGCGAGCAGGGCGGCGCGGAGGATGCCGATGGCGGTGCGTCCGCGGCGGGCCGAGGGCTGGTAGCTGCGGTAGAACGTGAAGGCGACGATCGCCACGGCGACGCAGAAGAACAGCACCAGCGCGGTGCGCTCCTGGGCCCACGGCGAGGCGAACTTCACCTGGATCGAGTGGATCGTTTCGATGTCTTCGAGGCCGAGCATGCGGCCGACGAAGCGAGCGAACCACACGGAGGAGATCACGGCGTAGAGGACGCCGATGACGCCGCCGATCGCCGCGACGCTGATGAGGATCTTCTTGACGTAGGCGTTGATCTGGCTGCTCACGCGGCCACCCCCTTCGTGTCGGACGACTTGTCGTCGCCGGTGCCGGAGGGATTCGATTTGCCCGCGGCGCGTGCTTCGAGTTCGCGTTGAATGTGCGGCAGGGCGAGGAACACCATCTCACCGAGCAGCAGCAGGATCACCATGAGCATCAGCCACCACCAGACGTTGTGGCCGATGTACGTGGTGCCCGCGAGGCTGATCTCTTCGTCGGCGTTGACCCAGCGGATGCCGTCGACCTCGACACGCTCGGCGAACTCGCGGGCGTCGATGCTCGTGAGCTTGCTCTCGGCGGACGGGCCGTTGATCGCGAGCTTCAGCCACTCGTGGTTGGCCTTGTCGTCGGCGGGGGATCCGCCGGTGGCCGACTCGCGCCACACGCGGTACACGCCGCGCTTGCCGACGTCGCGGAGCGTCAGGGCGTACTGGCCCTGCTCCAGGGCGTCGACCTGCAGCGGGTGCGGCTCGGGGTCGCCGGGCGTCTGGATCACGAACCGCGCCGCCTGGTCGTCGGCACGCAGCGGGATCTGCACCTGGTTGATCGGGTCGAGCGTGCGGCTCGGCAGCGACATCGTCAGCATCGTCCGCAGCATCCGGTCGAACAGCAGCACGCTGCCCGACGCGTCCACCGCCACGTTGTTCCACACCGGGAACGTGCCCGTCGTGACCATGATCACCTTGCCCTTGCCGATCGAGCGACGCACCGCGAAGATCGCGCCGTTGTCGTACTCGCCCATCACACGCGGCTGGGTCTGGGCGATGCGCTGCTCGATGGTCAGCTGCTCGTCGTCCGCCGCCAGCGGGTTCGACCACTCCAGCCAGCGGGCCGTGCCCTCGCCGAGCTTCTCGCGGGCGGCCTTGCGTTTCGCGGCCTCCTCCTGCGACAGCTTGCCGGCACGCTCGAGCTCCGCCCAGCGACGCTCGTTGGCCTCGTGCTCCTCGAACGCCTTACGCTGGTCTTCCACACGCTTGCGGGCCGCCTCGGCGAACTTGTCCATGCCGTCGCGGTCCACGGCCACGGCCTTGTAGAAGAACGGTGAGCTGAGCAGGTCCGACCGCTCGTTGTCGGTCATCTGCATCGCGAAGACTTCGTCCTTGAAGGTGTTCGACGCGAGGTGGAACGACGGCCACTGGCTCGCCGACGGGGGCGGCACGTTGCCCAGCGCCTCGCTCTTGAGCGGGGCCGGGAGGATGCCGTTGCCGTCCAGCCACGCCGTGGCGTTCCACGCCAGCGGGTCGAACTCGGCGCCCGCGGCGATGAACAGCTGGCCTCCCTGCTCGACGTACTCACGCAGCGCCCGCACGAGGTCCGGCGTCGGCGCCTCGACGCCCGCGAGCACCGCCAGACGCACGTCCTTCAGGTCGTCCTGCGTGACCTCGCTGGCGATCCGGTGACGGATGTCGACCAGCGACTTCTGGTCCGGGTCGTGGCTCGTGCGCGGGGCGAGCAGGCGACGCAGCGGGAACGTCTCGCCGTAGCGGTTCAGACGCGGACGCTCCGACTCGCCGAACTGATCGACGAACAGCACCGGCACCTTCGCGACGACCGGCACGATGATCGTGCGGTAGTCGTCCTGCGGCAGGTGGTCGGCGGACACTTCCAGCGTCGCGGGCACGAACAGCGGCTCCTTCGACGTCCCGGCCACGTCGAAACGGTGCTTGAACATCAGCTGCAGGTCCTGGCCCGGCTGGAGGTCGACGAAGCGCTCCTCGGCGACGAGATCGTCGATCTTCAGCGTCACGCGGAGGCGGCTGCGCTCCTCGTCGCCGGTGTGGCTGACCGTCGCCAGGAACACCGCGGAGGTCTGATCGTCGGCCACGCCGTCCTGCAGGCGGAACTCGCTGACCCACGTGTTCGAGCGTTTCTCGGGGCTGACCTGCACGACCTGCACGTTGCCGAGCTCCTCGAAGTAACGCTTGAGGTCGGTGCTCGCCCAGGTGCGTTCCTGCATGTCGCCGATGAACACGACGCGCTTGGTGGGGTTGGCCGAGCCACGCTTCGCGGCGGCGGCGGCGAGTTCGGCGCCGTAGCCGGCCCGCGCGTCGCGGTCGACCAGCTCGATCGCGTCGACCGCCTCGATGGCGCCTTCGCGTGTCTGGTAGACGTCCTGCGGGTCGAACCGGCCGCGGTCGCACAGCGGGATCACCGACACGTCCGAGCCCTTCGGCAGCGTACCGATGAATTCGTCGGCCTTTTCCTTCGCGACGTCGAGCAGCGTCTTGTCGAGCTGCGTGTAGCCCATCGAGAGGCTGTTGTCGATGACGAGGATCGCGTGCACGGGCTCGCCGGACCACGCGTCGTTGTCGCCGCTGGCCCAGTAGGGCTGCGCCATGGCGAGCACGAACAGGATCACCGCGAGCGTGCGCATCGCCAGCAGCAGCATGTCGCGGAGCTCCATGACGCGCTTGTTGCGGCGGACCGCCTCACGCAGGAACTCCATCGCCGCCCACTCGACGGTCCGGTGCCGCCGCTTGTTGAGCAGGTGAATCAGCACGGGCCCGCCGGCGGCGACCAGTGCGAACAGGAATGACCCGGTCAGAAAACTCATCGTTTCGTTTGGTTCCGGCTACGTGGATACGGGAGGGTCTCAGTCATCGCGCGGCGACACGCCGGTCAGCGGCGGTCGGCGTTCTCCGGGTCCGCCTCGCCCTTCTGGAGGATCGGCAGGTAACGGTTGGGGATGTTCAGCACGAAGACGGCCACGGCGGTGCCGAACAGCTGTCCGGGCTTGCCGCCGACCTTGCCGCCTTCCCACGAGCCGTCGGCGTCGACGCGCTCGCTGCGCTGCTGCGACTCGATAATCGCGTCGCGGATCTTCGGGTAGGCCTGCCGCCAGCGGTCGCCGCCGACCTGGTACAGCCCCTGCCCGACGTAGTACATGGTGTACGCGTCGAAGGGGATGTGGCCCTTGCGGACGGGCATGTCCTTCTCGATGTCGTTGAGCACGTGGTCCATGGAGCGGTGGATGCGGAAGTCGTTGTACAGTCCGAATTCCTGCAGGCACACCGCGCCGCACGCCGCCATCGCGGTCGTCGCCTTGTTGCCGTTGTACGTGAACGCGCCCGGCCGACCGGCATCCGGGTGATCGCCGTAGCTCTTGCCGTCGGGCGGACCCTCGGGCTTGTACCGGGCGCGCACGTAGCGGATCGCCGCCTCGACGGTCGTCGGCGGGATCTCCAGCCCGATGTCCATCGCGCCGCGCAGCGCCTTGGCCTGCATCACCGCCAGCGACAGGTCGTGCCCGCGGCTCTGACGTTTGGCCTTGTAATCCCAGCCGCCGTCTTCGCACTGCACGTCGGTGATCAGCTTCAGCCCGTTGTCGAGCACCTCGCCGATGCGGCGGTCGTTGGTGATCCCGTACGCCTGCGTCAGCACGAACACCGTCAGGCCGTGGTTGTACATGTCACGCCCGTCCGACGCGATGTTCAGCAGGCCGGACGGCTTGGCGTTGGCGATGATGTAGTCGATGGCGCGGCGGACGTTGTCGCCGTACTTGCCGCGGTCGGGCGCGTGCCCGGCGGAGAGAAACGCCAGCACGCCCATGGAGACGAGGCCCAGGTCGTCCGAGTCCCAGTTGCCCGCCTCGCCCTGATTGCGAGCCAGCCATTCCAGGCCACGGTCCGAAGCCTCTTCCGACGCCGGCGTCTGTTCCCAGTCGCCCTCGGCCAGCAGCGTTGCCGGCGACAAGAACACCGCCAGCACCGTGCCCAGTGCTACCCACGTCTTAAGCATTACGCGCACCTTTTGACAGCTGGTTGCTGTGTTACACACCGCGGAGAGGTTGATCGGTCGTGCCCACACGCCAAAACCCCGCCCGCACCGGTACATTGCGGCTACCCCGGGCAAAGTTACACCCTTATCGCCGCCGCATCACACGTATTTGAACGGCTTTCCATTGTACGTAGTTTCGATACGTAAATCAGCCTTACGCCGGTTCGTCGCACCCATTTATCGCCGACCCCGATTTTCGTTGCGGACCGGTCATGCCAGCGTTACGATCGCCCGGACGATCTGAAATTGCACGTTTGGCAAATCGCCGCAATATGGGGTTATCGATGAACACGCGGATTTCAGTGATGCTGGCGGCCGCTTGCGTGATCGTGCTGACGTCGGTCCGCGCCGTCCGCGCTCAGCAGGGCGGCCTCGAACTCACGCCCACCGCCGCGTCGATCGCCGCGCTCGCCGCCGGTGACGAAGCCGCGCCCGCCTCCGCCGACTTCTCCCTCGACCACCTCTTCCGCAGCGCTCAACCCGAGTACACCGGCGGCCGCGGGCTGATCACGCCTGAAGGCATCACCGGCATGTTCATCAACCCGACCTCCGGCACGCTGCCCAAGGGAACCGTCACCGCGCAGTACTGCGCCGCGTACCTCGGCATCAACGGCCCCGGCGAGATCCTCTACCACACCGGCATGCTCGCCTACGGCGTGACCGACTGGCTCGAGGTCGGCGGCTTCGTTCACGTCCGCGACCCCGAGCGCCACGCCGCGGGCGGTGGTCCCGGACCCGGCCCCAGCAGCGCGGACCTGAACGATCCGTTCTGGTCGGGCGGCGGCTTCGTGCGCGCCCGGCTCATCAAAGACGAAGAGTGGTGGCCCGAAACGTCCGTCGGCTTCATCACCCGCAACGGCGACGAAACGCTCAACCGGCACACGCTGTTCATCGCCGCGTCGAAGTACTTCGCCATCGATCCCGACGGCGTGGTCAAGGGCGTGCGCCTGCACGGCGGGTTCCGACGGTTCTGGCAGGACGACGACGCGACCACCGGCGACGGCTCGATCTTCTACGGCGGCGGCGAGCTTGAGCTGCCTTACGACGTGTGGTTCGTCGGCGAGATCTCGTCACGCGACAGCGTGTTCCCGCACACGCCGCACGCCTTCGGCATCCAGTGGCGCCCCAACCCGTGGTTCGGCATCAGCCTCGCGGGCGTCCAGACCGAAGGCTTCGACCACCTCGGCATCTACGCGGGACTCGGCATTTCGTTTGAATACTGATCGCGGCGTCGGCGCGTGTGACGCGTTATCACTTATCGACTGCCGCGCTCGGCCCGGCCTCGATCGGCTCGTAGATCACCCAGCCCGTCGTGGGCATCGTGGCGACCGGTTTGTACGTGCGGTTGATGTGATCGATCATCGCTGCCATCTCGGGCGTGATGCCCCAACTCGGCCGGTCGACGTGCCATCGCGCGCGGGCCTCGGGGTCGAGCGGCGGGCTCCACGGGATCGTCGAGGCGGTGTCGACGATGAGCGGACGCGTGCGGTCGATCGCCTGCCGCTCGGACGCGATCATCTCCGGCTGAACGTACGCCGTGTGCAGCAGCGGGAAGTTGTACGGAAACCGCCCCGGCGCGGGCAGGTCGAGCATCACGTTGACGTACACGCCGTGGCCCCACATCAGCAGGTGCGTGTGATTGTGCAGGTAGGGTGCGAGCTCGGCTTGCGTATGTGCCCAGCGCGTCGAGTGCGTCGCGGATCGACGAAAGTTGTGGATGCTCACGTTGAACGTCGCGATGTACACGGCCATCGCCGCCACCGCGGTCGCGCCCGGCAGCAGCGAGCGGCCCCGCCAGCGGAGCGACGCGACGTACGGCCGGACGAAGTGGATCACGGACGCGATCGCCGCGGCGCCCGTCGGCAGCCAGGTCAGGTAGTAGTAGCGGAAGTCGTAGCCGGACACGCACGCCGCGGCGATCTCGATCGGCCAGGCGATGGCGCACACGAGCATCATGCGCCGCGCGGTCGCGCCGGGTCGGGTCCGCCCGACGGCCGGGCCACGCGCCAGGCGCACGACGATCATGCACCAGCCGACCGTCGCCAGCATCGCCGGCAGCCCGACGGCGGAGAACCCGACGAGCAACGCGCGGTAGCGGTCGGCCCAGGCCACGTCGCCGGCGTACTGCAGATTGAAGACCACGTACGCGTCGACCATCGCCCCCAACCCAGACGGCCCGACGCCGACCAGCACGATCGCAACGCCGACCACGACGAACACCCCGACGCCGCGCGCCGCGCACGTCGCCAGCGCCCGCCAGTTCGCCCGACGCCACTCGACGCCGGCCAGCACGACCGCCGCCGCCGCGGGCAGCCCCACGTTGTTCGGCCGCAACCAGAAGCACGCCGCGACGCACGACCCGATGATCAACGCCGCGGCGCGCCCGCGGCTCGGCAGGCAGCAGACCGCCCACAGCGCCAGCGCGTGAAAGAAGATCGCGAAGCACTCGGTCTTGTCGCCCGGGTCGCCGACGGACTCGAGCCCGTAAAGCACAAGCGTCGCGGCCACGATCGCGGCGCACAAACCCGTCGCGCGATGCACCGTGTGGAACAGCAACCCCACGCCGCAGCCGATCAGCAGCGACTCGATCGCCCACACGCCCCAGCGTCCCCCGGCTGCCAGCCCGGCGGCGTTGAGCAGGTACATCAGCGGGCCCTTGTGATCGAACACGTCGCGGTAGGGCGTTTGCCCGTTCAGCAACGCCTTGCCCACATACATGAAGACCGCGCCGTCGCCGATCGGCGCCGCGAAGAACCCCGGCGATCGCGACAGGTAGATCACCATCGTCACCGCCGCCCAGACCGCGACCGTCCACACGCGCGGTCGCACGCGTGCGCCGTCGCGCATGCACGGCCGGACCGCCCGATCGTCGTCGCGCGCGCCGCCGAACATCCGCGGCCACGCGTACAAGATCATCGCCACCGCCAGCAGATACGCCCCGGCCGCCGGCAGCGATTGAAACACCGTGACCGCCGCGGCCGCGATCGTCATCCCGACCGCCGCCAGCGCCACGGTGATCGTTCGCGATGTGTCGTGCTTCGCACGCATGGCGGCAGGTCGTCCTTATCGAGAAAAATCCGAGACGCGGTCGACATGTCGTCCGCCCGACATCCCCGCTGAGCGGCGCGAGAGCGATCATACCTGCGGCGCGCGATCTCGACCAAGCGGCGCCGGGTCGGCGCGGCGGCGCTCAGTCGTCGAGTTCCGCGACCAGGCGCTCCGCCTCGTCGCGGTCGCGCGGCGCGTGGATCGTCCGACAGAGCCGCAGCGCCGTCTCCGCCTCGAGTCGCGCCGCGTCGAGATCGCCGGTGACACGCCGGGCGCGCGCCAGCATCAGCCGCGCCCGCACCTCCTCCTGCGTGCGGTGGATCGCCGCGTAACCCGAGGCCGCGACGCTCAGCAGCTCCGCCGCCGGGCCGCCGTCGCCGCGCATCAGCGCCACGCTGCCGCGCCCGCGTGTCGCGCCCAGCGTCGCCAGCGGGTGCGCGCCGCCGTCGAACCGCTTGAGCACGTCGGCGAACACGCGGTCGGCGTCGTCGAGGTCGCCCAGTTCCACCAGCCCCTCGCCCATCACCACACGGATCATCCCGGCGAGCATCTCGTCGCCCACCGACTCCAGCGTCGCCAGCGCCGTGCGCGCCTCGCTCACCGCCGTGTCGCCGTCGCTGCGCTCCAGCGCGAGCAGGCCGAGGTTTGCGTGCGCCATCGCCACGCCGCGCACGTTGCCGATGCGCTTGGCCGCACGCAGGCACGCGTGGTAGTGCTCGGCCGCGGCGTCGAAGTCGCCCACGCTCATCGCCACGTTGCCCAGGTTGTTGTGAGCCCCGGCTGCGCCCTCCGCGTCGCCCATGCGCGTCCACGTCGCCAGCGCCTCTTCGTAGTGGCGCTTCGCCGCGTCGTAGTCGCCGCGGTCGCGCGCCGTCGTGCCGAGGCTGTTGGCCGCCCGCGCCAGCTGCGACAGATTGCCCGCCCGCGCCGCCGCGTCGTGCGCCCGCTGGTACATCGCCGCCGCGTCCTCGAACCGACCCCGCGTGTGCAGGATCAGGCCCTCGAGCAGGTCGGCGCGCAGCGTGTTGGCGTCCGCGTCGGTGCAGGGCGCATCGCGGCACGCCGTGACGCACCGCATCGCCTCGTCGAGCCGGCCGCCGCGCAGGTGCAGCTGCGCCAGGTCGTGCCACGCCAGCGCGGCGGTGTCGCCAGCCTCCGCGTCGTCCGCGTCCGTGTCGGTCGGCGCCGCGTCGGTCACCGCGGTCAGCAGCTTGATCGCCGCTTCGACGTGGCCCGTCTTCGACAACGCCGCGGCGCACACGCGGTCCGCCTCGGCGCGATCGATCGGTCCGGCCGTGTAGTCCCGCATGCACTCGGCCCGCGCCAGCGCGTGGTCGTACTCCCCACGCAGCAGGTGGACGCGCGCCGCGCCGCCGTGCGCCAGGCCCGCCGTCCGCCGCGCCGCGTCCGCCTCCGCCGCGTCGTGCGCCACCTTGTCCGCCAGCTCGACCGCCCGGTCGTACTGTCGCATCGCCTCGTCGTTGAGGTACAGCGCCGCCGCCGCGTCACCCGCACGCCGCCGCGCCGCCGCCGCGCGACCCCACCGCTCGGCCAGCTCCTCGTGGTGCGCCAACAGCACCGGCGACACGCGCCGCTCGTCGCCCGCCGTCGCCGTCAGCCCCTCCGCTACGCGCCCGTGCAGCCGCACGCGGTCACGCCGCAGCAGCGTCTCGTAGCACGCCTCCTGCATCAGCTCCTGCGTGAACACCCACCGCGACGCCGCCGTCGCGCCCGCCGCCAGCACGCCCCGCCCGCCCAGCTCGCGCAGCATCGGGTTCACCTCCGGCCCGGCCCACCGCGCGTCCCGCCGCACCCACGACGCCACCTCCGCGTCGAACTCCACGCCCTGCACCGAGCACTGATACAGCAACTCGCGCTGCTCGCCCGGCAGCCGATCCAGCCGGCCGACCATCGCCGACCTCAGCGACCCCGGCAGCGCCACCTCGCCCGCCGACGCGTCATACACGCCCGCGCCGTCGTCGCTCACCCGCAGCGCGCCCGCGTCGCGCAACGCCCGCACCATCTCCGTGACGAACAGCGGCACGCCCGCCGCACGCCGCAGCAGGTCGTCACGCAACGCGTCCGGCAACGCCGCGCCGTGCGTCAACGCCGCGAGCAGCGCCGCGGTGTCGTCGTCACCCAACGCGCCGAGCCGCAGCGTCGGCGTCGCGGCGTCGTCCGTCTCATCGCTCGTCGCGCCCGCCGTCGTCTCCTCGCGCCGCGTCATCACCATCGCCACCGGCACGCCGCGCTCGCTCTGCGCCAGCGCCGTCAGCAGCTCCGCCGACGCCTTGTCCGCCAGTTCGTAGCCGTCGACAAACGCGATCGCGTTCGCGTGCAGTTCGCCCGTCACGCTCAGCAGCGTCGCGAAGCCGCGCTCCACCGTGCGACGCAATACCAGCGGGTCGCTGTCCGGCGGGGCGACCGTCGCCGTGCTCGGCGCGCTGACGTACCACAACGCGTCGACGTAAGGCCCCAACGCCTCGGCGTCCATCGACCGCAGCGCCGCGCCGAACGACGCGGCCGTGTCGACGCCCCCGCGATCACCCACGTGGTCCGCCACGATCGCGCCGATCAGCCGACGCACCAGGCCGAACGGACGCATCGCCGTCGCCGCCGTCGCCGTCGCCGCGATCACGTGCGCCCCGTCGATCCGCCCGATCGCCTCCCGCACCAGCCGCGTCTTGCCCACGCCCTTGTCGCCCGCCACCTCCACCAGCCGCTTGCGGCTTAGCAGCCTCACCAACTCCGCCAACTCCGCCTCACGCCCGACCAGTTCCACCTCGTCCGCGCCGCCACCCGTCATCGCCGCGTGCTTCTCGCGCAGCAGCACGTACACGCCGATCGGCTCCGGCTTGCCCTTCACCGTCAGCTTCTGCTCGTCGCCGAACTCGAACAGGTCACGCGTCGCCCGCCACACCTCGTCCGACACCAGCACAGCACCCGGCGGAGCGCTCGACTCCAGGCGTGACGCCACGTTCACCGTGTCACCCATCACCGAGTACTGCATCTTCACCTCGCTGCCGACCGCGCCCGCGACCACCAGCCCGTGGTTGATGCCGATCCGCATCCGCAGCGCCACGCCCAGCCGCCGCTCGTTCCGCGCCGCGTAGTCGCGCAGGAACGTCTGCATGCCCAGCGCCGCGCGGCACGCCCGGGCCGGGTCGTCGTCGTGCGCGACCGGCGCGCCGAACAGCGCCATGACGTTGTCGCCGATGTATTTGTCGATGTGTCCGCCCTCGTCGCGGATCGCCCGCCCCAGCCCCGCGAACACCTCGTTCATCACCGCGTGCACTTCCTCGGCGTCCAGCCGGTCCGACATCTTCGTGAACCCGCTGACATCGGCGAACAGCACGCTGACCTGCCGCCGCTCATCACGCTTCGTCTTCGCGCTCGGCGCAGCCTCGAGCTTCACCCCGCAGGCTCCACAGAACTTGAAGCCCGCCGGCAACACCGCGCCGCAGTTGTGACACGTGACTTCACTCATGGCAACGACGCATGCCCCCGTGTGACGTTTCGCGACGCCCCCGCGGGGCGTGTTTCGACGCATCGTACTACCCAAGCGACGATCGATACCACCGCGGCGCCTGTTCTGGAGGCCCTCGCCAACCCCAATCAAGAAGCGTTTCTATGAACAGTTCACGATCGTATTTGCAATACAGGTCGGGGTTGAGTTGAGAACAGAAATACCCCTTTTCTTGCGCGCGATCGTGACGACGCGCGTCTCCCACCGGAACGGGAAGCGCCCCCAGCGGTCGACCGAAGTTGGCTACGTGGATCGGATACAGGTCGCCATCAACTTCGTAGGAAAAGGAGACCTCTATCTCAAGGTCTCGGGCCGCCTCGTGCCATGCAGTCATAAAGTTGTCTTCGTCATGCTTCATTGCGGTACTCAATCCCGCTCCAGTGAATCGTACCGCCACTCCGACACCGGCGTGTACCGCGTCGGGTCGAAGTCGATCGCGTAACCGAACGGCGCGTCCACCACGCTGCCCACATCGATCGCGCCATCCTTGATGTCGAGCGTCGCGAAGCCCGCGTCGTGCATGCGGTACAGGTCGCCGTGCTGCGCGACGACCGCGCGCTGCACGTCGGCGTCGTACATGCTCAGGCCACGGAAGTAGTGGTGCCCGTTGCGCTCCACGTGCGTGATCCCCAGCGTCGCCATCACCGCCAAATCCTGCAGCAGCGCCACCGGCCCGACGTTCGCCAGGTCCTCGCCACTCATCACCAAACGCTGCGCCTCCGGCCCGCCGGTCCTTCTTCGATGCTCGATCAGGCACGCGTTGGCGATACCCTTGAACACGCCCTTGCAGTTCTTGTGCGACGTGCCGACGTAGCCGAGGTCGATCGCCCGCCGCGCCGAGTGCAGTTCGCCATCCGCCTCGTCGATGATCATCGGCGGACGATCCGCCCACGCTTTCAACGCCGCGCCCGTCTCGTCCGTCAACGCCACGTCGCGATGCAGCGGCTGCTCGACAAACAACAGCCGCGGCCAGAGCGACGCCAACTGCTCGTCACGCCGCAGCGCCTCCCACATCGCCCCGAACGCATCGACCGAAGTAAACGCCTCGTTCCCGTCCAGCGTGAACGCGTAATTGTTACCGCAGTGCCGCGACAGCAGGACGGCGATCGTCCTTAGCCGCTCGCGACTCCAGTCGACGTCCGCGTTGACCTTCACCTTGAAGTGCGTCAGACCGTACGTCCTGATGCACTGCTCCAGCGACTGTGGCAACCCGTCGTCGATGCGGTTGTCGTCGTTGATCTCCGCGTCGGTCAGCGGATCGCCGAGCCCAATCGTGTGCCGCGCAACGATCTTGCGCAGCGGCTTGTCCGGCAGCAGGTCGGCGTGCTCGACTCCGTCGAGTTCGTCGTGGATCGCGCCTAGGCGGATACCCAGCGTGTTCTTCCGCACCACTTTGGCAAGCGTCGTCTTGGATGCGTGGCAGAAACCGTCGATGATCGCCCGCTCGATAAGACTTGCCGCGAAGCTCCGCAATAGTGGCGGATTGTCATCCAAGTGGATGCTGCGCGTGACGTAATCAAGGTTGTGCATGCAGAATTCGAAGACTGTTGGGGCGCCTCCCGTTCGCTTCGAATAGCCCTTGGCGCTCCCGGTCGCGGCGCCGATGACAACTCTCATCTCATCCAGATCTTCCCGAAAATGCGTCTCCGGATCCTTCGTAAACCACTTCGGCGGCAGCCCGTCCGCGGCGATGCCCGTTGCGGTTTTCCCGTCGACGTTGAGCGTCACGCTGACGAACAGGTGCGGCACGGCCGTCAGCGAGGCGATGCCGTACTTGAACGGCATGCGCGTGCGCATGTTGAGGATGTGCTGCTCGACGTTCTCAACCCGGATCGCCATGCGGCCGTTGTACCGCATCGCAAAGAAACAAACCACAGAGTCGCACAGATCAACACAGATTCGGAAGTGCCGCTCCGAATGTCTGTGTTGATCCGTGGTCGTCCGTGGTTTGAAAAACGCTCTCTCGTTGTCTCAGCCGTTCGCGCCGACCGTCTGCTTGAGCGTGAACTCCGGCAGCTTCACGATCGCGCCGCCCTGCTTCGCGGACTCATGCGCACACAGGCCGACGCACGTCCAGTTCGCCGCGGTCACCGCGTTGGGCCAGGGGTCGCGGTCTTCGAGCAGCGCGCTGAGCATCTCGTGGACCATGTGCGGGTGCGACCCGCCGTGCCCACCGCCCTGGATGAACGACAGGTGCCCGGCGTCGTGGATCTCGGCCGGCAGCGTGAACCGCTGGATCTCCTTCGGCAGCAGGTGCGCGTAGTCCGGCACCTCGATCTCCTCGGCGATCTCCTTCTCCGGCTTCTTGGCGGTGTGCAGCACGTGCGGCTTGTCCTCGACCAGCGACCACTCGAACGACTTCTTCGTGCCGTACACGTCGATCGACTCGCGGTACTGCCGCGCGGTGTCGTAGAGGAAACGCCAGATGTGGGCCGACAGATCGCTGTCGTGGAACTTGATGTGGCACGACTGCACGGACTGGCTGTAGCCGCTGAGCTCGGCGATCTCGTCGCGCACCGTGCCCGACCCGAAGCACGACACGTACTCCGCCCGCGCGTCGACGATGCCCAGGCACGGCGACACCACGTGCGTCGCGTAGTGCATCGGCACCATCCGCTTCCAGTACTCCGGCCAGCCGTCCATGTCCTGCGGATGACTCGCCGCCAGATACTGGATCTTGCCCAGCTCGCCCTTCTCGTAGAGCTCCTTGACGAACAAAAACTCGCGCGAGTACACGACCGTCTCGGCCATCATGTACTTCAGCCCCGTCTGCTCGACGAGGTCGCAGATCTGCTCGCACTCGGCGATCGTGCGTCCCATCGGCACGGTGCACATGACGTGCTTGCCCGCCTTCAGCGCCTCGATCGACATCCGCGCGTGGTCGTCGATCGGCGAGTTGATGTGCACGTAATCAACGTTCGGGTCGGCCAGGACGTCCTCGTACTTCGTGTACCGCGTGCCGATGCCGAACTGGTCGCCGCACTTGTTGAGCTTTTCTTCGTTGCGCTGACAGATCGCCGCGACGTGGCCGTTGGGGTGCGCCTGGTAGATCGGGATGAACTCGGCGCCGAACCCGAGGCCGACCATCGCGACGTTGAATTGCTTGTCAGACATGCGTGCGCTCCTGCGAATTGTCGTGTACGTGTCCCACCTTCACCGATGTGGCGAACTGAAAAAATCATACCGATCGATGGCCGGAAGACCATGATGATATGCGCAATGTTGATGAGGTATTTTGCGGGGCTTGGGGCCGCGAAGAGCCTACTCAAGTGGGCTATTGGCGATCATCCGCTCATAACAGGACGGACAGATCCAGGCACGACCGTCCGTGTATGCGTCCTGGATGGCGTTGTCGCAACTCTTGTTGCTGATCGTCGCGTAGCACACTTCGCAGTGGTCGTGGTCCCAGGCATCAGCAACGAGATTGAAGTGCGCCGGATCGTATTTCTGCCCAACGTATAGCGTCATCGCGCCGCCATCAGGGTGAACCAGGGCGGGGCGACGTTCCCACTTCGCGCGGTACCAATCCTTGGCGGGGCTCAGCCCTTCGAATTCGTCATCGTCCGCATCGGTCATTGTGTAGCGTCCCGCTACCTTACGGCAGGTTGTCGATATCACCCAGATCCTTCGGTCGCCCTGCGGCTCGCTTATTCGTCTTCAGGTCGTCGAGGTTCAGGATATTGACCTCAACGTCATCGATGACGTCGCAGACGCGTCGCGCATAGCACGCGTCGAACGACACGCCGGACACGCTTGTCAGGATTTCGATGCGGATGGGTGGATGGCCCATGCGAATGATGCGGCCGCTCTCAAGAAACAATGCGGTGTTGACCGATTCGTCGTCGAAGCCGAACTCGCGCATGACTGTCACGAGCTTCTCAGCGTTTTGCGGCGTCATCGCGACCCAGACGTCGAGGTCGCCGGTCGCGCGTGGAAAGCCGTGGTAGCCGACGGCGTGGCCGCCGACGATGAGATACTCAACCCCGGTCGAGTTCAGCAATCTCAAGAACTCTTTGAAGTCGGACGGTAGTTGGGTCATAGCCGAACGCTTGCTGACGCAGGAACTCCACCGCGGCGAGCCGCTCGCTCGGGGGGCGCGACAGCCAGTAATCGAGGTCGTTGCCCGCTTGATCGAGCGTGGTGATCGACAGGGCCTGTTTGTTCATTCTGAACTGGTCCACCGGACGCCTCCGTACCCACATTATATCCGAAATGTCGCATAGTTGTGACAAGACTTCGCCCCGGCCCGTCGACCGGTCGGGAATGCGCCGCAACACGTTCCGCGATTCCCTCAAAACTCTGGAAGGAGTTGACCGATGAAGATCCGTACGTTGCTGGTTGCTGTCGTAACGCTTGCCGCGGTGGCGGGCATCCTTGCTGGCCCGAACGCTTACGCGAAGAAGAAAAAGAAGGCTGCGGATGACAACGCGGCGGCCGCGTCCGTCGAGTCCGGCTGGACGGAGGTGTACGACGACGCCGTGGCGGAGTCGAAGAAGACCAACAAGCCGATCCTCGCCGATTTCACCGGCAGCGACTGGTGCGGCTGGTGCATCAAGCTGCACAAGGAGGTCTTCTCGACCGACGAGTTCAAGGCGTGGGCGAAGGACCACGTCGTGCTGCTGACCGTCGATTTCCCGAACGCCAAGCCGCAGTCGAAGGAGATCAAGCAGCAGAACAAGGCGCTGGAGAAGAAGTACAAGATCGAGGGCTACCCGACGATCCTTTTCCTCGACGCCGAGGGCAAGAAGCTCGGCGAGTCCGGCTACGAGGAGGGCGGCCCGAAGGTGTGGATCGCCATCGCCGACAAGATCCTGGCCAAGGCGAAGAAGTAACGACGGTCGCGCCGACAGTCCGTTGATCGGATCGACCAGACACTGAACATACGAATGGCGAAGCCTCGCAAGGGCTTCGCCATTTTTGTTAAGCGAGATGAGCGGGTGATGTCAGTTCACGCGCTTCAGCGTCACACAGTCGAGGCCGAACATGTGGCCGGGGTCGGCGTCGGTGTTGGCGCTGACGATCTCGAAGGTCAGCTCGTGCGACCCGGCGGTGAGGTCGAGCGTGTTGAGGGCGACGGGGTGTGGCTCGACGGCGGGGCGGGTGTACAGGTCGATCGGCTCGACGAGGTTGCGCCCGTCGAGCTGCACGCGGACGATGCCGTAGTTGCGAGCCTTGGTGAGGGTCGCGCCGAGCTCGTACTTGCCTGCCGTATCGACGGGCAGTTCGAGCGTCAGCTTGTCGCCCGCCTTCGCGCCGGTCCACCACAGCTGGCTGTCGCCGGACCAGTGGCGCCGCTTGAACGCGGTCATGTTCTGCGGCCGGGCCTCGCCCGCGGTGAGTTTGATCACCTTCAGCGACTCGCCCTCGATCAACCCCGGAACCGCGCTGCTCGGCGTCGCGCTCGCGCCCGGTTTGCCGCCTTCCTTCTTCTCACCGGGCAGCGGCACCTGCGACGTGCTGGCCAGGTAGCCGACGAGGTCGATCACTTCCTTGTCCTTGAGCGTCAGCAGCAGGCCCTCGGGCATCATCGAGTTGGGCAGCACAGTGGTGGACTTGATCTCGTCGCGCGGCAGATGCACCACGTCGTTGGGCGTCTGCACCGTCACGACCTTCGCGTTCTCTTCCTTGATCATGCCCGCCACGACGCGCCCGTCGGACGCGACGAACACGGTCATCTGGTAGTCCTTGCCGACGAGCGCGGAGGGGTCGAGCACGTTCTCGAGGACGTAGTCGAGGTTGTTGCGGTTGGAGCCGGTGAGGTCCGGCCCGATCTTCCCGCCCTCGCCGTAGAGCGTGTGACACACGGCGCAGGTCCGCGTGAAGATGGCGCGGCCGTTGGACTTGTCGGCGCTCGCGACGGCCTTCGGCGTGAGCAGCTTGCGGAACTTCTCCTGCAGCGCCTTCTTGTCGGCCGAGGTCTCACGCACTTTGCCCCACACCTTTTCCAGACGCTCGGTGAGCTTCGCGTCGTTGAGACCGAGCAACTGACGGGCGACGAACGCGGGCACGTCGGACCGCGGCAGCTTCTTGGCTTCCATCGCGTCGAGCAGGGCGTTGGCGTACGCCGGGCGCGAGGTGAGCGTGCTGACCGCGTCGCGCTTCTCGGCCTCGGTGAGCTTGTCGTAGACGCTGAAGATCACCTCGGGCGTCTTCGGGTCGTCGTACGCCGCGAGCCCTTTCAACGCCTCGGCGCGGAGGTCGCCGGACTTCAGCAGCGTGTGCAGCACGGGCGCGAGCTGCGGGTCCTTCTTGTTGATCAGCGCCTCGAGCGCCTTACGCCGGTCGTCGATCTTCGCCTTCGGGTCCGCCAGCGTGTCGCGCAGCGACTGCAGCGCGGCCGGGTCGCCGAACAGCAACGCCAGCACCTGCGCCTTGTCGCGCACCTCGGCGTTGGAGCTCTTGGCGAGCTTCGCGTACGCCTTCGGCCAGCTCTTGGGCATCGCGACGCTGCGCTGGCCCTTCAGCGCGTCCATCATGCCCACGAGCAGGTCGCGCTGGAGGTCGGCGTCGTCGGAGTCCGCCAGCAGGTCCACGAGCACCGACACGCCCGACGCGTCGTCCTCGGCCAGCGCGTAACGCGCGGCGGGCATGGCGAGCAGCAGCGTGACAAACAGCAGAACAAGGATGCGAAGCTTCACGGGTGTCTCCGTTGCAATGTGCACAGACGCGTCGGTCTGTCGTTGATTTCGTGACGGATTCGTGCGTGGTGTGTCCCGCGTCGTGCCCTAACGGCGGGTTGTGATCGAGTCAGTCTAAACGCGCGAAACGGGGTTTCCATGATCAATTGCGCAAAGTCGATGAGGTATTTTACCGCGACTCATCGGTCCACGACGCGTTTGGCGATGAACGTGCGGATCAGCGGGATCTTCGTCCTGCTCACGAGCCCGAGCGCGCGGGTGCGGTCGGCGACGACCAGCGGCTCGATGCCGTACCAGTACATCAGCGGCAGGTACGCGTCGTCGACGTCCTCGGCGTGACCGATCAACGCCTCGGCGATCGCCCATCGCTTGTCGAGCGGAAGGCGCTGCAGCGCGGAGGCGAGCTGGAGGCGGACGCGCGGCGAGGGTTCGGTCGCGGCCATCTTCGCCAGCGTGTCGAGCGCGGGGGCGGGCGGCTCGTGGTCTTCGCACAGCAGCTGCACCGCCCAGCCGCGCACGTGCTCGGAGTCGTGGCCGAGCTGCGCGGTAAGGAACGCGTCGTCGTCGGCGCCGATCACGTGCATCGCCCACAGCGCCCGCAGCTTGCGGGTCACGTCGGTGTTGTCGTCGAAGATCTTACGCAGCGCGGGCGCCACGTCCTTGCCGAGCGTGCCCGCGGCGGCGCGCTCCTGCATGACGCGGCGGGCGTGGGCGACGTACCAGTCGTTGTGATTCAGCTGCGCGGCGACGAGCTGGGCGTCGGTGAACTTGGCGATGTCGACCGGCTTGCCGTTCAGCTCGCCGTACGTGATACGGAACAGGCGGCCGGTCTCGCGGTGGGTTTCCTTGTAGTCGTGACACTCGCCGGTGTCGTTCCAGTCGGACATGTAGACCTCGCCGCGCGGGCCGTAGTCGAGCGTGACGCCCTTGAACCACGGGTCGCGCGACAGGGCGAGGTCGTCGTTGTGCGACGCGACGTAGCTCGATCCGCGGAAGCTGAGGTGGTCGTGGTTCATGCGGTGGCCGTGGACGTTGCACGTGTAGATGTCGTTGCGGTAGATGTCGGGCCAGTTGTCACCGAGGTAGACCATCGCGCCGCAGTGCGAGTGTCCGCCGCCGAGCTGGCTGTTGACCGCGCCGCTGCGCGAGTCCTGCCACTTGTCGCCCGCGAAGTGTTTGTGGTCGGCGATGGTGGGCAGGCGTTCGTAGGCGTACTTGCTGGCCGGGCGGTTCCGCCACGGCTCGTAGTGCCCGCCCTGGATCATGTGGAACACGTGCGGCGTGACGCAGTTCGTGACGAACGCCGCGCCGTAGTCGTCGAACGCCACGCCCCACGGGTTCGTCGTGCCGTCGGCGTAGTTCTCGAACACGCCGGTCACCGGCTGGTAGCGACACACGCCGCCGTCGACGTGGATGCGCTGATCCGCGGGCGTGCCGGGCTTGCCGACTTCCGAGGGATTCGTGCGCCCGTGCCCGAAGTAGAGCCAGCCGTCGGGCCCCCACGTAAAGCCGTTGACGATGTTGTGCGCCGAGTGTTCGTTGCCGAAGCCGTCGAGCACGACGACCGGCTCGCCGTCGGGCCTGTCGTCGTGATCGCGGTCGGGGATGAACAGCATCTGCGGCGGCGACATGATCCACACGCCGCCGTGCCCGACCTCGATGCCCGTGGCGTAGGCGATCTTGTCGTAGAACACCGTGGACTTGTCGGCCGCGCCGTCGCCGTCGGTATCCTCGAGGATCAGCACGCGGTCGTGCGGCTCGGCGCCGCGGTTCGGGTAGTTCAATCCCTCGGCGACCCAGATCCGCCCGCGGTCGTCGATCGCGAAGGAGATCGGCTGCACGACCATCGGCTCGGCGGCGAACAGCGTGACGTGGAACCCGTCGGGCACGATCATCGAGGACGCCGCGACGTCCGGCGGCAGTGGGGACGGCGCGTTGGACGGCAGCTCCGGAATGACACGCGGCGCGGTCTTCACTGTCGCCGTCGCCGTCTGCGCGTGCGCAGTCGCGGTGATCAGCATCATCGTCGCGAGCAGCAGGGCGGCTCGGGTGGCACTGACAAGCGAGTCTGCGAGCTTGTCAGTGGCGCTGTGCCGCGTGCGCGGATGGCGCCGCGCGCTCGCGCGTGCACGTCTCCCTCTCCCTGGAAGGGAGAGGGTCGGGGTGAGGGTCGACCCTGCGACAACGGCGCAGTCACAGCGTCGCCCCAAGGTGGTTGAACGTTTCACCCTCACCCTCACCCCCGCCCTCTCCCTCAAGGGAGAGGGGGTCGTTGTGTGCCATGTCGTGTTCATCAGCTCGCGGCTCTCCGTGCAAGGTACTGACGCAGGATCGGCAGCTTCGTCGTCGCCACCATCTTCAACGCGCGGGCCTTGTCGACGCCGACCAGCGGCTCGACGCCGTACCAGATCAGCAGCGTCAGGTTGTGGTCGGCCTGCTCCGGCGTGAGCTTCACCAACTGCTCGGCCAGCGCCCAACGCTTGTCGACTGGCAGGCGGTTGAGCGCCGAGGCGACGTGCAGCAGCACCAGGCCCGACTCGTCGCCCGACGCCAACTGCACGAACTTCGCGATCGCCGCGTCGGACGCGGCGCCGCTGTCCGTCGCCAGCCGCACCGCCCACGCCCGCACGTCCTCGGCCTTGTCGCTCATCAGCGTCACGAGGTCCGCGTCGCTCAGCCCGCCGGTCGCGTGCAGCGTCCACATCGCCCGCAGGCGGCGCGACACGTCGGCGTGGGTGTCCGTGATCTTGCGCAGGCCCGCGTGCACGGCCGCCATGTCATCGCCGCGCGCCGCGCGCTCCTCGAGGATGCGCCGTGCCGTCCGCACGTACCACTCGTTCGCGTTCAGGTGCTGGGCGACCAGCTCGTCGTTCGACTGCTTCGCGAGGTCGACCTTCACCGGCTTCGCCTCGCCGTACGTGATCTTGTAGATGCGGCCGGACGTGCGGTGCGTGTAGTCGTAGTCGTGACACTCGCCGTAGTCGTACCAGTCGGTGACGTACACGCCGCCGTCGGGCCCGCACTTCAGCTCGAGGCCGCGGAACCACGGGTCCGCGTCGCGTGCGAAGTCGGGCCGATGCGTCACGACGTACCCGCTGCCCTTGCGTGCGTGCGCGTCGTTGTTGATCCGCAGGCCGTGCACGTTGCAGACGAACATCGTGTCGCGGTAGTCGTCGGGCCAGTTGTCGCCGAGGTAGAACATGCAGCCCGCGTGCGCGTGCCCGCCGCCGAGCTTGTCCTGCTCGGGCGTGTTGCCGCGCGACTCCTGCCACTTCGCGCCCGCCCAGTGCAGGTGGTCCGCCGGGCTCGTCATCACGTCGTAGGTGAACTTGTTGAAGTGCTCGCCGTACATGCGCGCGTATCGCCCGCCGGGCACGATGTGGAACACGTGGCTGATCACGCAGTTCGTGGCGAACAGCTGGCCGCGGTCGTCGAAGTCGAGCCCCCACGGGTTCGTCATGCCGTGCGCGACGACCTCGAACACGTGACGCGTCGGGTGATACCGCCACACGCCGCAGTTCATCTCCACACGCTGATCGTCCGGCGTGCCCGGCTTGCCGATGTGCGACGTCTCGAGGATCCCGTGCCCGCCGTACAGCCAGCCGTCCGGGCCCCACGTCAGCCCCGTGAACACGTTGTGCTTGACCTTCTGCCACGCGAACCCGTCGAGCAGCACACGCGGCGGACCGTCCGGCTTGTCATCGCCGTCGGCGTCCGGCACGAACACGAACTCCGGCGTCGAGCACAGCCACACGCCGCCGAACCCCACCGCGATACTGCTCAGATTCCGCCCGTTGTCGAGGAACACCTTCCGCGTGTCGAACACGCCGTCACCGTCCGCGTCCTCGTAGATCGACACGCGGTCGTGCCCGCCGTCCGGGTCCCAGTGCGGGTAGCTGAGGCACTCGATCACCCACAGCCGCCCGCGCGGGTCGATCGTGAACGACAGCGGCTGCACCACGTCCGGCTCGCCCGCGAACAGCGTCGCCTTGAACCCCTTCGGCAGCTCCAGCTGCGCCAGCGTCTGCTGCGGCGTCTGCGGCTCGATCCAGTTCGACGGCCGCTTCTGCTCTTTCGCCTTGTCGGGCTTGCCGCCGTCCGCCGCGATGACGACCACCGCCGCGCTCACGGCCAGCGTTAGCGCAATCACGAATCCCGCTATGAATCTGTTACGCATCACGTGCCCTCGTGTGTCTGCGTGAGTGTGCAATGCGGCGGGGGCGGACAATGCCTCGCCCCGCGCCGATTCCACGGTCACACAGCATAGCAGGCACGATTGCAGACGTCGCGGCTCGGGCTCCCTCTCCCTCCGAGGGAGAGGGCCGGGGTGAGGGTGAATCCCTCGGACACGTGGAGGTCTACCCGGATCTTGCGCGTGCCTGTGGCAAAGCGCAGCGTGCCACAGCCATCGTGCGGCTCATCGTTCATCCACTGGGGCACGTCGCTGCGCTCCTTTGCCCCAGCCACCACCGCTCCTTAGCGCTAGCTACCACCAATCCGCGATCACGGATTCTTCGCCAGGTACGCCACTTCCGGATGGCTCAGCGCCCGGCGGTACACGCGGACCTCGCCGAGGGCGCCGTTGAAGAATTCGCTGGTCGACTTCGCGCCGCCCAGCCACAGGTCGCCCGAGCCCCCGGCGTTCATCGCCCGGCCCGACCCCACCAGCCCGCCATCGACGTAGATCCGCTGATACGCATCGCCGCTCTGCACGAGGCACACATGATGCCAGCCCTCCGTCGCCTTCGTGCCCGCGACGTTCTGCCCGCTGCCGCCGAACGCCCAACGGCCCTCGGGGTCGACCCACAGGCCCCACCACGGCGCGTCGTCGCGCGACTTGGTCAGCACGCCGCGCCACCCGCCCTGCGAACCGGCGAAGTACACCCACACCGACGCGCTGAAGCTGTCCGGCTCGCCGAACGCCAGCTCGCGGCTGTGCGGCACGGCGAGAAAATCGTCGCTGCCGTCGAAGCGGATCGCCTTGCGGCCCTTCACGTCGATCGTGCTCGGCCGCGCGCCGTCGTTCGCCTGCGCCGCCGGGCCCAGGTCGTCCGGCGTGATCCGCAGCACCAGCGCGTCGTTCGACACCGACGCCGCGGGCGCCACCGTCACCGGCTTCGGCTCGGCGGGCGCCTCGGCCTTCGCCGGACCCGCGTTGCCCGCCGCCGACCGACGCGCGATGTACTGGCGCAACACCGGGATCTTCGTCTTCGTCACCAGCATCAGCGCCTTCGTCTTGTTCGCCCCGACCATCGGCTCCAGCGCGTACCAGTACATCGACGGCAGGTTGTGATCCTCCGCGTCCTCGCCGTGCGCGATCAACGCCGCGACGATCGGCCAACGCTGCTCGACGCTGATGCGCTGACACGCCGAGGCCAGGTACAGCCGCACCACCTGCGAGTCGTCGTCCTGCGCCATCGCGCCGAGCTTCGACAGCACGGCGTCGCTGAGCGTGCCGTCCTCCGCGTCGAGCTGGATCGCCCACGCGCGGACGTACGGGTCGCCGTCGCCGAGCAGCTTGAGCGTCGTCGCTTCGTCGACGCCGCCGGTCACGTGCAGCGCCCACATCGCGCGAAGGCGACGCGTCGGGTCGTCGTGGCTGAGCATCTTCGTCAGCGCCGCACGCGCGTCCGACACGTCAACGCCCGCCGCGTGACGCTCGGCGAGCATCTTCCGCGCCATCCGGCAGTACCAGTCGTTGTGGTGCAGCTGATACGCGACGAGATCCGCGTTCGACGCCTTGCTCAGATCGAGCCCGCTGACCGCTTTCGGCCCGCCGTCCTTCGTGTACGTGATCTTGTAGACGCGGCCGGTGTGGAAATCCATGTCCTGGTCGTGCGGCTGCAGCTGGTGGCACGGCCGCTGGTCGTACCAGTCGTTGACGAACACGCCGCCGTCCGGCCCCGTCCGCAGGCACAGGCCGCGGTACCACTTGTCGCCACTGTTGACGAAGCCCGTACCGCGCGCCTCCGCGGGCGCGATCTCGCGGCCGATCTTCACGTCCACGTCATACGGCCCGAGCGAGCCGACGTACCCGCTGCCCTTCGGCGTCAGCAGGTCCATGTGCACCTTGCTCGCGTGGATGTTGTTCATGAACAGCTGGTCGCGGCACGACTCGGGGAAGTTGTCGCCGAGGTACACCATCGCCCCCGCGAACGCCGCGGCGTAGTGCTGGTGCGTGCGGATCGTCTGGATGTCGGTGTACGTGTTGGGGTTGAAGTGGTTGCCCGCCTGACGCTTGTACCGGCCGCCCTCGATGATGTGATACAGGTGCGGGATCACGCACGCGGTCATGAACGCCTGCCCGCGGTCGTTGAAGTCGATGCCCCACTGGTTCGACCCGCCCTCGGCGAAGATCTCGAACTTCTTCGTCACGGGCTGGTACCGCCAGATCGCCGCGTTCACCGGCGTGCGCTCCTCGCTCGACGCGCCGGGCTTGCCGACGTTGCTCTGCGTAAACACGCCCTGGCATCCGTACAGCCAGCCGTCCGGGCCCCAGTTGAAGCTGTTGATCGTCTCGTGCGTGTCGTTGTGACCCCAGCCGTCGAGCAGCACCTCGGGTTCGCCGTCGGGCTTGTCATCGCCGTTGCGGTCGGGGATGAACAGCAGGTTGGGCGGCGAGCCGACGAACACGCCGCCGTAGCCGATCTCGATGCCGGTCGCGAAGTTCCCGCCTTCCCAGAACACCTTGCGTGAGTCGTGCACGCCGTCGCCGTCGGTGTCCTCGAGGATGACGACGCGGTCCTTGCCCTCGGGCTTCCAGTCCGGGTACGACAGGTTCTCGATCACCCACAGCCGACCGCGCTTATCGATGCAGTACGCGATGGGCTGCACGATGTCCGGCTCCCCGGCGAACACCTGTGCGCGGAACCCGTCCGGCAGCTTGAACATCGCCGCGGTCTCGGCCGGCTTGTGATACTCACCCGGCGCCGGCGTGCGATTCAACGGCTGCGCCGCGCTGAGGGATGATGTGATCAGTGACGTGACGATCAGTGCCCAGATCGTTCGCATGTGTGTGCCTCGTTGTCTGACCTCCCTCCCCGCCGGGGAGGGATGGAGGGAGGGGGCCCGTGTTACAAGCCCGATCGATGATACCGTTGAGCGGAGCGAACGCATCGCCGCGTAGGCCCCTCTCGCAGCCTCTCCCCGGCGGGGAGAGGAGTAAGCGCTACTTCGCCGCCATGCGCCGCGCGATGTATTGACGCAGCAGCGGGACCTTCGTCTTCGCCAGCAGCATCGTCGCCTTCGTCTTGTCCGTCGGGACCAGCGCCTCGATGCCGTACCAGTACATCAGCGGCAGGTTGTGATCCTCGGCGTCCTCGGGGTGCTGGATCAGCGCCGTCGCGATCGCCCAACGCTGGTCCAGCGGCAACCGCTGCAGCGCCGAGGCCAGGTAGAGCCGCACGACCTGCGAGTCGTCGTTCGCCGCGAGGTCCGCCATCTTCGACACGATCGCCTCCGACGCCGCGCCGTCCTCCAGCGCCAGCTGGATCGCCCACGCCCGCAGGTACTCGCAGCACCCGCCGCCCATGTTCAGCAGCTCGAGCGTCAGGTCGTCGCTCACGCCGCGCGTCACGTGCAGCGCCCACAGCGCCCGCAGCCGCTGCGGGGCGTCGTCGTTCAGCGACAGCGCCGTCTTGGCCAGCTGCGCCGCCAGCTCGTCGCTGATCGGCTTGCCGTCGGCCGCACGCTCGGCCAGCAGCCGACGCGCCGTCCGCACGTACCAGTCGTTGGGGCTCATCATCAGCTTGACCAGCTCCGCGTCGCTCATCGCGCCGAGGTTCACGTCGGCCGGCTTGTGCGGGCCGTAGCTGATGCGGTAGATGCGGCCGTTGGTGCGGTCCCAGATGTTCGGGTCGCCGCGGTGGCACGCCTGCTTGTCGTACCAGTCGATGAAGTACACGCTGCCCGACGGGCCGTACTTCATGCTCACCCCGCGGAACCACGGGTCGTTGGCCTTCATGAAGTCGTCGCCGTGCCGGCCGACGTAGCCCGAGCCGTGCGGGTCCGGCACGTCCATGTTCATCCGGTTGCCGTGCACGTTGAACATGAACACCTTGTTGCGGTACTCCGCCGGGAAGCTGTCGCCGAGGTACACCATCGCCCCGCAGTGCGCGTGACCGCCGCCCGCCGCGTCGGTGCCGTTGTCGTGCACCGCCGTGTTTCGGCCCCACCACGCGTGGTCCTTGATGTTGCCCGTGTAGTGCAGGTGGTCCGCGATCGTCTTGATGTCGTCGTACACGTTCGCGTTGAAGTGCTTGCCCGCCTGACGCTGGTAACGCCCGCCCTCGATCATGTGATAGAAGTGCGGGATCACGCACGCCGTCACGAACGCCTGGCCGTAGTCGTTGAAGTCCACGCCCCACGGGTTGCTCGTGCCCCACGCGAACCCCTCGAACACGTGCTTCGTCGGGTGGTAACGCCAAACGCCCGCGTTGAACGGCACGCGCTGATCGTCCGGCGTGCCCGGCCTGCCCACCTTCGACTGGTTGAACACGCCGTGGCATCCGTACAGCCAGCCGTCCGGCCCCCAGATGAAGCTGTTGAGCACCTCGTGCGTGTCGTTGTAGTTGAACCCGTCGAGCAGCACCTGCGGCTCGCCGTCGGGCTTGTCGTCGTGGTTCTTGTCTGGGATGAACAGCAGGTACGGCGCCGCCCCGACCCACACCCCGCCGTAGCCCACCTCCAGCCCGCTGATCAGGTTCAGCCCCTCGGTGAACACCTTCTGCGTCTCGAACCGCCCGTCGTGATCCGTGTCCTCGAAGATGAGGATGCGGTCCTTGCCCTCGCCCTCGGGCTGACGCTTCGGGTACGCGTACGCCTCGGCGATCCACAGCCGGCCGCGCTCGTCGATCGTCATCGCGATCGGCTGGTGCACACGCGGCTCCGCGGCGATCACGTTCACCTTGAATCCGTCCGGCAGCGTCATCGCCTTCGCCGCCTCACGCGCGGTCATCCCCGTCGCCTGCGGCTCCGCAGGCTTCGGCGGAACCTTCGGCGCGGTCGCCACCGCACCCTCCACGCTTGGCCTCTTCGCAAACAGCCGGAAGTCATCAAAGTTGATGTGCCCCCACCCGCCCGTGTGCTCGTCGACAATGCGGATGATCGCGGAATCGCCGACATGCTTCGACAGATCCGCGAGCACCGGCTCCAGCGTCTCGCTGTTGTTGCCCGACACGCTGAACCACACCTTGCCGCTCTTCGCGTCCGCGATCTCCACGCGCGTCTCGGGGTGGTTCCCGCCCGCCACGCGCATCGACGCCCACGGCTGCGTCACCTTGAACGGCTTGCTCGTCAGCGTCCCCGTCGGCGTGTCCTCCAGCACCTCGTAGCCGCCGATCCAGTACTCGCCCTGGTGACGCGCGGTCCGACCCTGGCCGAACTTGCGGTGCTGATCGATCTCGCCGCGGTAAGGCTGACCCTTGAACGCCTCGCCCGACGCCGTCCAGTCACGCAGGTCGCCGGTCTCGAAGTCCGTGTTCAGCGGCTTGCCGTCGTCGCCCACCGGCAGTTCGCCCTTCGACAGCACGTCACCCGCGATCGGGTCGCCCTTCATCACGCGCCCGGCTTGGGGTGCCACTGGCGGCTTGTCCGCCAGTGTTTTGTCGTGCGCCGAGGCACTGGCGGGCAAGCCGCCAGTGGCACCCGATGCGGGGGCCGACGCGTCCGCCGCTTTGCCCGGGTCCTGCTTCTTCGGCTGCGCCGCTTCGTAGGTCGCCTTGTCGACCTTCTTCGTCGAGTGCAGGTGGATGAACGTGCCCTTCTTGTTGCCCACGACGATGTCCGGCAGGCCGTCGCCGTTGACGTCCGTCGCGGTCACCTGCGTGCCGACGCCCGAGTCGTTGTCGATCTCGTAAGGGATGAACTCCGCCTCGCCGGACTTCTTGCCCGGCACGACCTTGAACCACACGACCACCGCCGGCATCGCCGTACCCGGGTCGTGACCGTTGTGCGCCCACCAGCGTTTGCCCGTCACGAAGTCCATCACGCCGTCGCCGTCCATGTCGACCATGTCCACCGCGTGCATCTGGCTGATGACCAGCCCGTAGGGGCTGTGCTCGGGCTTGTCGTCGATGACCGTGTGCTGCTTGAACGACCCGCCCTTGCCGTCGAGGTTCTCGAACCACGCGAAGCCGTACGCGTGCGCCTGCAGCGAGCAGACCACGTCGTTGTCGCCGTCGCCGTCGACGTCATACGCGTACATCTGCGAGCCGCCGCCGCCGAAGTGCGTGTCGTGCTTCGTCCACAGCGGGTCGCCGTCGAGCTTCGCCGGCTGCTCCCACCAGCCGTTCGACATCAGAAAGTCCATCCGCCCGTCGCCGTTCACGTCGCCGATGCCGATGCCGTGCGTGAACCGCTGATAGCCCGCCTTCTCGGCGATCGGGTGGAACGTCCATTCCTTCGTCGGGTCCGCCCAGTCGGGCGTCGCGTATCCCAGCACGCCGCCGGTGTGGAAGATCAGCTCCGGCTTGCCGTCGCCGGTCAGGTCCTTGAACATCGGCGACTCGTTGTCCGTGCTCTTCACCGCCAGGTGCCGCTGCCAGTGCTCGTCCTTGCCTTTGGGGTTCTCGTACCAGAACGTCTCCTTGCCCGGGAAACCGATCACGACGATGTCGTCCCAGCCGTCGCCGTTGATGTCGTACCCGTAGCTGAAGAAGTTGTCCGAGTAGCTGCCGGGCGGGAACTCCTTGGCGGGGTAGATCTCGTGCCGCTCCGTAAACTCCGGCCCGGCATACCAGTACGGACCGGCCTCCACGTCGACCTTGCCGTCCTTATTAAAGTCCCCGTAGTTGCCGCCCTCGGCGTAGAACGTCGGCGTCAGGTGCACCTTCTTCCATGTGTGCACCACGTAGTCCTCCGCACGGACCACCGCCGGCCCGGCGAGCAACAACGCGACGAGACAGCCGACACATCGGCGACGCAGCAACCTATTCATGTGCTTGCCCTCAAGTTAGTGTCACACGGTCGCGTGACACGTGAATCGTACCGGCGCGCGGTCTCACGTCGATGAGGTTTGCCGCAAACTCAATGAGGTATTTTACGTCTTCACCGCCTCCGCGTCGTCGCTCGCCGCGCCGCGCATCAACACGATGCGCCACTACCGTTGGGCGCGACGCACGCGCTTTGGCCCCCGCGCACGGCGTGCTCGCTGACGGCGCACGACATGACGGGACGCAAATCCGGTATCGCCCGCCACGCCCATTGCCCGACCGCGCCAACTCCCGCGGCGATGACCCCGATCAAGGACTTACGACGCCCCGGAGCGGTAACATCCCGTCCAGCACGCGATTTATGACGATTTAACGGGTCGTTGGCGGGATTCAACACGGGCGCGCACCGGGCAAAATCGAGCGCCGATCGGGTCCGAAAGGGGCGCATCGGGGCGCGAACGGAGCGCCAATGGGCGCGAAAGGGCGACGGAAAATCGGTATCCCGCCAACCCGCGCGCACGGCGTGACACGCGCGACGGCACACGCTCAACACGCGCGCCGCCGCCCGCCGCCGCACCCGCCGCCGCGCCCGTCGCCGCGCCACGCGTTGACCCCGCGGCCAAAGCGTGCGAGAAACAACGCACGTCCCGCATCACCCGGCTCACCCGCTTCGGAGGGCGTCACTCATGGGCAGCACCGCGTCGCAGGTCGATGGCTACATCCGCAAGAACAAGCGGTGGGGCGACGAGCTGGCTGCGCTGCGGCGGATCGTGCTCGCGTCGGGCCTCACCGAGGACATCAAGTGGCGGGCCCCGTGCTACACGCTCGACGGCGCCAACGTCGTGATGCTCGGCGCGTTCATCGCCATTCTTGGACTCTTTCAAGGCAACGGGCATCGTGAAGTCCTCTCGACGCTTGGACGACACGACGAGTTTACGCTGTTCTGTGCCGTTGGTCTTAGCAACACTGACCGTGGCTGGACGCCAGATCGTAGGAAGTATCTCCTCGATCTCACAGAGTCACTCATGGAACGTGATTCGTGGTTCGAAGTTGTTCGTAAAGCCTTGGAATCCGATGACGAGGTGATGTTCACTGCCGCTAACTTTGCTGCAAACAAACTGGGGATCGAGACGTGGCAGTATGTTCGCAAGCGGCTGGGCGAAAACCCACACGATGCAGGCCGATGGTACGACGTGATGCAGCAATGTAACGAGGACCGCATCGCAGAGATCATCACTCTTGCGGAGACCGCACTTCCACTAGATAAACTTTCGGCCGGTCCCAGCAAGTCCCTTGGAATAGGGCCTGACTTCCAGTTGCATAGTTGCTTGGATTCCATCGTGTCTAACCTCGGCTCATACCCCGGCCACGGCGAGAAACTCATCCGAGCGAGCTTGCGCAGTCCCGTCACACGCAACCGCAACGAGGCACTTTGGGCATTGTCCGAATGGGGCAAAGAGAAATGGCCTGATGGCATGGAAGCGACATTGCGTCAAGCGATCAAGCAGGAACCAGATGAAAGTGTAAAGAATTGGATGCAAGAAGTGATTGAGGGAAAGCCGCTGGACTGACCGTGTAACAACCCAGCCGGGTGCCCGGGTCGAAACCTTAGGGATGACCGCTAACGGGGTGCCACTGCCCCCAGGCAGTGCTCCATCGACGACCCAGACAGGGCCTGGCCAACAATCGGCTACAATGTCGGCATGTCGGCACCACACCGTAAGCGCCGCAAGTCCTACATCCTCACCGCGCTCAAACGCCCGGTGTCCGACGCCGCGAAGGCGCACCTCGTCGTCACGAACCAGAGCGACTGGCTCGCTCGCCTCACCGTCCGAAAGGGCGACCGTGACGTGTTCCGCTTCTGGCAGCCCGGCGGCGGGTACGATCGCAACATCTACTCGGACGACGAGCTGATCGAGAAGATCAGCTACATCCACAACAATCCGGTCCGACGCGGATTGGTGGAACGCGCAATCGACTGGCCATGGAGCAGCGCCCGCTGGTGGGAAGCACGCGATGAAGGTCACCTGCGGATTGATGAACTGGTGTTGTAGAATGGTCACGCCGTGACACGCCAGGCGTGATCGACGCGTCCGGTGGAGCACTGCCTCGGGGCAGTGGCACCCCGTTCGCGGACATCGATACAACGCCGACCCGGGCACCCGGCCCCGACGTTTCAGACTTATCGTTGCGAACTTTGTCGGGGCGGGCCCCGACCTAATGTCATGATAAGACGATCCTCCCGGGTACGTGCTTGTGCTCGTGGCACGTGCGGCGTACCAACGGCGTTGTTTCACGCCAACCGTATAGGACAGGAGGATCGTCATGATTGTTGTAGG